>NZ_JACFRN010000009.1 GCF_016100975.1 Lactobacillus sp. W8174 | reverse complement strand
AGAAGAATAAGACAGTTAGAACTTACGGTGGTGCTGTTAAGATGCACAATAAGTTATACTACATCGTAGGCAAGAACCAATTTGTCAAGAAAGCTAACTTTTAAAGATTAAAACACTTTTCTTATCAATAAAAGAACCTAGCCAGTACTTAAAGTTACTAGTTGGGTTCTTTTTCTCCACTCAAAAATTAAACTATTCCCTAACCGGCTCTAAATGAACAAGCTAAATTTACTGCTTTGTAGCAATTATCATCAGTAAAGCAGGTGCTGGTTTAATCTAGCTAAATTTAATACCAATTAAAAAGTACTTTGTAAGGTGCGATTATCTTTTGCGGAGTATTTTTTATTCGAATAATCTCCTTATTATTCAACTGCCAAAGCAAAAAACTTTTCACAATTAAAACAAGCTTAAATATGGAAACGTTAACCATAAGTAAAATATTAAGAGCTATTAATAATGGAATTAGCCGAGTTAAACAGCATTATTACAGTATTTTTAAGTAGTTTAGCCTTGTTTATTATTTCAGTTAATGCTTGGTTTTGGCATAAAGAAAATTAGCCTATCCTTAATTAAGTCCATTTTTTATTTGAATAAGCTTATTTTATGAATGAAGGGCAAATTTTATTTACTTGTAGTATGCAAAAATATTAAATCTATATGAAAATACCTATCAAAGTATTGAATTGTACAATACTTATGTATATACTTAATCATGGTATAATGAAAACCATGGTATATGAAATTTAGATGGTACAAATGGAGGAAAAATATGAGTAAGCATATTAATTTTTATCATAAAGGTAAAAAAATATTATTTAGTAGTATGGCAGTTGCTGCGTTAAGCGTCATAGCTGCCAATCCAGTTGCAGCTAAGGCTGCTGAATCACAGGGAGAGCAAACTTCTAAGTCTGCTGACGCAAAGCCGACAATACCAGCTAATTCTGGTGATAACGCTGGCGAAGATGATTCAAATATGCTATTGCCTTCAAAATGGACTAAAGACAATTGCAGTTATGATGAAAAGACTAAGACTTTAACTATTAAAGCCGGTACAATTGACAATGATTACAAATTTAGTGAAGATAACCCTATCAATCCTGCCCAAATAGCTTGGAACATTGATGGTGTTGATACAGATCAAATTCAAACCATTAAAATTGATGGTGCCGTTACTTTCAAAGGTGATGCTAGTTCCTTATTTGCTGGTTTACCAAACCTGGAGAAAATTGAGGGATTAAAGAATCTTGATACAAAAGAAGTCACTAACATGAAACAAATGTTTGCTAGTGATCCTAAATTGACTTCTTTAGACCTGTCAAACTTTGACACTTCTAGCGTAACTGACATGATGGGCATGTTCTTTGATGATGAAGCATTAAATACTTTAGATGTATCCAAGTTTACTACAGATTCAGTAGAAGACATGTCTTATATGTTTAGTAATGATTCAAGCTTAACCAAAATTGATGGCTTGAAGAATTTCAACACCGAAAAAGTTACTAAGATGTGGGAAATGTTTAAGGGTGATAAGGCTTTGACATCCCTAGACATTAGTAATTTTAAGATGGCTAAACATGATGAAAACATTCAAGATAATGTTTCTGACACTAACAAAACCGACGATAATAAAGGTACTGAAAAGCCATCTCATCAAACATATACGATTGATCAAGATATGTTATCAGGTATGGATAGCTTAAATGATATTAAACTTGGTGCAGGCAATATCATTAACAATTCAGGACTCCCTGGTTCAGTAGAAGAGAGTCTACAAGATGGAAAGACAACCTGGTTCTTAAAGGATAGTAAAAACAAGGGATTAAGTTCAGTAGAACTTATGCAGAAATTTGACGGTAAAAATGATGTTAAAGATTATGTAGGTGAATATACTACTACCAAGTCTACTGATAACAATAATAATAACAACAATAACAATACGCAAAACACACCGTCTACTCCAAGTACACCGACTACTCCAAGTAATACTACTAACACAGGTAACGCAAACACAACTACTACGACTGGCAAGCAAGACACTAATAAGACTGATACTACCAAGCCAGACACTAATAAGCCTACTACTGACAACAAGAAGCCAGCTAAGAAGGCCAAGAAAGGTGTTAAGAGAGTAGTTACCCACAACGCTTATATCTTTAACCAAAAAGGCAAGCGTGTAAAAGGTGAATACTTCGTTGGTAAAACTGTTACTACTTATGGTACTAAGACCATTAACGGCAAGAAGTTCTACGCTTTAGGCAAGAACCGTTTCGTTAAAGCTAATAATGTTAC
>NZ_JACFRN010000008.1 GCF_016100975.1 Lactobacillus sp. W8174 | reverse complement strand
AAGATGTCCTCCTTTTTTATGCAATAAAAAACCTATTAACAGCTTACCACATGGATAAGTCATCAACAGGATAAATTATAGAGCCTTTAATCTTAAAGTTTTATTTTCAAGTACATAGTGTGTAAAATGTGCATGTTTAAATTCAATATCGTCATAATAATGAGCAACCTCAATCACTGTACAATCTAAATTTTGAATAATTTTATTTATTTTGTCCGACATTTTTGGATCTAAACTAGAAGTTGCTTCATCAATTAAAATAATTTTTTTATTAAAAAGAAGAGCTCTAGCAATTTCGATTCGCTGCCGTTGTCCACCAGATAAGTTTTTCCCACTTTCACCATAATATCTATTTAAAGCATCGTTACCTAGTTCATTAATCAATCCTACTTTTTCAAGAACAAATAAACAATCTTTAGTTGAGAAATCCTCGCCTAAAGTTAGATTAAAACGCAAAGTATCATTAAATAAGTTGGGATTTTGTCTTATATAAGCAATCCTACCAGATTCGAGAATATTGTTTATTTTACTATTCTTTTCCCTCAAATAAATTTTTCCGCTACTTGGTTTAATAGAACCCTGAATCAAATTAAGTATTGTCGATTTACCAACACCAGAAGCTCCTGTAATCAAAATTTTTTCTCCAAAAGTAATATTTAAATTCAAATTATTGATAATCTGTTTACCATTTGAGTACGTAAAATAAACATTTTCAAAACAAATTTTTGGCTTAATATCTTTCGATATTTTTTTAGGAGCTTTAAATTCAATCATATGTTCACTATAAGATTTTCGAATTTCTTGAGTAGTTTTTATCTTACTAAGATACTCTGAAACTGTTCCTAATGGACCTACGACTCTGTCACTAGCCATAAAAATACCAATCAAAGCTGCAGAAGATATCTTTCTTTGAATAACTAAAAGCAAGCCAATACCAATAGGTAAAATATAACTAACAACTGAAAGAATTGAAGCGACAAAAAAAGTAACAGCTTGCCAGTTATTCATAAGTAAATAAGAATTTTCGGATTCATTTAAATACTTATCTGTATCATTGTACATATACTTTTCAGCTAAATAAGTTTTGATAGTATTGGCTCCATTAAATAAATCAGTTACCTTACTTAAAAATCTACTACTATCTTCCTGCCACTTTGAAGAAGTGGCAGTTAATTTTTTACCAAAAATCTTTGGAGTTATCATAGGTAATAAAGAAAATAAAATAAACAAAATTCCAATAGGTATGCTTAAACTTAAAATATAAATTCCAGAGATTAATGCCATTAACAAAGACGCAAATACTTCAAACATCAGACTAAAGTAATCTGTTTCAACCAATTTAAAATCATTAAATATTTTTGAGACATTATCCGCAGTATCACTACTAAAAGTTGAAGTATTAATTTGCCCATAAATAAAATTACTTTTGAGCTTTACATTAAGCTTTTTTATTGCTAAATTTATTAACATTTTTCTTAAAGTCATTGAAAAATACACAATAGCCATTGCTGAAAAGCTTTTGACAGCATAAAACATTACTTCTAAAAATGTTGAGTTATGATTAAAATTTGCTATAGAAGAAAGTACCTGTGCCAAAACTACTCCATCAAATGATGAAATAATTGTTGTTATTATTATTGAAAATACGAGCCAATTAGGTAACCATCTAATTATGTTTTTTATTTTCATTTTTATCACCGTTGTATATTAAATTAATATATAATACTTAATTGATTGATATTCTATTTTTGGAAAACAAATACCAATACCACCACTTTTCAGGAGTCTTAACTATTATACTGTTTATCAGTCTGTGAATATTATTATTAATCTGTCCTACTGTCATATCTTTTATATTTATCTTGGAATAAAATCTTAATTCATAATGAGGAAAATCATCTATTCTTGTAAAAGTAACTGGTTGTATATTTGAATTATTTCGTTTAGCTAAGGCTGCTAATCCGTACGCTACGGGAAAGAAATTATCTAAATACTTAGTACGATACTTGGGTTTAGGACCTAATGTATATTCTGGAAATTCAAGTATATTTTTTGAATTTTTTAATAAATTATCCAACTTAAAAAGAGCATTAACTGGGTTAGATGTGTCTAAAACTTCTGTTATGTACTTTTTTAAGCTCGATAACATTACATCTAAAATGGACCGCATATGCTCCCCTTCATCACCATTAGCTAATGGAACATTTTGAATTTTTAAACTCGCCAATATTATTGGTATAGAATAAAAATCTCCCCAATGTGGACTAAAAATTATCGTATTTCCTCTCTTAATATCATTTAATTTTTCTTCATTTATAATAATTAAATTATTTTTTAGAAAACACTTTGTCTGAGAAAATAAATAAACAAATATAGCATCAGTTTCTTGAAACAAAATATAGTTAGCCCATTTTTTGCTCAGTGACTCTTGGTTTTTTAAATTAGTAAACTTCATGGCTTTACTTGCAATTGTCACAAGGTCTTGAATATTTTCTTTTTTTTCGTTTATTTCAATTTGTCTAATTAAAGAAATTTCTTTCCAAATCAAATCAAGTTGATTACTTTTTTTAATACTTGGAAAAGACGTTGATCATCTAGATCACTCAAATACATAGAAAAATCATAAATCATTCTGTTGACTCTTTTCTTATCATAGTCTTTCTTATTTGATACAAGTTCATATCAAACTCATTAAAAGAGTGTATCAATAACAAGTTATCATTATTATGGCTCTTTGTCAAATCCTGTTGATAGAGCTTAAATGAATAGAATCAAGCAGCTAAAAAACTGCTTGGTTCTTTTTCTTTTACCTTGTTTTCTGCTAATCTAATCCTGGTTAGCAGATTGTGGAAGTTGGCGTAGCCAAAAGCTGTGCGCTCAATTTGTTTAATCTTGCGATTGAAGCCCTCTAAGCAGCCGTTGGAATAATTCAATGTTATCCCGTTAATTACTGCTTTCAGGTTATGCTTAAAAGTTAACAGGGTTTGATGCATTTGCCAGCCAACTTCTTCTTTAGCATGAATCACTTCTTTAATTGCCAGCGGATCTTTGGCAGCCAAAGCATCATAAAATGCCTGCAGCAGGTTGTAGGCATTAGTAAGCTCCGTGCTGCAGGCGATGCCTTCGTTGACTATCTGCTCTTGCGTCAGATTGTCTTTGTAGTGCCAATTGTAATGCGGATGAATTTTGTCGAGTGCCTGGTACTTCTTGAGATACAGTTTCCACGGTGATTTAAGCAGTTTGTATTCTCTGCTGGTCTTTTTGAATTTCTTCATGACCTGCACGCGCAGGGAGTTGAAGGAACGCGTAAGCATTTGTACCATGTGAAAGCGATCAAGCACAAGCTCAGCGTTGGGAAAGCATGCTCGTACAATGTCTTGATAGTAAAAATTCAGGTCCAGAGAAACTGTTTTGCCGCAGGCG
>NZ_JACFRN010000007.1 GCF_016100975.1 Lactobacillus sp. W8174 | reverse complement strand
CCTTAGGGGCCTCTTGCCTTGCGGCTCATTGCCCGACGACAGTTATTAATACTAGCAATTATTTTTCCCTTTTGCAAGTACTTTTTACAATTTATTGAAGAGACTTACTTCTTTTTTTATGATAAAGTTGTTATATCAAGGTTTAGAGGGGAGTTTTTTAAAATAAAAAATTTTGATTTAGCAATTATTGGGGCAGGTCCAGTGGGATTATTCTGTGCTAATTTTGCCCATCTTCACGGTTTAAAAACTGTAGTTTTTGACTCACTCGCAGAAGTTGGGGGACAGCCAAAACTACTTTATCCATTTAAAAAGATTTTGGACATCCCAGCTTTTAATTCTGTTCTTGCTTGCGAATTAATCGAAAAGTTACAAACTGAAAACAAGCAAAATGCAACTTTTATCTTAAACCATCCTGTCGTAGATCTTAAAAAAATAGATAGAAAATTTATTATTGATAACAGTTTTTCTGTAAAAAGCATAATTATTGCAACTGGAACCGGATCGTTTACTCCTAAAAAATTTCCGTTAAAAATGGATAATGAAATTGAAAAAAGAGTTCACTACTATGTTAGAGATCCTCAAAAATTTAAAAATCAAAAAATAGGAGTCTTCGGTGGAGGAGATTCTGCCCTCGACTGGGCAGCTGAACTAGCAGATCAGCCAGGAACGAAAATTATTTTAATTCATAGAAGAAATGAATTTCGGGGTTTGGAATCCAGTATTCAAAAACTTAAAAGTTTAAAAAATGTTGAAGTACAAACACCCTATCTTCCTAAATCAATTCAAATTAGAGATAATCTACTTAACATTGGTTTAAAAGAGATAGGAACCAGCAATATTATTTACGAACAATTTGATCAAATAGTCGTCGGATATGGTTTCCGTGCTAATAACCAATTTGTAAAAAAGTGGGGTGTCCACTTAAACAATAACCAAATTGAAGTATCACGCTCTATGGAAACAAACATACCCGGCATCTATGCAATTGGCGATGTATCAACTTATCCCGGACGTGTACCTCTTATTGGACTTGGATTTGGAGAAGCACAAATTGCAATTACTACGATTATGCGTGCGCTTTTTCCCGAAAAGACCTTAACAATTCATTCAACCAGTATTTAGGAGATGTTTATGACAATAATCAACTTTATTTTGCATATCGACCATCATCTGATTGAAATAGTTAATCAGTTTGGCAATTGGACATACTTGATTATCTTTGCCATTATTTTTATTGAAACTGGATTAGTTATTTTTCCCTTTTTACCCGGTGATTCACTAATTTTTGCCGCCAGTTCTTTAGCAGTTAACCCAGAATATAATTTGAACATTTGGTGGATTTATTTTGCGGTATTACTTGCAGCTATCTTAGGTGATGCCTGCAATTATGAAATAGGAGCCTGGTCTGTAAGACAAAGTACAAAACATACTTGGTTTAACAGGCTGATTAACCAAAAAAATCGTCTGGCTGCTGAAAATTTTTTTAACAGACACGGACCAATTACCATTGTTATCGGCAGATTCATTCCCTTTATTAGGACATTTGTTCCCTTTATCTCTGGTGGCAGCAATATGCACTATGGAAAATTTGCTCTTTATAACGTAATTGGAGGAATAATCTGGAGTGGTTTATTTACGATATTGGGTGCATTCTTTGGTAACATACCATTTGTGAAAGAGCATTTCTCAATGTTACTGATCGCAATTATCCTAATTTCTGTTTTGCCGATTTTAATAGTTGCATTAAAAAAACGTATTAAAAACAAAAAGGAGTTTCATTAAGAACTCCTTTTTATTTTTGCAATAATTTATCAGCAAAATACAGTTCATAAACAATACCCGCAATTGCAAAACAAGATGCAAAAAAACCTTCAGTGAGGACATTAATAATTGGATCTGTCACTGGATCAAATAACCAGGTGTTGCTACCCGCAAAAAACAAATGATGAAAAGTGATGAAAAAATTATCAAAATTAGTCAGTGCAAATGGCAATATTGCAACTGGTAATAATAAGAACAATAAAGCCCATACTTTATTCAAACGTAAAAATTTTTTATTTCTTTTTTTACTCCAAAAAAGTATTATTAAACAACACAAAAAGGCAATAATTGCCAATACGAACAATTTTTTGACATCGGCGAAATGACTTGCAGCCATTGAGGAAGTAGGCAAATTACTCATTCTTAATTTTCGCTTAAAAGGCCAAATTAAATACCACATTAATTGATTATAATTGCTCATTACTTGTCCAATTGATAAATTCACCGTTTTATTCGTTTTTTGCACCAAAACAAAGACAAATAATAAGGGCCAACTAACAACGAGTGCCGTTACAACACTAGTAGAAACAGCAAAAATAAAATGGTAAATAATAGTTAGAATATTATTTCTTTTAGTCATAATTTAACCTGATCTAAGCTGTCAACCAAAATTGTCGGCTGCTTTTTTCCTTCAATGTCCGCAACTTGTGTAATACCAGTAGTTACCAGCAGTTGGTCAACATGACTGTTAAACCCTGCCTTAATATCAGTATCGTAATTATCGCCTACTAAAAGCGTATCTTTTTTAGCAAAATGAAATTTATCTAACAACATATCAATAATCACAGAAGAAGGCTTACCAATAAAAAACGGTTTTTGCCCACTAGAAGCTGCAATCATTGCACACTGAGATCCATTGCCTGGCATTAAACCTTTTTCACTAGGCAAATTTAAATCCGCATTAGTACCAATAAAGGTTGCTCCCTTCCTGATTGCACTCACAGCTACTTGAATTTTGTGGTAAGTCAAATCCGTATCCATCCCGACCACAACATATTCTGGATTAGAATCATTAAGCTCAAAAGCCGGGTTTTGCATAAATTCACGCCATAAACCAATTTGGCCAATGATATAAACACCAATTTTGTTAGTGCGCTTTTTTTCATTATTTAGAATATAACTTACTGTTGCCATACACGGCGTATAAATATGTGCAATATCAGTTTGGACGCCATGAATTTTAAGCTTATTCACTACCATTTCCGGAGTGCGAGTCGTATTATTAGTTAGAAAAATATAATCCTTATGCGCTTTTTCAAGGCGCTTAACAAAACGAACCCCAGAAGCAATAGTTTCCTTACCGCGATAAATTGTGCCATCGAGATCGATTAAAAATAAACGGTAATCTTTCACTTACTTACTGCCCTTTCTTTTTTTAATTACAAAAGAATGATGGTTCGCTCGTTGCTTTTTTACAGCTACTGTTTCAGGCCTTTTTATTCTGCTTGGACGCACATGATAGCTTTTAAAAGATTTATTCAGTTTTTTTCTATGCAAACCCTGCGCCTTATTCTTAAACGAATTTTTCCGCCTTTTTCTTTTATTGTAATGATAATGATGCACCGGGCTCAAAAGCTGTAGCACAAAATATGGCCCTCCCGGATTACAGTATTCCAGTAAATAGTCAGCAATAGTCTGCTTTTTGCGATCAATTGCTGTTGGGGCATTATCCTGGTAGAAGCCTTTTAAGCGCAAATGCTCACTTGATACATCGCCCACAATAAAATCATATTGATCTAAATATGGATCATATTTTTGCCGCAAAAGCTCAAGGTCAAGAGCATCATTCTTATTAACCACAACCTGATAAAGTTGTTTATTTATTTTTAGTTGATCATCATCCAAACTAACGACAGCCAGAGGATGCCGCAATGGTTGTTCTCGTTCAAATTTATTATCTTTAGCTTTTCTGTTGCTCGTTTGTTCTACCATTATTTTCACTTCCCGTTAACGGATATTTCTTTGCTAAATAATCCCCTATTACTTCACGCAAAAATTTGGGAAATAAGAAATCATTATCACCAACTATTGCCAAAGTAGGGAAAAAAGGCACTAGAACATAATGATCCAAAACAGCAATTTGATATTCCTGGTAGGGATCGACTTCCTTGCCATTTACAAAAACTACTCTGGTCATGGGATCAAACTTGATTCCTTTGTAGTACATTTGACCAAAAATTTTCCCCCTAAAACTCATACCCTGTAAAGGAAACTGGTCTAAAAAGTGCCGGTTTTTTTCGATTTCCATGACTAGGCGCCACAAATCACTGCCTTTTAAAGTAGAGCGTACAACATGCATTGAATGAGGCAAAGCTCTTTGTAAGTCATATTTAGTTAAAATGCCCTTTTTAAATGGAGTTAAAAAAAGACCTGAACTTAGCATAGCTAGGTTTGTTCCGGCAAAATTTGCAATGGCATCCATAGAAACCTGCAGAGCAGCTTCACGGTCATTATCATATTTCTCAGGCAAATCAGCCACAAGTTCATGACTTAAAATTTCTTTACCCTTTTGCCTGTAACCTAAAATAGTATCTTCATCATCAGAGTGAGACTTCATCAAACTAGTTGGCTCAACATGTGGCGTAATCTGACACACATGGTGATTGTCGTCAATTTCCATATAAGTATTACCCACATAATTGCCCCATTTACCTGTTTGGGTAATCCAAACACCCTTAACTTCTTTACCATGGGGTAGCAGATCGTGGCTATGGCCACCCACAATCAAATCAATTTCCGGATAATTCTTGGCTAAAAAGGTATCCATATTTAAGCCAATATGAGTTATTAAAATTAACACATCATATTGCCCCTTCATTTTAGGCAGAACGCTGTCCATGGTTTCTTTCAACATTTTAACGTGCCAATGATTAGGTTCATAAGAAAGAGGATACGCTGCAGTCAGCCCAATTAGACCAATTCGAGTGCCCTTTTTGGTAAGCAAAATTTTATCTTGAACAGCCCAATGAGGCATGGAACCGTCTTCTTCGCGCAAGTTCGCTAAAATAACGGGAAAATTAGCATGATCAAACAATTTTTCTACAACACAATGTGAATTGGAAATTCCTTCATTGTTACCGATAGTGATTGCATCGTAATGAAAAGAGTTCATTAGCTTAATGTTAGCTTGGCCGTACGTCGCATCAGTCAAGGGATGCGAGCGATCCATGAAGTCACCAGCATCAAAAGTAAGAACCTGGTCAACAGATTTATCTTTTTGCGCTTCTTTTAAATAACGACCAATTTTGGGGAAATGTTCGAAATGTGAATGTAAATCATTAGTGTGTAAAATGCGAATTTTTTCCATTATCCTGCTCTCTATCCAATTTGATTAGATTTCAAAACCATGTTATAGGCATCTAAGACTTTCCCTTTTGGCTTTTTCCATTCCACCCAATCGGGATTTTTCCAGTCATCTTCATTGGTCAAAGTTTCAAGTTTGTAGTTTTTATTAATATATTCTTCATAGGTAATAAGGGCTTTAGTACGTGGAATGTTCAACTGCAAAATACGCACGCTTTTTATTTTTCCGCGATCAGCAGCCAGTTCAGCTATCCCATTTTGATCAATATTGGCAATTTCAAAATACTTACTGCCGTCGTTGCGCACTATTTCCTCAATTAAATCCAACTCTTCATATTGTTCATTCATTAATATCCCCCACATAAATTAAATCTGTGACATGTAGCAAAAAATGTGCAACCATGCTATTGTAGTTAACAATAGAGGTGTACACATGAAATATCAAAGCCAATTAATCAGGGCTCTAGTTTTTAGCATCATTTTTATTACAACCTGTGGTTTCACTGTGGTCGGCCATCGGGGCGATCCCAGCAAATATCCTGAAGAAACTATTCAAAGTGACAACTCTGCTTTTAATTCGGGTGCTGATTACGTTGAACTTGACCTCCGTCTTTCTGCAGATGGAGAGTTAGTTGTTTCACACGATGATGACTTGTTTCGAGTGACCCATACACATGCAATTGTATCACAAAATAATTGGCGGGCACTTAGCGAGTTAACCTATGACAATGGTGAACATGTCATGAGTTTACCACAATTATTTGATTACTATCAAAAAAGACCAAATACAAAATTTATTCTCGAAACCAAAATAGATCATTCGCTAGATCCGTCTTATGAATTAGAAGACCAAATCGCAGCGACTATCAAAAAGTATCATATGGAGAAACGGGTTATGATTCATTCTTTTTCAGTTGCCAGCTTATTTCATTTCCGTAAGATTATGCCCGATGCCTACTTAATTTTAATTGTCGGCAGTCTTAAAAGAATGAATTTTAGTAATTTACCGCAAGTAAATGCCGTTAATGTTTCCTCTGATTTGATTTTAAATCATGCCTGGCTGCTACATTGGCTGCACCAGTTAAATAAACAGGTTTTTGTGTGGACTGAAATGGATGAGTCCCCTAATTTATGGCAATGGCTAATTAACAAAAATGTCGATGGCGTTGTAACTAACTTTCCAAGTACTGGTTTTAAATACAAACTGGCAAAGGAAGGTACCAAAAAGTACGATATTCACCGCAGTGGCAGTTATTTTGGCAAAAAAAAGACTAAGACTATGATGAATCCTTATGTGCGGGATAAACAAGATAAATTTGTTTATCCGGGGCAAAAATTTGAGGTAATGTATGGGGTCAGAGCTCATAATCAGCTTTATTATCAAATTGCCAATCAGACCTTTATCTCGGCAGAATTTGTTAATATGGATTTAAAGCCTGAAGATATCGCATCTTATCAAAATAAGCAAGTATTAGCCAAGCCTCAAAAAAACGTGCATATTTACCGCTTTCCTGATAATCAATCAAAAACTAATAAAGTTTTACCTGGTAATACTTTGTTAAAAATAGAGAACTTCAATGGCAGTCCCAAAAGTTTATGGCTGTATACATCTTTAGGCTGGGTTAAAGCAAGTGATATTCTGTTCTACGGCTTTTTTGACGAAACTAGTTGGCAAAATTATCGTCATTTACCACGCATAAGTCGCTATTCCAATATTGCCTTAACTCCTTACTTACCATTACAATCCGCTAAACCGCTCAATACTTGGCAGCGAATAAAACATGTGCAAAAATTAACCACTAAAAAAGTGCTGCATAACTAACATGCAGCACTTTTTATATAATAAACAATTTTTACTCATTTGTTGTACTTTGTTTTTTCAATATTTCATAAGGCAGCTCGATCTGGGTTTCTGGCACTTCTTCATTATTCATCAGTTTAGTGAGCATTCTCATGGCTACTGCGCCAATATCATAAAGTGGTTGCCGAATAGCTGTTAAAGCGGGACGTACAACTGACGCAATTTGCGTGGCACTTGCAGTAATTATTTCTAATTCTTCCGGCACCTTTTTACCAGCATCAATTGCTGAATTCAAAATTCCGACAGCGGTAACGTCACGGGTGACAATTACACCATCAACACCATCGCGGTCTAACTTAGACAATAAATTATAACCATCAGAGTGATCTTTAACATTAGAATAAATATGGCCCTCACCCAAATTATGATCCGCCATAAATTTCTTATATGCTGGAACTCTGTTTTGGGCATTAACTACTGTATCGGGATCGCCTAGCACTAAAGCCAAATTCTTTCTACCATCATTATAGAGCAAGTTTAAAGCTTCTGTATCAGCTTTTTGATAATCTATAGCAACTGAAGGAAATTCACTGTGGCTATCCTTAGTTCCTGCCAGAACCACAGGAGTATCAGTACGCTTAAAGGCTTTAACAGCTTCTTCAGGCAGTGCATCTGACATGTAAATTACGCCATCAACCTGTTTGTTAAGCAAGCCTTGAATTGCCTGATCTTCTCTCATCAAACGGTTTTCAATACTAGTGATAATAATGTTGTACTTATATAAAAGCGCAATATCATCAATCCCTTTTGACAATTCTGCAAAATAAAGGTTGGTTAGATCTGGCACAATTAAACCGACCGTAGTAGTTCTCTTGGAAGCAAGCCCTTGTGCTACTGCATTGGGCTGATAATGCAAACGGTTAATTACTTTCATTACCCGATCACGCGTATCTTTACGCACATTTGTATTGCCATTAACTACTCGTGAGACTGTGGCCATCGAGACTTTAGCCTCACGAGCTACATCATAAATTGTAATATCTTGTTTACGCATTCTTGGTTCCCCCATCTTAATTTTACTAGTATAAAATTTATCATTTTTTTCCAAAAAGTGCAAACGTTTACAACTATTCTTTCATTTTTTCAAGTCAAGAACATGATATACTTTCTTTAACTGTAAATTCAAAATGGAAGGAAGAAGCTATGAATTTAACAAAATTACAAGAATGGCTGCAAAGTTCTGATAAGGATGTAGCCTATATTTCTAACCCAACTACAATTGCCTACTTTACCGGATATGACATGGAGCCGCACGAACGAATTTTTGCCCTTTTAGCATTTAGGGATCAGGATCCGTTTGTCTTTGTGCCGGCTTTAAACGTTGAAGAAGCCAAAGACTCCGCCTGGAATGGTGATGTTTACGGTTATCTGGATTCAGAAAATCCCTGGGAGATTATCGCTGACAAGGTAAAAAGCAGAACAAAAGAGTATCAAAAATGGGCTGTAGAAAAAAACAACCTGTCTGTTTCTCACTACCAACTCATTCACGCACAATTTCCCGACGCAAATTTTGACGGCGACGTTTCGAATTTTGTTAATAAAATTCGCCTGTATAAAACTCCTGAAGAAATCAAGCAATTGCAAGCCGCTGGACGTGAAGCTGATTTCGCATTTCAAATTGGCTTCGATGCTATTAAGGAGGGCGTCACTGAAAGATATATAGCAGGACAAATTGAGTATCAGCTCAAAGTGCAAAAAGGTGTCATGCATGAAAGTTTTGAAACTATTGTGCAAGCGGGTGCCAACGCCGCCAATCCTCATTTGGGTCCTACTATGAATAAAGTTAAGCCAAATGAATTAGTTCTCTTTGACCTTGGAACAATGCACAATGGCTATGCTTCAGATTCCAGCCGTACTGTTGCTTATGGCGAGCCGACCGCTAAAGAAAGAGAAATTTACGAAATTGATCGTGAAGCTCAACAAGCTGCTATCGACGCAGTTAGACCTGGTATGACTGCTTCTGAACTCGACAGTGTCGCTCGCAATATCATTACAAAAGCCGGCTATGGTGAATACTTCATCCACCGTTTGGGACATGGTATTGGCAAGGAAGTGCACGAATATCCTTCAATTGTCCAAGGTAATGATCTTATAATTGAGGAGGGCATGTGCTTTTCGATTGAACCCGGAATTTACATTCCAAATGTTGCGGGTGTCAGAATTGAAGATTGTGGTGTCGTTACTAAAGATGGCTATGAACCTTTTACTCATACCAGTAAAGAACTCAAAGTTTTGCCTCTTTAAACAAGAATTTAAATCACTTGACCACACAAAAATGGCACTAGCAGCAATATCTTATCTGCTAGTGCCATTTTTTATTAATTTATGGTCTGGAATATGGATCAACTGGTGCATCAGACGGATCAGATGGACCTTCTGGTTTTGGAGGCTCCGGTTGATTAAAATCGTCTGTTGTTTCTGCATGATGCAGATCATTGGCTACATCTTGAGCATGATCTTTTTGTTGAACATCATCATCTTTTGAATTATCAATAACGATATCATCAAAATCCTTTAGTTCTGAATCATCTTCTACATTCTTAGGGAATGAAGCCAGTTGATTCTTCACTATTTCGGTACCGTTATCATATTTCTTCTTTAAATCCTGAACAGTTTCATTGTTCTTAACTTTTTTCTTTAACTCGTCGATTTGATCATCACTTACTAAGAGAGAACCAGCAAGAAAACCTGCGGCAGTCCCAACAATAGTTCCCAAAACAAAACTTACAAACTTTTTCATAAAAGTAACTCCTTTTACTAATCTTCACCTTTACGTCGCTTATGCCGTGCAAACACCGATGCTAAAGCAGATGACATTAATCCGTTACGCTTCCAATGAAAATTATTGAAACGTTTTGCCATTTTTCTGGTAGAGGTATTAACATCTGAAACGCTTTCGCCCAGATCAGCTGCTGCCTGAACAACAGGATCAATAGTTTTCATTTTAACATTAACATCTGCTAACAAGACATTGGTTTTGTCCAGCAAATCTCCAGTCTGATGCAGTAAACCATTAACATCTTCAGAAATTTGCTGAATAGACTCGTTAGCACTTTGGATTGCTTTTTCAGCTTCTTTAGTCGCCTTTGCGGCACGAATAAGCACTGGAATTGTGAAAAGTACTAAAATTAATAATGCAATGGCAGCAATCAACCCTGCTAATGCACCATAAGAAAATTTCATCTTTTACCTCCAATTCTATACCTAAAAAAAGTCTAGCATGAAAATGCTTTAATCTCAATCTATATGTCATATTTTGTTATAGTTAATATGCATATACGAAAGGTAATTACCATGAATAAAATATTTCAAATCAACAAAAACGTCCTCAAATTCAACTGGGACAGACTGGGTGAACAAGTTTTGGCAATTGTCTGGCAGTTAGCAATTTCTTCCTTAGTTTTTTATTTAATTGACCATTTTGGCAAAAAAATTATCAGCCATTATTTGAAGCGCAGTAAAAGAAAACAAAATAAGAGAACACAAACTGTTACAGCATTAATTAACAGTATCTTTGAATATACAGTAATCTTCTTTTACTTATTTGCGGTTTTATCCATTTTAGGCATTCCAATTGGAACTCTGCTTGCAAGTGCCGGTATTTTTTCACTAGCTTTAGGTATGGGAGCGCAAGGATTTGTCAGTGATTTGGTTAATGGCTTTTTCATCTTAAGCGAAGATCAGTTTGATGTGGGTGACATTGTTTCCATCAACAATCAAACAGGAGTTGTTGTTCAGTTGGGTTTAAGAACTACCAGACTTAAAGGATCGGATGGTTCTATTATCTACATTCCTAACCGCAACATTTCAATAGTCCAAAATTTGGCCCATGGCGGCATTGGTTTGGATATAACAATGCAGCTTAAAGCCAATAATGACTTTGCAAAAGTTCATGAACTTATCAATCAAGTTAATAAAAATTTAAGCACTAATATTAACTTTTTAGTGCAGGAGCCCAAAATAGTTGGAATCACAGAACAAACAGCACAAACTGTCAATTATGTTATTCATTTTCAAGTTAAACCTGGCCATGAAAAAGAAGTCCAAGATGAGTACCTCACACAATATTTAAAAATATTACCTCAAAATAAAATTTTACTGGCAGAATAAAACAAAAACTGATAAACATCACATCAGACAAATTCAACGAAATTATTATTCTTGTTGAAATAGTACTTGAGATTTTTATCAGTTTTTTACTTATTCAAATTGAGCCAGCCATTGAGGTAATTCTTTGAGCAGTTGGGATATCGCTTTCCCTCGATGAGAAAGGCTGTTTTTTTCTGCAATTGTCATCTCTGCAAATGTTTTCTGTTTTTCTGGTACATAAAAAAGCGGATCATAACCAAATCCATCATCGCCTTGAGGAGCTGGCAAAATCAAGCCTTCGCATTGTCCTGAAACAACTAAATCCTGGTCAAAATGACCTGGCTTAGAAACTACGATTGTAGTATTAAATCTAGCAGTCCGTTTTTTTAAGGGTACTCCGCCAAGTTCTGCTAGCAATTTGGCATTATTTTTTTGGTCATTATGTTCGGGGCCGGCAAAACGTGCAGAATGAACTCCAGGAGCACCATCAAGTGCATCAACAATTAACCCGGAATCGTCTGCTATTGTCAACATATGGCTGTAATCTGCTAACTCGTGGGCCTTCAACTTAGCGTTTTGCTCAAAAGTTATTCCATATTCATCAACTACAGGTGGTCTATCTAAATCAGCATTGGTTTTGAGGCTAACATTAATTGCAGCCGTTTTAAATGCTGATTTTAGCTCCTTGACTTTTCCTTTATTGGTGGTAGCAAATAATATTTCCATTTTTTCTCCTTTACTAAAGGTGCTGTGCACTAAATTTCTGATCCTGTAATACTTTTTTACCAAGTTCATCAAACATTTTGACATCACCTGTAGTATAGTATTTGTGTTTCCCCTCAGCTGAACTATCCGTGAACATCTGATCACGTTTCATAATATTATATGTATACTGGGCAACTTGATCGGCAGGGTCAATTATTTGTACATCGGGTTTCAAGCACTGGGTAAATTCACTGCGGATAATTGGATAATGAGTACATCCTAAGACTAAAGTATCAACACTTAAATTGTTTATTGGTAATAAAATCTTTTTAAGTGCAGCTACATAAGCTTGATGTCCCGCATTGGCTTCAATTAGGGGTACAATTTGTGGAGCAGCTATCTCGTTCACAGTTATCTCAGGATCACGTACCTGTATTTCCTTTTGATATGCATGTAAGCCAACAGTCATCTTGGTGGCCACGACTGCAACATTTTTGTTTTTGGTCGCATTTGCTGCTGCTACAGCACCTGATTGGATTACACCAATAATTTGTGGTTCAATTTCTTTTTGAATTGCTTTCATAGCCACTGCCGTGGCTGTGTTACATGCAAAAATGATTAATTTGACATTTTTACTTAATAAAAAGTTAACACTCTGCTTAGTAAGAGCGATAATTTCTGCTTTAGACTTATCACCGTAAGGAATATGAGCATTATCACCAATAAAAACGGTCGCCTCGTGTGGCATTTTGGCAATAATTTTTTTGACTACTGTCAACCCGCCAACACCAGAATCTAGCAAGCCAATTGGTCGGTTATCCATTATAAAAGTCTCCCCTAAATAATTTATACTTCAGTCAATTTTACGGTAAAATAAAAGAAAATAAAAGGGATGAATTTCTTTATGCAAAACAATAACGAGCAACACGAACATGTTTATTTTGTAAATCAACTTTATCGTGATTTCTTACTGCCAACAATTTTAGGTGAAGACAATGAAGCCATTCTTTATTGGGGCGGCAAACGAATTGCCCGCAAATATGATTTGTTGTCATTTGAAGATGTAGTTAGTTTCTTTGCAACTACAGAATTTGGCAGCTTAGAAAAGACAAGGACCCATCACAGCGAAGAAGTATTTAAGCTCAAAGGGCAAAACGTGACCGATCGGATTAACAGTGGCAGTCGAGAATTTTCTCTTGAAGCTGGCATCATTGCAGAAGCAATTGAAAAGGAAACTGGTCGCACAACTGAGTGCGAAATCAAAGTTGATGAGCGAAAAAAAGAAGTTAAATTAATCGCTAAGTTTGATTAAACTTCCAGAAACAAATAATTTAGTCTTTTGCTATTTTTGCAATATGATTAAAGTAAGAATGGAGGAAATAAAATGCTTAGAGAATTTAAAGAATTTATTCAACGTGGTAATGTTATTGATCTGGCTGTAGGTGTAATTATTGGTGGAGCTTTTACCAACATTGTTAATTCTTTGGTAAATAATTTGATTAACCCACTTTTAGGGTTGTTTATTGGAAAAATTGATCTATCCAATTTGGTATTTAAAGCCGGTGGTGCCACATTTAAATACGGTGAGTTTATCAATACTGTAATTAATTTCCTGATTATAGCATTCATAGTTTTCTTACTAGTCAAAGCTGTCAATAAAGTAATGAGACACAATGAGCAGCAACAACCTGCTGGTCCATCTGCGGAAGACTATCTCAAGGAAATACGCGATTTATTAAAAGAAAAAAGCAATTAAAAAAATTCCTGCACAAGCAGGAATTTTTTATTTTGTGTATTGATCCAAAATCTGACTCAGTTTTGCTTTTGGAGTATAGCCAGTAATTCGGTCCACAATTTCACCATTCTTTTTAATCAATAAAGTTGGAATGGCCATTACACCCAAAGAGCTTGGCACTTCCTTATTTTGATCAACATCCATTTTGGTAAATTTAACGTCTTGTCGCTCTTCAGCCAGTTCATCAACAACTGGTGATTGCATTTTACAAGGACCACACCAGGTTGCCCAAAAGTCTGTTAAAACGACACCGTCTTTTGTTTCTTCTTCAAAGTTTTGATCTGTAAGCTCATCAACCATGAAAAACCCTCCTTTAAGGAAAAAATAGTTATCTATTGATATTTTCATTATAGCAAGCAGACTTACTTTTTACAAGTAAAGCATTTTATTGTAAATGAACAATAGTAGCACCATTGCCACCCTCATTTGCTGGAGCGTAATTATAACTTTTTACATGCTTGCTTGACTTTAAATACTGCCAAACACCTTTTCTAATTGCACCAGTTCCAATACCATGAATAATCGTGACAACATCAAGGCCTGCGAGCAGTACAGAGTCAATATAGCGATCAAGATTAGTCATTGCTTCATCATAACGCTGACCGCGCAAGTCAAGCTCACTTCTCACATTGCTCCTTCTGCTTGCGCTAACAGCGCGAACTTGCTGGTGGGCGCGCGACTCTTTTGGAGAACCAATTTTTTCAATGTCGCGATCACTGACTTTAACTTTAATGATGCCCATTTGTACTTCATATTCATGTTCGGATAATTTTTTAGTAATCGTACCAGTTTGTCCGTAAGACAACACTTTTACCTTATCACCTACATTGACATGATGACGTCTTTTTTCACGTTGCAAAACACGGTTGTGAGCCAAATTCTCATTTTGCCGTGCAAGTTGATTAAATTCACCCTTAGCTGCAATCACTTCATTTTGTTTGACATTGCCCTTTTGCTCTTCAAGCTGAGCTATGATTTTATCAGCTTTTTTACGACTTTTTGTGACTACTTCATTAGCTCTTTCCTGGGCAAATTCCAGCTGCTTTTGCACACGCTGATTATACCAATCCAATGCTTGCTGCAACTTTAGTTCAAGTTTTTTAGCTCGATCAAGACTAGTTGTTAAATGACTACGCGCATCTGAAGCAGCTTTAGTTTGTTTGGTCAACTCGGTAATCATTTGGTTAATATCAACGTTTTCGTCACTCATTAACCCTTGAGCGTTTTTAACCACATCCTCACGCATCCCTAGCCTGCGAGCAATAGCAAAGGCGTTACTGTGACCAGGAATACCAATTTGTAAACGATAGGTTGGAGACAGTGTTTTTAGATCAAATTCCATAGAGGCATTAGTCGTTCTTTTACGATTATAACCATAAAGTTTAAGTTCTGGGTAATGGGTAGTGACGATAATTTTAGCTTTCTTTTGCCGTAAAAAATCCAAAATACTAATTGCAAGACTGGCTCCTTCTTCTGGATCCGTCCCCGCTCCAATTTCATCAATCAAAACAAGAGTTTCAGCATTAACATTTTTCATTATTTTAACAATATCGTTAATATGTGAAGAAAATGTGCTGAGTGATTGCTCAATAGATTGTTCATCCCCAATATCAGCGCAAATATCCTTAAAGACGCCCGCTTTACTGCCTTCTGCTGCCGGGATAAATAACCCTGACTGGGCCATCAATTGTAAAATTCCTGCAGTTTTTAATGTGATAGTTTTTCCACCAGTATTGGGACCAGTTATCAGCATCGTATCGTAATCTTCACCAAGGCGAATGTCGTTTGCAACTACTTTTTTGGGATCAATTAAAGGATGTCGCGCCTGTAAAAATAAAAGTGACTGATCATGAGTCAACTTTGGTTCAGTTGCTTTCATAGCATGAGCCAATTTTGCCTTTGCCTGGATAAAATCAAGCTCAACCAAGGAGCTTGCAATAGCATCTATACTGTCAACTTCTGGGCGCACTAAATCTGACAGATTGCGTAAAATCCGACTAATCTCCCTTTTTTCTTGCGCCAAAAGATTTTGCTGACGGTTGTTAAGATTTAAAACTGCACTCGGCTCAATAAAAAGCGTTTGCCCGCTGGCACTCTGGTCATGAACAACGCCACCAAATTTATTGCGGTATTCTTGCTTAACCGGAATAACGTATCTTTCGTCACGAATAGTCACTATTTGTTCAGATAAATATTTACTGCTATTACCTTTTGTGTAGCTATCCATTTTATCTTTAATCTCTGCATCATTATTTTTGATTTCGCGACGTAAATGGGATAATTCAGCAGATGCAGTATCAAGAACTTCCCCGTCAAAATCCAGTGAACGCTTAAGTTGCTTAAACAGTGACTGAGGCACGTCCAATTGCGTTAAAATCGAATTTATTGCCGTTAAATCCAATTTTTCATCATCAACATCACTAAAAAAGTCGTTGATTTCATTAGCAAGTGCTAAAACCAGCAATAAGTTGCCTAATTCCTTTGCATTCAAATTTGCTTTGATCCGCAAACGCTTAATACTCGGCTCAACATCAGCAAAATCTGTTAAGGGCAGTTGTCCCTTGATCCGCAAAATATCAGCACCTGCCAAAGTCTGCTTCAGTGCCAGTTCGACTTGAGCAAAGTTATCACTTGGTACAAGACTCTCAGCTGCCATTTTAGCTGGTGTAGTAATCGCCATTTGTTGCAGTTGTTCAGTAATTTTTGCAAATTCTAAAGTTTCTAATATCTTATCATTCATTAGTTTCTAAATTATTAATCTTGAATAAAAAAGGCTGGCCCAGCCAGTCTTTTTTATTCACCACTCAATCGGTCGTCGTCCAAAAATGTGTTCAAAACTCCTTGGACCATATTCCATTCATCATCCGCTTCAATCTCGTGTAAGTCACTGCTAGTGACATCACCTGCGGCATCGGAGTCATAACTAAAAGCCAAAACTTCAATTTCCTCATCATCACTGGCAGCTGCCGGATAAAGCAGAACATATGATTTATCATAGTCATCAGAATGAAATGTAAATAAAATTTCATATAATTCTTCGTTGCCTTGATCATCAATCAAGGTAATTTGACGGTCATCACCGTTAACTTCTTGTGTCATATTAATCCTTTCGGTTTAGATCCAAATAATTTTGTAAAATCAAGACAGCGGCCATTTGGTCAATCACTTTTTTACGTTGGTGGCGGTTGTGCATATCTGCTTCTTCAACTAAAACACGTTCAGATTCAACTGTAGTTAGTCTCTCATCAGAATAGTGCACTGGCAAACCAAACTTCTTTTTAAGCCTTTCACCGTATGCCTTACTTCGGGCAACCGCTGCACCTGAAGAGCCATCCATATTTTTGGGCAAACCTAAAACAAAACCCGCTGGTTCATATTGGCGCACAATCTTTTTAATTGCACGCATACCAAAATTATAACGCGTTTCATCAATAGGGATAGTTTCAAGCATTTGTGCAGTGATGCCTAATTCATCACTGACTGCAACGCCTACTGTCTTTGATCCAACATCTAAACCAACTAATCGCATTATTTATCTTTTCCAAGATAATTTTTGACAAGCTCTTCAATAATTTCATCACGTTCGTGTTTTAAAATTAAATTACGAGCATCATTATGCCGTGGAATATAGGCTGGATCGCCAGACAACAAATACCCGACAATCTGATTAACTGGATTATAGCCCTTCTCTTCCAGAGCATTATAAACATCTTGCAGAGTATCATGAACGTTTTTGCCTTTATTTTCATTAAAGTCAAAGTGCATTGTCTTATCTAGCGAACTCATAATCATTCCTCCTAGCACAATTTTACTTGAAAAACAGTATAAACTCAATCAATTAATTTTTTGAAATCGCTGTGATCACTGTCTGAATAGCCTTTTCAAGACCTTCAGGTTTTTTACCTCCGGCTTGAGCCATATCTGGGCGACCGCCTCCTCCTCCTCCAAAGATTGGAGCAGCTTGCTTAATTAAATCACCTGCTTTAAGGCCCTTGGCTAATGCTTTATTACCTAGGCTAATGATCATATTGGCCTTGCCGTCACTAGCAGTGGCCAAAATCAGCACATCTGAATTTTTGCCACTCTTCCAAGTATCGGCAAATTCACGCAAATCATTCATTCCGTTAACATCAACTTTTTGGGCAATAACAGAAAGATCACCGACCTGCTCTATATTATCAAAAATAGAGTTGGCTTTACTTTGATTAATTTGCAAATTCAAATCTTCAACCTGCTTTTGACTGTCATGCAGGTCCTTTTCAAGCGAATCAACCTTATCAATAATATCTTCTGGTTTAGTTGACTTTACTTCTGCTTGAATCTCATCTAACAGTTCAGACCTATTGGCTAAGTATTCATATGCTTTCTTAGAAACAACTGCTTCAATTCTTCTCATTCCTGCACCAATAGCTGATTCAGAAATAATCTTAAAAATACCTATTTGGTTAGTATTGGCGCAATGAGTACCACCACAGAACTCAATAGAAAAATCAGACATCTGCACAACCCGAACTTGATCACCGTATTTACCGTCAAACAAAGCCAAAGCGCCCATTTTTCTACCAGTATCAGGGTCAGTGATGGTAGTTTTGACATCAATAGCTGCCCAGATTTTTTGGTTTACCAGGTTTTCAACGGACTTAATTTCTTTTTTAGTCATTGGTTCAAGCGCAGTAAAGTCAAAGCGCAAATAATCGGGTTCAACCAAACTGCCGGCTTGATGAGTATGTTCACCCAGTACGCTTCTCAAAGCTGCATGCAACAAGTGAGTAGCCGTGTGTGAGTGGCGCAGACCTTCGCGGCGAACTCTGTCGATCTTTAGAGTATATTCCTCACCTTTTGTCAGAGGTAAAATCACATCGACAAAATGCATATTTTGGTCATTAGGCGCATGTTGCACATCAGTTACTTGGGCAACTAGTTCTCCTTCCTGATCATAAATATTGCCGTGATCAGCCACCTGACCACCACGTTCACCATAAAAAGGAGTCTTATCAAAAATCAAAACGGCATTATCGCCATCTGCTCTATTAACCAATTGATCATTGACAATAATATCAACTAGTTTTGCGTGCTTTTCTTCATAAACACCGTATTCAAACTCTGACTTATCCTTTAAGTTCATCAGGGTTTCATCTTGAGAACTCATTGATTGCAAATTACCACGAGCTTTACGAGCACGTTCTTTTTGGGCAGCCATTTCAGCATCAAAGCCTTTTTGATCAACTTTTAAACCTGCATCCTGTGCAGTCTCAAAAGTTAGTTCATAAGGAAAGCCATAGGTATCAAATAACTTGAACGCATCTTTACCAGTTATAGTTTTATCTTCTGACTTTTGTGCACTTGCAATTAAGTCATCAAGTAAAGTTAATCCTGATTCAAGAGTTAACTGGAATCTTTCTTCTTCATTCTTGATTACTTTGGCAATGAAATCTTTTTGCTCTGTCACTTCTGGGTAATGACTCTGCATAATTTTACCAACCACTGGTACAAGTTTATAAAGAAATGCACCCTTAATGCCTAAACGCTGACCATTTAAATCGGCACGCCGAATTAGGCGCCGTAAAACATAGCCACGCCCTGTGTTTGATGGCAGTGCACCATCTGCAATGGCGAAACTGACAGTACGGACGTGATCTGCAATAATCTTAAAAGCAGTGGTATCTGCCTTATTTGTGCCATATTTTTTAGCAGCAGTCATTTTTTCTGTTTCATGGATAATCGGCAAAAAGAGGTCAGTTTCAAAGTTAGTTGGCGCATCTTGCAAAATAGACAAAACGCGCTCTAAGCCCATACCGGTATCAATATTCTTATGTGGTTGATCAACATACTTGCCATTTGCCAAATGATTATATTGTGAAAAGACAATATTCCAAATTTCCAAATAACGGGCATTTTCACCACCAGGGAAGTTTTCTGGATCATCTTCTGCCACATCGTTATTTTCCTGACCACGATCATAAAAAATTTCAGAGTCAGGACCGCAAGGACCTTCACCAATATCCCAGAAATTTTCTTCCAGTTTAACGATATGATCCTCGGGCATACCAACTTCAAGCCAAATTTTATGTGCTTCTGTATCTTTAGGGTAAACAGTACAGTAAAGTTTTTCCTGATCTAAATCAAGCCAGTCGGGACTGGTCAAAAATTCCCAGGCCCAAGTAATTGCCTCTTTTTTAAAATAATCGCCCACAGAAAAGTTGCCGAGCATTTCAAAAAAAGTTTGGTGTCTGGCTGTTTTACCAACATTTTCAATATCATTGGTTCTGATTGACTTTTGTGAACTGGTAATGCGATGATTTTTGGGCACTACTGAGCCATCAAAATATTTCTTCATCGTCGCCACACCGGAATTGATCCACAGCAAGGTGGGGTCATCTTGCGGAATCAATGATTGACTGGGCAATACCATATGGCCGTGCTGCTTGAAGAAATCCAAAAACATCTGTCTAAATTCTGAACTTGTCAGTTTCTTCATCAAATATATCTCCCTTTTTGCCAAAATAAAAACACTGTTGCTTATCTTAAGGACGCCTTAAAACGCGGTACCACCTCAATTGCAACAGTGCTTGTTACCTCTTAATTATTTTTATTTATTTGAACTGTAAGGAGCATTTTTTAAATAGCAGTAAATCTTTTTCACCAGGCGATTCTCTCTTTGAACTGCTAATCTTAAAAAACATATCTTAAGTTATCAGTAATTGTACTACTTGCACAGTTTTTGTCAATAACAGGCCTACTGAGGAAAAATCAAGCTCCAAATATCTAGTCCTTATTTACGATAAAAATCATCAAAAACAGTTATGGGCAAATGCCTTTTATGTTCACTTTTACGCCATAGAGATTCAATTTTTTCAGCGGCTGTTTCAGAAACTTCATGCCCTTCTAAATAGTTGTCAACATCCTGATAGCTAACACCGAGTGCAACTTCATCAGGTAAGCCTGGCTTATTTTCTTCCAAATCTGCCGTTGGTGCCTTTTGGTACAAATGCTCTGGACAATTTAAAAATTTGAGCATCTGCTTACCTTGACGTTTGTCTAAGCGAAATAGTGGCGTTAAATCTGCCGCACCGTCACCGTATTTAGTATAAAAGCCGCTAAAATTTTCAGCCGCATGATCTGTCCCAACAACAGCTCCGTTATTAGCTCCTGCAATAGCATATTGGACTACCATACGCTCGCGCGCTTTTACATTGCCTTTATTGAAATCTGTAATTTTTTGCCCAGCTTCATTCAAACTAGCTACTAAAGCATCAACAGCCGGTTTAATATTGACTGTTAAATCCTGGTCGGGTTTTTGAAATGCCACAGCGTCAGCTGCATCTTGTGCATCTGCTTGAACGCCATAGGGTAAACGAACCGCAATGAATTGATATGAATTGTCGCCCGTTTCCTTACGCATTTCAGTAATTGCCATCTGACATAATTTCCCAGTCAGCGTGGAATCTTGCCCGCCAGAAATACCCAACACATAAGACTTCAAAAATGTATTTGCTTTAAGATAATCTTTCAAAAAATCAACTGAACATCTAATTTCTTTTTGCGGATCAATTTGAGGCAAAACATGTTCATATTTTATAATTTCCTTTTGCAGTGGTCTCATTGTGCAGTATCTCCCTTATTGATTTTAGTGCGAATATCCTGGATGATGTTCATTTTACTGTCATACAAATCTTGAGAAAGATCAACAGGGTATTCCTGTGGGTTCAAACTTCTTTTATATTCATCCCAAAGACCATCTAAATTAGCAGCACAAAAGTTTTTGATATCTGTTAATTTAGGCTTGTGATATTTCAATTGACCATTTACAAAAATATCTTTTAAAAGCGGCTCAGCAATATAATCCGTTACCACTTTATTGATATAAGTATACTGAGGATGAAACATATAAAGTGAATCAAATTCTCGCGGATCTACACCCGCCCGTGCAATCCAGTCACCCTCATTTTTCTTTTCAGTATTGGCTGAAATACGCCAAACCTGCTTTTTACCAGGAGTTGAAACCTTTTCCACATTAGAAGAAATTTTTAAAGTATCACGCATATGGTGCTGATCATCTTCAATTGAAACTAATTTATAAACGGCTCCTAGAGCGGGCTGGTCATAAGCAGTAATATATTTAGTGCCAATGCCCCAAACATCAATTTTGGCTCCCTGCATTTTTAAACTGGTAATCGTAGTTTCATCCAAATCGTTTGAAGCAAAAATTTTGGCATTGGTATAACCGGCATTATCCAGTTCGCGACGAACCTGCTTGGAAATATAAGCCATGTCACCAGAATCAATACGTACGCCTTGAAAGTTTATCCTATCACCCATTTCATTGGCAACACGAATAGCATTTGGTACGCCACTTCTGACAGTGTCATATGTATCTACAAGAAAAACGCAGTCCTTATGCGTTTCTGCATAAGCTTTGAATGCTTCATATTCACTGCCAAATGCCTCCACCAATGAATGAGCATGTGTACCAGAAACAGGAATCCCAAACAACTTACCTGCACGAACATTGCTTGTTGAGTCAAAACCACCGATATAAGCTGCACGAGTACCCCAGATAGCAGCATCTGCTTCCTGTGCCCGTCTAGTACCAAATTCCATGACGCCGTCGCCTTGCACTGCTAGCTTGACACGAGCTGCTTTAGTTGCTAACAAGGTTTGATAATTAATAATGTTTAAAATGGCAGTCTCAACTAATTGACATTGAGCCAGTGGTCCTTCAACTTGCAGCAAAGGTTCATTGGCAAAAGCTATTTCTCCTTCGCGCATCGACCTTACCGTAAGCTCCATTTTCAATTGGCGCAGATAATCAATAAAATCATCGTCATAGCCAATTTCTTCTTTTAAGTACTTCAAATCACTTTCTTTAAATTTTAAGTTTTGTAAGTATAAAATTACGTGTTCTAATCCTGCATAAACAGAATACCCATTGCCAAACGGTTCTTTACGGTAATAAACCTCAAAAACCGCATTACGTTCCGAAATTCCTTTTTTAAAATAGGTATACATCATGTTAATTTCATACAAATCTGTATGAAGAGTTAACGAGTCATCTTTATCCAATTCTTGGTAAAACATTCTGTCCTCTTAATAATCCACTAATATTTTTTTCTTATTATAAACATTTGTGGATTTTTTAACAAACTTAGTAATTTATTCAATCTTGTTATATACCTGCAAAATGCTTTCTAACTGCTTCTTTAATGAAAAATTTCGTTCAACATAATTTTTCTCACGCTGAGCCATTTCCTTAAGCTGATCTTTAGGGGTGTCTACAGCCTGCTTTAACTGGGTACAAATCGAATCTACATCACCAATATTAGCTACAAAACCATGCTTTTGATCTGGTATCATTACTTTAATATCACCAACTGCAGTTGACAACAGCGGCAAAAGATTATCGCTTGCTTCCAATAAAACTAAGGGAAAACTCTCTGAATATGAAGTTAAAACCGCTAGATCCATACGCCGATATAAGTTTTTCAATTGTTTATGCGTCATAAAGCCTTGAAAAGTTACTTGTGGACCCAATTTTAGCTGTTGCGCTAGATTTTTTAGAGAGCTTAACTCCGTACCATCCCCAACAATAAATAAATGAACATTGGCATTATTTAGTTTTTTTAATGCTTGCAGCAGCAGCGCCTGGCCCTTAACTTTTTCGGCTCTGGCAACATTTACTATATTAAAGTTGGGATGTTCATATTTAGCAGGAATTTGGCTGTCCTCATGAAAAAAAGTGCCATTATATATTACATGAACCTTTTCCGAATTAATTTTTACCTTTTTAACTAATAAATTAGCAAATCTTTTAGTAATAGCAAAAATACAATCAGCATGGCTAATTGCATGCAAATTAACTCTAGTAAATATTTTACCCTTTAAACCAAGACCGGCAAAATCAAGATAGGGGTCGGAATGAATAGTTATGCACCATTTAGCCGTAATTTTTCGCCTAATTAAAGACAGGAAAAGATTCGCTCTAGGTCCGTGAGTATGAACTATATTAAAGTTCCTTTGATTAATGAAATTAGCCAGCTTATTCAAGCCACCTAAATCATAACGACTTTTTATTCCCAAAACTTGTACATCCAGTTTTGCCCTGCGAGCAGCTTGAGCAACGGGACCTTCGGCTAAACATAATAAAGTAAAATTTTGTTGCTCATTTTTAGCCTCTTTTAGCAAATTGATGATATGGGTCAGACCGCCGCCATTTTCGAGTCCAGCATTAACGTGCAAAACTTTCATAATTATTCTTTTCCTTTTTTCGACTGGTAAACTGCGTGAACAAAATGTGGCAAAACCATCATTCTCTTTAACCGAGAGGGATTTTTAAGAAGACGATAAAACCACTCTAAATGAATAGTCTGCCAAATCTGAGGAGCTCGTTTGACCTTTCCTGAAAAGACATCAAAACTGCCCCCTACTCCCATCATAAGAGCGGGCAGCAGGTTTCTTCGCAAAACAGACAAAAGCTGTTCCTGACGTGGTGAACCCAGGGCGGCAAAAACAAGGTCAGGCTCTGTACGTTCTATCTGGTAAGCAACAAGTTCCAAATCTTCCTTAAAATAGCCGTCCTCAGCTCCTACTAGCTGAATATCAGAATAGTCCCGGGCAATTTTGCCTTGAATGGCATGAATCACCTCGGGTCGCGCCCCGATAAGATATACTTTTAAACTGCGGTCATTTGCCAATTTCATAAGCCAGGAAAACAGATCATAACCCGTTACCCGTTCTTTAAGCGGTTCTCCTAATATGTGACTTGCTTTGACAATTCCAATGCCATCAGCGGTGATATAGTCAGCATCATAAGTTAAAATCTTCATAAATTCAGGATTTTCATTAGCTGACATAACAATTTCAGGATTGGCAGTAACTATAAAGGTTGATTGATGAGCATTGATTCTGCCAACAAATTCATTTTGAAACTGATTAAAACTTTTATTATCGAAACTAACTCCTAAAACATTTACTTTAGTCATAACTATATCTCCTAATCCTCAATTTACTTTATTTTATCAAAATAATTTCGAATTGAGGATACGCTTTACCTTTTCTATAAATATGATACTATTAACTCGTCAAATTAATAGGAGTACTGGAACTATGAAAAAAATAATTACTTATGGTACATTTGATTTATTGCATTATGGCCATGTACGCTTGCTAAAACGAGCTCGCGAATTAGGCGATTATCTTATTGTTGGTTTGTCTACCGACGAATTCAATCAATTTCAAAAACACAAGGAATCGTATAATAATTATGCTGAGCGTAAATATATCCTAGAGGCTATTCGTTACGTCGATCAGGTTATTCCCGAAAAAGACTGGGAACAAAAAATAAAAGACATTCAAAAATATGATATTGATACTTTTGTCATGGGTAATGACTGGAAAGGTAAATTTGACTTTTTAACACCGTACTGCAAAGTAGTCTATTTGCCTCGTACACCGGGAATCTCTACCACTAAAATCAAAGATGATTTAAAATAACAAAAACTCCGAACTAACTAACAAAGTTAATTCAGAGTTTTTATTTTGCAAAAGTAAATTCAAAACGATCCGCAACATAGCTGGCTCTAGTATACTCAAAGGGTACGCCATTAGAGAGTTCAGTTACTTGCAGGCGAGTAATTAATGCTTCACCTTTCTTGGCATCAAGTAATCTAGCCGCATTTTCGTTGGCCACCGCTGCAGAAATATATTCAGTTACACGTCCTATTTTATAACCATTTTTTTCTAAAGTTTGATATAAATGCGAAGAAATATCGGCTTTGGACATATTTAAAATCACGCTATGCGGAATAGATACAACTTCATAGCAAATCGGAACCTCATCTGCATAACGAATACGCTCCATACGCAAAACTTCCTGCGTATCATCTAAATTCAACCGCTCCATTTCAGATAAGGAAGGCTTACCAAAACGATAAGAAATCAACTTACTTGAAGGCGTTTGGCCATTAGCATGGGTAATATCGGTAAAAGACATAATTCCCGACATTTTTTCCTGCACTTTTTGGTTAGCCACATATGTTCCGCTACCAACACGCTGTTCTAAAATGCCTTCATCTTCCAAAGTTTTAATTGCTTGTCGCAACGTCATCCGAGAAACACCAAACTTTTGGGCTAGCTGCCTTTCAGCTGGAATTTTACTACCAACTTTGTAATTATGCTTTTCTATTTCACGTTTAATTTGATTGTGAATTTTGATGTACATTGGTTCTTCCATGAATGCACCTCCATTACACATCTTATTATAATTCAAATTGGTCTACTCTGCATGATACGTTACAAATTATAATTTAGCAACCTAATTTTTCTTAGTGGTCCATTTCATGCCCCATAAACGAAATTCAGCATTTTGTCCACATTCTACCGTTATCGAATCATCACTTGTGGCAATCACGCTAGCATGCAAGTGTGCCTGATTTTCTACGGCCAAGTTTGCACCATTAGAATTAAAGATAAGATCATGTCCTTCAAATTTAGCCTGATCGCTTAAAGCTAAAAAATACTCGTACTCATTGCCACCATTGAAAGTTACGCGCCTTGAATTGCACTCAACTTCATTCTGAAAATCAGCATGATTGACAATAACAGAATTGTTAAATGTAATCTTCGCTTCCCCTGTAGCAATCAAGCGGTTTATTCTGCTGTTTTGAATAATTATGTGTGGGTTTTTCTCGCAGTAAAAGCCACCCTTAAACTCACTGCCAATGATATTAATCCAGTTCTCATCGGTTATGAACATTCCGGTATCTTCTTGTGACAAAAGCTTGCTGTTAAGCATGTTCAACCAGACCTGTCCCTGAATAAGAAGTGAGGAAACAACGGTGTTATTTATATCTAATTCAACATTTGCTTTTTTAAAGGTATCAATACTGCCATGAATGCGAGAGTTATTGATAACAGCAGTGCCATGCCCTTCCAGTGCCAAAGCTCCAATATCTTGAACGACATTTTTGATAGTCGAATCATTCATTTCCAAGCGAAAATTGGAATCAGCAAATAAAGAAACTGAACCATTCATGATTACTGTCGAAAACAGCTCCAGTGTCACTTTACCATTAGCAGCTATAGTAGCAGTATCACCACCGAAACCCTTGACAATACAATTGCGTAATGACAAAAAAGTATTGGCTGCAGCAGGCACAAATAAGCTGTTAGCATCATTTACAGTATTAACACACAAATTTTCTAAATTAACAAATTGACTGCCAGCATCTACATTCACATAACCCAGTATCGTTGTATCTTCAGGAAGATTGCCAGTTCCTTTAATCGTAATATCAGCTAAAAAAGTTCCCGCAGGTATTTCATAAAATCCTGGCTCCAGAAGCAAGACATCATCAGCACGCAAATCATTTAAGGCATTATGCCAGCTAATTTCTTTACCTCCGGCACCAACTCGCACAAGTCTTGACATATATTTCCCTTCTTAATCAAAGTTAGCTTCTTTATTGTACTATTAATAAACCAAAAATAGGCAAATTTAAGCAACTGAATTTACTTCATTCAAAGAAATTTAGCATAAATTATACAAAAAACTAAAGTTATTTTAAATAACAAATATTATTAAAAAGTTTAAAAATCACAAACTAATTCAGCCAAAAATTTTCAATGTTTAAATCTTAATTATATTCATACACATTTTTATATTTATTAAATTATTTTATTAATATTTATTTATACCAAATATATACGTTTTTATAAATAACGTTTTTTGACTTTTTCTAAATTAGCAACTATTAATTTGTCACACATCGTAGTAAACTTTTTACCTATTTTAGATAACAAAAATTAAATATTGGTCAGCTAAAAATGTTGACTGCAAAAAATAAATACTGTATAACCCTAAGCTAAAGGTAAAAGTATAAATTACGCAAGGGGTTTTTGTTATGCTAAATAAAAATGTTAGAAAGCGAAAAAATAACTACTGTTTTCATTATAAAAATAACAATATTAGATTTTTTTCTTATAGTCTACTCACAACGACATTAATAGCAACTGCATTAGGAACCTGCAACAAAGCTATTGATGTTCAAGCTGATTCAATGTCTATTTTAATAAAAAATTCTGCTAATACAAAAAGTTCAGTCTTAAAAAATAACAACAATATAAATTCACAAAATAGTAATACTATTCATGGCACAGATAACAAATGTGAATGGTCCTTTGATGAGGAGAACAAAACACTTACAATTACGGGAGGAGCACTATCCTCTACACCAATCAGTCAGTTGGTAAAAAGCCAACAAAATGATCAGGGAAAAGGTATCAATCCAAATGATATTCAGTATATTGCGTTTCAGATTGCAACTGCCGACTATGGCAGTAAGCTGAAAGTTCAACTAGCACATAATTCAAGTAGTAAATTTGCTGACTTACCAAATTTAGTTGGGTTTAAAGATCTCAATAATGTCGATGCTAGTGAGGCCAGTGATTTAAGTAACTTGTTTGAAAACGACAGTAGCTTAGAAGAACTTGACTTGACTTCTTGGGACACTATTTCAAACAGGGACATGAATAGTATGTTTAAAAACGACACTAAATTGGCCAGAATTAATTTAAAGAATTTCAGAACAGATAGTGTTTTTGACTTTAGTCACATGTTTGAAGGTGACGCAGCTTTAACCACTTTAAACTTAGCCAACTGGAAAACCGGTAACGTTAAGAACATGAGTTATATGTTTAATGGCATCGCGGCTACGGAATTACCAGATATTGCCAGCTGGCAAACTTACAATGTTACTAACATGAGTTATATGTTTAGAGACCCTAATTTAAAGCAGTTAAACTTAAGCCACTGGGATACAGGAAACATATTTGAAATGACTAACATGTTTGATGGTTTAGGAAGTAATTCTGACGGCTTTGTACTTAGTTTAGGTAAACATCGCTTAAAACCAGTAGCATTTGCCAATTTTAAAATGCCTCAAGTTATTGCAATAGGCAAGGGTAGTGCTGCCAAACCTGCAGGAAAAATTCTTTCTATCACCGATTTGGCAAATTTATATAACAAGGAAGACCAAGATTGCCCAGCAGAAACATATGTCAGCCAGCCAATTACTTGGCCTGTTGGTTCGATTGACTTAGATAGTTCCGTTAATAACATACACATCCCGGCAAATAAAATTAATAATCCCAATTATGATAACAAAACAAGTGGCTTCACAAGTTCAGTTCCAACCGAAAGTTCAAAGATTCAAGGACCTGCAAAAGATTCAACTATTAAATCTAATGCAATAACTGCCCAAGCAGAAGATAGTGATACTAATAAATTAGCTCGTAAAGTTCTATGTTCAATTCAAGTTTACGATCAAAATGGTAGCCCTATTAAAGGTTTTATACTTAAACCAGGTTTGACTATTGAAACTTATGGTATAGAGACGATTAATAATCAAAAGTTTTATAAACTCGGTCAAGATATTTTTGCTAATGTTACTGACGTTGAAGGTAACAAGAAAAAGATTGTACATAATTCATACGTTTATAACAAAAAAGGTAAGAGAGTCCGCAAGCTTCTTTTAAAAAAGGGTAAGTCAATTCAAGTCTACGGTACTCCTGTTAAAATAAAAAATAAGATATATAATATAATCGCTAAAAATAAGTACATTAAGGTCAATAACATAGCTTAAGCTGACGCAAAAAGACGACTCTAACGAGTCGTCTTTTTTATTGGGTTAGCTGGATTCGAACCAGCGCATACTAGTACCAAAAACTAGTGCCTTACCGCTTGGCTATAACCCAGTGATAATGGAGGAGGGTGGATTCGAACCGCCGAACTCAGAGAGAGCGGTTTTACAGACCGCCGCGTTTAGCCACTTCGCTACTCCTCCGTCACGCACGTTAATTATAATACCGAAAAACGTACGTGATTGCAAGCAAAATTTGCTTAAAAATTACTTCTTATTCTCTTTTACAAATTTTTCTAGGCGCTTTAGCCCCTCTTCAATTTGATCCATTGAAACAGCGTAAGAAAATCTGATATAGCCTTCTCCGCCTTCACTAAAACTAGAACCTGCTGTCACGGCAACTCTTGCCTTGTCAACCAATTCATAAATAAATTTATTATCATCTTGTTCAAAACCATCAGGTATTTTAGCAAAAATGTAGAATGCGCCTTGGGGTTTAGCACACTCAAAACCTATTTTGGTTAGGCCGGAATACAAAGCATCGCGCCGCTTTTGAAATTCTTTTTTCATTGGTAATGCATCATCCATACCGTTTTTAAAGGCTTCTTCGGCTGCATCTTGCATAGGTGTTGGCTCAGTAGTAACTATTGCTTGGTGAACTTTTGCAATTTGTTGCAAAATATTTTCTGGCGCACAAACAATACCAATTCGGTAACCGGTCATGGCCCATGACTTGGAAACGCCGTTCATTAAAATAACTTGGTCATGCAATGATTTTTCCATTGAAGCATGTGGTTGATCATAGTTCAATTCACTGTAGATTTCATCACATAGTGCAAAAATTGGCTTATCACGAATAACATCCGCCAAAGCATCCAATTCTTCTTGACTATACATTACCCCAGTTGGATTTGTAGGATAATTCATAACCAACATCCGTACCCGGTCTCCGTACTTGTCAATTACCTTTTGCAATTTTTCAGGTGTCAGCTTAAAACCGTCATTTGCTGTATTTACTTTTACGATTTCAACGCCTTCATTAATAACGCCCTCGTCAGTCATATAAAGTGGAAATAATGGAGTTGGCACAACCATAATATCTCCAGGATTCAAAGTAGCCAACACAGAATCAAAAATTGATTCAGTTACGCCATTGGTAACCAAAACCTCAGTTTCTGGATTATAATTTTGACCATATTTTTTACTTAAAAACTCACTGGCTGCCTTGCGCAATCCGATAGTCCCGTTTGAAGGTGCATAATGAGAGTGGTTTTCATCAACTCCTCTTTTTGCTGCCTCTTTAATATGATCCGGTGTATTAAAATCCGGCTCACCTAAAGTAAACTTAACTACATCGGGAATTTTGCCGGCATAATCTGAAAATTTCAAAATCGGATTAGAGGGGGCATCAGCTAGCCCTTTTCGTACATATTTAATTAAATCTACCATATTTTTCACCAAACTTTCTTTTCAATTATATAGATTATACCTTTAATAAAATTATTTTTCTACAATATTTTTCTAATTATTAATTAATTTCATATATAAAAACACCTTTGGACTATACCAGTTAAAGGTGTTTCAATATTGATAATTTTAATTTAAGGCAGCCTACCCTTGAATTTGATCACGCAGCTTAATCATCAGGGGATAGTTATTAGTAAAAATGCCTGCAACATGTTTTTGAAAATATTGTTTAGCAATTTGCGGGTCATCAACTGTCCAAATACGCTCTGTAACTGCTTCCTCTCCCGGCAATAATTTGCCTGGGTGAATGCCAGCAAAGTGGTTATCTTTAACCAATTTAGCTGAATTAACTACTTCTTCATCAGTCAGGTAACAATAGATCTGGCTAGGATCAATTTCCTGACAGTTCTTTAGGGTAACATAATCAAAAGATGAGTAAATAATAGGATGAACGAAGTGATAAAGCTGTGCCAAGCTTAACACAGTATTTTCGATACCTCGATAATGAATTACCCCAGTTTTAAATTCCAAATTTATCTGAATATTTCTATTTTCCAGTAGTGCAAATAATTCTTGCAGTGTTGGAACCGGCTCACCATTTGACAAGTGCAGCTGCCTTAGTTTGTTGAGAGTAAAGTCCTTAATATACCCGGTGCCATCAGTTGTTCGGTCAACTTTTTCATCGTGCATTACTACTGGTATGCCGTCTTTGGTTAAATGGACGTCAAATTCAATCCCCTCTGCCCCATTTTGAACAGCATTGCGGAAGCCCTCCATTGAGTTTTCTGCAAACTTGACGGGATATCCTCTATGACCAAATACTATTGTTTTATTTTTGCCACTATTCATATTTTTGTGTTGGTTAAACCTCATAAAAAAAGAAAACATTACAAACCAAACATAGAGGATATAATAAACCCTTTTCCCTAATTTTTAAATAGTAAAATACCAAAAAAGCAAAAATATTTTTTGTATAATTTTACTGCAAAAAAAGAAACAGCTCATATTACAGAACTGTCTCTTTTCGGGTTGGGTGTTCGTAAGAACAATTGGGTTAGCTGGATTCGAACCAGCGCATACTAGTACCAAAAACTAGTGCCTTACCGCTTGGCTATAACCCAATACCATCTGAGCTTTTACTTGTATGCTCAACATTTAATAGTATAGGAAATTGTGCCCTCCAAGTCAAGAGAAAACAGCTTTTTTCTTGCTATAAATTTAGCTCATATGCGTTTCTAGCGCCATTTTCAGTTTGATCAACCTGAACAACACCCCGATATTCAAATCCTAAACTTTTAATCAAACCTTGCATGCGCTTATTAACCACATGTGTATCAATACGGAAATTATGAATGCCTAGCATCAATCCACGCGATATTAAGTTTGACATCATAAATTGGCTCAGGTGCTGTCCGCGAAATTTTGTACTAATTGCTATTCTATGAATAGTGGCATATTGTTCATCATTATTTTTCCAGGTCCCATCTATTTCAGCATAATTAGGATCAGGTGTAGTTAGTAAAACGGCAACACCGGCAATTTCTTTATTAGCAACAAGACAGTATGCACGTTTTAAAGATATATCTTCTGCAAGCATTTTGCGGTTAGGAGAGCCATTTTGCCATTGAGGATTACCGTCTTTTTTCAGCAATTTTTTTGCTTCTTCAATGATTTTCATAATTTGGTCTAAATCTTCTTTTTCAGCCAAACGAATATAAATTAACATTTTATTTTCCTCTGTACTTTCACAAATTTATTTTAAAAATAATTATACAATAAAAGCAGCCTTTCAAATAGGCTGCTTTTTATGGTTGAAAACCGTTATTATACTTTTTACTTTTAACTACATACGTAGGAACGCTAATAAAATGCATGGAACAAATATTATCATTATGCGAAATACTAAAGCCATAATAATTATAATCACCGTCATGAAGCGAGCCTTGGATGTTAAACAAGTCCCCTGCATGTTCCCATTCTTGGTAATAACTTCGCTCAGATCTCTGCTCTTCACCGCTGCCAACGTAACCAAAAATCATTTGTTTCAAGCCGAAATAAACACTTTTCTTTAATTCAGTCATGGTCATTGTAGGACTAATATTATAAAAACCGGCCATGTCTTCAACAAAATTATCGTCAAGGTTAAGTCCATTGGCATGACAAGCACGAACAATTCCAGGAACATAGTGACTGTCTTTAATTGTTTTATTATTTTTGCTATATTCCAAAGCAATATCAGCTGCTAATTTACCAGTTCCATTGCTTTCAACCCAGGGAGCTAAATTTAAATCTCTTCTCGCTTCATTAATAAGACGAAGAGAAAAAGCAGTTAAATCTCCAATTTGTTTCGGCGTAAGCTGATTTAAATCAACCTGAGTTACATCATCAGCTTTACTTTCCGACACTTTGAGACGACTAAAATCATTAGTTTTCATCCCTTGCATTGAGGCATTGATAAAATTCTTGCTGGGTTTACCTTGATAAGCTAGTAACAGTTCAGTTTTAGTATAACCTTTAGGCAATTTCATTTTTGCCTGAGTATATACTCTTTTAGTATTCTTCTTAACGACTTTAACATCTTTGGCTAAAATCCAATGCGAATTATTGCCAATTTTATAGGCCGTTCTTTTTTTCTTGCCAATTTTTTTCTTGGCACTATACGGGTACTTATACTTAGATTCTGCATAAAAATTAGAATGTTTTCCAGAAATTTTATACAGGCGAACTTTTTTCTTCTTTTTTACTTTAACATAGCCCTTGATAGTGGCTGCTGTTACTTGTTCAGCTTCACCTATAGTTATTCCTGGAATTGTGATTAAAAAAATAATATTAACTACGGCAATAGCAAATTTGCTTTTCTTCATATTCTTCCTCGAGAGTTATTCTAAATTGGCTCTTTATGGTACAAATTTAATTCTAAACTTATTATGAGAGATTGCCAATTAAATTATTTTTTCAATTAAGAAACAGTTTGTAATATTTTTAGCTTATTTTAAATAATATAGGTGATGAATATGGCTGAATGCCAGTCATGATGGTATTTAAAGATTAAGTATTTTTACTGCCACCAATCTTAATGGAAATATTGACAAACACAAGCCTTTGAAAGAAATTTTTCCAAATTAAAGTTTTTCCTGAAATTTTTTAAATAATATTGTTGTTAACGAGCTTTTATAAAATGATCGGTTTTATTTTACACATGAAATTCATACCTTTCGGAAATAATGTACTGCTTTCCTGTATGTACAATGTTCTTATTTCCATCTTCAACGCTTACTTGTAACAATAATAAAGGAAAACCAACAGATTTCTGCAAAACCCTGGCTTCACTCAAACTCGCTAAGGCAATACTTATAACCATGTCCCGCGACTTTAGTTCTTTTATATGATATTGGCTGTGTAAAACCTGGTATAAGGATTTACTTAAGTCAAACTTTTCCAATCCAGTAAAGCGAGGCAGAGGAAAATAATTGCATTCAAGCATCACAGGTTCATCATCAACTAAATGCACCCGTTCAATATAAAGGGCTGTTTTTGCTTTTAATATTGTTTTTATCTTGTCAGGTGTTTCTACTTTTTTTATCTTAATTACTTGTGCGCTAGCTTTAAAACCCTCGTTAGCAGCAGTTTGTGAGAAACTTTCAGCTGAAGGAGAACTAATTATTCTTTTTACTTTATGAGGTTTACGCACAAATGTCCCTACACCATGAATCTTTTCAATTAAGCCGTCTTCAGCTAATCCGGAAATAGCTTTGCGCAAAGTTACGCGGCTAACGTTAAACTGCTCACTTAATTCAAATTCGTTCGGCAATTTACTATCTATTGGATATTCTCCTGTAATAATTTTTTGTCTTATTTTTTCCATTACCTGAGAATACAAAGAACCTGTTGCTACCAAATATCATCACTTCCATAATATTAATTTTGCCCATGTACTAACTATTTGACTAATGAATAATTATGTATTTGAGCTAATTTTGATCTATATTCACAAAGAATAGTATAAAACAAAATCAGATTAAAGTATTCCCGAAACAATATGCATTCCAAAAGAGAAATCGCCATCAAAACTTTCAGTTAACATAAAGGGATTCTACTTTCATAGAATCCCTCTAAAAATATTTTTACTTTATATTAATAAGTAAGTTTCCACATATAACGACGCTTAGTTAATGGGTGCTTTCTAGCCTTAGCAAGCTCCTCAGCATAAACACGCATCACACCGGTATGAATCATTGGATTGAAGTAATCAATTACATTTTCACTAGCAACTTCATTGAGGCCATAATCCTTAGCGTCAATATTTGTTACTTGCGCATCAAATCTTTGCAAGAATGTTAACGCACGAGCATCCAGATGACGTGTACTACCATCATTCATGAACAATAAGTATGGTGCATCCTTTTCAGTAAGTTCAAATGGGCCGTGGAAATATTCACCAGAATGAACTGTTGGAGAAGCAATCCATTGCATTTCCATAAACAAAAATGATGCAGTTGAATATGCAACACCAAGTGATGCGCCACTGCTTAGTACAAAAATTTTCTTTTCATCTTTATACTTTTCACCAAATTCTTTTGCTGAAGGTCCAACTGATTTTACTGCATTTTCAATCAAATCAGGCATGCCGTTGAAAGCTGCAACAGCTTCATCATAAAACTCGTAGCCTTCAAACTGTTTAACAATTTCAATAGCAAAGGCCAAACAATATGACATTTTTTCTGTTTTAGCAGCATAATTTTCATGGAAGCCATGAATAACTTTATATTCAGTTTCTTTAATAATAGGTGAATCATCTGCCATTGATAAAGTAATCAGGTGAGTACCTAATTCTCTAGCCTTTTTAGTTGCAGCTACTGATTCTGGAGTTGTACCACCAAGAGAAGCAGTTATTACAATAGTATGTTCTCCCACTCCTTTTGGAGTATCATAGTTAAATTCATTTGCAGTATGAATGGAGGAAAGCAGTTTGGTACTTTCATGCTCAACAAAGTAATAACCTGGATACAGGTCAGCCATTGAAGCACCACAGCCAACAAACATTACACGATCAATATCAGGTTGTTTTTCCTTAATATCACTTACAATAGATTTAACTTTTTCAAAATCCATAATTTATATAATCTCCTTATTTTAAAAACTTACTAACAACTAATTAAAAATACCTAATACGCTAAGCAGGATACCACCCAAAATACAGATAACCATGATCCACGCAGTATTAACCTTCTTTTTGATTAGGTAAAACATACCTAATGTGAATGCTAGAGATAACATCTGCGGGAAAATTGAGTCTAATGTCTTCTGTAAAACAAAAGTTTTACCAAATTTTATCGGAGTTGTTATCCCGATCATAGTTGCTACCATTGCACCAATGACCATCAAACCAATCACGTTCATTAAAGACATGATTCTGTTAATAGTACCGTTACTAATAAGACGCTGGATATTCTTTTTACCTTGGAGGTAACCCCATTTTCCGCCCCAATAAGTGACAATAACTGATGGGATGATGGAAATAATCATTGCCAAAATCGGTCCAAATATGTTTCCTTGCTGAGCCATGTTGATTCCCAGACCAAAGGCAATAATTTTAACTGTTCCCTGGAAGAAAGAATCACCAATACCTGATAAAGGACCCATTAAGGAAGTTTTCACCCCATTAATTGAATCTGGATCAAATGTATCTGGATTAGCCGCATATTCCTCTTCCATTGCCGAAGATAGTCCTAAAACAAAAGAGGTCAGTTGTGGTGTACAGTTAAAGAATGCCATATGACGATGGTATGCCTCTTTTTTCTTTTGAAGTTTCTCAGGTGTATCAGGTGTCTCACCATAAATCCCATCTATCGTTGGTGCCATACCATACATGAAACCCATGTTCATTTGGCTTTCATAATTCCAAGATGTCTGAATAGCCCATGATCTCCAGAAGAATTGCCAAAACTTATGACGTAATCGTTTATCTGTATGTTTTTGCTCGGCCATAATTTATCCTCCTATAATTCTTCCAAATCATCCAAATCATCGCTACTGCTGGTCTTGGGAGTAGCATTATTGTTTCCATTATTAGACATAAACTTATTGAGTATAATAGCGAAGATAACTGCAAAGATAGCTACACTTATAACAGTCATTTTGCCATATGCTGCAATGAAGAAACCTAAGAATAAGTAAACTGCATTTTTCTTATCAATCATAGTTGACATCAGAAGGGCAAATCCGTAAGCAGGTAAAATCTTACTTGCTAAAGTCAAACCGTTTGTTAACCAATCCGGAATCATTTTGACGAAACTGGTTACAACATTGGTACCTAAAAAGATTGCCAGAAAAACTGGAACAAAATATAACAAACCATAAATAATTGGTCCATAAACTATGTGGTAACTTCGTGCTTTTCTAAATTTGCCTGCATCTATTGCATTCTCAACCAATTGGTTAAAGGATGAAAACAACATTCTAATCACTATAGCCACTAGCTGGCCTAGCACTGCTACCGGCAAAGCCACGGTCAATGCTGCTTGTGCACTGGTATGTGACAAAATTGCAAAAGCTGAAGCTACAACTGAGCCTAAGACCATATCTGGTGGAACGGCGGCGCCTACTTGAACTATTCCCATTGAAACTAATTCAAGCGTAGCACCAACTAATAATCCTTTCGACACATCTCCTAAAACCAAGCCAACGAGTGTACTTACGATTAATGGCTGCTCGAAGTTTTCACGACCCAGCAATCTTGAGTCGAACATAGCGAAAACACCAACCAAGCCGACAACAAAAGCTTTCCAAAACATTTTTTACCCCCCCTTTTTTCTAAATCAAATTATTCAGAAATTCCTTATTAGCTGAAGGAACTTGTTGCATGGAGATCTTAATTCCCTGATCGCACATTTTCTTAGTAAGTTTAACTTCGTCAGCAGTTAAATATATAGCATTACTAAAACGTTTAGCATCAGGCTTAGAAGGAACTAAGCCATAGTTAATCTCTTCTACTGGACCATATGCATCAATAAACTTGCTTAGTTCAGTTACATTTTCAAAAAGCAACATAATGTTGTCTTTTAGAGCCTTAATTTGATCGATTTTACTAATTGCTTTATCTACGCTGAAAACGTTTAGTCTCACATCTTCCGGTTTAGCCAGTTTCAATGACATTTTTTTAAAATCATCATTTGCTGTAGCTGTATCAATCACAATTACTCTTTCGATATTTGCAAATTTAGTCCATGAAAAAATGACTTGTCCGTGCAATAATCGGTGATCAACCCTAATTACTTTTATCATAATAAATCTCCTTCATCATTATCTTCAGTCATCAACTTATTTATCGACAAAACTCCCTTCTGTCCTTGGTTAATAGCTTCCTCTATATCTTCTTGGGTTAGGCCTGAATTCGCAGTAGTAACCAAAGTTATAACCAAAGGCAAATTCATACCTGTCAACACGGTTAACTTTTGGTGATCCTTTAATAGCTGGGTAATTTCGTTATTAACTGAACCTCCCAAAACGTCAGTAATGACTACAGTATTTTCACCACTAGCCTTATCTATAGAATTCTTGATTTCACCGATAAAACTATCATCACTCGTACCATTTTTGTAGGCTTCATATGCCTCGAGATTTTTCTGTTTACCAGTGATCATCTCAACTGTATCTTTCATTCCTTCAGCAAGCTTGCCATGGCTAACTAAAATTATTTTCACTAAGCTTCACCCCTAATCCAAAATCAGACATAGTTAGTACATTTATAAGATGTATTAACATGTATATTTAATATAATAATATATAAAGAAAATCGTGTAAAGGGTTTCTTTAAAAATAATTAAATATATTTTTTACTTTATAATTTTAAAGCGCTTTTATTTAGTTTGAAATTAAAAAATAAAGTACATTAACTTTTTAGCATCCATTTATTTGTAGTCTTCCTTCCACATATATCTGCGAGTTTCATAACTTTCGTGGGTAGAATAAGAAAGTGCTCTCATATAAACATTATTTAAAATTGATGAAAAAATTGGGTGATTAAAATACGGTGAAACTGCGGGCTCGATATCATCTAGCCCAATTTCTTTACCGTCTAATACATACAATTTTTTGCCACCAAATCTTTGTTCAAATTTCAATGCACGTTCATCTTCTGGTCTTGTTTTCCCGGTAGCCAAAAGTTGAAAAATTGACTTATTCTTATCTGTTACTTCAAATGGACCATTAAAGTATTCATAACTATGAATAGTTGGTGAATTTAATTGCAACATTTCCTCAATATTACAAATTGAGAAAACATAAGCTGCACCGTATGCTGGCCCACTACCAATAACATAAATGGTTTTTTGATCTTTATTTTGCTCAGCCCATTCTTTTGCCAAAGGTGTAGTATATTCAACAGCTTTGCGATAGATAGGATCAAGCAAATCAAAAGTCTTCATGGCTATTTTAAAATTCTCATAGCCTTCAAGCTGTTCCAATAAATTCATCGCTATGCATATTCCAATACTGCCATTTACACGTTCAAGTCTGCTTTCATCTAGAGCCAAACTTTCATATTTTATTTCAAAATCACAAACCTGCACGAGTTCAGATTCATCAACATACAAAGCAATTGTCGTAGCGTTATTATTTTTAGCAACCTTCGCTGAATCAATAGTTTCACTGGTTCCTCTCATAGAACATAAAACTACTAATGTATTTTGATCCATACTCTTTGGCGGAGCATAAATAAATTCTCCACTGGTATACATACTGGAAAAAATTGTTTTTGACTCTTGATGCATAAAGTAGTTTGCACCATAAAAGCCACCAAAAGAACCTCCGGCACCAACCCAAATTACCTGCTTAATACCTCCTTTAGGTTTCATTTTTTTAACAGCTTTTTGAACAACTTGTTTAGCTTCTTCTTGTACCTTCATCTTTTTCTCCTGTATTTAATTTAGATACATGTATCTTCAATTTAAAATTATAAAGCGCTTTATTGATAAAGTAAAGGACATATTAAAAATACCAGTATCTTTTTATGGTTAAAAAAGATACTGGTGCCTAATTAATCAGCTTTTGTTATAATACAGTTATTAGTTATTCAGGAAAGAAAAAATATGTTGAAAAAGTCTAAAAATCATATGCCACTATATCTTAACTTGGCAAATATTATAAAAAACAAAATTACGGAAAATAAATATCAAGTGGGTAAAAAAATCCCTTCTGAAATGGAGTTGCAAAAAGAATATTGTGTAAGCCGGACCACTGTTCGCAAGGCTCTTAAAGTCTTAAGCGAAGAGAATTATTTAATTAAGCTTCCTGGTAAAGGAACTTTTGTTTCTGACAAAAGTAATGAAATTCAAACTCAAAATCAAAAATTTTCAAGTTTAACAGACAGCGCCGCTAAAACTGGGAAAAAAATCTCTAACCGTTTAATTAGTATTAAAAGCGTTGCAGGTAATGATGAACAAAATACATTCTTGCAAACTACTAATGAGCAACAAATAATAGAAATTAAACGGTTAAGATATATTGATGATATCCCATTTTGCCTTGAATGGATTTGGCTTGCTCCAAAATTTAATGCTATTAAAGCTGAAGATCTTAATATGCCCTTGTATCAGATATTACAAAAGAAGTTTCATATTAATCCCGGTAAAGGTAAGAAAACTTTTAAAATTGCGTTTGCAAATAGAGAAGAATCTTTTTTACTTAATGTTGACGAAAAAACGCCGTTAATGCAAATCAAGGACTTAGTTTATGACGAGCACGATCTTCCTTTACATATTACGCAAGAAATAATTCGCAGCGATAAATTTACATATGCGGTTAACCATTAATTTTTTAAAATAAAAAAGCAGGCGCTAGTTTATGATGTGAATCCTAAAATTAGGACAAATTTTTGGGGAGCACATCATTTTCAACTAGTGTCTGCTTACTTTTTTAATATTCTGTTTTTAACTGACTAACTAATTAGTACCAACCATTAGCTTGCCAGAATTGTTTAGCTGCTGCCCATGAGCCGTAACGATTAGTAACATAGTTGTTAGCAACACGTTCTTGGTTAGCAGCTGAGTAGTCTCCATTAAGATATGCGGCAGAAAGCTGATATTTACCAATGTATTGACCATTTTGTGCACTGTATGAGCCGCCAGATTCACGACTGGCAATCCATGCTTTTGCTCCAGCTTCTGAATCAGATGAAGCAGTATTGTAATTAATATTTGCAGTTGCTGTATTGTTTGCAGAATTCGTAGTTTCTACATTATTGGTATTAGAAACTGAACTGTTTTCTGTTTGGGTGCTAGTTGCAACTGCTGAATTTTGGGATTCATTTGCCGGATAGTAGCCTTTATTTACGTATTTGGCCTTAACCCATTGGTTCTTGCCTAAGTCATACCACTTGTGACCCTTTTTGTCGTAAGCAGTTTTAATGACTTTCCAAGAAGAATTACTTGGTAAAATTTGCCCAGTAGCTTCAGGATGTTTGTAACTGTTCCATACACGAATTGAATTGCCATCAACGTAGTTAACAGTTACAACTGCTGCATCATTTTCTACTGTAGCTGCTTGAACATCATTTGCTTTAACGCTGCTCATAACTGCAACTCCGGAAGCAGATAATGCTGCTACTGCTGCTGATTTAACTAAGATAGATTTTACCTTCAAAAAAATTCTCTCCTTAAATAAAAATCCATAATATGTTTTTCAAATTGAACATAGTAAACTACTATTCAATTTGATGTTATAAATACTACAACGTTAAAGTTGCAGAATCATAACAGGAATATCACTCAATCTTTAAGAATTAGTTACCTAATTTAGTAAAAATGTCACAGTTGTAACACAAAGTTAACTGTTATTTAATTTGACAAAGTCTTATCATGACAAGGTTATTCGGTTAATTGCTACTAGCAAGAACATGCGTTTGTATGTTGCAATTTAAAGAAAAAGAAATCACTTTTGCAACATAAATGAAAAAAATTAGCTAGCTTTGCATATTTATGCTATAAAAGTGATATAGTTAATTTAAAATTTGGTAGAAAGGAAATTACAGAATGAGTAAGTTCGAAGTTACACTGGACGAAAAAGATTTGCAAATGCTTGAAGATTGCCATTCAAAAAATCCTTCAATTATGAAGGCATTAAATGAAGCAAAAAAGGTTGAAGACTAATATTTAAGCTAGGAAGCACTAATGTGCTCTCTTTTTTTGCATTTTTAGAACAGCAGTTGCGTTTAAATGAACATAAAGCCCAATTGATTATAAAATTATTCAAAATTGAAAGACATAAGCAAAATAAGTCCCGTAAGTTAGACAACTTGCGGGACTTACTTTATTTAAACTAATATTTACTAACCTATTAATTATTCGCAAACAAATCTTGAATTTCTGCAGGCGTATTGGCTGCTTTTAACTTAGCAATAAAGTCGGCGTGAGTCAAAAGCTTGGCAGTATTGGATAAGTATTGCAGGTGAGCATTGCTATCGACTTGTGGTATCAGAAAAGAAATGACCGTGTCAATCTTCTTACCATCTAATGATTGCCAATCAATTGGTTGTTTGAGTTTTAAAACGATCATTGAAGACTTGGCAATTGTTGCTGACTGCGCATGAGGAATGGCAAAACCGTCTGTCATCCCTGTAGAGCCTTCTTTTTCACGCTTAACGTAACTATTGTAAACAGCTTCGCTGTCATTAGCCAAGTTGTTTTTGACGGCAAAATCTGCTAAATATTTGAGTGCATCTTTACGACTCGCAACATCAACACCAACTTTAATATTTTGTAAATCAAGAATATCACTTGGATCAAAAGTTTCTACTTTGCTTTCTGCTTGCTGGTCAGATGTGTCGTCAACACTAGGTGCAATTTCCGGGTCAGTTGCAGTTGCTAAAGCATCTTTTTTAGCAAATCTGCCAGCTATTAGAGCAAGTAATGCTCCCGAAATAGCCGATCCAATCAGAATCCACAATACCCATAAGAATGGTTTATTAACTAACGGCAAAACAATAAAGCCACCGTGAGGAGCAGGCACACTGATTTTTGTGAGGTAGGTTAAAACTGATGCCACTGAAGAACCAATCATAAAAGCCGGGATATTCCATAAGGGATGTTTGGCGGCAAATGGAATTGCGCCTTCAGTAATGTGAGTAGATCCCAGTAAAAAGTTGACATAGCCAGCTGCTCTTTCACTTTTAGAATATGCTCTGCGATTCATTAAGACAGCAAATCCTGTTGCAAGTGGTGGAGCAATACAAGCAGCAGAAACTCCTGCCATAAAGTAGTAGTTTCCTTGAGCCAGTAATACCGTACCTGTAACATAGGCAGCCTTATTAATCGGACCACCAAAGTCTGCTGCACACATTATGCCAACAATAATTCCTAGCAATGCCGGATTAGTATTCTCAAAACCTCTAAGCCAGGACATTAAACCAACGTTCAGTGCTTTAATTGGGGTATTTAACAGGTACATAATTGATCCCGTAATTAAGACACCAACAACAGGTAAAAGAAAGATTGACTTCAATCCCCTAAATTTATTATCAGGCAATGGTTGGAACAGTTTCTGCAGTCCTAAAACAACAATTGCTGCCAGATAACCGCCAACGATGGCTCCTAAAAAGCCACCGCCGCCATTAAAAGTGATAAAGCCAGCAGAAAGGCCAACTACAAAACCCGTCCGTTGAGCCAAAGCTTCAGCAATATAAGCTCCTAAGACTGGAGCCATCAAGTTCATAGTAGTACTGCCAACTGTATTTAGCATCGCTGCAAATTGGTTATATTCACTGCTTTTAGGATTAGCCGAATCAATTCCCCAGAAAAATGAGATGGCCATCAAAACTCCACCGGCAACGACAAAAGGCAACATATGAGATACACCATTCATCAAAGAGGTATAAATCTTATTTCCTAGCTTTTGCTTTCCAACGTTGTCAGGATTTGAATCTTCAGCTGCCTGTCCTTCTTTATAAATTGGTGCTGCTAAAGCTTTTTTAATTAAAGCATCGGGCTCTTTAACACCTCTTGCAACTGGAACTACAACTAGACGTTTACCCGCAAAACGATCCAAGCCAACATCAATATCGGAAGCAACAACCACGGCTTGCGCATCTGCAATTTCTGCATTTGTTAAATTATTTTCAATACCCGTTTGTCCATGTGTTTCAATTTTAATGGTATAACCAAGCTTTTCTGCAGCTTTTTCCAGTGCCTCTTCGGCCATAAATGTATGGGCAACACCAGTTGCACAACCAGTCGCACCAACTAAATCATATTTAGCCACTTTAATTCATCCTTTCCCTTACTGAAATTTGTGGTAATAAATTATCTAAAGAAAAATCTGTCAGTCCAGTGCGGCTAGCCGTATCGCTTCCTGCAGCTACAGCTATTTTGAGAGCTTCACTAATAGGTTTTTTCTTTTCCAAAAAGGCAATGAAGGTACCAAGCATTGTATCCCCTGCACAAGCTGAATTAACCACTTGTATTTTAGGAGCATTGGCAAACAGGATATGCCGTTCATTAATAAAAGCTGCTCCAGCAGCACCTAAAGAAACCAACACATTTTGGCAACCCAGTTTAACTAGCTTTTGAGCAAAAGCGACTGTTTTCTCGTCTGTCATTTCACCCTCATAATTAAAGAAAGCTGCAAGTTCTGCGTCGTTGGGTTTAAGTAAAAACGGTCGATATTTTAAAGTATCGATTACTTCAAGGTAACTACTGTCAACTACGAATTTTGCCCCCTGTTTTTGAACTAGCTCAGCCAGTTGTACTAAATAGTGAGGTTTAATTCCCCGAGAAAAACTGCCGGAAACAACTACCATATCATCCTTAGTTAGCGTGCTTTCAAGATAATCCAAAAATTGGTTTTGTTTTTCCAAGCTAACTTCTGGACCCGGATTAACTTGCTTGTATTCCGTTTTTTCATCTAAAACGTCTGTAAAAACGTTAACCCTGGTTAGATCTTTTACCTTCAAGAAATTGGTGTGAATTCCCTTTTCCTTTAAACCTGAGATCACATAATCTAATGTAAAGCCGCCACCAATACCAGTAGCTACACTATCAATGCCTAATTTCTTTAAAATGAACGAAACATTGACTCCTTTACCATTAGGTTGCAATTCAAATTTTTCAGTTCTATTAACTACCTTTGGTTCCAGCTTTTGGGTAACAATTACCAAATCAATCGCTGGGTTCAACGTTATTGTGTAAATCAAAGATTTCTCCCCTTTTTTTTGCCTTTTGCATTATTATTATAGAAGTTAAAAAGTGTAACGTTTTTCCAAATTGATAGCGTTTACTATAATTATTGGGAAACTATTTACAAAAGGAGCGTATATATGCCAAATAAAGAACTTTCCTCAGCAGAATTACATCTCTGGAATATCGTAGAAAATAATCCTCAAAAGATTGCTAATATGTCGATAGTAAAACTAAGTCAATTTGCAAATGTCTCAACTGCAACAATTGTGCGTACCATGCAAAAAATGGGTTACAGCGGTTACACCTCTTACCGCGAATCTTTGAAACTAAAAAGCAATTCAAATTCTACTTTTAGTGTGCTAAATGATGCTGACGATAAAATCAAAAGCGTGATTACTAAAAACGAAATTGAAATGAACAATACGCTGCATAACCTAAGTTACAGCACAATTGAGGACAGTATATCACTGACTAAACAAGCTAAAATCGTTTTTATTTTTGCTCGCGGCCTATCTGAATCAATTGCTCACGAAATGATGGTCAAATTGCAATTAACTGGAAAATATTGTGAATTTCATTCAGACCCGAATATTATTAAGACGATCGCTTGTAAAATAAAAAAAGACTCATTAGTAATTTTTATTACTCTTAATGGGGAAACTGAGGAATTGGTTACCGCAGCTAAAGCTCTAAATAAAAATGAAGTCCCAATTTTGACTTTCACTACTAATTCATCAGGCAGCATTTTGCCCTTATCCACTCTCTGCTTTATCGGTTACAAATCTAAAACCAACTATTTTCCCGAATATGAGGTCAGATCACGACTGCCCCTGCAAATAATGACCCGCATTTTTTGTGATGCATACTCGGTCAGGTCTGATTTTTATAAGAGCAAATAAAAAGCCTTCTATACTAATTGAAGTATAGAAAGCTTTTTAGTTAATAGGTAAAATTATTCAGCAACTTCTAGCTTATCGCGCCAAGATTTAGCTCCTTTTAGAGCCTCATTTAAGTTTTCAATATTTTCTTTGCCATGAGTTGATAGCCATTTTCTACCTGCTTCTTCACTTTCAGCAGCAAATGGCTTGATTGCTGGTTTCCAAGTAGCACGACCGCAAAGAACACCGTTGAAGTCAGCACCTGCTTCTTCAGCCATTTTAATTTCAGCAATAAACTCTTCACTGGTTACACCAGCAGATAAGAAAATATAAGGCAAATCAGTTATCTCAGACTGCTTTTTAAGCAGATCCTTAGCTTCTTCTTGAGTGTAAACAACGTTGTTGTCTCCATTAAAGCCTGCAACAAACTTAATGTTAAACGGAATTTCAACTTTAAGTACAGTTACATCGTATTCAGGTTTTGAAAATTCTTTCATTGTCTTCAAGACCTTATCAGCTTTAACTTTCGCAAATTCTTCACTCTTAGCGTCAGCGATATTTGCGTCATAAGTCAAAACTTCCAAAAAGAATGGCAATTCATTTGCTTTTGCTTCTGCACCAACTCTCTCAACGAAAGCTTGCTTTTTATCATTAATTTCTTGACCTTCGTCAGGATCATAGTAAACCAAAAACTTAATGGCATCTCCGCCTTCATTTTTAATCCTTAATCCAGACTGATTAGCAATTAAGTCAGGCATTCTGCCAGGTTCGGTTGTATCATACCCGGTTTTTTCATAAGAAAGTAATAATCCGCAATTTTTGTCTCTCACTTTAGTTGCTGGTAAACCATATTCTGGGTCAGTCAAAATTGATGAAGCATAAGGAGTCAACTCACTGGAAACTGCTTTTTTAAAATCAACAATAGTTGTTTCATCAGCAGGTTTATTAGCGGCCTCTGCTAACATCTTTTTCAAAGAGCCACGTTGATCGATTGCCAAAGCACTGATTATACCATCAGTTGTTGACAAGTTTGCCATATGTTTGGCAACTGCTGCAGAAATTGTTTTCATTATATATCTCCTTTAACATTTTCTTTAATCGCACAACTATTATTATATACTGATAAAGTTGCCTTTTAAAGAAAAGCAAGAATTTTAGTAAACTTTTTCACAATTATAAATAATTCAGAAAACATTTACCTTGCTTTACACAAATTACTTCTGCTCAACTTTGTCAGTTTTTTTAGCTTTTTTAGTTTTACAGTTAAATCTTGTTCCCCAAGGAGATGCCTTTAAGTCCTTAACTGCTCTTACCTCAAAAGTATGTTCAGATTCAGACTTCAGGCTGCTTAAAGTATAACTTGCTTTTTTAATATTAGTATATAAGACATCATCAATTTTAAGCTGATAACTATCGCAATCAGATACCGGTTGCCATGATACCGTGATGGAATCTGCAGTAGTTTTTTCCTTATCTTGTGCTAAATTAGTCGGAGTTGTCAAAGAATCATCTTCTGCTGGCAAACTGTTAAGCGGTCTTGCACTTGTATCAATGCCAGTAATTTTAACAGTTATTTCGTTTTGACTAGTATTAATCTGGCCTATTTTTATTCTCAAAAATGTCTGCTTTAAATCTGTACTAAATTCTTTTAGGTAAGGGTTAACTAGGTAGTTTTGATCAAAGAAATAGCAATTTTCTTGATTTTGAAATTCAGCTATACTATTTACTTCAGTCAAATTAATTTCTTGGTTGCCTACCAAAGCTTTGATCGCTTCCGGTGCCTTTTTAGTTCTGATATCAACTTCTGTTGCTTTTTCAGGATCAAAACCAGCATATGTACCTTTGGTTTTGTCAATTTTGATAGTCAAGACAGAACCCAGCAATTGACTGCTAATTTTGGTTTGAGCATATTCATCTTGCTCATACTTAGCAGAAAAGCCATCATCTTCATAAACTGTAAAGCTGCTGTTTCCACTTGGATAAACTACAAATTGCCGTTGCTTTTTCAGATCAAGGTATTCCTGAGGTGTGTTAGTTGCTGGTGCTACTGGAACGATTGCTCCTGCTTTAACAAATACAGGCAACTTCCATAATGGTGCAGCGAAGTTATTAATTACTTGACCGCCACGATATTCTTGACCAGTAAAGAAATCTATCCAAATTTGCTTTTCATCAGGCAAATAAATTTCGTTTCTGATATCATTTCCCGCTTCATCAACGGCAGTATCTTGATAAATCGGAGCAACTAAGAAGTTCTCTCCCCACAAATACTGGTATCTGACCAAATTAGTATAAAATTCAGGCACATCAGGATATTCCAAAAACATAGCTCGCACCATGGGCTTACTGGTAAAAGTTGCTTGCGCTGCGATGCTATAAATGTACGGCATCATCATTGATTTCTGCTTGAGATATGCGCGGTTAAGCTTATTTGTAATACCACCAAACACAAAGGGATTTTTAGGATTTTTCCCCCAGCCATCCATATTTAATTGAATGGGGGTGAAAGCTTTCCATTGATAATCTCTGGTATTGATAATAGGCTGTTGACCTCCAAAAATACCATCCATGTCTGACGCAACATTAGGCTGCCCTGAGAGCCCTTCGCCAATATAAGTTGGTATTTGGAAGCGAATATATTCCCATTCACCACCTACTTCATCCCCAGTCCAAACTGTACTGGTATTTTGAGTTCCTGCCCAGCCATCAACAGTAATAATAAATGGTCGCAGTTGATCACCTTTGATTTTGGCAATCATCTTGGCAGTACTTTGAGTGGCATTTAAGCCGAACGAATAACCGTGGCCAACCCAGGCCTCATCTGTTTTAAGTGCAGTGACGCCGGCTACCAGTTCTTTTTCAAAATCACGGTCATCTGGTTTAGGATTTTCAGGATCTACTGGGGCAAGATTTTGCTGGGTCCAAAGTCCTACTTGCACACCTTTACTATTAGCATATTTAACAAACTCAGCTAAATTTTTGAGATTGCCTTCCAAAGTATCTGTCTGACCATATCCAGCCCCATAACCATCATTAGGCAAGAACCAGCCTATAGGCATATCATTTTGCAAATATTGTTCGAGCATTGCTCGGGCACTAAACTGATAAGAAATACCACCGTGCTCGCCATTTAACGTTTCTCTGATTGACTTTGGTTTTAATTCTGCCGGTAAATCTTTTGGCTGATATTCACGATAATACTTGCCATCAGGATATTTGATAGCTCCTTTTTCATCAGATTTGACCTCAACCCAATAGTCACGGTTATATGCATTTAGATGAGCTTCATAAAAGCCGAAAACTGGTGTCAGGGCAGGCCTGCCAGTTAGCTTATGATATGCATTAATTAATTTATATGCTGAGTTGGCAAAGAAATAAATGGCATCAAAACGATTTTCTTCATGAACAGTCGTAATCTCGTCATTCGAATTGCTATTAAAGTCATAATGTCCGGGCTTAAAAGTATTACGAATTACACCGTAACCGGCAGTTGACCAGTAAAAAGGATTAGGTGAAGCTACACCTTGATCAACCCAGTTATTAGTATTAACAATTTCGATTTTTTCTCCTGCTAGTGTGAAACGGCCGTTTTGGGTACCTCCACCAAAGTAATTACTATTATGATCAACTAAAGTTTGAGCAGTGGCCGAATTTGTCAGTTCAATCGGGCGTGCCTCTTTTAATATTAATCTACCTTTTTTTGTAACACTCATAGTAGCGTCATTTTTAACTAAATTAATTTCAACTGCACCTGTATCAATTTGCCAGCCGTTTTTGGTTGTCTGGAGATTGGTACCATTCATTCCTTTGGCGCTATAAATATCTGTCAAGAAAATTTGAGCATGCAATCCTTCTTCTGATTGTTCCGGCTCCTGAAATTTCTGGCTTGGATCAATATATAACCTGAATGTTTTTGCATCTAGTATGTAGAGGCGACCAGTCAATCCATGTGCATAATGAATCTCAAAATAATCTGTTTGTTGTGTTACCTCAGTGATATGTTGCAATTCTAAATCACTAGTTTCTGTTTTTTGATTTGAGTTAGTTGCTTTATTAATTTTTCTCTCCTCCTTCATATTAGAAGAAAATTAATCTTTCTTAAAATGTTTGATAAAGCTGATTATAAGCTAAATTTGCAAAAGGATAAATAGCTAATAGCCAAATTATTGTCCAACCACTTATTTTCTTTTCTGCCGAAATCTTAGGATAAGCAGTAACATATTATGCTAAAATTAAGATAAAATGAATAATAATTTTTACACAGGAGCAACTACAATATGAGTTTTATTTACACTTTAAGATACATGCTTGATCCCAGAGCAAACACTCCAGAAAAAGACGAAAAACTAATTGAATTTGTTAAAAGGGGCAAAATTGACGATGTTGCTTTTTTTATAAATGGTGAAGAGCTAAACCATAGCCACTTAACTAAAGCTGAAACTCAGGTATGGTTAGATGCCATAAAGCCCCTACAAAAAAAGTTATCTGAGATAGGTGTAACAACTAGCTTAAACCCTTGGACGACCATTATGCATTCAGATCGAGGCTACCAAGTTAATCCTGAAATTGGCTTTAATACTTTCGTTGATATAGATGGTAATAAGGCCAAGGATATGGCTTGCCCAGCTGATCCAACATGGCGGAAATATTTAGCAAATACCTATGCCCAATATGCCAGTATCCATCCCCGCAGGTTATGGCTAGAAGATGATTTTCGCCATTATAACCATTCACCCCTCAAGTTAATGTGCTTTTGTGATTATCACATGCAACTTTATAACGAAAAATTAGGCAAAAAGGAAACGCGGGGAGAATTTGTTAAAAAGATGTTGCAGCCTGGTGAACCAACTAAGGAAAGACAGGTTTACCTTGATCAGGCTCGTCAAGAGATGATTGAAACCGAACATATAATTGAGCAGGCTGTTCACAAGGTTAGTCCCGAAACAGATTTGGCACAAATGACTTCCTACCCTGATTGGCATGCCCTTGAAGGTCGCGATTGGGATAATTTATTTAAGGCACAGGCTGGAGAAGGTCATCCCAAGGTGGCCCGGCCTCATTTACCTGCTTACAATGAAGTTGCACCATTACAATATGGCAGATATTTCGAAGAATATACTCGCATTACCGCTGCATTTTTAGGGGAAAATGCCGAACTATACCCTGAATTAGAAAGCTATATGTATTCTCCATTAGTCAAGTCAAATGCATTTACCGCATTTCAAATTATTACTTCTGCCCTAATCGGCAGTCAGGGAATTTTGCTTAATTTATTTGACATGATGGGCAATGGTATCAATGATAGTTGGCACTATGCAGAAATGCTCGCCCAAATTAAACCGTTTGTTAACCAACTATTAGAAAATCGCCTGCCGATAAACCACTTAAGAGGAATAAAAGTTTTGGTTGATCAAGACTCTAGTTACTATCTGCAAACTAAAACTGGTAAAAATGTCGAGGAACTTTTACCTCACGAAAAGAATTGGGCCAGCCTTTTAGGAGCTTTTGGCTTTGCTACAGCGATTCTGCCTATCAGTAAAAAAACTTCATTGAAAAATGAAGTAGTTGCCATTTCTGGCCAGCTTTTACGTAATTTGTCAAAATCACAAGTTACTGAATTAGTTAAAAACAATTTTGTGTTGCTTGATGGTGAATGCATTCAAGTTTTACTAGACAGAAATTTAGGCAATTTACTGCATATTGAAAAAGCCGCCTGGCATCCATTTCGTTCAAACTATCAAGTTTTTGAACAGGCAGATGGACAGATTGTTGACGGAGTTGAAAGCCCGCGAATTACAATGTTGCAGCAAACAGGAAACTATTTAAAAATTGACTATCAACCGCAAAGTGCTGTAAATGTATGGTCTTTTGCTTATAACGCACTTGATGAAAAATTGGGTAACGTTATGGCCGTTATCGACCAGCATATCGTTGTCCTCCCGATGGATCAAGATCCACGCTATGGCTGGGAATCTCAATTTACTACATACAAACAAGGACTGTTGCAACAAATACTTGATAGTGTCACGCCAGTAGACTATTTAGTGGGAATGCCAAATGTTAAGCTGTTTATTGAAAATGATGGTCAAAAAGCTTGGCTAGCCAACTTTACTTTAGATGGCTATCAACAAATAAAATGGCACTTAGGAGAACCACTAAAGGGTAAGGAAGCTACAATTATTAGAAAAGTCAATAACTCTGTCAGAAAAACCAAAGTCCACATTAATGTTGAAAACGGCATTGCTACTATTGATGAAGCCATAGCACCACTTGAAACTATTCAGTTGCTGTTCTAAATTTAATATAAACAAATAATAGCGTCTAGTCCTTTTTTAGAACTAGGCGCTATTTATTTACATCAATTTACTTTTTCATACTAGACAACATTTCGTTAACATCGACAATTCCAGCTTTACCTGCAGTCACAAAATCGGATTCTGTACCGCTCATTTGACTGTTAAGCCATTCAATTACTAGTGGTAAATTCATTCCCGAGATTAAGTGAATCTTTTGACCACCCATAATCATACGGCTAACTACATTAGCTGGGGTTCCACCCATTAAATCAGCAAAAACTGTAATATCTTCGATATTCATTCCTGAAATTTGTTCTTCAAATTTTGACTTAAAATCATCAGGGCCTTCAGATGGAAGCAAACACACTGTATGCACATGTTCTTGCTCACCCATAATTAATTCAGCACTGGCTTTTACGCCCTCTGCCATTTTCCCATGACTAATTAAAATTAATTCCTTTTCTGCCATACTCTATCTTTCCATTTAATACTCAATACTATTTAGCTTAGAGCTATTACCATACTTAATTATATCTTAGCAATAACTCCAAGACCACCTAAAACAATACAAAGTACTAAAACAATAAAGATTGCTTTGGTAGAAGTCATACCCTTCTTACCAAGAAGCCAGTAGACAAAGCCCACAACAGCAGCTGGTAAAAGCTTAGGTAGAATCATATCCAAATTATTTTGAACATTCATAGTAACTTTGCCGATTTTAGGTGCCCAAGAGAACTTGATATTAACCATAGTGGCAACAAGCGCGCCAACCATGAATACACCCAAAACGGTAGCGGAATCAGTTAAAGCGTTTAAACGGTCTCTCATATCAGTAACAAGGGAAACACCTTTATCATAAGCAAAGTGTAATTGTTTCCAACGAAAGACACAGATCAAAAGGCAGGCAATCACCCAAATGATAACCCCAACTGGGTTTCCTTGAGTTGCCATGGATGCGGCCAATGCACCAAAAATAGTTGGAATCAAAGAAGCAAAAATCGAGTCACCGATTGCGGCAAAGGAACCCATCAAACCAACTTTAATACCGGTAACAGTGTCTTTTCCTTCGATACCTTCGTTTTCCTCAACAGCAAGATCAAGGCCAGTGATAATAGTATTGAAGAAATTAGAAGTGTTAAAGAACTGCATGTGGGTCTTCATCATTTCCTTTAATTCAGGGGTATCATCACCATAAATCTTTCTTAATTGTGGCAGAATAGTGTATAAATAACCACTATTCTGCATTCTTTCATAGTTCCAGCCCAACTGGAAACCAAATAAAGATCTACGGTTAATCTGATTAAAATCTTGTTCAGTTAATTTATATTTAGGTTTAGAGTTCGTCATCAGTAATCTCTCCTTCATCGTCATCAGAGCTTGAACTTGCGCTATTACTTTGACTTTCAGTACTTTGTGCTTGAGCAGTACCTTTATTTATTGGAATATTCTTGTAATGCAAAATTGCCAGAGCTAATCCCAGCATTGCAATTGCAAGCATTGGTAAGCCGTTGAAAATAGTAGTGAAACCTTTGTTAACAGCTGATAAGCCGGTACCCAAAGCTTGCATGCCACTAAAGAGAACTGAGAACAATGTCGTGATTGTAAAGCCTAGAATCAAATATGCTGCGTGTCTCTTAACTGGTAAGTACCGCAGTAAAACAGCAAAACCGACAGCTGGTAAGGTAGCACCAGCAACAGTCAAACCATTACCCAGCCATAACAGGTCTCCATTTAAAGCATTTGCGATCTGTTGTACTAATCCCTGACCAAAGGCCAATGCGATAAAGACAGGAACTGCACGTGAAAGTGACCACGGAATTGCACCGTATAAAACATTTCTTTCAACAGCCTTATAGTTAATCTTGTCTTGATCAATCAAGTGATCAATTCTGTGTGAAAAGTAAGTGTTGGCAAATCTTGCCAAAACGTCCAATTCAATCATAATAGCAGCAACTGGAACAGCAATTGAAGAAATAGCCGTTTGCGGACTCATACCTTTAATACTAGTTGAAAATGCTGTAGCCAAAACTGTACCGGTAGTAGCGTCAATTCTTGAAGCACCACCAAAAGTACCGATACCTAAAACTGTCAACTGCATTGATGCACCGATAAACAGACCGGTAGGCAGATCTCCCATGATCAGACCGGCGATCAACCCAGCACCAACTGGTGTGTTTAATGATGAATAAATTTGCAATTCATCTAAAATTTCTAATCCTGCATACAAAGTAAGCAGTAATATTTGCCACCAAGCCATTTTTCTCCTCCTACTTCATCTTTTCATTAATCAATTTCATTAAATCCCGTGACTCAACACTAGGATTTAACTGAGCAATTAAGTTAACGCCCTTGCCAGAAATTTCTCTGAAAACATCGGCCTCATGCTCATTGATATTAACTTGCTTAGTCAGTTCAGTAGTATCATCTTGCTTAGACATATTACCAACATTGATTGTATCAAGCTTGATACCCATGTTAAGCAAATCAAGAAACTTATCAGGTTTTTTGGCAACCAGAAACAATCTTTGCTTACCATAACGGTTTTTCTTTAAGTGATCTGCAGCAATCTCAGTTGGTAAAACACTCAATCTGGTAGACATTGGAGTAGCCATTCTAAGACCACTCTTTTGGATATCATCTTCGGCTGCTTTTTCATCAAGAACGATAATCCGTTCTACTTGCAACTGAGGCGTCCATAAGTTTGCCACTTGACCATGAACCAAGCGTTCATCAACTCTTGCTCCCACAATATTCATGTTTTATTCCTCCATATCTTTTAAGGAAATCTAAATATTATATAAAACGCTTCCACACTTTTTATGATAAGGTACCAACCAATTTTTGTCAACATGTATTTTTTATATTTGAAACGATTATCATTAAAAACATATGTATACAGTTAGTACCCACAACAAAAGCACACTAATTAAATTCGTGAATGGTAACGCCCTTGACTACACGATTGACAGTACCTGTTGGTGAAGGTGTATCTGGCTTATTGTTAACTTTGATTGAAGTGAGCAATGCAATTGTCTGACCAAACATTACGTCAGGTAATGCCAAGTACGCATCAGGCAACAATTCTTTCTCAGCGAACATGAAAGATTTTCCTGAGAAATCCTGATCCTCCTTTTCCTGACCAACAGCCATCACGAGCGGAACAATTTGATCATCCCTGATCTCGTTTAAAATATCTAAGTCGTATTGCCTGGTATAAGTATTATTGGAGACAAAATCAAAAACGATCGTCTTCTTATCAAGGAATGATTTTGGACCGTGACGCAAACCCATTGAGGTATCAAATAATGCTGCAACTTCTCCCGCAGTTAATTCCAAAATTTTGAGACGTGTTTCTTCAGCCAAACCGCCTAAGCTACCACTACCTATATAAGTAATGCGATTAAAGTCAATGTCAACTAAAGATTGAATTTCATCTTCACGCGCAATGACGCTCTTACCCATTTGAGCAATTTGGTTAACAATATGTTCTTTCTTTTCGTCAGATAAAGTATCAAAGACTAGAAGTGCCATTAAACTCATGCAAGAAAACGAACCTGTCATGGCAAAGCCTTGGTCTAAAGACTTTTCGGGCATTAATAAAACAAGTCCAGTAGGATCACCTGCTAAATCCTGTGCTAAATGTCCTTCTGGTGCACAAGTAATTGCTATTTGATATAAATTCGTGACTAATTTTTTAGCTAATTCAACAGTAGCTACAGATTCCGGTGAATTGCCACTACGTGCAAATGAAACCAGAATCGTCGGAGTATCCTTTTCTAGATAATCTTCAGGAGTAGAGACAATTTTGGTAGTATCAATTGCTTCAAAGTCATATTTTTTCCTATCACCATGTTTTTGTAAATACGGCATAATCGTATTGCCAACATATGCACTAGTACCGGCACCGGTAAAAATAACTCTAACTTTACCCCATTTTTGGTTTATCTGGCTTAGAAAATCAATGATTTTGGTCTTATTATTCTGAAAAATGGACCAAGTCTGCTGCCATAATTCAGGTTGCTGCTCAATTTCACGAGTAGTAATTTTTGCACCCATTTTTGCTAATTCTGCATCTGTTTTTGAAAACATTAATTTTACCTTCCTTATATTATTTAAAATAAATCATTATATTGACGCGAACGATAAACAAATTTATCGCCTCTAGCCAAAGAAATCGTAAACTCGATTGGTACATTTTTGTCATTAATAGTCTTCCGAAATATTTTTAAGCTTGGTGCACCAACTTTTTCAGCCAGATTTTTACTCTCTTCTTGATTAAGGCAAACAGCTGCAACATCTTCAAAAGCCATCACACTGATTTGATCATATTTTTCTTTCATGACATCATAAAGTGGCTTAGCATTTAAATCGTTTAGATTGAGTTTGGAAAATAATTTTTCTGGTAAATAAGTTTTACTAAAAATACGTGGTTCGTTATCAGCAAGACGCAAACGAACCAGCTCGTAGGCTTTTTCTCTCGGTCCCAAATTCAATTGTGCAGCAATATTTTTATTCGGAGTAATTAAGTCTAAACTTAGATTTTTAGTTGAAGCCTTTTGCCCAGTTCGTTTCAATTCTTCTGAAAAAGAATACATCCCACCAATATTAGGTTGATCAAGAAAAGTACTAGAAACAAAAGTGCCTTTACCATGAAGACGGTATATTAATCCTCTTTCTTCAAGATTTTGTAAAGCCAATCTAATTGTATTGCGACTAACACCGTATTTAACTAATAACTGTCTTTCACTTGGCAATTTAGCATTCGGCTTCATATTCTTTATTTGTTTTTCCAAGTCTAGAATTACTTGGCGATAAAGTGGTTTTGCCATGAATTCCCCCTCCTTAGCTAACTGGTAGATACCACTTAAAGTGTATCAGAGAAAGCGGTTTATTGCAATTTGATTTTTACAAAATATTACTAATTAAAAGTGGTTTTTACATAAAAATACCATTGAGAGTGAGTTTCTCAATGGTATTTAATAAATTTATTTACTTAGCTTATTGCCTTTCCAATCATAATATTTTTGACTAAGGCGATTTTTAGGATTATCAAAAACAACGATTCTATATAAGGCATAAATTGTACCAACCATAGCAATTAAGCTTGTTATCCAGTTTTTAAATAAAATTTGTAGCAAGTTAACCACAATTACAACAACTGCCCAAAAAAGGATACGATTCCTTCTTGCCTTTTCCTTAGCCGTTACTTTTGTTTTCTTCAATTTAGTCACCCTTAAGCCAAATACATTATTAATGATTAATTAGCCTTTTTAGCTGCAGCGTATTCTGCATTTCTCTTCTTCATTTGTTTTGCATACCAGATAAATAACAGAAGGTAAACTGCCAAAGCGATTAAGGCATAAACAATAAACATTCCTTGTTGTTTCCAAGCATTTCCTACCAGGTAAGCCAAGAATTTTTCAACTGGACCCTCCATAGTAGTGTCTGAAACCAATGTATGTGCAGGAATAGCGGCACCTACTGAGTGAGCCATGTTGGTAACAAATGGACCAACCATAGTACCAGCCCAAAGGAAGATAGGTAATTCAACGGTTCCAATGATAATCATCCGAATAATTTTACCACGAGTAACAACTAGCAAAGCAGGAGTAACACCCATAGCGATAATACCGCCTAAGGGCATTAATCTGTTACCAGGTAAAACCATTGCCTCAAGCATCATAATCGGAGCCAAAACATTTGCGGCTGCCCAAATTTCGGAACGACCAGCTAAGAATGGCCAGTCAAGTCCGATATTAAAGGTACGGCCAGAGAATTTCTTAGTAGCAAAATCGGCAATACCTTGAGACAAAGGCTCAACGGATGCGATGAACCATGAACCAATTACAGAGAATAATTCAATACATGAACCACCAATAAATGATAGTGTAAACATATCTTTCCATCCCTGCTCAGTTGCAAAGTTATTACCAGCTAGCAAGGAAACGAACACACCAAGGTAAACACCGATAGCAAATCTACTGCCCCAAAAGCCGATTTTTTCATTCAGTTTCGTAGAATCAAAGTCAAATTTATCAAGCCAAGGCAGGCACTTGTCAAAGAACTTGTTAAACACCATGATAATTGGGTTCATCATATAGTTCATATGAGTAGTAGTCATAGGATTGCCTTCAGGAGCATCCAGTAAATCATTAAATGTCGGCTTCATTAGGTCAGAGTTAATAATCTTCATTGTGCCAATGAAAAGAACTAACAAAGTTGATAGCCACAATGGTGCACCAACATAAACACAGAACAAACCATCAAATGCCAGGTGCCAAACATCAAAGATATCCACATCAAGCGTGTTAGTTTTATTTAATACCAGTAGAACAACGTTTAAAATAATTAAAACTAACAGATAAAACAAGGTATATGGTGATCCCCAAGTTATGGTAGCAAGTGGGGCCCAACCCATATCCTGCATATCCATGTGGATGCCAGTGTGCTTAACAAACTGCATCATTGGCTTTTGAAATGCTGTCGTCAGCATATTCATAACATTACCTATCGCTGTAATAGCAATAGCTAATTTCAAACCACCTTCTAAGGCCTTGGTGAACTTGACTCGAAACAGTACAGCGATTAATGTCAAAACAATTAACATTATTGTAGCTGCACCCATATCAATCAAAGGTTTAAAAAGTGAGTTAGCAAAACTAATTATCCCATTCATTTTTTATTTCCTCATGAAATCTTATTTAGCATTAATTTCTTTAACAACTTTTTCCACATTGTCATAAACTGGTTTAGCCATAGCAGGTATACGGTATAAAATTGCTCCTGCATCAATTAACGGAATTTTTGGTTTAAAGGAAAGATCAGTCTTGGCAATTGTCAAATAACCATCATAGTGCGATAAAAGATCTTCATTGACATCCTTAATCATATAGGCATCAACTTTGACGTTATAGCCACGCTTTCTCATTTCTTCTTCAACTGCATCTTTAATTTGGTGAGATGAGTTTACCCCAGCACCACATGCAGCTATAAATTTTACTTCTCTGCTCATAAAAAGCCCTCCTACTGTTGACTAAAATTCTCACTTAAGAACTGATAAATTTTATCAGTCTCGGTAAGATTGAATAATGTTTGTAACTTTGAAACGGATGTAAGTCTAAGAAAGTCCATAATTTGTGCTAAAATGTTTGCCTGTCCTTCTGGATTATTATTCAAAATCATAAACAGAAATTTTACCGATAAGCTCTGATCAGGTGCAATCATGTTTTTGAAAGATACTGGTGCTTTTAAAGCAACAGGTACTATCAAACAAGTCTTAACAAACTCTCCTTCAGTATGCGGTACAGCAATGTTTGGTAATTCCTTTGCAATAGGTGAAGTATCTATTCCGGTCGGATATTGTTGCTCACGCTGGTTAATTCCATTGAAAAAGCCATCGTTGACCAAATCAAGAGCAAGTAATTTATCCGAAACTTCCTTAAAAATTGTGGTCGGATCTGATGCATCACTTACAAATACTGCATTTGCAGAAAACAAGTTATTTTCTTTCACAAATTAGGCCCTCCTTAACAATAGACAAGTTTTCGCTTTTGTTTGATTATGTTAGTTTTTGTTCGCTTGTCTATTGCTATTATATTTAAAGGCGAGCAAAATTGCAAACGCTTTTTTAAAAAATTACTTCGTATATATTAAAATCAAGGTCTATTTGAGCCCCAAACTATTAATTGACTTAGAGAAGGAAAAGTATTATCACCATTTGTTGCTTTGCGTAAATGAGTAATTTTGAGATAATTTATTTTTTTCTCTGTAACAGTAAAGTACTGAATTTTATCTGTCTTTTTTAAATTAACTGTGATTTTTGTTTTATCAGAAAATTCTATATCTGCTTTGGTCCAATAATTGTCATGGGGAAAGTCCGCACGCAAAAGTAAGCCAATCTTTGTGACTAATACATTACGACCAAAATCCAGTTTTAGTTCAGCATCATCTCTTTGATCTATTCCCCAAGACTGAAAAGGAAAACGACCATGTCCATCATTTGCCAAATAACCATCAATAACATTTTTTGCTAAGAAAGCGTCTTCATTTCTGGTTTCAGCATTAGCAGTAACATGAGGAAATGCACCATTATTTTGAAGTTGATCATGTGAATTAAAAGCTAAGTTTTGTTCTCTTGATATTTCTTCTTTTGTTGCTTTTCTTACGCATGCATAATGTGCAATACCACCGAAAGAAAAGTCTGGCATGGAAGGATAACGTTGAAAATTAAATGGTATATTATATCTCCAACACTTATTTGGTATAAAAATCAGAGTAGGATTCAAAACAGGATCGAGCTGAACGACTAAATACGAAGAAGGGCTTTCCAGTTCAATTTCATAATAATCTCCTAATTGATACCTTTTTTTAAAAGCAAGTGTTACTATATCATTCTGAGTTCGTTCTAATAAGACATTCGAATTCACATCTTTTAAGCTAATCTTTATTCTCATTACTTTTTTCCCTCATAAACCTTTCTAATTGCTTTACGTTTGGATAGCCATCATTATCACCGTGTGACTGAATCGCTAAAGAGCCAATTGCACAGGCTCTCTTTACTGATTGACTTATTTTTAAACCAGAAATCAATCCTGAAATTAGACCCACCGCAAAGCCATCACCTGCACCAACTGTGTCAATAATTTTGCTTGTATAATAACCGTCAATGTATTCTCTGTTGCCACTTCTTGTCTCGTAATAAGCACCTTTAGCACCTAGCTTAACCACAACCAAGTTTGTAATTTTACTTTTACTGAGATAAAAATCCGCAATTTCTTCTGGATCAGATGTACCAGCCAAAATTTTTCCTTCATTAACCCCTGGCAAAACAACGTTAGCTTGAAATGACAGATCGTTTAGTATGTGAATCATTGTAGTTTGGTCTTTCCATAGAGACAGTCGAATATTAGGATCAAAAAAACTAAGAATTTTTTTGTCTTCTGCTTCTGTTAAAATTTTTTTAGTTAAATCTAAAGCATTAGTTGATAGTGCAGCTAAAATACCTGTCACATGCACTGCCTGATAGTCAGCCAAATTAATATTCGCTAAATCTGAACAGCACAAGTGAGAAGCAGCTGAATTTTTGCGACAATATGCAATTTGAGGATCCCCTTTTGATACCAATTCTTTAAAGTAAAACCCCGTTGGCCATTCATTATCTTGTCGTAAATATCTAACATCTATCTTTTGTTTTTGCAGAAAATTGACAATTTTCTTACCTAAAAGATCATTACCTACATTTGATAAATATGTTGTTTTTATACCCAACTTTTCTAAACCAACAGCTACATTTAGCTCTGCCCCAGAGGGAAATGTTGTAAAATGTTCAGAATCAACCAATGATTGATCCAAATCTCTTGAACTAAATACAATCATTGGTTCACCAACCGTTAAGACTTTATTCTTTATAGACTCCATTATTTTTCACCAATAAAAAAGCGGCATTTGAGCCGCTCCCTATCATCCTATCTTACTAAATAACCTCCATCAACTGGTAAAATAATACCGTTAACATAGTTTGAAGCAGCACTAGCTAAGAAAACTGCTACTCCCATTAATTCTGATGGCTCTGCCCAATGACCGGCTGGAATTCGATCAAGAATTTCTTGGTTACGATCTTTGTCAGCACGAATCGGAGCAGTGTTAGCTGTTTTAATATAACCCGGTGCAATAGCATTAACTTGAATATTATAAGCACCTAGTTCACTGGCAAAAGATTTGGTGAGTCCTGCAACACCATGCTTTGAAGCTGTGTATGAGGGAATAAATTTACCACCTTGGAACGATAACATAGAACCGATATTTATGATTTTACCAGACTTTTGTTTGGCCATTACTTTAGCTGCTGCCATGGACATATGGTAAACTGCATTCAAATTAATATTAATAACTTTATCCCAATCTTCATCTTTTGATTCAAGCAATGGGTTACGTCTGATCATGCCAGCATTGTTAATTAAGATATCAATATGACCAAAAGTTTCTAGTGCTTTTTCTATAACTTGTTGGGGAACACCTGGCTTAGTCAAATCAACATCCATAAATTCTACTTTCCGTCCACGCTTTTCAATCATTGCGCGAGTATTATCCCATTCAAGTGTGCCAAAAGTAGGAATAAATATATCTGCTCCGGCTTCTGCCAAAGCAATTGCATATCCTTGTCCTAAACCAGTATTACCGCCAGTAATAATAGCTACCTTACCTGACAAATCAAAATAACTCATTTTAAACTTGTCTAGTGCTTTTTCATTATTCTTGATTTCTTCTTTTGATTGTTCCATTTTTATCCTCTTTTAATTTAAATCTTCCATTGGAATTGTATCCATATCGTCATAAGTTTGATTTTCACCGGCCATAGCCCAAATAAAAGCATAGTTTGTTGTGCCTACTCCACAATGTATCGACCAACTGGGATTGATTACAGCTTGTTCATTCCTGATAACTATTTCTTTGGTTTCATTTGGTTTACCTAAAATGTGAAACACACGAGTATCTGAAGAAGCAAACTCACAATAGAGGTAAGTTTCCATACGTCTAGCATGAGTATGTGCAGGCATCGTATTCCACCCTGAACCACTATCTAAAACGGTATATCCCATCTGTAATTGACAGGTATCCATCTGACTAGCATCAATGTATTTATAAATAGTCCGTTTATTCATGTGTTCTTGATCCCCCAAGCACTTCTTGAGAGCATCTTTAAATAACAACTTTTTATTAGGATATGTTTTCTGTGCTGGTGTTGATACAACATAGTACTTTGCGGGATCTTTAACATTTGTAGAAGTGAATACTACATGCTTATTTCCTTTACCAATATAAAAGCCATCATGTTTGGTCATTTGTTCTTTCTTACCGTCAATTTCTAAAGCTCCATCGCCTCCTAAATTAATAATTCCTAATTCCCGTCTTTGAAGGAAATATTCTACTCCTAAATCCTTATTTAAAACTATTTCTAGGGGCTTCTTGGTGGGCATTACTCCACCAAGAATCATTCGATCATTGTATGTATAAGTCAAATTTATTTTTCCTGGTTCGAATACTTTTTCAACTAAAAATTGATCTCTTAAATCTGAAGTTGAATAATTTTTTATATCTTCAGGATTATGACCATAATTAATATTCATTTTCATAAAATAAAAACCTTTCTTATATTACTTTAATTCTAAGGGCCCAATTGAAGGCGTTACAGAAACAGGATTCCCATAAAAGTCTGTTAAATTATTTGCTATTCTTGTACCAGAATTTTGTAACTCTTTCATTTGCAATAATTCAGCGATGTTGATATTTTTTATTCCTGGATTGCTATTTTGAATATCAGCTAGTAATTGTGCTACAAATTCCGGATTTTTTAACTTAATATTTTGACTATTAACAAACCATCTGTCATTAAAACCGTAAGTAGCATTATTAGAAATATCTATATCACCAGTCATATTATCATCATTAAAAGCTTTTATTGTTCCTGATTTAGACACAAGGACATTATTTACGAATTTCAGAGCTCTATTTTGAGAACTTGTCTTAAAAATTTCAGCTGTGTTGGGATTGGTAATAAACAAGTTGTTATAAATGTCAACCTTTTCTGTATCAACATCCGGTAAGTAAGAAATTAACTTATTATTGTCCCACCCATCGTTAATGCTGACATTATATCTGAATACTCCATTTCTAGAATAATTCATAAATAACACTGTGCCGCGAGCATTATCATGAGAATAATTGTGCTGAACAATAACGTTTTTGCAATTTAAGTCAATATCAAAAGCTGTGCCATCGTTACTACCATACATGCCGTTGGCAACTTCATTTCCTTCAACTACAACGTTGTCTGAAGACATTACCCATAATCCAGCATAGTTATAATTAGTATTTGCATTACAGAACTTGTTAACAACATTGTTTTTGACTGTGCCTTCACTTGCGACTTCAGAGATAATCATTCCATCACCAAACACATCGTCGACAGTGTTATTTTCATAATTAATATTTTTATTTAACTTGGGATAACTTTCCGAACCATTAGAATAAAGCATCGTTGTTTTATTCCTAATTCCAGCGGTAGCCACATTCTTGACTTGATTATCTGTTACCGAAACATTCTGAAATCCGAAGTTTTTGCTTTTGTTGATTTTGCCATTAAGATCTTCATTTATTCCAATCAGTACGATTCCACCTGTTACTTTCCAGGCGTGATCCACTTGTGTATCAGAATTAACATCATGAACAAAATTACGAGTAATTGTAATATTCTTTTCAGGTGTATTGGTATTATTGATAACTAAGATTCCCGATCTTTGCGAATGAACCGTGGTACTATAATTTGTAACTTCCAGATTTTTAATAATCCAATCATGTTGATTAATTAACATCACAGTCCCAGAATTTCTAACATAATTAGCTGTACCATTACCATTAATAAGAGGCTTTATTTTTCCACCATATTTGCTGATTGCAATTGGTTGATTTTCATTACCGTTTCCTTGAGGATGAAGTTGACCATTCCATGTAGCTCCACTCTTAAATAAAATTTTATCGCCAGGTAAAAATTTAACAGAATTTACTTTACCCAGAGTTTTCCAAGCGTGGTTTTTACTCAACCCGTTGTTTGAGTCTGCTCCCTTAGGATCAACATAATATGTAGCCGCCTTAACATCTGTTTGGGTAAAAGCTATGCCAAAAGCAGCTAAAACTATAGTTATTATAAAAGAAAGGGTTTGTTTCTTTTTCATTTTAATTCACCTCTTCCTTATTGGACCCTTCTTTAACGCCTATGTTGCCGTAAAAAGGCAAATTATTTATAAAATATAATTTATTTCCTTTAATAGTATTTTGATGCTGAATGTCAACAGTTATCTTCTTTTTCCCTTTTAAAGAAATGACTAAACCGTAATTGTGAATATCGCTGGTATCAACTTTACCATTTCTTACTGAATTAACATGCTCAACATTTTCAATCACATCTTTTTTGCCAATTACTGTGTAGGAAACATTGTTGTTTTCAAATTTATCCGAAATAATTAGTTTAAAAGTGTCCTGTAATTGATTGTACCTATCTGAAATGATTTGCTTTTCAAATTCAACCTTTTTTAGCGAATGAAATAAATAATATTCATTTTTCTCAGTGCTAATTTTAATTTGGCTTCGGGTTATTTCTTTCATTTTGCACATAGGGCTAAAAATCCAGTTATCACTCTGTAGATGTTTACCAGTATTTTCCAAAACATCTACAACAACCATTATTTCATGAGCCTTAATCCAGATATAATATCTCGTTACAATGTATTTTGCCTTTTTATCAATATACGAACATTTAACACTGTCAAATTTCTTAAAATGCTGTACTTCGTTCCTTTGATTTGAGACCACTGTGCTAAACTTCCAAGAATTTAAAGGAACAGTAGGAAAAGAATTATCTACCAGAACAACATTATGTGAATAGCCCGACTTCAAATTTCTCCGCTCATGTGAATTAACATATGTGTATCTTCCAGGATCAAGAAAAATGTCTTCATTATTAATGACCAGATCTATATGACCGGAAGCTGCATGACCATGACCACTTCCTAAATTGCCATTATATATATGCCAATAATCTTTTTTACTCGTATCCTTAAAGAAAAAGTTCCCTGAAATAACTGAATCATAATATTTTTTAGTAGTTAAATCTTGTGAAGCAAAATCTACTTCTGCATTATCTGCAAGAGAAATTAATAAAAAATCATAATACGCATCTGGATAATATTGACCATCTAAAAGGTATTTTGCTGTGGCAATTAAGTCGTCAATTTTAATTGAATCTGTGTCACCTTGCTGTAAAAGCTGGCCATTTGGTTTAACCAAGTAATCACATACTTGAAGCATTCTTTTCAAAACAACTATAATATCTTGCGGGACAGGCTCGCCATTAGCTTTAAAACTGGCCACAACAGATAACGAACTTCTAAACACTTCAATAAAATAAAGTGGTGACTGTTCCCATTGCAGACCTGTTTCATCAATTTGCAGTTTTAACTCTTGAATTAATTTCTTTAAAGCCCAATCTGCAATTTGACTGCTTATTACATCAGGATGTTCAGCAGAAAAAGTTAGTATTCCTGTAGTTATTAATACGCCCCAATTACTTAAATCATACTTTTCAATGTAATTATCTCTTAAATACTTAGCTTGACGTTTTACTGAGTCATTAATTTGAGTGATTTCTTCTAAATTAATAATTTCCTTGCTAATTAAATAACTGAGAGGTTTTGACCAATTCAATAACCTTATTCCTGTATCAATTGTTCGCCAAGTTTTATACCGTATTGAGTCTTGCATATCATTATTTTTTAGCCATTCAAAAATTAAAGTTTTTATTTCAAATAAATATTTAACTTCATTTGTTTGAAGATAAGAATATAAAAGATCCTGTAAGTATTCTTGACGTTTTAAAACATAAAGCCATTCAGGATCACCATTAGGTGACTTTAACCAACTATTTAACTGATAAATTTCGGGGCTCGGCTCCATATCATAAGCATGTTGAAATCGAAATTGATTGTTCAAGACTAATTTTGCGTTTTGCAAATAGTCTTTTGCATATGAAATTCTGCCTTCATGAACCAAGCTCTTTAAATTGATTTTTCGTTTTTCTTCCATATTATTCAGATTCATTTTTGACTTTCGAAGCTATACCATGCTTATTGACTTTGATTACGGCATTATCTGTAACTTTTAAATTAATATAGTCTTTAGTTATGCTTTTAATGGTTCCTACAACGCCACTAAGCAGCATTACTTTTTCACCATTCTGTAACGAAGAAAAAAAGTTATCCATTTCTGTTTTTTTCCTTTCGTTGCTCTTTTTTCTGGCAATGGGAATAACTACAAAATAAAGAATTATCAATATAATTACCATGATGGTTATTAAAATGTTAATCCACGACACTTTTTAGCACTCTTTTTCTAAATCTTTTCGACAAGTAATTTCTTTCATTAAAGATTTTGATTCAGTAATTACATGCATAATTACTTCATCAATGTTTTGAGTAGTTAGCTGATCAGACATATTTTTAAGATATATATCTAAGACTAAATTTAATGAAACTCCAGCAACGACACACTTATTTTTATCGTTTTGCAACAAAATCTTTTTAGCGACGATTTGATATGGAGCTCCCCCAATCATATCAGCAAAAAATATCACATTATCATGTGCTTTAAGATATTGATCAATATCTTTCTCAAATTGTTCATGAGTTGTTTCTTCGTTCAAATTAAAACATGCGATTCTGTCACAAGTTCCAGCAATTAATTTAACAGCTGACCTTATTCCAGAAGGAAAATTACCATGTCCTATGATACATACATCATATTTCATAATTATTTACCTCAAGGAACTAATATGCCCATAGCAGAAAGTGCTATTCCCAAGACTAATAGTAAAAGAATAATCTTATAAACCGTCCACTTTTTCTTAGTAATCAGCCAATAAACAAAGTAAATTAACAACACTGGCAATAAATACGGCATAATTTTATCTAAAAATGCCTGAACTGTGACTAATTGCGTCTTTCCTTTAATTACAGCGGAATATTTAAGTCCCAGATTCACTTTTACGAATGAAACAGATAATCCTGCTATAACAGTTAAACCAATTGTACTGGCAATATCAGCAATGACAGCCATTTTGTCACTCAAAGTATCAATGATACTTGTACCGACTTTCCAACCTAAATAGCCCATTAAGCATCTAACACCAAATGTAATTCCAAATAAACAGGCGAAGAACATTAATGGTGCATAAATGATACCTTGTAAAGCAAGTGAAGCAAAAATAGTAGAAAACAGTGGAGCTAAAGCAAACTGTGATAGTGCATCACCGATACCAGCTAAAGGTCCCATCAATGCCATCTTAATAGCTTGAACATCATTTTCGCTTTGACCGCTATCATACATAGCCAGCATTATGCTAGTAACAAAGGGATAAGGCTGTGGATTGGTATTATAAAATTCCAAGTTGGAAATAGCTACTCGCTTGAATTCTTGCTCATCATCTTGATAAATCTTATGTAATTCTGGCCAAATTGACTTTAAAACACCTGTTCCTTGCATATTTCCATAATTTTGAACATTTTGTAAATAATATGATCTTAAAACAGAGATGGCATAATCTTTTTTTGTTAGAACTGGTTTTCTAGATGCCATTTTCTACACCTCCATTGCTTTGTTTCTGATTATTATTTCCAGACTTCTTACGATTGTAATAATTGTTAAATGCTAATGCTACACCTACAAACGCAAGTCCAATAACTGGCATCTTGAGGTAAGCAACACAAATATATCCAAAAATAATTGCAGGAATGTATTCTTTTTTAAGCATGGTACTCATAATAAGTGCAAAACCGACAGCGGGAAGTAATCCACCTACAACGGTTAAGCCATTCATTAGCCACTGTGGAATCATCATTACAAATGCTCTTAAAGCTGAGGTACTTAATGTTGCTGTGAGACCAAACAAGAAAGCAAATAACATAAATTCCCACAAAGTTAAATTAGACATAATATTGAATTTGTGATATTTTCCTTCGCTAACAGCTTTTTTGGCAGAAGCCATAGAACCTGAATTAATAGTAAATATCAAAGTGATAATAAATGGTACCAACATAGCGAATGGATACGATAAAGTTAAAGCTGCACTAGGCGATAACTTGTGCATAGATATTGCTAAAATTGAACCAACAATACCTGGTCCAAGTGGGTTAGGTGGTGTTGAGCCTCCGGGTCCCACGCCAAAACCCATAAAGGCTAATTCAGCCGTGGCTCCAAAAATAACCGCAGTTTTTAAGTCACCTAAAATAAGACCAACACCAAAAGAAATAAATAAAGCCCTGTTAGTATATGTACCCCAAACTTGTCCCGCAAAACAAAATGCGGCCCATAAACCTACGAGTATTGCTTGCCAAACAGTAAAGTTCATAATTATTCTCCTTTCCATTCATCTACGTATTTATTCAAATTAAAATCTGACCCAACTTCGTTTCCAATAGGAGTAACACGAGTATTAAAATCAATATGATATTTATCGCGCATTGTTTTAAGGGCTGCCATATCTTGATGGTCTACCGAGATATAATTTGTGATTTTAGTTTTACCATCTTTAAAATGGATATTTCCTACATTTAATTTCTTAATTGGTACGCCTCCTTCTATTAGCTTTAACGTATCAGCAGCAGTTTTAACAATTATAAAAATTGATTGTTGAGGGGCTGCTTTAAAAATCTTGTCGATAGTTTCCGCAATTGTAAAAAATCTAACTCCAATCGAGTCTGGTAATAGTGACTTCATTAAAGTTTGCTGAATTGAACTCTTTGCAACCTCATCATTAGCAACTATGACCAAATTGACCCCTAAATTAGAAATCCATAATCTACCTTGACCATGAATTAATCTCTCATCCAAACGAACGGCAACAATATTAGGATTTGTCATTTAATTCGCCTTTTTCTACCAAAATACTTTCCAATCTTCATAAAATCTCATAAGTGCTTCAAAATAAAAGTAATCTCCCCAAATATTTCCTTCATCAACTCCTTTACCTGAATGCCAAGAGTACACACCATGATCCAATAATGGTGCGCCCGGTTTCAGATCTTTATTTGCATAATTATCAATCAAAGATCTCATCATTTTGTGCAGCAATATCACATATTTTTGCTTATAACTAAAAGATTCAGGTAAATTTTTTAGCATTTCAGCAATTCCACAAATTGCGATAGCACCCGAAGAGGAATCTTTAGGTTGATTATCACCATCATTGAAAATCAAATCCCAATATGGAATAAAATCAGCTGGTAATCTATTCAAAAAATAATTAGTTACGCCAGTAAAGATCTTAAAATCTTTATGATTATGACGATATTTGTAATGAAGTGGAATACCATATACAGCCCAAGCCTGACCTCTAGCCCAACTTGAGTCATTGCTATAACCTTGTTTAGTCATACCCTTTAGTGGCTTACCACTTTTTCTGTCAAAAAAGTATGTGTGATATGTAGAACCATTGTCTCTAATAACGGTATTAATAACATTTCGATAATGCTGATCAGCAACTTCACCATACTTAGAATTCTGGGTAACTTGTTCTGCCCAATAAAGTAAAGGAATGTTCATTAATGAATCAATGATTAGTCTGTATTCTTTATCATCTTCTAAATCGCCCCAAGCTTGAATAAATCTGCCGTTGGGCTGAAATCTCGATAATAAACAGTCAGCAGCTTTTAAGGCAATTTCCTTTGCTTTTTTATTTCCAGTAATTTTGTACTCACTAACTACTGAAGTTGAGTATAAAAAACCTAAATCATGGTGATTGACAGCAACTTTTTTATTAATTCTGTCTGCAAAAGAAGTAACATTTTTTTCTGCAATTTTTTTATAACCCGGTTCTTTAGTATGCTGATAAGCTAACCATAAAATTCCTGTCCAAAAGCCATTAGTCCATTCAGTATTACTAATTCTCTTGTACACCCCTTTAGTAGCGGCTGGTGCAGGAAAAAGATCATCAAAAAATTCAATGTTCAATTTAATTTGCTTTAATGCCTGGTCTATTGCTTTTTCGATTTCTTTTTTAGTTAAAAAAATTTCATAAATAGCATTATCATTTTTTCTGGTTAAGTCTTCATACATCGTCTTTTCCTTTCCATATAAGAAATTAAATTTCTTATTTATTCAAGCAAATAAAATATAATACAATGTAAGCGATTTTACAAGTACTTTTTTTAAATTATTTGATTAATTTGATCAACTGTTGATTTTACAAGCTTTTTTAAATCACTAAGTAACAATTCATCTAAACGATACTTCGGCGTACTTACACTTATCGCTCCAAAGACTTTACCATATTTCTGAATTGCGGCTCCGACACAAACAACCCCCGCCTGATTTTCTTGATTATCAATAGCATAGCCTTCATCTTGAACTGCAGCAATTTGTTTTTTTAATTCAGCAATACTAGTGATTGTATTAGGAGTACAAGGTCTTAATTCAACACTAGAGAAGTACTGATCTAATTCTATTTCCGTTTTCGTTGCCAAAATTGCTTTACCCATTGAAGAAGAATAGAGTTCGAGAGTTCCACCAACTTTAGAATTTAAGTTAACCGGTTGTGGACTATCAATTTTTTTAAGTAAAACTATTTGATCATGTTCTTCAATTCCCAAATTTACTGTCTCACTTGTTACTTTATTTAATTCAGTCAAATATGGTTCAGCAATAGTGACTATATCAAAGCTGCTCATTGCTCTACTCCCATATCCAATTAAATTCGTACCTAACGAATATTTTTTTTCAGATTTATCTTTTCTCACAAAATTTATGTAGTCCAAAGTATTCAATATTTTAAATGTTGTTGGCTTGGGTATAGCCGCTGCGCTGGATATTTGTTCCAAAGTTAAACTATTTTCTGATGCAGAAAGCACGTCCATTATTCTTTTTGCTTTTAAAAGGACAGTACCATAAAGTTTATCTGCCATAATTTATTTCCTTTCTTGATTAAAAAAACTGTAAGCGTTATACTCAAATTGAATTTATCATTTGTAATTATAATTTATTATTTGGAAACGAGAAGACAAAATGGATAAAAAAATAGATATTTTAAAATTAATTAATCAAAATTTCTTAGTTGCGGTTGTTAGAGGAGCTTCCGCTGAAGAGGCTTATAATGATGCCATCGCATGTATTGCTGGCGGCATCAAAACAATCGAACTCACCTATACCGTTCCCTCGGCTGATAGTGTAATCAAAAAATTAAAAGAAAAATACCAGAGCCATAATGATATCATAATAGGTGCTGGAACAATCTTGGATGAAGTTTCAACACGCTTGGCTATTTTAGCTGGTGCTGATTTTATTGTTGGTCCAAATTTCAACAAAAAAATTGCCTTAATTTCCAATTTATACCAAAGACCATATATTCCTGGATGCATGACCACAACAGAAATAACCACTGCCTTGTCCTATGGATCAGATATTGTCAAGGTATTTCCTGGTAATGTGCTAGGTACTGAATTTGTCAAAAGTATTTTAGGCCCAATTCCTAATGCCAACTTAATGCCTACTGGAGGCGTTGATATGAATAATATTTCAGATTGGGTAGAAGCAGGTGTTGCAGCAGTAGGGATAGGCAGTAATCTCGTGGGGCCAGGTAAAGATGGCAATTTTGATCTAGTTAAAGAAAATGCCCAAAAGTATGTTTCTAAATTAAAATCCAATAACCCAGTTAAATTATAAATCATTTTTAAGAACATTAATATTTAAACTAGTCAGTAACAATGAAATTATTAACTATTATATTTCTGACTTACTTTTCTAAATTGTAATTTGCAACATTAAATTATTTGTTACAAAGACAAAGGCTAATAAGATCATGTTATCAAAAACTTAATCTTACTAGCCTTTTTAAATAAAATTTTTATTAAGACACGATCACTCAAAGTAATATTTATAATAATTTGTTATTTTTGAGATATTAAAAAGCCATGATTTTACAATCATGGCTTTAATGTGCGATTAAAATTTTAATTCTTTATTTTTATATTATTTAGCTGTCTTAGTCGTGATATACGCCTTCAGCCCACTTCTTATTTTCTTCATCAAAGAAGTGTACGTTATCCTTTTGATCAGGATTTGGTTTGGCAATACCGTCTATTTTGGCAATTAACTCTTGTCTTTCTGGAGTAGACTCATATTTGGCATTTAAGAAAGAATCAACAATGTCAAAAATAAAGTCACGTCCTAAAACGATACCACCAAAACCAAGGATATTGGCATTCAACTCGCGCCGAGCATATTCAGCTTGAGCAACATCTCCAACCATTGCTGCACGAACGCCCTCGTTTTTATCTGCAGCGGTAGAAATACCGATACCAGTACCACAAAGGACAATACCTAAATCGGCACGACCATCAGCAACATCTTCAGCAACACGTTTACCGTAAATTGGATAGTGGGTTCTGGTATTATCATGAGTACCTTCATCAATGACCTGATATCCCTCTTCTTTTAAATGATCAGAAATAGCCATTTTAACAGAAGTAACGATATGATCATTACCTAAAGCAATGACCATATGCTTATCATTTTTAGGATCAACAAACTCGGGTTGTGGTCTATCATTATCTAGCATTAGTAAGCCTCCTTAAATCATTTCTTCAAGCATATTTAAACGCACTTGATGGCGGCCGCCAGCATATTCAGTATCCAAATAATGTTGCACGATTGAATAAGCCAGTTTTTCGCCTACAATACCGCTACCTAAAGCAATAGCTTTTGCACCATTGTGCATAGCAGTCATATGTGCAGTTCTTTCTTCATTAACATTTGCGGTAACCATGCCTTTAACCTTATTTGACGCCATGGCAGACCCTACGCCGTATTCGTCAAACATAATGGCTTTTTTAATGCCATTGTCTAATACTTCATGAGTTACCTTTAAACTAGATTCAACAAAATCCTCAGCGGGTTCCGGAGTAACATCCAAAACATCATAGTGATGTGCCTTCAGGTAATCTTTTACTTTTTCTTTTAAGGTAAAACCTGCCTTGTCACTACCAATGACAACCTTCATAGCCAAATCTCCTCTCAAAAAACTATTTATAAATAGTCGTAAATTGACTGTAATGCTTTTCCAACTCAGGCTCAATTCCCCGATTAGTAATTAAACCATCTACATTGCGCAAATCATAAAATTGGTGAAAATCACTATGATCCAATTTAGTATAATCAGCTGCCACAAATTTTATTTGCGAATGATTCAGTCCAATACCTTCGGTTTGACCTTCTTCTAAGTTAGCAGTTGTTAAAGAAGTATCTTTAATGCCATTAACACCGACAAAACCAACAGAAAATGACATAGTTTTTAACTCGTTATTGGCCAAAGCACCTACAAAAGCACCGCTGATTCTTCTGTAAGAACCGCCAACCATAATTAAATCGTAATCATTCATATTATTTTTGGCAGCTTCAAATACAGGCAATGAATTAGTAACAATGCGTAAATGTTTAACTTTGAGATTAGCCACCAGTAATTCTAACGTCGTCCCTGGTCCAACATAAATCGAATCATTTTCATGAATTAAATTACAAGCTCTCTTTGCTACTTCATATTTTTCTTTACTATGGATTTCACGTTTTTGCTGATAACTTTTTTCAGTTCGAGTTTGATCAGACAATAATTGCGCGCCACCGTGAACACGTAAAATCTTACTTGCCTTGTGGAGCTCATTCAGATCTCGCCTGATCGTCATATCAGAAACTTTTAAAGCTTGTGCTAATTCGTCTACTGTGACAAATTTCTGTGTTTTTACAACTTGTAAAATAGTTTTCAGTCTTTCACTCTTTAACATTAGTAACCTACTTCTTAAACTAGATTATGCAACTAACTTAGTTCATTTTAATTATAGCTGTTCTCTTTTGTTTGTCAATGTTTGAAACTGTTCGATAACTTGATATAAACTTAAAAAGTTGCTTTTTAATTAAAATCATTAAAACAATCTTTTCCTTTTTGCTAAAGCAATAATTGCAAATTATTATAAAAATTTATTCCTAACTATTTTAATTCTATATTATTTTAACCACAAAAAATGCACCTTTTCCTGTTCAAACAACAAAAGATGCACTTTATAGTAATTATTTATAAGCTTAATTACTTTTTAATTGACTCAGCAATTTTTTCATATTTACGAACAGTGTCATAGTCACTATCTTTAGCTTTGACATATCCTTCATGTGAATAAACGCGTTCGATTACTTTTCTACCTTCTTTAGATTTACCAATAGCAATAAATGCATTAGCTAACTTTTCCCGGAAGGATTTTGACAAACTCGGAATGACAGAAATAGTATCATTAGGAATTTCTGTTGTGTAATAAATTGGCACTACTTGCGATTTAATCTTAGGGTTGTCTTTAATAACATTATTACGGGCATCCTCAAAAACAAAGGCTGCATCAGTATCTTTATTTAAAACATTTAGAACCGCCTGATCATGTCCAGTTGTAGTAACCAGCTTGCAGCTACGAGGAACATCCAGTCCCTTTTGCTTTAATTCGGCAACTGGGAAAATATAACCAGAAGTTGAGGTTGGGCTTTGAATTGAAATTTTCTTACCTTTAAGATCCCTCCAGCTCTTAATACCAGAGTCTTTTCTAACTAGAATTTCGGAATGGAAAGTATGAACTAACTTTTTAGTCCAGTTACCATCTGGTCTAGTTAAACCAAAACGCTCTGACTGTAATAAAACATCAGCTGCATGCTGTTTATGTGCTTGGACATAGTCATCACCTGGTAAAAAACCGACATCTATTTTTTTGGATTTCATTGCTTCTACCAGTGCATTACCACTTGTTGAAACTGAAACGTGGACTGGAATGCCCAGACGCTTTGATAGCATTTTTTCTAATGGTTTGGCCTTAGTCTCCAGAGTATTAGCAGAAACGCTCGGTACGAACTGCACGTTGAGAGACTTTGGTGTACCGCTATCAGCTTGTTTTTTAGCTGAGTTAGAGCACCCAGCAAGTAAAGCAGTGCCCAAAACTGCAATAGCACCAACTAAAAACTTCTTAAATTTTGGCATGATTTCCTCCTGATCTGGAAATATAGCAATCAAAAAAGACTTAGCATTTCACGTTGCGTGATATGCTAAGTCCATTAATGATCATATTAAAAAACAGCAACAACAGATTGTTCAGATAAGAAAGCCGCACTTCCCCCATAGCAAATTGCTCAAAATTTTGAGTTAACACATGCATATGGAGTAATCTACCTCTCTTTCTTGGTCTAAGAAAATAATAGCACAATATTGAGAGTAATTACAGTAGTTTTATTCTCAAAAAATGTTATTTTATTCATTTAAAATAAGAAAGCGCTTTCCAAATAAATTAAAAGCTAAAATTCATCGAAACCATCATCATTCTCTTCTTCTACATCTATATTAGCTTTTTTATTTTTACCCTGATCAAATAAAATATACATGATGGCAGCCATAATTACTGCAAAGATAGCTACTCCAGTAGTGGAAATTTTACTATATGCCACCAGGAAGAAGCCTAAAAAGAAGAAAGCTACAACTTTTTTATTCATCATCATTTGAGCCAGCATTGCAAAACCGAGTAACGGAAGCAAACCAGCTGCTATATTCATTCCTGTTTGCACAAACGGTGGAATAATGTTTAATAATTTTGCTACTGTTGCTGAACCAAAATAAAAAGCTAGTGGATTGAAAATAATTCCTGGCCAATTTTGTGCCCAGCCTGATAGCAACATGTCTCGCGTTATCGCGCGCGTATCTCCTTTATCTGCATCTTTATCACAGCGGTGAATTAATAGTAACATCACGGGCTGTCCGACAGCAGTATTAAGTGCCAACATTACCGTTGCAATTGGAATTCCTAAAGTTAATGCAGCCGCCGCATTAGCATGCGACTCAATTGCTAAGGAAATCCCTAAAACCGTTCCAGCTATTAAATCAGGAGGATTATATGCTCCAATTGAGACTGCACCAATCATGGCAAGTTCAAGCGTTGCTCCCATGACAATGCCATCTTGCAAATTTCCTAGAACTAGGCCAACCAAGGGACCTAAAATTATAGGTCTTTGCAAATAGCTGGTTCCTAATAACCATTCTGAATATCCTAGAAAATTAATCAAAAATATTAGTATTGTTTTTACAATCATTTTATCCACACTATTTAAAAACTATCAAAATCATCTAGTGCATTCTTAGACGTTTCAGTGTTTAAATTATCAAAATTCACAATTCCTTCTTTAGCAGCCTCTATACTTTTATTTATAACTTCAGAAACATTTGTTTCATTGGAAGTTAAAAACTGCAGTAAAAAAGGTAAATTAATACCAGCTACCAGATGCAATCTATCACTAGAAGCAACAATTTTCTGTAAATCAGTATTTACACTACCACCAGCAATATCAGTTCCAAAAACTATGTCGCCTTTATTATTATTAATAATTGTCTGAACAGCTTTGGGAAAATCTTTACATTCTGGTGTATAGGCACATATTGCGAATAAATCACTCCGCTTTCCCATAATAAATTCTGTAGACATTTTTAATCCTTTTGCAAAATATCCGTGTGTTGCAATTACAAATTTTGTCATTATTTCCTCCAAAATATTGGTATAATTACTAGACCAATTTTTCTTTTTGCTATACCATTAAAATATCATTATCTATGCACCTAATCTGAAAAAATATTCTTCAGAATTGCTATCACTTCAGTGTTAAGCTAATATTAAGTTATCTAATATTGACAAGAAAGAGCTATTAAAATGTTCAATATCATAAATAAAAGCGAACTAATTGCCAAAGACATCAGGTTCCAAATTTCAAATAAAATTTACACTCACTATTTGCCTTCCGAAAGGAAGTTAGCAGATAAATATTCAGTTTCCCGAAATACAATTAGAGAGGCGCTGGAAATTTTAAAAAACAAAGGGATCATTTCTTTAATTGCTAATGATTATATTATTAATCAACCAAAAGAAGATTTAGATTGGCTAGAATTTTTTGGCAAGAAAACTCATCATATTATTCGTAATTATATTGTTAAGAATGAAGTTTTTGAAGCTAACAAAAAGATTGCTCAAAAACTAGAAGTTCCACTTGCTACACAAATTCGTTTACTAGTTTATAAACGAACTGCAAATGAACAACAAAATAATATAATTTTATCAATTGATTACATATATGCTCCAGAAAAACTAGCCAAAAATTTACCTTTAAAGCGACTACAAGAATGTTCTTTTTGGAATTTACTGGCTAAAAAATATCAAGGTAAAAAATTAAAAGAGTACCAAAGTTTATCAATTGAATCAGTAAATTTTGAAGATGCTAATTTATTAGATGTTCCCGTTAGGAGTAAAATTCTACAGCGCTCATCCAAAGTTTTTATTGATAATGAAATTATTTACTTTGTATCAAAGAAAATTCCGTCCAATTCACTATTAGTGTCAATAGATAATAATTTAAAGAAAGAAAAAGAAAAATAATGAATAATCTTTATCATGCCCCTCTTTATATTCAAATAGAGGATTTGCTTGAGAAAAAAATTCTTAGTAAAAAGTATTTACCTGGATCTAAAATACCGAGTGAACGCGACTTAGCAAGACAATACGGTGTAAATCGCATGACTGTCAAAAAAGCTATAGATTCATTGAAAAAAAAGGGATTGCTCTATCGCAAACAAGGTAGTGGCACATTTGTTACATCAGTAACTCCAGATAAAGAAAATGTATATTTTAATTTGGCTTTTACTGATAAAAATTCTAATTCAGGAATTTCTGAATTGCTAACCAAAAATGGTATTCACTTTTCTAATGAAGTTGTTGGTACTGATCTCATTAGCGGCAACGCTTTTTTTAATGAAAAACTTAAATTAAATGACGAAAGTAAGGTCTTTGCCTTACATCGAATTCGAGAAATTAAAGAACGACCTTTTGCTATAGAATATAACTACTTACCTGCTAAATTATTTCCGGATGCATCACAAGTCGATTTTAAGAATGTAAGTCTCTATGACTATATGGACTCTAAAAAACATAAACCCGTACATTTTTCCCAATTTATTCAAGTTATTCCAGCTTTAACAAAAGAAGCCAGATTGTTAAAAATTAAAAAAGGAGACCTTCTTTATTACATCATTTATTATGGCTTTGATGAACAAAATAATGCAGTTGAATATACGGAAAGTTATCTAATTTCAGAAGAATTAAATCTACAATTTACTCTTGGTGGTATTTTAGGTGAAAAAGAAACCTATTAAGTATAGCTACATAGACTTGCTAAAAAATCGTAAAAAGATTATGACTTTTTACGATTTTTTCTTTTGCTTTAATAATCAAATTGACGATAGTAGCGACGGAAATTAAGGTCATGACCAGTATATTGTTGATACCATGATGCTAAACGATCAGTTAAAAGCGATGTTATAATCATTGGCGAGCAAATTTGCCTAAAATCATCATCAATTCCTTCAAATACAAAGTCTTTAGTATCAAAGACTTCAAAACTATTTGTATGTTTTGGCAAAAAGCGCTCTACTCGTTCATCTAACGCACGATATTCGTCTTCGCCTTTGATTAAGTATACTGGCAAAGTATCATCAACTAATTCTAATGCACCATGGAAAAAGTCAGCTGAAGTAACAGGGCGTGTGCGAACCCATTGCATTTCTTCTAAGATACACATTGAAAACATGCATGTTTCACCCCACAGCATCCCTGAGCCCACAGTCATAGTTAATGGGGCATTGTAATATTTACGCGCAATACTCTGCGCTCTTGGCTCAAATTCTTCTCTGAATCTTAAGAGGTTAGGATAAAGTTGTTTCATTTGATTTGTCCAGCGGTCGTAATCTTTATAGTAACCCCAATTTTGATAGATACGTAAAGTTAGCATAAAGTACATTAAATAGGCATTTTCACATTCAGCTAGTGAACCATTAATTGATTCTTTTAACAATTTTCCTAAGGCAGATTCTGGATTTTTGGTAAAACCATAAACATCAATTCCTTTTTGATTGCAGTATTTCACCGCTGCTACAATTTCTTTGGTATCACCTGAATCCGAAGAAGTAAGAACCAAAGACTTATTAGTGAGATAGTTAATATCCTTTTTAACCAATAATTCACCAGCATTTTCCAAGTAAACTGGAAAATCAGACAAATGATGCAAGTATTCTGCAACTGGATACCATTCCATCCATGTTCCACCGATACCAATCATCACAATGTTTTGATACTCTTTTTTAGATAATTTATCGGCTAATTTCTCGATATTTTCTCTTTGAGCATATACATCTTTACCATTTTGCAAATATTTTTCTACATCAAAATTTTTCATTATTGTCATTTTATTCTCCTTTTAAATCTAAGCTCCTAGGATCTTGAAGTATGCTGCCGCTATACTTACCACCAAAATAATAAACATAATTAGCAACGGATTAAGCTTCTTCTTGAGCATCCAATAAGTTACACCAAATAGAGCAAGAGTAGCAATTCCAGGGAAAATGCCATCTAATAGGGACTGCACTGTTGATGCACTCTTGCCAACACCAATCTTGGTAATGAAATTAACACTGACCATTTCTTGAGTCATTGCACCTACAACCATCATTCCGATCATTGAGGCATATTTGGTGATCTTATCCATCAGTCCTGAATTTTCGACATTATTAATTACATTCGACCCCAAACTATAGCCTAAAAATGTACCATAATATCTCATAATGTAATGTGGAACATTGAATACTAAGAAAAATAGTATTGGCCCTAAAATACTGCCTTTAAGAGCTAATGTTGTTCCAATACCTGTTGCTAAAACTCTGAGAGTACCCCAGAAAAATGAATCACCAATACCGGATAGTGGACCCATCAAGGCTAATTTAACCGCTGAAATAGAAGTCTCATCAAAATCTTCATTGCTAGCATTGGCTTCTTCCATTGCCACAGAAATTCCAAGTGGTAAAGTCACAATATATGGCGTCATATTGTATAATTCCAAGTTACGTTTTAAAGCATGAATGAATTTATCCTTTTGGGGATATAATTTTTTCAAAATAGGCATTATTGCCCAAGCAAAGCCAACATTTCCCATTCGCTCATAATTCCAAGAATGTTCATACGGAATACTGCGCCAAAATAATTTAACTAAATCGGATTTGTTTATTTTCTTATCATATTTAGGTTTAATATTAAAACTCATCGAAACCATCACCTTCCTGTTCTACACTTGGTTGAGCATCTTTACCCTTTTGACTCTTATCATCTCTATCAAAGAAAACGTACATTATGGCAGCCATTATTACTGCAAAAATAGCTACACCGGTAGTTGATATTTTGCCGTATGCTACTAAGAAAAAGCCGAAGAAAAAGAAAGCTATCACCTTTTTGTTCATCATCATTTGTGCTAGCATTGCAAAACCCAAGAGTGGTAATAGTCCTGCAGCAACGTTCATTCCATCTTGGACAAACTGAGGTATTATATTAAGCAACTTTGCCACGGTTGAAGAACCAAAGTAAAATGCTAAAGGTATGAAAACCAGTCCGGGCCAGTCTTGAATATAACCAGCAATTAGCATATTTCGCGTAAGTGCTTTCGTATTACCCTTTTCTGCAGCACTATCACAGCGGTGAATGAAAGCCAACATTAAGGGTTGACCAGTTGCAAGTCCTAAAGCCTGCATAATGGCAGCGATTGGAATGCCCAGTGTTAGTGCTGCACCTGGAGCGGCATGGGTCTCAATAGCTAAAGAAATACCAATTATTGAGCCAGAAACCAAATCAGGTGGATCATAAGCACCAATTGAAACCGCACCGATCATTGCAAGTTCAAGAGTTGCTCCCATAATTATTCCACTTTGCAAATCACCTAAAACTAGTCCCACTAAAGGGCCGAGAATGATTGGTCTTTGCAAATAACTAGTTCCAAGCAACCATTCTGAATATCCCAATAATCCAACAAGAAAAATTAAAAAAGTTTTTAGTATCAATTTTTACACCTCCTTTAAAAACTTTTTAGCATCGATTTTGTTTTCAGTCGGTACCATTTGAATAAAAAGCTCAACTCCTTGATCTACCAGTTTTTGCATTATTTCTACATCTTCATGATCAATAAAAATACTCTTAGTCACTTGCTTTTTACTATCTTTAAACGGCATATTGCCCAAATTAATTGCTTTTTCACCGATAGCCTCAACAAGTTTGGCCGCAATTGGTAGAGTTTCACATATGACAAACAGCTTATATTTATCTGTAATCCCACTTTTTATTTGCTCAATAGCCTCATCACAAGTTTTAATAACTACTTTAGTTCCAGCTGGCTTTGCTAATCTCAACGCCTTCATGCGTAGCGGATCTTTTTTAACAGTATCACTTACTAGAAGTAATGCGTCTGCGCCTAAAGCTTGCGTCCATGAAAAAGCAACCTGGCCATGCAGCAGCCTATAGTCAACACGAATCATCTTAATCATTTTTAAGCCTCCTAAGCTAATTTAACTTTTATGATCTGAATCCCACTTTTGCTTGATATTTTTGATTTCTTCGTCATAATCATCTGTTTTAATTGCAATTTTTTGATCAAACTTATCAAAATAAGGATGTGTAGCCCAAGCCTGAAGCTCGTCAGTCATTTTTGCTGCCACTAATTGCACTACTGGCAATGAATAATAGGGTTCAAAAAACCAGTTATTCACAGCTTGGGTTTTCAAGATTCTATGATCTTTTTCCAAATGATTTGAGCTAGTAATAAAAAACACATTTGGCGTTATTTCTTTTAATGCTTCAAAAACTTCTGAGAATCTAGTTTTCCCAGAAACAGGCATATCATCAATTAAAAAGACGGTATGATTTGGCGTTAATTGCATATCCGGCCCATGAAGAAATTCTTCCAGTTCGTAATACATTGCAGGTCTTTTTAGCGTTTCTTGAAATTTAAGAGCTCCTTCTTTTGCAACTCCATAATTGGGTCCATTACCACAGAAAAAAGTAGGGTTTTTCATTGAAAGGGCAAAATAATTATTTTGAATAAATTTTTCTGTTTCCGCCATCAACTCCTTTTGATATGAAATAATTTGCTGTAGTTGCTTATAAAAGTCTTCTTTTTGTTGTGAATCTAGAATGCTAATTTCACAGCCCAATAACAAAAAGAACTCGACAAGTGTTTGTACGCCGACAGTTACATAATCCACGTACTCATTACCAGGTCCATAATCAAAAATTTCTTGTGAGTATTTGCTCATTTGACTATCAAGATTGCCAGTTAAAGAAACTGCAAATATGTCGTTTTTTTGTAAATACTGCAAGCAATTAATGATATTGGTCGAAGAGCCACTCTGTGACACAACAATAATAAATGTACTTTCCTGAGCTGCAATGCCAAATTGCATAACATATTCCGGTGTATGAAGATACACCGGCTTTTTTGTCATCTCTTGCAACGAATCCTGAATCATTGCTAAAGCATTATAAGAAGAACCCGAAGCAATTAAGGTAATACTCAAATATTTCTTTTTTAAAAACAGATTTGCTACTCCGCTAATTAACTCATCCCTTTTTTGAAAATTCTCACCTAATTTTTCAGATGAATATTTCACATAATCCTGCATTCGCATTTTCAGCATCTCCTAAGTGGTTTCTTATATATACCATTTATTAATTTAACTATACCACTATCAACTTCTTTTGCAAGCGGTTTCTAAAAATAATGTTTTAGAGTCAATTCTTTTTAAAATGGGAAAGAAATTTGGGTCAAAATAAAAAAGACTGCTAAAAGTCGTAAGAAAACGCTGGTTTATCAGTCTTGAAATTGAAAATATTAAACTAAATACCCCCGCTTGCTTTAAAAATGCCGTCAAATACTTAAATTATTTCTGAAACACCCACTATATTTAGAATCATTGCAATTTTGTACAGATTGAATATGATTCAGTAACTTTATCGCAGATAATTAATAAGTCTATATGAATCATACGTGACCACACTCCTTCTGGTAACTTGTGTAGTTTGCGTTTTAAGCCATAAAAAAACCTCCAAATTTTTTCAAATTTGGAGGTGCTATCAAAAAATTCACTTTTAAAAACAATATTAATTATCGTATTTTTTATCACTAATTATTTTGCCGTTGCCAATTGACTTAATCTTTTGACTGCTGTCATCGCTGTCGCCAGTTTGTTTGAAAAGTCCGCCAGTGTATAGCATCACTTGCTTATGTTCAAAATCATCGTGTTCAAAAGTGTAAGTAATCTTGTAAGTTACGCTGCTACAATTATTTGGCGCTGGAGTAATCGAAACTACAGAACATTCCATATTATATTCATTGATATCGTCATCCTTATCAAAACCGGAATTTTGAGAATGTAGTTCCTGATAGCCTTTATTTTCAGCACCACCAACAAAGTCATCTTCATCTGGGGAAGTAAAATCATTTTCTAAAAGCTCCTCAGCATCATCTTTACTAATTAAGCCAGGCCATTCGGGTTTAATGACATTACTGTTGCTATCATCGTCATCTTCAAAGCCCATATCGTCATAATTAACAGACTCTGATTTGATAGATTTACCATCAACTTTAGTAACCACATAGATCTTCATATCATCAGTTACAGGGTAATCTTTAAACACTTTCGTGCCCCTTTTATCAAGATTGCCTACTTTTTTATCATTAATGTAAATCGTGGCAGAAGGGATACTTTTAATCATGAAATTAACAGTTTTAATATTCATGTTAATTTCTTTATTAGAAAAAATAGTGGTACTTTTATCGGCCGATAACTGGTGACCAGACGCAATGGATTTTACTTCAATGTGGTATTTACCCGGAAATAAAGGAGCAATTTTTTTATAATAGTCCTCCCCACTGCCGTCAACGCCACCAAATTTTTTATTGTTGACATAAATAGTAGAATTGGCGTGATTCGTTCTAATCTGCGGTGTATAAGTCTTTAATTGCAAACAATATTTGGGAAATAAAAGTAAATAACGACCGCTTTGGACCAAGCTGACATTTTCATATTCATTACCGTATTTAAAAGCATCAGCCATTTTATCTGCTTCAACGTAGTGTTCCGCATAATATTCCTGAGTTGGCTTTAGAGCTGCCGTTGTCACACGGGCATTAGGATTTTCAGAAACTACGAATTGAGCTAAATCAGAATGAGGATTTTTCAAACTGGCTGCAATCTGATTAATTTGATTATTTCTTTGATAATGATTAGAACCCCAAGCATAGAATGCCGCAAATGCAACAATCAAAACTCCCAAGCAGATTAGCAAGACCTTATTTCTTTTTTTCATGGGATGATGGACTGAGCTCGCCGTGGCTTGTGTCTGATTGACAACTGGCTGCGCGGCAGTATTTTTCTGCTGACTGCGATATTCTTTTCTACTATGCAGGGTCTGAGGTAATTTTTGACCACAGTTAGGGCAAAATTCCGCATTCGGCTTTACCTCTTTACCACAATTAGGACAAAATTTTTTATCATTCATTTCCTTCACTCTATCTACATTGAACCATTTTGCATTGACATAATTTGATTGATGATTGAATGGACCATGGAACTATAAATAATTGAATCTAAAATCATCAGACACACAAAGATAATGGCAAAAGCAATTAAGAAGCCCAAAATTTTATCATGCACTGCTCCCTGATCGCCAAATAATATAATATGCTGGCTAGCAAAGAATAAAGCTAGCATTATAATAAATACGGCTATCACAAATTTAATACTATTTAGCCCTAAAAGCATTAGTAAAAAGAATGCAGCAGAAATAAGCAGATTGAAGTTGCAGGCATGGGCACCACGATTGATAAACTCAAAAAAGCTCAGGTTTCTGTCATAGACATACCGATAACCAGCATAAAAGCCGCCAATGACTATTGCTTCAAATATCACCAGCACCACAAATATTTCCAGCATAACGTTAAAGGGAACATGAAAATTCTCCCAGCCATTAATGTTGGCTCCCATGCGATTGGCCCAGTTAATGAGGGTACTTACTATAGTATTGGCACAATAATATAGACCCAATACAACAAAAGCATCTTCAATCAAAATGGTCAACCAACCATACCAGCTTGCTACATTAGGACTACTGGTGCCTGGATTGCGCCAGGAATCAACACACCATTGCCAGTAATTTTGAAATTGATCTCCGTAATTAATTGACTCACTTGCAGCTGCAGGCTGAGATTCAGTTTGTTTTGACTTTACTTGGGCAGTGTTTTCAACTAGATTAGTAGGTGCCTCTTCTACTTTTTGTACACTAACATTGCGCAAATCATAACCGCAAGACGTACAAAAATTGACGTCTTTTCCCATTATGGCGCCACATTGTGGACATTTTTTCATTGATAACTCCTTCTTAATTCCACTATTTTAGATATTTATTTACTACTTTAATTTTATACCACTATTTATGGACTATTGCATAGCATAAAATCTATGAAGAAATAACATACTACCACTATTTAATTTGCTCATTGCTAGTAATTGTAAGATATTACTAAAATGCATAATACAGAGTAATTTTAAAATTATTTATGAACACTGTCAAATGCTCTTTTAATCACCATCTTACTGCAATCTTATAATATATAGTTACGCCGGCAATATGTAGTAAACTATAAGGTATAGATATATTATATGTGAGGTTGAATTATGAAAATCGTTAATTTAGATAGTTATGCCTTAAATCCAGGAGACCTAGATTGGTCACCTCTTGAAAAACTAGGTGAATGCACCTTTTACGATCGTACCCCAGTGGACGACGATGATGAAATTTTAAAGCGGATTGGGGATGCTGAAATTGTTTTGACTAACAAAACGCCACTTGACAAACATGTGCTTGAGGCCGCTCCCAACGTTAAATACATTGGCGTGACTGCTACCGGTTACAATATTGTCGATACGACTGCAGCTCGTGAAGCTGGCATACCTGTTACTAACATCCCTACTTATGGTACTGATGCCGTTGCCCAATTTACTTTTGCATTGCTACTTGAAATTACCAGTCAAGTCGGTTTACATAACAAATTAGTCCATGAAGGTCGCTGGAGCAGCAATCCTGATTTTACTTTTTGGGCAAAACCGTTAATGGAACTAAACGGTAAAACTTTAGGACTTATTGGTTTCGGTCATATAGCAAAAAAAGTGGCAGAAATTGGTCATGCCTTTTCTATGAATGTAATTTTTTGGAACCATCGTCCGAAATCAGATTTACCTGATTACGTTAAGCAGGTTGAACTTGATCAACTTTATCAAAAAGCAGATATCGTCAGTTTACACGTACCACAAACACCGGCAACAACTGAAATGATAAATCAAGGAGCAATTAGTCAAATGAAAGATGGCGTCATTTTAATTAATACTGCTCGGGGCGGTTTAATTAATGAAAAAGAGGTCGCCGATGCTTTAAATGAAGGAAAGATTGCTGCAGCCGGAATTGATGTTGCACAAAAAGAACCAATTCCTGCTGACAGTCCACTTCTTTCTGCTAAGAACTGCTACATTACCCCTCATATTGCCTGGGCACCACGCGAAACCCGCAATCGTTTGCTGGGTATTGTCGTTGAAAATCTGCAGGCATTTCTAAAAGGTGAAAAATTAAACGTTGTAAATTAAATATCATAATCAAAAACCAGTAATCTTGATTGAGTTACTGGCTTTTTTATTCTCAAAAATCATTTTCCGTGCTTGACCTTGACGCTACGTCAACCAATATACTAAATTTTGCAAGTGAGGAGATTTTAAACATGTCGTATTCTATCAATGAACTAGCAAAACTAGCTGGCATTTCAACACGAACTTTACGCTATTACGATAAACAGGGACTTTTAAAAGCGCGCAGGAATCCCGAAAATAATTATCGCTATTATGAGGAAAGCGAAGTTGATCAATTGCAAAAAATTCTATTTTTAAAGCTATTTGACTTGCCACTGGAACAAATAAAACAGGTAATGCAGACTTCAACGGAAACTCAATATCAAGTTTTACGAAGTCAGCGGAGCAAACTAGTTGCGCAAGAGCAATATCTAGATGATTTGATTAGGAATTTAGACAAGACACTTGCAACAATGAAGGGAGAAACACAAATGACCGACACGGAAAAATTTGCCACATTAAAAAAAGAAATGATTAGCAAAAATGAAAAACAATACGGTAGGGAAATTAGGAAAAAATATGGTGACGCTCAAATAGATCTTAGTAATGAAAAGTTGAGTTCTTTATCTGCAGATGAATTAGCACATTTCAAAAAATTGTCCGCTGAAATTTTGACTGAATTAAAGAACTTTAATAAGACTGCTGATATCAAACAAGCTGCTGGCAAACATCTTTTTGACCTACATAAAGAATATTTACTGACAATTTGGCCTAAAGGCCAATATTCGGCAGAGGCCCACAAGAATCTCGCCCAAATGTATGTGTGTGACCTACGTTTTAGCAAATATTATGAAGAAGGCACGGGCAACCCTGACGCTGCAAAAATATTGAAAGCAATCATTGACTACTATGCCTGAGTGTCTTTAATCTATATAAACTTAATTGCAAAATAAAACCTTTCAAATACAAATTCGTTAAAAATTGTTTTGAAAGGTTTTTGTTTAAAAAGATTTTATATTATTATATCAACTTTATCTGTGATTTAATCGTCATCTTCATCATCAAAACCAATAATTTTTACTTTTGTGGTATCCAGGCCATCAAATGCATTGTCAGATATATTATCTCCCCAGCCTGTCAGATTAATTTCATTCAAAGATGTATCTCCAGAAAACATATTATTTGAGGAGTATACTGAACTCACATCCCAGCTACTTAGGTCAAGCCGGGTCAATTTTTTATCTTTGAAAAACATATAACTGATATCTCTAACAGTTCCTGTGTCTACCTTATCAAGACCAGTAATGTCCTGTAAATTATACAATCTGGCAAATAAATATGAAGAATAATCTGATAATGCTATATCGCTATCAATACTTATATGTTCAATATCAGTTGGTTTAAATATATTTCTTTTAGAAATATGTTTACCCGCATTATAAACCGTATCATAAATTGAGGTACTCCCTAGTACATCGCTATTTTCTCCTTCTTTAATATGCAATGTTTTAGTGCTAGGATCGAACTTCAAGATACAATCATTGTCTTGAGAGTATTTACTAATATTAATCTTTTTATTAACATTAGCAGTTTTATGGCTAGTTACCGACTTCTTAACCTTCTTCTTTGATTTTGCGCGTTTCTTCTTTTTGGCTTGAACATTTTGGACAAGATCTGTCTTCTCAGGAATCACATTAATAGCAACTCCACCCAAAATGCCTGCAATTGCAGAACTAACTAGCAACTTACTGGTGAATTTTTTGATATTATGATTAACTTTCATTTTTTCTTTCCTTCATAAAAAACTATTTCTTTAACCATAACTAATTTTATATCTTTTATGCATTTATTTTCAATAAGAAAAGACATAAAGCCAATTATTTCGTACCTAGTTTCACTCTCAATTGAAAGAATACAAATCTTTAAAATCATTCCGGCTCCACAACCACAATGGATTTTGCAAGTCGGTTGGCAGAAATTCAGTGCCCTGCAGTTCTTTTTTCCAAGCACTAATCACATAGGCTTGCACCTTAGTGCTTTCCATTTGTTCTTTAGTTATCAAGCCTAATTTGTAACTTGCTCTGATTACATGCCTGTCTGCAGCAATATAAATATTATTAGTGTTTTTTAAGGGAATTGCAGTGTATTTACTGAGAACATACAGCCAGTAATTGCAAAGCTTATTGCCAGACAAGTATGGAAACTTTTTCTTGGCATCTTTCTGCATGAAATGCCTTATTTTATTCACATCATTATCCAAGTTGTTAGCGAATTTAATAACACTACCATCAGAAAGCTCTGTAAACGTCTGACATAATTTAAGCCAAATATCTGTTTGCTTGTTCTTTTGCAAAGCAAGCCGATACTTAGTCAAAGCTTTTTGTACTGGATCATACCCAGCAGTAATAACTTTTGCCGGTAGAAAAACGAAACTAATTTCGGGATCTTCATACGTCTTCAAGGCACTTTCCCACAAAGTATAGGAATTTCTCTGATAGTTTAAGGCCATTGGCAGCGTGAAATAAAGCGCATTTTCATTGGAACTTGGATCTAAGTTGGGGTTGCTATCTTCAGGTAAAGTAGTATCACCTAAATCGCCATTTTGGTACATTTGATAAATTTTTCTTGCTTTTTTAAGAATTACATCTGACATAAATTGCTGACCTCACTTATTTTTTAAACTAACACTTATTATTTACACATCAAAGCACCCAAGTATTTATGCAAATATTTCTCTTTTTCTTCAGGATGATATTGTGTAATAAAACGCGGATGCTCAAGTGTAACTATTTTTTGAAAAAAGCGCCACTTTTTATTAATTTTGCTCAGTTCTTGATAATTTTGACTACTGCCTATGCAGTAACAAATAGAAGTATCAATTCCGAAGTTAATTTGCGCTTTAAGCGCAGAAATTATAAAAGAAGTTAGCATTTCTTCAACTCTCTTGTTTTCATAATAATTGCAATTTACTTGGTTACCCTTGGAATTGGTCTTGCAAATACCCAAGGGACAAACAAAATTGAGATAAAAATCATGATAAAACTTGAGCCTTCCACCGTATTTATCTATGACTTCATTTAAAAAATTAGAAGCTGCATTATTAACATGAAAATTTGCTATTGAGATTCCTGTTTCTTTTTGGAGATTGGAAGCATCTTCAAAAGGAACTCCTGTTATTGCAGAACCTCTTCTTGCAGGTGAACTGCCTAATATTAAGCGCCGCTTGTTATTGTCATTGAAATATTTGTGATAGAAAATTTGGATCATTTGTAAAACTTGTTTTTTATTTCTGCCACTATAAGGATTAATTATTTTATATGGTTCAGGTAAATTAATTTTTACATTACCTAATTCCTGATCAAATTGAAAAACTTTATCTGAAAAAGTTTGTTTTTGTTGCATAAATGCCAGCTATCCTATCAAGTTACAAAATTATATAAGCAAATTATAGTACATACGTTCGTAGCAATGCTAATTTTTTTAAGAAATTTAGTAGAAATGGAGGATGTGTCCTAAATTTGGGAGTAACATCACTAACTCACTCCAACTTTCTTTTTAATCAACTAATTTTTTTAATGTAAGTGATCTTAATCTAGAAAACCTTCTTTTGGCATAACATGGAAAGACATTGTAATTTCACCTGTTACTTTCAGTTATCTCGTCTAAACTGTTAACAGCTTAGCACAAGGATAAGTCATCAACAGGATAAATTATGGAACCAGAAAAAGACCATTCATTAACTTCAATCAAGTCATGAATGATCTTTTACTTTTAAGCATATCTATATGTATTGATGAATCTTTTTACGAAAAAATATTAAAAATCGTTTTCTTGATTAAGCAGATTGATACTTTTTAATTTGATCGTACTCTTTACCTTTTTTTGCCTTAGCATTACGAAAATCTATATCTTCCTGCAAATTCAGAAAATATTTGTCACTCATTCCAAATATCCTTCCTAATCTAATAGAAGTATCTACTGTTATTCCAATTCTGTCGTGCAATATATTTTGAATTCTTGAAGTTGGCACACCTATTAATTTTGCTAGCTTATATGCTGAAATTTGTAGTGGTTTCATAAATTCTTCCTTTAATATTTCTCCAATTGTGGGTGCTGAAATTTTAGTCATTTTATTAAACTCCTAATTAGTGATAATTAACAATTTCTACATTTGTAAAAATACTTTGCTTCTTAACAAAAAAGCAGATTCGCTATTCTTTATTAATTCTAATACTATACTGTCCGGCTCTATTACCACTCAAGCGTTCAAGATGATTAGCAGGTGGCACTCTTAAATCATTTAAATTATTAGCTGCATCTATCATCATCAATTTGCGTAAAGCTATTCGTTGTATTGACTCTGGCAATTTTTTGGAAAAGTTCCCATCATATATCTTCTCAGTCTCTTTATCTGCAAAATTACATATCATTCTTAATTCCTATATCTATTAAAATTATACATGTTCTTTGTGTACATGTCATTTATGTAGGTAAAATTTAATAATTGAAACAGTTTTTATTCTAACTTTATATACGCAAAACATTTCTAGATTATCATAAAGCTTTTATCTAATTAGCTATATTTATTCATATAAGTAAGAAATAAAAGTCGTTCAAATGCTGTCATATTATGACTTATTTGAAAGGCTTTGAATTATTTAAAATTAGCCCAAAAACAAAATCTTCTGGATCCTGATCAATTAAAAATTTTTCCAAATCAAATCCTGCGCCACTTTCAATGTCGTTAACATCATATGGTGTTTTATCAGGGTTATCTGCATGAGTAAAATAATCGTACATGCCCTTAGGCGACATTATTACCTCAACATGTGCTGGACCATTTAAAACACCTTTTACCATTTCAGATACTTGCGAATAGGTTTTAAATAGTCAAAGTGAAACGCCCCATGCTTATGAACTTTTTTAATTTCACCTGTTTTGGAATTAATATCCTTATCATGCCAAGGATTTAAAATAAATGGTATATGTAACCCTTCCAATTTATTAAAATAGTCTTTTGGAGCACTATCTTTATATAAAAGAAAAGCCCATTTACTTGATCTAATTTCTTTTTTCATTTAAATCAACCTCCTATTAATAAGGAGAAATAGTGCCATGATTCTCGGAATTTTTATATCTTTTTATGTTAATAGTTTTTATAATAATTAATTTTCTTTCTACGTGTTTGTAGTTAAAGTTAGCAACATAAAAAACCATACCAGCAATAATTACTGATATGATCGATATGTTGTCAACAGTGATTAGTTTTGGTATAAAAGCGCTAAACGATTAATGTAATCTTGGTCAATAGCTGTATGGGTTGAGTCAATAGTTTTGATATTTTTAATGTATAGTGTTGGATACATTATAGCAGATTTATCTTCTAAGTTATGATCTAGTCCTAGTGCATGTCCAATTTCATGTATAGTTAAGTTATTTAAGGTTAATGCGTAATTAGTTACTGTTGGCTTATTTAATTCATTTGTAAAGAATGTTATTTTACTTGTTTTAGAAATGAATAAACCGTGATATGGTTGACCAGTATCTTCTGTATAAGCATTACCTAAAAGGTCACGACCATTGTTTTTGTCTTTTAATGCAAAAGTTAATTTGGCATTGGCTTTGTTTGTTCTGATTAATTTAACAATATTTAAGTTGTTTATTTGATTGATAGCATCTTCAACAATTTTTTGTTGTTTGCTTGATAAATTATCATCATTATATTTAATAGTTAGCTTTGCCCAACGTTGATCTAATAGATTGTATTTATTTAATACGTTATCGGTAAACTTGCTAATTTTAGGAACGTCATAATTTGATTTAGCCTTTTGAATTTTTTGTTCTTTTGGCATGTTAAATTGTTGACGTTCTATTTTAGACATTTTGTGTCCGATGTAGCAATGTTTTTTTTGTTGTAAGTATAAGCGTAGCCAAATTTAAATTGGTGTTTGTTTTTGGCAGTTACATAGTGTTTCTTTTTGGCTTTCTTTGCTTGAATAGTTGTAGGAGTGGCTACGATTGGTATAGTTGTTTTGGTTAAAGTTATTAATGAAAGCAAAGTTACAGCTGACTTTACTAATTTTGATAAAATTTTAATCATAATTTTTTCTTTCTATGTTATTAAAAATAATGATCATTTTAATTCTATAATATATTATTTATTAAATTTTTTAAACTGTGGTTTTTTGTGAGCAATAACGATTTTTGCTTTGGTATTGAATAACGGAAGCAGTTGGTGTCATTGTGATTAAGGCTAAAAGGGTAATGATTGTTGCTTTTAACTTTTTAGTGAATTTCATGATAATTTTTCCTTTCTAAATTGTAGTTGTTGTTAGTTAGCAACATAAAAAACCATATCAGTAATGATTACTGATATGGTCGATATGTTGTCAACAGGGATTAGTTTTGGTAAAGAATAGCTAAACCGTTGATGTAATCTTGGTCAATTGTTGTGTGAATATTGTCAGTGGTTTTAATTTTATCTTCGTATGTTGTTTGTGACATAATTTCATATTTATCTTGATCTGTATGATTAAGACCTAGAGCGTGGCCTGTTTCATGAAGAATAACAGTGTTAAATACTAAATTAAAATTATGTTTATTTGTAAATTTGTTTATAAAAATAGATACTGTGGTATTTTCAATTAGACTTAAGCCTTTGTAATCATCGCTTGACTCAATTCTAGTTTCAGCAAGTCTATTAGTATTGTAGTTTATAGTTGTAACATAATTAATACTTGCGTCTTTGTTAGTTTTCTTTATGGTGACAATACCTAAATCATTAATTTGTTTAATGGCATTTTCAACTATTTGTTGTTGTTCGTTAGTTAATTTGCTGTCATTGAATGTTAATGTAGTTTTTGCCCAACGTTCATCATAAATGTGGTATTTATTTAAAATATCTTTAGTAAATTCTTTTACTTTAGGTACATCATAAGTGCTAGTGGCTTTTTCAACTCTTGGCTCATCGGAATCAGTGGTTGAAGCATGGTGTTTCTTCTTTTTATGACCAATGAAAACACCTTTCTTTTTGTTGTAAGTGTAGCTGTAACCGGGTTTAAATTCATCGTAGTATTTAGCAATGACGTAAGTCTTCTTTTTAGTTTTCTTGACTTTTTTGTGATGTTTCTTAGCTTTAGCTGAAATAGTAGTTAAATTAGTAATAGTGGTTGGTGCAACGGTTGCGCTAGTAGTAATAAGTGCTAAAGTGGCAACAGCAATTTTGATGAATTTAGTAGTTAATGGGATGTTCATGATGCATTTATTCTTTCTCAAAATAATTGATAATTTTAAAAATTAAACCATACTTCCCTCAATATATCATTACTGTCAGGCTTGAAACAAGTGTCAGTAAGATTTTTTAATGCTTATATTGCTTAATATTAAAATTAGAAATAAACTTGTATCAAATGTTGTACGCAAGCTATAAATTAACGGAGGTAGAATAAATGAATATCAATCAAATAAAACGAAATTCAATAAAAGTTAAGCCCAAACTTAAATGGTTAACTTGTGTTTTAACTATAGGTACTTTAGCTGGAGCTATTGTAACTATAAATTTTCAAAGCTCGTATTCTATACAAACAGTAAAAGCCGCAAGCAAAAAAGATATTGATGAATTTAAAAATTTACATGTTAGCCCTAAAACCTTTCCTAAGAAAATGCGTGGTACTTGGTATTCATGTTCAAGTGATGACAATTCATTAACAAAAACAGTTATTACTAAAAATAAGATGATTTATCGATATAAAGATGGAAAAGTGACAAATTCCCTTCATGTCTATAAAAAACATAGTCTTAACCCTAAGAGTAAGGGATATAGGCATAATAGAATTTCATGGCTTTTTCTTAATTATGTAAAACCTGTCAAAGAAAAAAATAGGTATTATGTTGTATATAGAGGCTGGAATCAAGTCCTTGGAACTAATGTTCATTATAATGTTTCAAAAATAAATGGCCATGAAATTTTAACTTTATCTTCGGGTTTTTATGTTTCCGATCATTCTTATAAATCAAAGAAACTAGCTTTAAAGTATAAGCAAAAGCACTATCATAATTTTATATATCATAAAATTGCAACGGATTAACAACCAGCAAAAGTCTGTTAATCCCTAGTTAGTCCAACTATTTCTGCAATTATTTAATAACAAAAATCAGCCTTGATTTACCTTCGTAAAACGTTGATAAATCAAGGCTAATTAATTTAAATTATTCTTTCGAATATTGGCTATTTGCCTATAACTAGGAGATGAACTTTTTATATAAAAATGTTTCCTTTGTTTTAAAAACTTACTAATCGTCTCATCTAATTGGCATACCGATAAATTTTTTATTTATGAAAAATAACTCTTTTGAATCAAATGATTTTCTCAAAAAATATTCTTTATGGCTTAAATGAACCAATAGCTTCTCTTGCTCCTTCTCCCGTCACAAAAAATGACGATATTCCAATATAATGAACAGAATATTCATCTCCTCTACGACTAATACTAAGACCAAAATAAGAGTATTCATCATGTTCATTTATTTCGTGACCAGCATTGCTCAACAAATTTCCAGCATGAAGCCATTCAGTATAACAACTTTTCTTTGAATAATCTCCGCCATCATAACCAAATATCATTTCAATTAAGCCATCATAAATCTCTGACTTAAGCTCAGAAATTGTCATTTTTTTAGTGCTTTCGAATCCAGTCAGATCTTCAATGTAATTGTTATCTATATTTAAACCATTCTTCTTAGCAGCGCGAACTATTCCCTCAATATAATGATCGCCAGGATCAAAAACTGACTTTTTATTTTTAGTATATTCCTGAGCAATATCATCCGCAATTCTTTGGGTACCTTCACTTTTAATCCATGGTTTTAAATTTAAATAACTTCGTGCTTCATTAATTAATCTCAAAGTATAAGAAGTAATTTCATCACTTTGCTTCCTAGTCATCTTAGTAGGATCAATTTTGGTTTTATCATCACTAGCACTTTCAGAATGTTTAAACTCATTCTGTTTAACTCCTAACATGCAAGCTTGGATAAATTCTTTACTTGGTTTATTTTCATATGCATTGGTCAACCGATCATAAGTATAGCCTGCTGGTAATTTAATTGTTGCCAAGGAATAAACTTTTTCTTTACGTTTTTTCTTATGATGCTTAACTCTTACTTTTTTCTTTGATTTACTCTTTGCCTCGACTTGGACTATTGGTGTAAATGAATTATCCACTACCCCAAATTCTACTACTCCAATTGTTATGACACTAAGCAACACTAAAAAGATTTTTCTATTACATGACTTCATCATTCAACCCTCTAAAATAAAAATTTAATACGAGATTATCCATCCTTCTGAAATTCTAATCGCATCTTTATAACTTAGTCTTAGTTTATGTCGATTACCTTGAAACCAGGTTGAAAACACCATGTTAATATTTGGATATTTGATGTTTTTCCATATAAGGTTTCTAGATTTTGCTGCTTCTTCACTTAAATAACAGTTTTTAGAATATAATTCATATACAAGCGCATTATTTGTTGCTTGAGGAACAAATTTATATTTTTGATAGACTAAAACTCGGTACTTTCTGCTTTTATATTTAATACTTTTTACCCAAAACCTATAGCCGCTATTACTACTAGTCGGTACAACATAAATATCTTTTTTTTCTTGTTTATATACATGTTCAGTGCGATTCATTCGCTTTTTATTAATTGTCCACTGAAGATTTTGAGGACTAAACCATTGTCCACGAAGTTTTTTAGGTATTGTTTTCAGTCTTTTTCCAACCAATTTTTCTTTTTCAGTTATATTAGCAACCTGAGTTTTTTTAATCTTAAAAGCTAATTTCTTTGTTTCTTTTTTATCTAACTTACTGTTATGTTTATGCCATTTTCCTTCAGAAAGATTTGAATTAAATTTATAGCCTCGACGTTTTAAACCGGATACTAGGAATTTTATGTATTTATAATCATTTGAATCTGGCGACCCATTTCTAAATGGTCCGTAATTAATTTGATAGTCTGGATAAAAAGTAAGAACATACTTCTCTTTTTCTTTAGCTTTAACGGTTTGTGGATTCATAGCATTGATTGGATTAGTTTCAGTAATACCACCAAAAATTCCTATTACTAAATAGAAACTAATAGTTTAAGTATTTTGTGCTTGCTTTTCATTTTTTATTTAACCAGCCAAATTTATCATCAAAGAACAATATAATTTACAAATATTTCTCTTCTAATGCTTCTGAATAATCTTTATAAGTTTCATAAGCTTCTTTATTTTTGCCTTTATTAATCAGGTTAATACACTTTTGTACTAAGTCCGTATACATTTTCTGATAAACAGAAGCTTTATTAGGCAAAGAATTTATTTTTGCTACAATCTTTGGTGCAATTACATAATATTTTTTAGCAGCTTCCTTCATTTCAGTTGAAGTCTGCATAAAACCATCTCTAAAACTTCTTAACGTTTCTAATTCATAACAGTCATCCGGTTTACCAAAATAATCAACACATGCAGTGGTCAAGTAGCAGTCTGCTGTCCTACCATTTTTTTCATCAACCCCATAATTTATTGCAGGTACACCATTCAACGTAGTAGTTTCATCTGGAAAAATTTCAACTATCTTTGCACCATTTTTATCATATAAAACAATTGAATCATCACTTTGAGCACTGACATTATAAACATTAATGTATTTTTGAGTTCTCTGGTTTCCATTTTGCGGTTTCATATACATATATACTTCATGGTCAGTTAAAAATTCCGGTCTTGACATAACCTCTCTTGCACAATTTTCTAAATCACTGTAACTCATTAACTTTCTCCTTTAACATTTCCAAATCTTACTATTGAACAAACTAGGCAATAAAAGCTCCTACTCTAAAAATGTATTTAGTATATTTAAGCTCTATTGCAAAAGTATATTGTGTTTTTAGTAATACTTACTTATTCACTTCCGCTGACTATCTTTCATTATCTTGTCTTGCTATTTGCAATGCATATTTATAATAGATTACTCCTTACAATGATTCCAACAGGAGGTAAACAAATTGGCATTTCAAATTAGATCAAATCGAAAAGAAACTGAAAATAAGACTATTCGCTTCCCGCTAAGTCTTATTAAGCAGATAGAAACAGCAATTGAAGGAAAAGATGTTACTTTTTCTAGTTTTGTGATTCAAGCATGTGAATATGCTCTTAGCAATCTAGAAGACACACCTAAAAAGAAGTAACTAAATTTCCTATAGTTCCATTTTACATTTTGCATTATATTTTGCAATGCTTTTTGTATTATAAAATATAATGTTAATTTGCAGCTTTATAATTGACCAAGGGAGTACTATACCTAGTCGATTACCAGATTATACACAAAAAAGCAGCGTATTGCAGCATTCACATCGTGAGTCTCAACGCTGTTTTTGTTTTATTTTAGTCTTTATTTACTTTAAAGACTATATTTATAATTCTGTTGAGAGACGGTAACACAATCCATATATACTGGCCATTTTCCTGCATACTGCTATCTTTTTGACACTTAAGCTGTAATTTTTTTATTTAAGAGATTGTATTCTGATTGTCATTCACATGTAATGCACCGTAAAGTTCTTTGCCTCTTTGTTTGATAATATCTGTAATTGCTAATAGGTAGTCTTCAAAAGTTGATTTATTTGATAATTCTTGTAGTGAAAATTTACTCTCTGCATCTCTCGCTGCAAAATTCCATAGGTAGTTTTCATCAATGAAATCAACAGTATTAGTAAATTTTTTAAAATAATCTTTTTGAAATACTATAGCTTTCTTCAACTTATCAGTACTCTTAAAATCATTCTTAAAATTACTATCATAAAGTTCATTCAGTACAATTAGAAATTTATCAAAGTAATCATTGTACGGCTCTTGAGCCCTCTTAGGATTAATTCCACCTTGAACTGGCAAGATAAAGAAATTTCCTAGTTGATAATTATTACAGAGTTGATAATATGGTTTACCCTTTTTATCAGTTTCTTCAAACTCAAAAATCTGGTCATCATTATGCGGTGTACAATTTTTTATAATACCAATAATTTCTAACTGTGTCCTTCGGTCTAAAAAGCGATAATACTTACCATAATACTTTTTTACTGCTATTCGATAGGTATTTATCGTATCACCCGCATGCATTTTTTCATCAAACCAAGGAAAAAGCTTATGATAAATGCTATTTGTTAATTCTGTTCGATCCGCTTCTTCTCCTTGAGTTAAAAAATCGAATCTTACTGCCTGTTCCTCATTTAGAGATAAAAAATCTTCTAAAGTTATTTTATTAATTCCAGAATAGTCTTTAAGTTTCATTACACACCTCTAATAAATCACTTGTCTCTTTGAAATATAAAGTTATCACCCATATTGCTACAGAAAATTGTTATCCGCTCTTTTCTAGTATCAACAGCCTTTGTAAATCGACCATGTACTTGACTCACAATAGGAATATTCCGCGGGTAAAATTCCAAACTCCACGTAATCGCACCTTCAGAAGATGCAGTAAGCGGAGGATATTTCGTTCTATTGGCCTTTGAAGGAACAGTAAACTTTAGTTTTCGCTTAAACTTTTTGACATCATTAGCGTCTGACAATCTTTTACCTCGAACAAGTTCGTATTTACCCAAAAACATCTTATTTTTAGTAACTCTTAGATTCTGAATATATACTTTATTCATATTTCTCCAAGTAATTCCTTTGCCGTCATACCGATTATTTGCAAACGCAACTTCTTTCCATTCACCAGCAATGCTAGAATAATTGCCTTTTCTAATTTGAGCTAAATTCATCTTATGGCTTATCTTGTTGCTAACTGCCTCAACTTTATGAGGAGCATTGCTATTACTATTTTTTTGAATTGTATTTTTTGACTTTACTTTTTTGTTAACTTGAACAGTTTTTACAGAACTTTCATTAGAGTTAGATTTATGATTTACACTACATGCCCCAAGCAAACTGCTACATATTAGTAACCCAATTAACATCTTTATTTTTTTATTCAAATTATCTTCAACCCTTTTCACTTTACACTTTGCAATACAGTTTAACTATAAAACTGTATTGCAACTAATATAAACCACGCCTTTTGTCATTACATACACTATGGTATTTAAACTGTCAGTTATGATGAGACAAAATCTTAAAGAAATGGAAAATAAATCTGTTAGATTTTATCTCTAGTCTTCTGAATTAATTATTTCAGCATGCGAAAACGCATTTAAGCATATGAAATAATAATCAAGAATATATCCACTTCTTCAGCAATTATATTTTACTATTTGCATTGCAAAATACAATGCAAAATAAAAATGTGAGTAGTATTATAGCTTAATTTAAATGTGTTGTTTTTGCTAAGGAAAAACAATACTCTGTTTGAGGCATATCTATTGGCACACAAAAAAGGGGTTATAAATACCGTTATATCAGCCATAGTGCCTACCTAAAAGTTTTTATCAAGAACACAGATAAAAATGTGTTCCGTATTGTGTGCATAATTATCTTTAATAAACAAAAAATAACCTTAACTTACCAACAGAAAACGCTGATATATCAAGGTTATTTAATCTAACATAAACTTCTGAATGCTGATTGCCAGAATCGAACTGGCGACCTTTTCTTTACGAGGGAAACGCTCTACCAACTGAGCTAAATCAGCAACTTTCACAACGTTTAAATTATACCAAAACAAAAAAAGTCGTGCAATCGAATGCGCGACTTTTATTTTATTTCCAATCTAGGCAAAGCTCTTGTTTGTGCAACAATTCTGGCAACTCGTCACGATCAATTCTCTTATTGTTTAACTTGTCACCAGTTATTTGCTTGGTAAAAGAATCAATACGTCTATTAGCATCCCGCAAGTCATAGTAAGTGGTAACGACTTGGTCATATTCTTTCAAGTCTGCCACTTTAAAATCACGCGGATACTCATTTTCAAAAGTAGTAAATGCTAGTGGCAAACGCGGCTTCAATTGCGGCTCTTGGTCGGGAATACCCACTTGCATCCCTAACGCTGGAAACGTCAGTTTAGGCAAGTCTAATACGTCTAACATTTTTAACGGGTGATCATTAATGGTGCCTAGAGGCACATAGCCTAGATCCATGCTTTCAACAGCATTAGCCACATTTTGCCAAGCAAGTAACGTGTCATCCATCCCCTGAAAGAAAATATCCGTGGTATGAACACGTCCGTCATCTTTACCTAACTGGCGGCGAATTTGTTGGTTGCGGTATAAATCAACTATAAAGATAAACAAATCTCCTTCAGCACCAACATATTTTTGCCCGCACAATTCTCTGATTTTTGCCCTTTTACTTTCATCAGTAATATGAAGCATTGTCGCATTTTGCATAAACATGCTGGTCGCTGTATGTTGAAAAACGGTGTACAAAGTATTTAATTGTTCTGCACTTAGTGTTTGATCTTTAAATTTTCTGATAGAGCGATGATTAATTTGCTGGTTAATTGTGGAATTATGAATCATTTTGATACTTCTTTCTAACTATCTTACTAAAAGTAACTCTATTGCAAATTTATATTACTGTCAATAAATTGTCTTTTATACTAACAGAATGTGCTAAAATTTAGACAGAATACAGAATTAATAATCCAGTGGAGGAATTTATGCGTGTTTTAGTTATCGGCGGTGCCGGTTATATTGGCTCGGTAGCTGTTAAAAAATTAATTGAACAAAATAATGATGTTGTTGTTTTGGATGCTTTATATACAGGACACAGAAAGGCAGTTAATCCTAAAGCCAAGTTTTACCAAGGAGATATTGAAAACAAGTTTTTAGTCAGTCAAATTTTACGTAAAGAAAAAATTGAGGCAGTTATGCACTTTGCTGCTTATTCTTTAGTACCAGAATCTGTGCAAAAGCCACTCAAATATTATGATAATAATGTTTCTGGCATGATTTCCTTATTAGAGGCCATGAAAGATGCCGGTGTCAATTACCTGGTCTTTTCTTCCAGCGCTGCAACATTTGGCATCCCTAAAAAATTACCAATTACTGAAGATTCACCGCTTAATCCGATCAGTCCTTATGGCGAAACCAAAGTAATGATGGAAAAAATCATGCATTGGGCAGATAAAGCTGATGGTATCAAATCAATTGCACTGCGCTATTTCAACGTTGCTGGTGCTGCAAGTGATGGGTCAATTGGAGAAGATCACTCTCCGGAAACGCATTTAATTCCTAATATTTTAAAAAGTGCTGTCAGTGGCGATGGTAAATTTACTATTTTTGGTAATGACTACGACACTAAAGATGGCACTAATGTCAGAGATTACGTTCAAATCGAAGATCTCATCGACGCGCATGTACTGGCACTAAAATACTTAGTTAAAACCAGCAAATCCGATGTTTTCAACCTCGGAACTGCTCACGGTTATTCCAACTTAGAGATCTTACAGGCGGCTCGTAAAGTTACCAATATTGAAATTCCATATACTATGGGACCACGCCGTGCAGGTGATCCTGACAGTTTAGTTGCCGATTCAGCTAAAGCCAGAACTATTTTAGGCTGGCAGCCACAGCACGAGAGCGCTGAAGATGTAATGGCAAGTGCTTGGAAATGGCATCAAACTCATCCTCAAGGATACGAAGACAAATAACAAAATTGCTGGTAAATTTTACCAGCAATTTTTTTGATTAGTTTTTAGGATTAAATGTGATATATAACTCCATATCACAGAACTTACCGTGATACTTAACTTCATCTTTAAGCCTGGCCACATATTCAAAATGCAGCCTTTCAGCAATAGCTCTACTAGGTTTATTATTATGATCTGCCAGTAATTTAATACTATGTAATCCAAACTGGTTGAATGATACGTCTACTAACTTTTTAACGGCATGGGTCATTATTCCGTTACCCTGATATTTTTGCCCCAGCCAATAGCCAATTTCGCCGCTTTCATTTTTTAACTTAATATTGTGCAGGTCAACCATTCCTGCTGGTTTGCCATTGACAAGAACAACTAGTACCAGTTTCTTATAATTAGCGGTGTCAACTCGCATTGCCTTAATAAAATCAACTTCATCTTTTACACTCGCAATCTTACCTGCCCAAGGTAAAAAATGTGCCAGCTGATCACGGTCATGGACAATAATTTCGTATAAGGTTTCCGCATGACTGACTTCCGGTAATACCAAACTAATATCCAAGTTATTTACAGTAAATTGGCCAATGGTAAACATTAAATCTTCCTCCTTAATTTATTTTTAATAAAATATATGATACTACAATTTGTCTTTAAATAAAGCCCTTTTTAACATAACAAAACTTACAATTTGACCAAATTTTATTTTGTTAAAAACATACGCTTTTGTATAATGCTATAATTTAATAATGTAACTAATTTTTAAGTATTTGGAGTGATTTAATGAGCGAAGAAGAAGAAAATAACGGTTCTGGTTACGAACGAACCTTGACAAACGCGCATATTCAATTGATTGCCCTGGGTGGGACAATTGGTACAGGTTTATTTCTAGGTGTAGGTAATAGCATTAGACGAGCCGGTCCTAGCGTCATTTTAATTTATGCCATTGTCGGTATTTTCTTATTTCTACTTATGCGAGCTTTAGGTGAGCTCATAATTTCAGACTTATCTAAGCATACCTATATTGACTTTATCGAAAAGTACTTGGGTAAAAACACCGGATTCATCTCAGGCTATCTTTACTGGATTAGTTGGGTTACCTTGGGTATGGCAGAAATGACAGCCTTGGGAATATATTTTCAATACTGGTTTCCCCATTTGCCTACGTGGGTACCTGGTTTAGTAACCATAGCTGTTTTGCTATTTATCAATTTGCTTTCTGCCCGTCTTTTTGGCAATCTGGAGTTTAGTTTTGCCATAATTAAAATTGTGACCGTTATTGCCTTCGTGATTTTAGTGGCCTACTTGTTAATAACTGGTGGCAAGACCTCTTTTGGACCCGTTACTCTTGCTAACCTTTCCACACATGGTGGCTTTTTTGCTAAAGGCGGCACCGGGTTCTTTTCAGGTTTTCAAATGGTTATCTTTAGCTTTGTTGGCGTTGAATTAGTCGGATTAACTGCTGCCGAAGCGCAAAACCCCAAAGTAACAATTAGAAAGGCTATTAATGAGGTCCCAATGCGTATCATTTTATTCTATGTACTGGCCATTATTGCTATTTTAGTAGTGATTCCCTGGAATAAAGTGACTACTAATTCTAGTCCGTTTGTGCAGACCCTAGCGGCAACTGGCATCCGCAATGCCGGCTCAATTATCAATTTTGTGGTTATTTCTGCTGCTGTTTCCTCGACTAACAGTATTTTATACAGTGCAGGCAGATTGCTATTTTCTGTTACTTTTAACGGTAAAGGCAAATTTAACCAGACGTTTGGTCATCTGAGAAGGCAATTGCCCCAGAATGCTTTAACTCTATCAGCCTGCCTAATGGCCTTAGCACCTTTTGTTATCATTGTCATCGGCAATGAGGCATTTAATTTTATTTCTTCAACCTCCACCAGTATGTTTTTAATTATCTGGTGCTTGATGCTTTTAACACATATTGCCTACCGGAAAAAGACACCTGCACAAGAACTTACCGATTTTAAAATGCCTGGTTTCCCTTTCTGGGACTATATCACCTTGATCTTTTTCATTTTGATGATCATATTACTGCTGATTTTGCCTGAAAACAGGATTTCCATGATTTCAGCACTGTTAATCTTTATAGTTTTGTCAACCCTGTCTAAAATTTGGCACGAAGAAAAGAAGGCGTAGCAATGCAAGCTTTGAAACAGAAATTGCTGGTGAATTAGGTGTTGTCGGAGAAATAAGTATTAAAAGCAAGAATTAAGTAAAAAATTCCTAGACAATTATTTTTGTCTAGGAACTTTTTATTTATGCATTATTCTTCTTTTGATTTTTTGCCACAATCCCAGTGCCTGCCGCATTCTATTGGCGGGGACATACTTACGAATAGCACGCAAAGTTTTTTTATTATTACGTGTTGTAAAAATAAATTTTCCGTTTGCACGAGTGCGAATTTCAAAACGAGGTATATAGCGTCCATGGAAATAAACATCCGCCACCACATAAGTAACTTCTGGCCACGGAATCTGGACATAATCAGAGATGTTGCGGTCATTATAGAATTCAAATGCCTTATCTCCGACCATTACTTTACCGTATGTAGATAACGAGCGAAACCAAGTCGCATTTGTCGTTAAATCAACTTTGGTGTTACTTGATTCAACCATTTTAGATTAAAGCACATGCAGAACATGCAAAACGACACCAACAATGAAGATGGCAATAATAATTACGATTGGTGAAACTTTCTTCTTTAACAACCACATACACAGGAAAGTCAAAAGTAGTCCAGCTAAACCAGGGATTAAACTATCCAAGTTGTTTTGCAAAGTAGTAACTTTAAACTTGGTTAAAGACAAGCCATTTGCCTGATCAATTAAAGCTTGTTGAATACCTTTAGCACCGGCTGGAAGTGAGCCCCAATCAATATAGCCACCCTTTTGGACAGGCGTCTTTGAAACAATCGGAGTGAACTTAATGTTAACCCAGCGTTCAATCAGGGAGCCTAAAACAAACATACCCATCATCGAAGCTCCACGGGTTACCTTTTGCAATAGACCACCAGACATATCATTAGTAATCGCAGAACCAGCCTTGTAGCCAAATTCCTGTGTGTACCACATAAAGGCCAATCTAATTACGTTCCAAATAACGAAGAACAAAATTGGTCCTAAAATATTGCCTTGAATAGCCATTGAGGCACCTAGAGCACCAACAATTGGCCGTACAGTGTACCAGAATACAGGATCACCGACACCGGCTAAAGGTCCCATCATTCCAACCTTAACACCTTGAATAGCTTCATCTTCAACTTTAGCTCCGTTAGCCTTATCCTCTTCTAATGCTAAAGTAACACCGAGAATTGGCGATACTAAGTAAGGGTGAACGTTAAAAAAGACTAGGTGTCTCTGCAAAGCAGCAGCCATATCATCTTTTTTAGGATAAAGTTTTCTTAAAGCAGGAATAAGTGAATATGCATATCCACCATTCTGCATTCTTTCGTAGTTCCATGAAGCCTGCAAAAATTGTGAGTGCCACATAACTTTGAAGCGGTCGGTTTTAGTTAATTTTATTTTTTTATCAGCCATTGTAAAATCCTCCTCTTAAATATCACTCTAATAGTCATCTATGATATCGCCGAGTGGATCGCCGGTACCTTCATCATCAGAATTTGAACTGCTGTTATTGCCACCTTTTGACTCTAATGCTAAATACATCAGAGCCATTGCCAAACCAATGGCACCCAAAGCAATCAAAGTTAAATCTTTAATAGCTGCTAAAGCAAAACCGATAGCAAAGAACGGCCAAACTTCACGGCTGGCCATCATGTTGATCACCATTGCGTAACCAACGGCAACAACCATGGCACCACCGATTGACATACCATCACTTAGCCATGCTGGCATTAAACCTAGCCAATATTTAACAGTCGATGCTGGAATAGCTAACAGCAATGCAGCTGGAATGGCAATTCTTAATCCTTGCAGACAAACGTCAATCCATTGCCACATATTAATTTTACGCCAATTACCTTTTTTAGCATCTGCGTCCATAATGTGCACAATACCAGTAGAAATTGTCCGCACAATCATAGTCAAAAAGAGTCCAGCAACGGCCAGAGGCATCGCAATACCTGTAGCCATCCCAATACCCTTTGTTCCTTGACCACTTTGAACCAAAATAATAGCCGACGCAACAGAAGCTAAAGCAGCATCAGGCGCAACAGCGGCACCGATATTAGCCCAACCCAAGGCTATCATTTGTAAATAACCACCTAGGATAACACCTAAAACCAGATTTCCGGTTACTAGGCCAATTAATGTACAAGCAACCAATGGTTGATGAAATTCCCATTGGTCTAAGATGCCTTCCATACCTGCAAGAAAGGCAACTATGACAACTAAAATCATTTGAATAGCGTTCATTTTTTACTCCTATTCTCTTACTTGTTTTGCTCGTCAAGCAAACTTTGAGCTTTATTTAAAATAGCTTCCATATTGCCTTCTTTATCAGTTGGAACTTTCCGCACATCGTACTTAACTCCCATTTTTTCAAGTTCGTGGAAAGTATCAACATCTTCTTGATTCATAGACAATACATTGTTAGCATTGACATCTCCAACTTTATAGGACATTGAACCAACATTAACTGTTTTAATGTCTACACCTGCTTTTATCACTTTTAAAACATCTTCTGGATTTTCAAAAAGTAGTAAGGCGTGCGTGTTACCAAAACGGGGATCCTTAGCTATCTCAACTAACTTGTTCAACGGTACAGTGTGCGCTTTAACACCTGCAGGTGCAGCTTCACGAATCATGCTTTTACGCATTTCGTCTTTAGCTACATTGTCTGAAACTACGATAACCCGGTCTGGATGCATAGTTGGTATCCAACCAGTAGCCACTTGGCCGTGTAATAATCGTGAATCGATCCGAGCTAAAACAAATTTAATGTGACCATCACCAACAACAGTGCCTTCCGGGATAGTCTTCTTTTTAGCTGAAGATGCTGTTTGTGCCTGCGGTTTTGTACCTGCAGTTTCCTTTGGCATTAATTCTGCCGGCTTGGTTTTAATACCATCTTTTGCTGGCTCAACAACAGCTGTTGCAATTTGATGAGCGGTAATGTCAGGGTTTGTCATCCTCTGAGTTAGAGCTTCAACAACCATTGGTAAATTCATACCAGTGACAACTGCCCAATTAGGATGCTTTTCAAGCAGAGTATTAGCTTGATTAAACGGCGTACCTCCCCACAAATCAACTATTAACAGTACTTCATCCTGATTTTCAAATGAAGTTATTGCTGTTTCCATTTTGCCCCTTATATCATCTGGCCCTTCATCAGGCTTTAAAATGACATGAGCAAAATTGTCTTGTTCGCCAAACAGCATTTGCGCAGACTGCGCAATTCCATCGGCAAATCCACCATGGCTGGCTAAAACAATTCCTACCATGAGATTTCCTCCTTTAGATAAAATGTATCCGCTAATATTGTACCGTGAAACAGGCTCTGTGTCACTTTCTCTAACTATTGCCTAACATTTTTCTAATATATTAAAACTAGCCTTTTATGGTTAATGAATAGAAAAAAAGAGGACCTTCAGGTCCTCTTCTCTTTGCTCGCTCCGGCTGTCAGACTCGAACTGACGACATCTTGATTAACAGTCAAGCGCTCTACCAACTGAGCT
>NZ_JACFRN010000006.1 GCF_016100975.1 Lactobacillus sp. W8174 | reverse complement strand
CGCCTGCGGCAAAACAGTTTCTCTGGACCTGAATTTTTACTATCAAGACATTGTACGAGCATGCTTTCCCAACGCTGAGCTTGTGATTGATCGCTTTCACATGGTACAAATGCTTACGCGCTCCTTCAACTCCCTGCGCGTGCAGGTCATGAAGAAATTCAAAAAGACTAGCAGAGAATACCAACTGCTTAAAGCACCCTGGAAACTGTATCTCAAGAAGTACCAGGAACTCGACCAAATTCATCCGCATTACAATTGGAATTGCAAAGACAATCTGACACAAGAGCAGGTAGTCAACGAAGGCATCACCTGCAGCACGGAGCTCACTAATGCCTACAACCTGCTGCAGGCATTTTATGAAGCTTTGGCTGCCAATGATCCGCTGGCAATTAAAGAAGTGATTCATGCTAAAGAAGAAGTTGGCTGGCAAATGCATTAAACCCTGTTAACTTTTAAGCATAACCTGAAAGCAGTAATTAACGGGATAACATTGAATTATTCCAACGGCTGCTTAGAGGGCTTCAATCGCAAGATTAAACAAATTGAGCGCACAGCTTTTGGCTACGCCAACTTCCACAATCTGCTAACCAGGATTAGATTAGCAGAAAACAAGGTAAAAGAAAAAGAACCAAGCAGTTTATTAGCTGCTTGATTCTATTCATTTAAGCTCTATCAACAGGATTTGACAAAGAGCCATTTAAGTTTTACTCAACCTTTTTAAAACTCGTATTAAAGGTTTATTATTCTGAATCTGATTATTTCTATATTCATGTATAAGTTGTTCTTCTTGTTTACTTCTAGGCCTAGATGATTTTCTGATTTGTTCTTCAGAAGGAGAAATTAATCTAAATTTATTTTCCATGATGTTATCCTCCTACCTTCCTAATTCTACAAACTACCACAATTAAATTCAACTGTCTATTATTTTAAACTGTGGAACGTAAGTTATAAGGTAATTAAGCATATCAAAATCTACTATAACATGGTCCTTAATAAATAATTTGACGTTTTCTTCCGAATACTCATCATTAGCAATTTTAAGTGAAACGTTATAGAGCTGTTTTTCTAAGTCCGTTTTTGGCCCTAAATTAAAGATCAAAAAATTATTTTGCAAAAAGTCTACAGTTGCTAATAAAGCTGTTCTTTTGTTCCCATTGCTAAATGCCTGGTATCTGGCGATTGTATACCATAGACTAGCAGCTTTAGTGATTATTGTTGGTAGACGATTTTCTCCGAAAACAATTGAATTCTCAACTCTGTATAATAAGTTTTCAATTATGCCAGGCTCTTTTAAATAATAGTCACCGCTATATGATTCTTCATTAAAAATTTCTTGAGATTTAAAGTTTAGTTCACAAGTTCGTTTTACTGTTAAATAACTTATCGGCTGAGCTATAGCCAGTAACTTCTTTAAACCATTTAAAGTTGGAATTTCCATAATTGATGTACCATCTTCATTTGGCACTATCTTATTCCTATTGCTTTCGGTAGGTATTGGTTTCCACTTTTCTTTGGTAAGTAGTCCTTCACCAATTATTTCAGCAAATTCATTTAATTGCATTGTATTATCTTTTGCGTTGGGATCAAAAGGAAAAATTACAAGTCCATCATATTCTTGGTTTTTATAGTGAAATCTTTGCATACTGTTTCTCATATAAAAATTATATTATGTTCAAATTTTATCATTATCTTTAGGAAGCGTATTGGCATTATAACTTCTTCTGTTTAGTTCTCGAGTATAAATTCTTGTCACTAACCATTTAGAATACTCAAAGCAATAATATAAAAAAACAGTTATAAAAGCTAGTTTAAGGAAATAAATATATTGAATTTTATTAGGTGAAAACAATACATTTATTTTTAGATTAGGGCAACATTTGTTAGCATAACCAGCTGTAATCAATTATTTTATAGTTTTTTAACTTAATGGTTAGTATTCTTCAATGTACGAAATATCTTATACGTCTGGAAAGGCTAAAATCGACTTCATATGTCGAAATTATTGCTATAATCGTTGATATAAAGGTATTTTAAGAACTGAGTACAATATCTGTTTTCCCAATAATATGCAGTTACATTCTCATGTTGGTAATTTATTTTTGCTAGTATGAGAATTTTTAGTTTTTTGGAAGTTATAACAGCCCACTAAGATTCTTGCACAAGTATTCTGTTGAAAAATTATTTCTAATTTAAATAATAAAGAAGGATTGGGTCGCACGAACTGCTTGTATTTGATATAATGATTGCAAAGTTTTTTGACACTAAGATTTCTGCTGCAAACAGAATATTTTACAAATTGTCAAAAAGGTTTATAGTGTATACACGTCATTTTTTAAAGGTGGTGCAATGATGAAAAAATCTTATACAACCAGTGCAAATCAAGTATTAGAAATTGCACGTGAACAAGCACAGAATTTTCATCATCGTTTAATTGGTACTGAACACGTACTACTTGCGATGGTAATTGAATCTGATGGTGAAGCCGGCAAGAATTTGCGGGCCTGGGGTGCAACACCGAAAGCGATTCGTGAAGAAATTGAACGTTATACAGGCTATGGTTCAGCTGGTAAAACCAGTTACATGCAAATGTCACCGCGCCTCAGCATGGTCTTGGCATATGCTGGCACTTTAGCAGAACGTGAGGGTTCCTCTAAGATTAGAACCTGCCATATTCTGTTAGGCATGGTGCTCAATGAACAAATATTGGCATCTGTAATCTTACGTAATTTAAATATTGATCTTGATGGTTTGCGTAATGACATTTTACACAGTTTAGGTGAAGACGAACAAGACATGGATAACAGTGATCAATCTGATGATAGTAGCTGGTCCAGTTTTAATGGCACTGAAGAAAGCACTAATAAAAATTCAAGTACGCCAACTCTTGATCAGGTTTCAGTTAATTTAAACGAACGAGCTGAAAATGGTGAAATAGATCCTGTTATTGGTCGAGATCGAGAAGTAGCTCGAGTTATTGAAATTTTATCCCGGCGTAATAAAAATAATCCGGTTTTAATTGGGGAACCGGGTGTTGGTAAAACGGCAGTGGCAGAAGCGATAGCAACTGCAATTGTTGCGAAAAAAGTCCCACACGATTTATTAAAAAAGCAAGTGGTGTCACTTGACTTAGGTGGTCTTGTTGCCGGCACTAAATACCGTGGTGAATTTGAAGACCGCATGAAAAAAATCATTAAAGAAATCACTGCAAATGGCAACATCATTCTTTTTGTGGATGAAATGCATACTTTGATTGGAGCCGGTGGCGCTGAAGGCTCAATTGATGCAGCTAATATTTTAAAGCCATCTTTAGCGCGTGGCGATATCCAAATGATTGGAGCAACAACTTTTGATGAGTATCAAAAGTATGTCGAAAAGGACCAGGCTTTAGCTCGTCGGTTCCAAATTGTAAGGTTAAATGAACCTTCTCATGCTGAAACTTTAGCAATTTTGGATGGCTTAAAACCAAAATACGAAAAATTTCATCATGTAAAAATATCTCATTCTGCTTTAGAAAATGCAATTGATCTTTCTAGCCGCTATATTTCTGACCGTTATTTACCAGATAAGGCAATTGATTTAATTGATGAGGCAAGTGCTGCGGTTAAGATTAAGTCAGGTAAAGGTTCTAACAATCAGTTATTGCAACTTAATGATCAAATCGAGAAAGTCATTGGCGAAAAGAATCATGCTGCAGTTAACCAGAATTTTGCTAAAGCTGCTCAATTGCAGGAAAGACAAAATAGTTTGCAAAGAAGACAAGATGAATTAACAACAAAGCTAGATGAATCAACTAGTAAAGGTGCTATAGTTCAACCTGAAGATGTTGCTAAAGTAGTTTCTAATTGGACCGGTGTTCCCGTTACCCAAATGAATCGGGATGAAACTAAGCACTTAGCCAATTTGGAAAAAGACTTACATAAGCGCATCATTGGTCAGGACAAAGCAGTTTCTGCTGTCAGCAGGGCGGTCAGGCGAAGTCGCAGCGGTATTAAAGATGAAAATAGACCGATTGGTTCCTTCTTGTTTTTGGGACCGACAGGTGTTGGTAAAACCGAATTGGCAAAAGCAATTGCCGCAGCCATATTTGGTTCTGAAAACAATTTGATTAGAATTGATATGTCTGAATATATGGATCAAATAGCTAATAGTAAATTGATTGGTTCTGCTCCGGGCTATGTTGGCTATGATGAGGGCGGCCAGTTGACTGAACAGGTTCGCCGGCATCCATACTCGGTCGTACTATTTGATGAAGTAGAAAAGGCGCATCCAGATGTATTTAATTTGCTGTTACAAGTTTTGGAAGATGGTTTTTTAACTGATTCCAAAGGACGTAAAATAGACTTTAAAAATACTATTATTATTATGACTTCTAATTTAGGATCCCGTTCACTATTTGAAACTAAGGCTGTAGGATTTAATGCTGATAATACTAGTCAAGTAAAATTACGTCAGGATCGCGTACGCGAAGCACTAAAGCAATTCTTTAGACCTGAGTTTTTGAATAGAATTGACGAAACAGTCATTTTTGATGAACTCAATCAAAAACAATTACGTCAAATTGTTACTCTATTAACTCGTAAACTAATAGATCGTTTGCATAAACAAGGAGTTCAATTAAGAATTTCTCGTGCAGCACTCGATAAAATTGCAAAAGATGGTTATAATCCTGAAATGGGTGCAAGACCGCTGCGACGTGCAATTCAAAAGGATATTGAGGATGAAATTGCCACAATGTTAATCAAGGGTGATCTTATTAGTGGCGATATTCTTAAAATTGGTTGTAGTCATAATCATTTAAAATTTGATATTGATAAAGAAAATAACTTAGTAGGAGCGAAGTAAATTAATTGACACACTTGTAATAGTTTGTTATAGTAATGCGTGATTAAAAGGCTGATTTTCAGGATTTTGCTGATCTATTGTCCAGCAAAATAATAAAGGACAAAAACGACTTTTGTTGTTTTTGTCTTTTTTATGCATAAAATTCCGGCTTTTTGAATTTGTAATCAAAATGTAATATTAGCTTTCTCTGACAGAAAGGGTGTTTTCTCCTTGTTAAACGGACACGTAGTGAATTTTGGCAAACATCGGACAAGACGTAGCTTTTCCCGCATTAAAGAAGTGCTGGACCTGCCTAATTTGACAGATGTTCAAACCGAATCATACCAATGGTTTTTGGATGAGGGTATTAAAGACGTTTTTGACGATATTATGCCAATTAGTGACTTTTCAGGTAAGCTTTCCCTGGAATATTTGGGTTATAAACTGCAAAAGCCAAAATATACTGTTGACGAAGCACGTGACCATGATGCAACTTATGCTGCTCCAATGCACGTGACTTTAAAATTAACCAATCAAAAAACAGGTGAAATCAAAACTCAGGATGTTTTCTTCGGTGATTTACCTTTAATGACTGAATCCGGTTCATTTATTATTAATGGTGCTGAAAGAGTTATCGTTTCCCAGCTGGTTAGATCTCCAAGTGTCTATTATTCTGGTGATTATGATAAAAATGGCCGTCAAATCTTTGGTACTACCGTAATTCCTAACCGTGGCGCCTGGCTTGAATATGAAACTGATGCTAAAAATGTATCTTATGTTCGCGTTGACCGTACTCGTAAATTGCCTCTGACAGTTTTAGTCAGGGCTCTTGGAATTGGCTCAGATGATGAAATTTTAGATGTTTTTGGCCAAAGTGATACATTACAATTTACTTTGGATAAGGATGTCCATAAAAACCCCGCTGATTCTCGTGTAGCTGAAGCGTTAAAGGATATTTATGAACGTCTTCGTCCTGGTGAACCAAAAACAACTGATTCTTCAAGATCACTGCTTTATGCACGTTTCTTTGATCCACGTCGTTACGATTTAGCGCCTGTTGGTCGTTATAAAGTTAACAAGAAATTATCATTAAAGAGCCGCTTATATGGTCAAACTTTGGCTGAAACGCTAGCAGATCCGGATACTGGTGAAATTATTGCGAAAAAAGGTACTGTTGTGACTCATGAAGTAATGGACACACTTGAAAAGTATCTTGACCGTGATGACTTTAAAATGGTTACTTACCAGCCATCTCAAGAAGGCGTGTTACCTGATCCAATTAACGTACAGGAAATTAAAGTTTACTCCAAAGTAAATCCAGAACGCGTTGTCAAATTGATTTCTAATGGTCATATTGATAAGAAAGTTAAATATCTGACACCGGCTGACGTTCTGGCATCAATTAATTATTTCTTCCTATTACAAGATGAAATTGGTACAACCGATGATATTGATCACCTTGGTAACCGTCGTATTCGTCGTGTAGGCGAATTATTGCAGAATCAATTTAGAATTGGTTTGGCTCGTATGGAACGTGTTGTAAGAGAAAGAATGTCAATTCAGGATCCTTCAACCGTTACACCACAACAATTGATTAACATTAGACCAATTGTAGCCAGCATCAAAGAGTTCTTTGGTTCATCACAATTGTCACAATTTATGGATCAGCATAACCCATTAGGAGAATTAACGCATAAGCGTCGTATGTCAGCTTTAGGGCCTGGTGGTTTAACTCGTGACCGTGCAGGATATGAAGTGCGGGATGTTCACTATACTCAATATGGTCGTTTATGCCCAATTGAAACTCCTGAAGGTCCAAACATTGGTTTGATTAACTCTCTTGCTACGTATGCAGTGATTAACAAATACGGTTTTATTGAGACACCGTACCGTCGTGTTTCATGGAAGACACACAAAGTTACTAACAAGATTGATTATCTTACAGCTGATGTTGAAGATAACTATATTATTGCTGGTGCTAATACTCCACTTAATCCGGACGGTTCATTTAAAGATGATCTTGTTTTAGCACGTCACAAAGAAGATAACGTCGAAGTTAGTCCAGATAAAATTGACTACATGGACGTTATTCCTAAGCAGGTTGTTTCGGTTGCCTCTGCATGTATACCTTTCTTGGAAAATGATGACTCTAACCGTGCATTAATGGGAGCTAACCAGCAAAGACAAGCTGCACCATTGATTAATCCTCATAGCTGCCTTGTCGGTACAGGTATGGAGTATCGTGCGGCTCATGATTCAGGAGCTGCTGTTTTGGCTAAAGCTGCTGGTACTGTTGAATATGTTGATGCTAACACAATTAGAGTTAGACGCGATGACAGTACATTAGATAAATATACACTGGAAAAATATCGTCGTTCAAATAATTCAAAATCTTACAATCAAACTCCTAACGTTAATTTAGGTGATAAGGTTGAAAAAGGTGAAGTTATTGCCAATGGTCCGACAATGGATCATGGTGAACTTGCTCTTGGTCAAAATCCTGTTATCGCCTTTATGACTTGGAATATGTATAACTACGAAGATGCCATCATGCTTTCTGAGCGGCTTGTTAAAGATGACGTTTATACTTCAATTAGTATTGAAGATTATGAATCAGAAGCTCGAGACACTAAGCTTGGCCCTGAAGAAATCACTCGTGAATTGCCAAATGTTGGTGAAGATGCACTTAAAGATCTTGATGGTCAAGGTATTGTCCGTGTAGGTGCCGAAGTACATGACGGAGATATTTTGGTTGGTAAAGTTACACCTAAAGGTGTTACTGAATTATCAGCAGAAGAGAGACTTCTTCATGCTATCTTTGGTGAAAAAGCCCGCGAAGTTCGTGATACATCACTGCGTGTTCCTCACGGTGGTGGCGGTATTGTCCGCGATGTCAAAGTTTATACTAGAGAAAATGGTGATGAACTATCTCCTGGTGTTAATACATTAGTCCGTGTATATATTGCGCAAAAGAGAAAGATTCAAGTCGGGGATAAGATGTCTGGTCGTCACGGTAACAAAGGTACTGTTGCTGCAGTTGTTCCCGAAGAGGATATGCCATACTTGCCAGATGGTACTCCAGTAGACATTTGTTTGAACCCAATGGGTGTTCCTTCACGTATGAATATTGGTCAGCTTTTGGAATTGCACCTTGGTCGTGCTGCAGCTAATTTAGGTATTCATGTGGCAACACCAGTATTTGATGGTGCCAGCGAAGACGATGTTTGGGACACTGTTCATAAGGCTGGTATCGATAAAGATGGTAAAACTGTTCTTTATGATGGCCGCACAGGTGAGCCATTCCATAACCGTGTTTCTGTCGGTATCATGCATTATCTGAAATTAACTCACATGGTTGATGATAAGATTCATGCACGGTCAATTGGGCCTTACTCATTGGTTACTCAACAACCTCTTGGAGGTAAAGCACAATTTGGTGGTCAGCGTTTCGGTGAAATGGAAGTTTGGGCACTCGAAGCATACGGTGCAGCTTATACTTTGCAGGAAATATTGACATACAAATCAGACGATGTTGTTGGTCGTGTTAAAGCATATGAGGCAATTGTTAAAGGAGAAAGAATTCCTAAACCTGGTGTCCCAGAATCATTCCGCGTTCTTGTTAAAGAACTGCAATCACTAGGACTGGATATACGTGTTCTTGATATGAATCATAAAGAAATTGAGTTGCGTGATATGGATGATGATTCAAATGAGCATTTGAACATAGACACATTGTCCAAGATGGCGGAAGAGCAACAACGGAAGAAGTTAGCCGAAGAAACCGCTGATTCCGAAGATGATGAAACGGAGACAGAGCAATCTAATGTACCTGTAGATCAATCAGACGATGATAATAAGATTTCTCAATAAGTAGGAGGTTAAACTTTTGATCGATGTAAATAAATTTGAAAGCATGCAAATTGGTCTTGCCTCTCCGAATAAAATTCGTAGCTGGTCATATGGTGAAGTCAAAAAGCCAGAAACTATTAATTACCGTACTTTAAAGCCAGAAAAAGACGGTTTGTTCGATGAAAGAATTTTTGGACCGACTAAAGATTGGTCATGTGCATGTGGTAAATATAAGGGTGTGAGATACCGTGGCATCGTTTGTGATCGCTGTGGTGTTGAAGTTACCTCCTCTAAAGTTAGAAGGGAGCGAATGGGTCATATTGAATTGGCTGCCCCAGTTACTCATATTTGGTACTTTAAAGGTATTCCATCAAGAATGGGACTTATTTTGGATATTTCTCCCAGACTTCTCGAAGAAGTTATCTATTTTGCGGCTTATATTGTAATTGATCCAGGCGACACTGACCTTGAATTTAAACAACTTTTGACGGAAGCTGAGTACCGTGAACAAAAGGCAAAATATGGCAATCGTTTTACCGCAAAAATGGGTGCAGAAGCAATTCGTGATTTACTCCGTAAGGTTGATTTGAATAAAGAAGTTACCGATTTAAAGAAAGAATTGGAAACTGCAACCGGTCAAAAACGGACTAGAGCAATCAGACGTCTTGATATTCTTGACGCCTTTAAAGATTCTGGTAACAAGCCTGAATGGATGGTTATTGATGCTGTTCCGGTTATACCACCAGATTTAAGACCAATGGTCCAACTAGAAGGTGGTCGGTTTGCAACTTCTGATTTAAATGACTTATACCGTCGTGTTATCAACCGTAACAACAGGTTAAAGAGATTACTTGACTTAAATGCTCCTAATATTATTGTGCAAAATGAAAAACGGATGTTGCAAGAAGCCGTTGATGCATTGATTGATAATGGTCGTCGTGGTCGTTCTGTGGTTGGACCAGGTAATCGTCCACTTAAATCTTTATCACACATGCTTAAGGGTAAGCAGGGACGTTTCCGTCAAAACTTATTAGGTAAGCGTGTTGACTATTCAGGTCGTTCAGTTATTGATGTTTCACCAAAGCTTAAGTTCTATCAATGTGGTGTTCCTCGCCCGATGGCTCTAGAATTGTTCAAACCATTTGTAATGCACGAATTAGTTAAACGCAAGATTGCTACAAATATTAAGAGTGCTAAGCGTAAAATTGATCGTGAAGATGATGATGTCTGGGATGTACTTGAAGACGTGATTAAGGAAAGAACGGTATTATTAAACCGGGCTCCTACTTTACACCGTTTGAGTATCCAAGCTTTTGAACCTGTTTTAGTGCCGGGCAAATCAATTCGTCTGCACCCTCTTGCCTGTGAGGCTTACAATGCCGACTTTGATGGTGATCAGATGGCTATCCACGTGCCACTATCTGACGAAGCTGTTGCTGAATCACGGATGCTAATGCTGGCTGCTCACCATATTTTGGCTCCTAAGGACGGTAAGCCAATTGTTACTCCATCTCAAGATATAGTTTTGGGTAATTATTGGTTAACTCAAGCTGAAAAGGGCCGTGAAGGTGAAGGAATGATTTTCAACTCACCTGATGAAGCAACCGTTGCATATAATAATGGTGACATTCATTATCACACCATTATTGGGATGTCAGCTGATTCGATGCCAGAAAAGGCATGGCCAAAAGGATATGAACATGGTATTTTTGTCACTACTTATGGTCGAATCATTTTCAATCAGATTTTCCCAGATGACTATTTCTATGTTAATGAGCCAACTGAAGAAAATTTAAATAACCCACTTGCTTCCAAGTATTTCTTGGAACCGGGCGAAGATATCCATGAAAAAATTGATAGTGTTGCAAGTGATTTGATTTCTACACCGTTTAAGAAATCATTCCTGTCTGATTCAATTGCTACAATTTATAAATATTATAAGGTTCAAAGAACATCTGAATATCTTGATGACTTAAAGACTTTAGGTTATACCAGTTCAACTACTTCTGGTATTACAATCGGGATGACCGATGTTCCTGAAATCCAAGATAAAGATGAAAAGGTTGCTAAAGCCCATAAACAAGTAGATATTGTGTCTAAACAGTTTAGACGTGGTTTAATCACTGAAGATGAGAGACACGACAGGGTAATTAGCATTTGGAATGATTGTAAAGATCAAGTTCAAGATGAAATTGCCCAGATTTATGACCCACGTAATCCTATTACTATCATGGCCGATTCAGGAGCTCGTGGTAACATTTCCAACTTTACACAGCTTGCTGGTATGCGTGGCTTGATGGCTACACCAAACGGTGGGTTGTTCGAAATTCCAGTTACTTCTAACTTTAAGGAAGGTTTGTCAGTTCTAGAATTATTCATGTCTACTCATGGTGCTCGTAAGGGAATGACCGATACCGCCTTGAAGACTGCTCAGTCTGGCTACTTGACTCGTCGTCTAGTAGATGTTGCACAGGATGTTATTATTCGTGATGATGACTGTGGGACTGACCGTGGCATTAATGTTCATGCAATTATGGAGGGTGACGAATTAATTGAACCGCTCTATGATCGTTTACTTGGCCGCTTTACTGCCGAAACAGTGAAGGATCCAAAGACTGGAGCTACAATTGTTGGTCGCAATGTCATGATGGATGAAAACTTAGCACATCAGATTTGTGATGCTGGTGTAACTAACGTGAAGATCCGTTCGATCCTAACTTGTGATACACCACATGGTGTTTGTCGCAAGTGTTACGGTATGAACCTTGCCACTGGAGAAGAAGTCGAAGTTGGTGAAGCAGTTGGTACAGTTGCTGCTCAATCTATCGGTGAACCTGGTACTCAGCTTACTTTACGTACTTTCCACAATGGTGGTGTTGCAGGTGCTGAAGATATTACGCAAGGTCTTCCTCGTGTGCAGGAATTGTTTGAAGCTCGTAATCCTAAGGGTCGTGCGATAATTTCTGAAGTAGATGGAGTAATTGATTCAATTCAGGAAAATCCTGCTGAACATACTCGTGAAATTACTGTTAAGGGTAGGATCGATACTAGAAGTTACAGCGTGCCTTATACTGCTTCGGTAGCTGTTGCTGAGGGTGACGAAGTTCATCGCGGTGACAAGTTGACTCTTGGATCTATTGATCCGAAAGAATTAATTCAGGTTACTGATACATTAACTACTGAAGAGTATATTTTGGTCGAAGTCCAAAAAGCATACAGGATGCAAGGTGTTGATATTTCAGATAAGCACGTTGAAGTATTAACTAGACAAATGTTGCAAAAAGTTCGTGTGCTCGATCCTGGAGAAACTGATCTTTTACCTGGTGAGGTAATGGATATCAATCAGTTTAAGGAACGTAACAAAGCTGTGATTATTTCTGGTGGTATTCCTGCAACTGCACAAAGTGTAATTTTAGGTATTACTAAAGCCGCTCTTGAAACCAACAGTTTCTTGTCAGCTGCTTCCTTCCAGGAAACAACTCGTGTTCTAACTGATGCTTCTATCAGAGGAAAGAATGATCCGCTACTTGGATTAAAAGAAAATGTTATTATTGGTAAGATAATTCCAGCTGGTACTGGTCTTCCGATTTATCGTGATATGGAACCTGAGTCAGATGTAAAGAAACCTAAATCTGTTTATTCAATTGCTGATATTGAGAAAAAGATGAAGGAAGCAGACCAAGCTAAGGAATCATAATCTAAATTAATTAAAAAAACTGTTCCGTTAGAAAATACTAACGGAACAGTTTTTGTTTACCCAAAATTTTTACTTTAAAATCTGACTATAAAATATGTGATATTGTCCATAAAATAATGCCAACTATCAGAAAAATTCGAAGTATTTTCATTAACTTCAGTATTGCTTGGATACCAATGGCTGAATATTAAACTTGGATATACGGTAAGCACGTGGAATGATCATAAAATGAATAACAGACAGTCTTGTTAATGACTAACTGTTGACATCATAAATAATAAATAATAGAAGTTGCCGCAACTGGAGTTATTATAAATCCGGTTATAAATGTTGGTTAAACGCTGTAATCATCAATATGTTGTAATTTCCTAACTTTGAAAAATTTACTCATAATAATAAGAAGTATGCCACTAGGTATTGCTGCGGATAGAATATATTAAATTTCTACAGATTATGTCTAAGGACAAATGTAACAAAATTAATACTATAATTTGGAATTTTATGAATAATTAGTGATATTATGATTAAAAAATGATATAATCAGAAAAAATAATGAGAGGGATGTTGAAGTTGAGGGAAAATGATTTTTCTTTAAAAAGACTTGTATTATTGGCATTATTAACTGCGATCAACGTCGTTGTTAGTCGAATTTTCATTATTCCAATGCCCTTGACTCATGGAAATATTAATTTATGTGATGCAATTATTTATTTAGTAGCACTTTTGTTTGGTCCTGTAGCTGGAGGCATAGTTGGTGGCCTTTCCGGGTTTTTACTTGATCTTCTGGGTGGATATGGCCAGTTTATGCTTTTTTCTCTTGTTGTCCACGGTTTAGAAGGCTTCTTTGTAGGATTAGTCTTTAAGTACTGGAATTTAAGAAATCAAATAGTCAGAGGGGCAATTGCTGGAGTAGTAGGAGTATTTTTTATGGTAGCCGGCTATTTTATCACTAATACAGTTCTTTATACATGGGCCGCAGGTTTTGCCAGCCTCTTTACAAACACAATTCAAGGAGTAGTTGGGGTTGTATTAGCAATAGTACTTTTGCCAAGTTTTCAGAACTTGATGGCAAGATACAGTTAATACATACTTGAAAAAATAATTTTAATGATTTATAGGAGCTGTCATCTCATTCTAGCTGGGATGCAGCTTTTTATTTGCATAAAAGTTGAATAATTAATCCAATGTAAATAAAGGGAATAAATCCTATAGGCTGTTTCCTATTCATTTCGCTGCTGAAAAAAACGATAAGCAGAGTTATTGAAGCAGTTAAAAAAGTTAAATTGGCAAATTTCGAATTAAAGTAAAAAGATAAGATTAGGTAGATTATTAAGTCTCCGCTACCGCATTTTTTTCTAATTGTTTCAAAAAACAAAAGCAAAAAGATAGGTAAAAACTGAATAAAACTAATAATACTAATACTATTTAAATTATTCATTATATGCAGAACCGAAATAATAAGTGCCGGCAGTACTAAGATAATATCGAATTCCTGAACTTGATAATCGCTGATTGCAGTTAATAGTAAGCTAAATAAAACTATTGCTGTATATATCCCATGGATGTTGCTGAAATTTATTTTACAAAAAGCAAAGCCGCCTAAAAATTCTGTAAAAAAATATTCACATGGTATATGAACTTTACAATAACGACAACGGCCTTGGAGTACCAAATAGGAAATTAAAGGTATTTCGTCAAGTAAACACAGCTGCTGATTACAATTAGTGCATTTTGAGCGACTGAAGATAAAGTCTTCTTTGCCGGCTCTTTCGACAATCACACATGCATGAGAAGCTAGGCATGTGCCGATTAAAAAATTGCTAATTTCAAAAATCCATTCCATAATTATTTACCTCGCATAATCGCATAATTAGATACGCAAAAAATTTACCTTGCTTTTTAATTAATAAAAATAATTTGCATTTTTACAGCAAGCGAGTACAATAGTCATTGTGTATTTTGATGATTTATCTGGGACTAAAAAAAGAAACTCCTGGATGTGTGAACAAAATAATAAATTTTTTAGGAGGAAAATTTAATGCCAACCATTAACCAATTGGTAAGAAAAGGCCGTCATACTAAGACGACTAAATCAAAGTCACCAGCTTTAAGCTATGGCTACAACAGTATGAAGAAAGAGCTAGTAGCTAACCCAGCACCTCAAATGCGTGGAGTTGCAACTCGTGTCGGTACCATGACTCCAAAGAAGCCAAACTCAGCTTTACGTAAGTATGCTCGTGTGCGTCTTTCAAACTTAATTGAAGTAACTGCTTATATTCCGGGTGAAGGTCATAATTTACAGGAACACTCTGTTGTTTTAATTCGTGGTGGTCGTGTAAAGGACCTTCCTGGTGTTCGTTACCATATTATTCGTGGTGCCCTTGATACTGCTGGTGTTGAAGGCAGAAAGCAAGGCCGTTCCAAATACGGTGCCAAGAAAGATTAAGGAGGAGTTAAATAATGCCTAGAAAAGGACATGTAGCTAAAAGAGATATTTTAGCGGATCCAGTATATAATTCAAAGCTCGTAACTAAGTTGATCAACCATTTAATGATTGATGGTAAAAGAGCTAAGGCTTCTTCAATCCTTTATGATGCTTTTGACATCGTTAAAGAAAAGACTGGCAAAGAGCCACTTGATGTTTTTGAAGAAGCTATGAATAACATTATGCCAGTTCTGGAAGTTAGAGCACGCCGTATCGGTGGTTCAAACTACCAGATTCCAGTTGAAGTTCGTCCAGAAAGAAGAACAACTTTAGGTTTAAGATGGTTAGTTTCATACGCTCGTTTACGTAATGAACATACTATGGATGAACGCTTGGCTAACGAAATTATTGATGCTTCCAACAATACTGGCTCAGCTGTTAAAAGGCGTGAAGATGTTCACCGTATGGCTGAAGCCAACCGTGCATTTGCACACTATCGTTTCTAATTTTTTAGAGAAAGGAAAAAATCTATGGCTAATAAGCGTGAATTTCCATTAGAAAAAACACGTAACATTGGTATTATGGCCCACATTGATGCGGGTAAGACTACTACAACAGAGCGTATTCTTTACTACACTGGTAAAATCCATAAAATTGGTGAAACCCACGAGGGTGATTCCCAAATGGACTGGATGGATGAAGAAAAAGAACGTGGTATTACTATTACTTCCGCAGCTACTACTGCGCAATGGAAGGATTACAGAATTAACATCATTGATACCCCAGGACACGTTGATTTTACTATTGAGGTTGAGCGTTCCTTGCGAGTTCTTGATGGTGCTGTAACTGTTCTTGATGCTCAAGCTGGTGTAGAGCCTCAGACTGAAAATGTTTGGCGTCAAGCTGAAACTTACGGTGTTCCTCGAATTGTTTTTGTCAACAAGATGGACAAGATTGGGGCAGATTTTGACAAGTCTGTTAAGTCTTTACACGAACGTTTAAATGCCAATGCTTTAGCTGTGCAAATGCCAATCGGTTCTGCTGAAAGCTTCGAAGGTGTTATTGATTTACTTAACATGGTAGCTGATGTTTATGATGAAGATAAACTTGGTTCCAAATGGGATACTATTCCTGTTCCTGATGAATACAAAGAAGAAGCGGAAAAGCGTCGGGGTGAACTGATTGAACAGGTAGCAGATGTTGATGATGACATCATGGAGAAATACCTTAACGGTGATGAAATTTCTGTTGATGAATTAAAGGCTGCTATTCGTAAAGCTACATTGGATTTGAAGATCTTCCCTGTATTTGCAGGTTCAGCCTTCAAAAACAAAGGTGTACAAATGATGCTTGATGGTGTGGTTGACTACTTGCCATCTCCATTAGATGTTAAACCTTATGTTGCTCATGATCCAAAAACTGGTGAAGAAGTTGAATTAGTTGCTGGAGATGAAAAGCCATTCTCCGCTTTAGCATTTAAGATTGCTACTGACCCCTTTGTTGGTCGTTTGACTTATATTCGTGTTTACACCGGCTCACTTGAATCAGGTTCCTACGTTTTGAATGCTTCTAAAAATAGCCGTGAACGTGTTGGTCGTTTGTTGCAAATGCATGCCAACTCCAGAAGTGAAATTCCTGAAGTATTTTCCGGAGATATTGCCGGTGCTATAGGTTTAAAGAACACTACAACTGGTGATTCATTAACTGACCCTGATCACCCATTAATTTTGGAAAGTTTGGAAGTTCCAGATCCAGTTATTCAGGTTTCTATTGAGCCCGAATCTAAAGCTGATCGTGATAAACTTGACATCGCTTTGCAAAAGCTGACTGAAGAAGACCCAACTTTTAGGGCTGAAACAAATGCTGAAACTGGTCAAACTTTGATTTCCGGAATGGGTGAGCTGCATCTGCAAATCATGGTTGAGCGCATGAAGCGTGAATTTCATGTTGAAGCTAAGATTGGTGAGCCACAAGTTGCTTATCGTGAAACCTTCACTAAACCTGCTAAGGCACAAGGTAAATTTGTCCGTCAGTCTGGTGGTAAGGGACAATACGGTGATGTCTGGATTGAATTTACTCCAAATGAAAGAGGAAAAGGCTACGAGTTTGAAGATGCCATTGTCGGTGGTGTTGTTCCTCGTGAATTTATTCCAGCTGTTGACGCAGGTTTGCAAGAATCAATGAAGAACGGTATTCTTGCTGGTTATCCGTTAATCGACGTCAAGGCTAAGCTTTATGATGGTAGTTACCACGAAGTTGACTCTTCTGAAGCTGCCTTCAAAGTTGCTGCATCATTGGCATTGAGAAATGCTGCTCCTAAAGCTGGTGCAGTTATCCTAGAGCCTATTATGAAGGTTCAAGTTATCACACCTGAAGATTACTTAGGTGACGTAATGGGTTCGATTACTGCTCGTCGTGGTACGATGGACAATATGCAAGATCGTGCTGGTGCCAAAGTTCTAAATTCAATGGTTCCACTTGCCGAAATGTTTGGCTACGCAACTACTTTGCGTTCTTCAACACAGGGTCGTGGTACGTTTACAATGGTCTTTGATCACTATTCACCAACTCCTAAGTCCATTCAAGAAGAAATTATTAAAAAGCGTGGCGGCAACGCAGAATAATTTTTAATAGTTAAACAAAATTAAATACAATAATTGAGCTGTTGGTTTTGCCAATGGCTCTTTTTATTTTGCTTAAAACTTTTTCATTAAGTTATTAAGAAACAAAAATTTAAAAGTTAAAAAGATTTATAAATAGAATTTTTGAAGTCACATTAATCTTACACTTATTAAATTTATTATTAGAAATTCAGACTAGTTTGTTGAAATTATCCTAGTTTGAGAGTATTTTTGTTTTCTGCTGGGAATTATATTTTTTGATTTTATAAAATTTGTTAAAGTTATAGTATTTTAGCGTTAATATCAAGAAAAGTGTCCTTTGAGCCTTGATATTCAAGCACAAAACGGGTATACTATTTTTTGTGTGTCTAGGGCATATTCTGCCTTAAAGCGCATTTTGTTGTAAAGCATTGATACAAAAGGTTGCGGCACGCCAGGCTGCATTGCCACAGAGGTGGTGCCGGTAATTTTTGTGGAAGCTAGTCATCTTTTAAAGAAGACGTTGAGGAGGTAATTTAATGGCAAGTCAATCAATTCGTATCAGACTTAAGTCATACGAACATGGTATTCTCGATGAATCAGCTGCTAAAATTGTAGCTACTGCAAAGAGAACTGGAGCTGAAATTTCAGGCCCAGTTCCATTGCCAACAGAAAGGGTATTGTTCACTGTTTTGCGTTCACCACACAAGAACAAGGACTCACGTGAACAATTTGAAATTCGTACGCATAAGCGTTTAATCGATATTTTAAATCCAACACCTAAAACTGTTGACTCTTTAATGAAGCTTGATTTACCAAGCGGTGTTGACATCGAAATTAAACTTTAATTTTAAAAAGAAAGAGGTGTAATCATGACCAAAGGAATCTTAGGAAGAAAAGTTGGTATGACCCAAATCTTCACTAAAGATGGTATCCTTGTGCCCGTTACTGTTGTTGAAGCAACTCCTAACGTAGTTATGCAAGTTAAGACAGTTGAATCAGACGGCTACGAAGCAATTCAATTAGGATATCAGGATAAACGTGAAGTTTTGAGCAACAAACCAGAAAAAGGTCATGCTGCAAAAGCAAAGACTTCGCCTAAGCGCTTCATACGTGAAATCCGCGGAGTTGAGCTTAAGGACTACGAAGTCGGCTCAGAAGTTACTGTGGACACATTTAAGGAAGGTGACGTAGTTGACGTCACTGGTACTACAAGAGGTCATGGATACCAAGGTAACATTAAACGTTGGGGCCAATCACGTGGACCAGAAACTCACGGTTCAAGATACCACAGAATTCCTGGTTCAATGGGTTCTATCATTAACCGTGTGCCTAAAGGCAAACGTCTGCCAGGCCACATGGGAATGAAGAAAGTTACCATTGAAAACTTAGTAATTGAAAAAGTTGTAGCAGACAAGAATGTATTGTTAATCAAGGGCAATGTTCCTGGTGCTAAGAATTCATTGCTTACTGTTAGATCTGCTGTTAAAAGTAATAAATAGGAAGGAGGACTAGAATGGCTAATTTAAAGGTTATTGATCAAAAAGGCAAAGATGCTGGTGAAGTTACTTTAAATGATGAAGTATTTGGCATTAAGCCAAATGAGAGCGTAGTTTTTGACGCAATTATCAGACAAAGAGCTGGCAGACGTCAAGGTACCTCGAAGGTTAAAAATAGATCCGCTGTTCGTGGTGGTGGAAAGAAGCCTTGGAAACAAAAAGGTACAGGACGTGCTCGTCAAGGTTCTATCCGTTCACCACAATGGCGTGGTGGTGGTGTAGTTTTCGGACCAACTCCACGTTCCTATGCGTACTCAATGCCAAGAAAGCAAAGACGCTTGGCTATTAAGTCTGTTCTTTCTCAAAAGTTGATTGATAAGGATTTAATTGTTTTGGATCAATTGACAATGTCAGCTCCTAAAACAAAAGAATTCAAGTCAATCTTAGACGGCTTAAAAGTTGAAGGCAAAGTTTTAGTTGTTTCTGAAGATAAGAATATTCAATACTCAGCTAAAAACTTGCCAAATGTTAAGGTAATCACTGCAAATGGTTTGAATGTTGAAGATGTTGTCAACTATGACAAATTAATCTTGACCAAAGAAGCCGTTGAAATGATTGAAAAGAATGTTGAGGGGGCTTCGACGAAATGAGTGCACACGATATCATTTTAAGACCTGTCATTACTGAAAAGTCAACGAACTTAATGGATGATAAGAAATACACTTTCAACGTGCTTTTAACTGCAACCAAGACTCAAGTTCGTGATGCTGTTGAAGAAATTTTTGATGTTAAGGTCAAAAAAGTTAATATCATGAATGTTCGTGGTAAGGATAAGCGTGTTGGCCGTTATTCCGGCAAAACCGCTCGTACCCGTAAGGCAATAGTTACCTTAACAGAGGATTCAAACGACATCAAAATTTTCAAAGACGATAACGATAATAAAGAAGAAAACAAGTAATAGGAGGTCAGTCAATTGGCTATTAAAATTTATAAGCCAACCACAAATGGTCGCCGTAATATGACTACTTCTGACTTTGCTGAAATTACTAAGAGCAAGCCAGAGCGTACTTTACTTGAGTCACAATCACATACTGCAGGTCGTAACTCTTATGGTCATATTACTAGCAGACACCGTGGTGGTGGTCATAAGCAAAAATACCGTATTATCGATTTTAAGCGTAACAAAGACAATGCAAAAGCTGTAGTTAAGGCAATCGAATACGATCCAAACAGAACTGCTAATATTGCGCTTCTTCACTATACCGACGGTATAAAAGCTTATATCCTAGCACCAAAGGGTTTAACAGTTGGTGATGTGGTAGAGTCTGGCGCTAATGCAGATATTAAGCCAGGAAACGCTTTGCCATTAAAGAATATTCCAACTGGTACATCAATTCACAATATTGAATTAAGTCCTGGTAAAGGTGGTCAGCTGGTTAGAAGTGCTGGAGCCAGTGCTCAAGTTTTGGGTAATGATGGTAAGTACACCTTAGTTAAATTACAGAGTGGTGAAGTTCGTAAGATTTTATCAGTTTGTCGCGCAACTATTGGTGTTGTAGGTAATGAACAACATTCATTAATCCAATTAGGTAAAGCTGGTCGTAGTCGCTGGTTAGGTAGACGCCCACAATCTCGTGGTTCCGTAATGAACCCTAACGATCACCCACATGGTGGTGGTGAAGGTAAAGCTCCTGTAGGTCGTCCACAACCGATGACACCATGGGGCAAGAAAGCTCGCGGTATCAAGACTAGAAATAGTAAGAGAGCCAGCGAGAAGTTAATTGTACGTCACCGTAAAGGTAGCAAATAATAGAAGGAGGGTAATTTAATGAGCCGTAGTATTAAAAAAGGGCCTTTTGCTGATGCATCCTTATTAAAGAAAGTTGATGCACAAGCAGATACAGATAAAAAACAGGTTATTAAAACTTGGTCACGTCGTTCAACTATTTTTCCTTCTTTTGTTGGTTTGACTATAGCTGTTTACGATGGTAGAAAGCATGTTCCGGTATATATTACTGAGGATATGGTTGGTCATAAGTTAGGTGAATTTGTTCCGACAAGAACTTTCCGTGGACATAAGACATCTGACGACAAGGCTACTGCAAAATAAAGAAAGGAGAAACACTTAAATGGCAGAACAAGTTAGTTCAGCTAGGGCAGAAGCAAGAACAGTTCGTATTGCTCCAAGAAAAGCACGTTTAGTCGTTGATTTGATTCGTGGCAAAGACGTTGCTGAAGCATTGGCAATCTTGCAATTTACGCCTAGAGCTGCTTCCCCAATCGTTGAAAAAGTTTTACGCTCAGCAATTGCAAATGCAGAACACAATTATGATCTTGAAAGTGCCAATCTTTATGTATCTGAAGCATACGTAAATGAAGGAGCTACTTTAAAGAGATTTAGACCACGTGCCAAAGGTATGGCTTCTCCTATTAATAAGAGAACTAGTCATGTAGTTGTAGTAGTGTCAGAAAAGAACGATTAAGGGAGGTATATTAATGGGTCAGAAGATTAACCCAAATGGTTTTCGTCTCGGCGTAATTCGTGACTGGGAATCTAAATGGTATGCTGACAGAGGATACAAAGAAACTTTAAATGAAGATCTGCGTATCAGAAAATTCATTGATAAAAAGTTAAAGAATGCCTCTGTTTCTACTGTTGAAATTGAACGTGCAGCCAACAGAATCAACGTATCAATCAATACTTCTAAACCTGGTATGGTAATTGGTAAAGGTGGTTCTGAAGTTGAAGCTTTAAGAAGAGAACTAAATGCTTTGACTAAGAAACAGGTACACGTTAATATTGTTGAAATTAAAAAGCCAGATCTTGATGCTAAATTAGTGGCTGAAAGCATTGCTAGTCAACTTGAAGCTCGTATTGCTTTTAGACGTGCTACTCGTCAGGCTACTCAAAGAACAATGCGTGCTGGTGCTAAGGGAATCAGAGTACAAACGTCTGGTCGTTTGAACGGCGCCGACATGGCAAGAAGAGAATGGCATACAGAAGGTCGTGTTCCATTACAAACTTTAAGAGCTGATATTGATTATGCTTGGGTAAATGCCTACACCACATATGGTGAAATTGGTGTTCAAGTATGGATTAACCGGGGTGAAATCTTACCTTCTAAAAGTAAGAAGCCCGAAAAAGCTGCGAAGGGAGGAAGCAAATAATGCCTCTAGTACCAAAAAGGGTGAAACACCGTCGTGAGTTTCGTGGTAAGATGCGTGGCGCTGCTAAGGGTGGAAAGACCATTGCCTTTGGTGAATATGGATTACAAGCCCTTGAGTCCCACTGGATTACTACACAACAAATTGAAGCTGCCCGTGTTGCGATGACTCGTTACATGAAACGTGGTGGTAAGGTTTGGATTAGAATTTTCCCTCAAAAATCATACACTGCAAAGGGTGTTGGTGTCCGGATGGGTTCCGGTAAAGGTGCACCTGCAGGTTGGGTAGCTGTAGTCAAGAGAGAAAAGATTATGTTTGAAATTGGTGGCGTTGACGAAGCTACTGCTCGTGAAGCTTTAAGACTTGCTGCAACAAAGCTACCAATTAAATGTAAATTTGTGACTAAAAGTTCGGAAGTAGGTGGCAATTCTAATGAAGACTAAAGAAATCAGAGCATTAACCACTGATCAAATGTTAGACAAGGAAAAGCAATACAAAGAAGAACTCTTTAATTTGCGTTTTCAACAAGCAACGGGTCAATTAGAAAATACCGCTCGCCTAGGTAAAGTCCGTAAAAACATTGCTAGAATTAAAACAATTCTTAGCGAAAAAGCATTGGAAAAAGATTAGTGGAAGGGAGTTATTAACTTGAGCGAATCAATCGAAAGAAATCATCGTCACGTATATCAAGGCGAAGTAATTTCTGATAAGAATGACAAAACTATCACTGTTGTTGTTGATACTTATAAGAATCACCCTGTTTACAAGAAGCGTATTAGATATTCAAAGAAATATTACGCACAAGATGATAAAAATGAAGCTAAAGTTGGCGATACTGTTCGTATCATGGAAACTCGTCCATTATCTCGTACAAAGCGCTTTCGTTTAGTTAAAATTGTTAAAAAATCTGTTTAATTTTGCGGATTTAGTGAGGGGAGGATTATATAGTGATTCAAAATGAATCCCGTTTGAAGGTTGCTGATAACTCAGGTGCCAGAGAACTTTTAGTTATTAGAGTCTTAGGTGGATCAAGACGTAAGACTGGTAACATTGGTGATATTGTGGTTGCAACTGTTAAACAAGCAACACCAGGTGGCGTTGTCAAAAAAGGTGACGTTGTCAAGGCCGTTATTGTTAGAACAAAATCAGGCGCACGCCGTGAAGATGGATCATACATCAAGTTTGATGAAAATGCTGGTGTAGTTATCAATGCAGATAAGAGTCCACGTGGTACTCGTATCTTTGGGCCTGTTGCACGTGAGCTGCGTGAGCACGACTTTATGAAAATCGTCTCTCTTGCTCCTGAAGTCTTATAATAAGTGAGGTGCACTGATGTTTGTTAAAACTGGTGACAAAGTAAAAGTTATTACCGGAAAAGACAAAGGTAAAGAAGGTATTGTTTTATCTGTTAACGTTAAAAAGAATCGTGTAGTTGTTAAAGGCGTTAATAAGATTAAGAAACACCAAAAGCCTTCACAGACTAATGCTAACGGTGGTGTAGTTGAATCAGAAGGTTCAATTCACGCATCAAATGTTAAGGTCATTGCAAAGTCTGAAGGCAAAGCAAATGATAATAAAGAAGAAACTAAGAAGTAGAAGGGAGGACACAAATGGCAAATTATTTAGCTCAAGAATATAAAGAAAAAATTGTTCCTGCATTGCAAGAAAAGTTTGATTACAGCTCAGTTATGCAAGTACCAAAAATTGAAAAAATAGTTTTGAACATGGGTGTTGGAGACGCTGTTTCTAATGCTAAAAACTTAGATGAAGCTGTAGAAGAATTGACTTTAATCTCAGGTCAAAAGCCATTGGTTACTAAAGCCAAAAAGTCAATCGCTAACTTCCGCTTGCGTGAGGGTATGTCTATTGGTGCTAAGGTAACTCTTAGAGGCGATAGAATGTACGATTTCTTATATAAGTTAATCAGTGTTTCACTTCCTCGTGTTCGTGACTTCCGCGGTGTATCAAGCCGTTCGTTTGATGGTCGTGGTAACTACACTTTAGGTATTAAGGAACAACTGATTTTCCCAGAAATTGACTTTGATAAAGTTAATAGAACTAGGGGTTTAGATGTTGTTATCGTTACTACTGCCAATACAGATGAAGAAGCTCGTGAGCTTTTAAGTCAGTTTGGTATGCCGTTTGCAAAATAATGGAGGACATTAATGGCTAAGACATCACAAAAAATTAGAAATCATCGTCCTGCTAAATTTTCTTCACGTGAATATACTCGTTGCGAGAGATGTGGTCGTCCACGCTCCGTTTATCGTAAGTTTGGCTTATGCCGTATTTGCTTGAAAGATTTAGCTCACAAGGGTCAAATCCCAGGCCTTAAAAAGGCTAGTTGGTAATACGGATTGGAGGATAGCATAAATGGTCATGACAGATCCGATCGCAGACTACTTGACTAGAATTAGAAATGCCAATATGGCGAAACATAATTCTGTTGAAATTCCTGCATCAAACATTAAAAAATCTATTTCAGAAATCTTGAAACGCGAAGGCTTCATCCGTGATTACGAAGTTACCGATGATAATAAACAGGGTATGATTAAGATTTTCTTGAAATATGGTCCTGACGGCGAACGTGTCATTTCAGGCTTAAAGAGAATTTCTAAGCCAGGTCTTAGAAATTATGTTAGTGCCGAAAACCTACCTAAAGTACTTAATGGTTTGGGTATAGCCATCGTTTCTACTTCTGCAGGTGTAATTACTGACAAAGAAGCAAGACAAAAAGATGTTGGTGGCGAAGTTATCGCTTACGTTTGGTAATTCTGACAGAAAGGAGAGCAATCAATGAGCCGTATCGGTTTAAAAACAATTGAAGTCCCAGATAGTGTCACTGTTACCAAAAATGGTGACAATATCACTGTTAAGGGACCTAAGGGTGAATTAACTAGATATTTTGATCCAAAAATCACCTTTAAACAAGAAGATGGCAAAATCAACTTTTCACGTTCAAATGAAAATGATAAAGCACTTCATGGAACTGAAAGAGCTAATCTAGCTTCTATGGTTGAAGGTGTAGTTGATGGTTACAAGAAAACTTTAAAATTAATTGGTGTTGGTTATCGTGCCACTGCACAAGGCAACAAATTAACTTTAAATGTTGGTTATTCTCACCCAGTTGTAATGACTGCACCAGAAGGTGTTTCAGTAAAAGCTACTTCAGCAACTGATATTGAAGTAGAAGGAATTTCTAAGCAAAATGTTGGTCAATTTGCTGCTGAAATTCGCGATGTACGTCCGCCAGAGCCTTATAAGGGTAAAGGTATTCGTTATACTGACGAATACGTACGTCGTAAGGAAGGTAAGACAGGTAAATAGTAAAAAATTTTGAGGTGAAATTGTGATTTCAAAACCAGATAAGAATAAATTGCGCTTAAAGCGTCATAAACGTATTCGTAGCAAGATTTCTGGTACTGCTGAGCGCCCACGCTTAAGCGTTTTCCGTTCAAACAAAAACATCTACGCTCAATTAATTGATGACGTAGCGGGTGTAACGCTAGCAAGTGCCTCAACTTTAGATGATGCTGTATCAAAGGATCAAACTAAAGTAGAACAAGCTCAAGCTGTTGGTAAAGGTATTGCCGAAGCAGCCAAAGCAAAAAACATTACTAGTGTAGTGTTCGATAGAAGTGGTTATTTATACCACGGCCGTATTTCAGCATTGGCAGATGCCGCTCGTGAAAACGGATTAGAGTTCTAGGAAAGGAGATAAATACATGGCAAACCGCAACGATTCTCGCAATAATCGTAGAAATAAAGACGACATCGAAGATCAGTTAGTAGCAATTAATCGTGTCACCAAGGTTGTCAAAGGTGGTCAACGAATGAGATTTGCTGCCCTGGTAATCGTTGGCGACAAAAAAGGTCGTGTAGGCTTTGGTACTGGTAAAGCTCAAGAAGTTCCAGAAGCAATCCGTAAGGCCGTTGAAGCTGGTAAAAAGAATATGATCAAGGTTCCTAAGGTTGGTACTACTATTCCTCATGAAGTAATTGGTCATTATGGCTCAGGAAGTATCATGATTAAGCCTGCTCCAGCAGGTTCAGGTGTTGCTGCCGGTGGTGCCGTTCGTATCGTTATGGATATGGCTGGTATTGCTGATGTTACTTCTAAATCACTTGGTTCTAATACTCCTATCAACGTTGTTCGTGCAACAATAGATGGATTAAAGAAACTTAGAACAAGTGAAGATGTTGAAAAGCTACGTCACGCTGAATTAGATTAGGGAGACTGAATAAATGACTGAATTAAAAGTTACTTTAATTAGAAGTGCTGCGCACCGTCTGCCTAACCAACGAAAAGTTGTGAAAGCTCTTGGCTTAGGTAGAATTAATAGTACAGCTACTTTACCAGACAATGCTGCAACTCGTGGTGCATTAATGAAAATCGCCCACCTGATTTCAGTTGAAGAGATTAATAAATAACTAATTGAGGAGGTGCCAATTAATGAAGCTTCATGAATTACATGCTGCTGAAGGTTCACGCAATACAAGAAAACGTGTTGGTCGTGGTACTTCAAGTGGTTTTGGAAAAACTTCTGGCCGTGGCCAAAAGGGACAGTTGTCTCGCCAAGGTGGTCATACTCGTCTAGGTTTTGAAGGTGGTCAAATGCCATTATTTAGAACCATGCCAAAACGCGGATTTAAGAACGTTAATCGTAAAGAGTATGCAATCATTAACTTAGATGACTTAAACAAGTTTGAGGATGGCAGCGAAGTTACAGTTGCTGGTCTTAAAGAAAAAGGTTTGGTAAAGAAGGAATTATCAGGCGTTAAATTGCTTGCAAATGGTGAGTTAAAAGTCAAGTTAAACGTAAAGGTTAACAAAGTTTCCGCCACTGCTAAAAAAGCAGTTGAAGAAGCAGGCGGATCTGTTGAGGTGATCTAATGTTTTCGACCTTGAAGAACGCCTTTAAGGATAAAGAAATAAGAAATAAAATTTATTTTACACTCTTTATTCTTTTGATATACCGAATTGGAGCGAATATTACTGTTCCAGGTGTCAACGCAAAAGCGATTACTCAAGTTGCACAAACTGGTTTAGTTCCTATGCTGGATACAGTTTCTGGTGGGGGACTAGATAATTATTCAATTTTCTCACTAGGTGTTTCACCTTATATAACTGCACAAATTGTTATTCAGTTATTGCAGATGGATATTGTTCCTACATTAGTAGAGTGGGGCAAACAAGGTGAAGTTGGACGACGTAAGACTAATAATGTAACTCGTTGGCTTGCTTTGTTTGTGGCATTTATTCAGAGTTTAGGAATTACGCTTGGTTTCAATGCATTAACACAAATGGGCCTAGTTAAGTCACAAAATTGGCAGTCTTATGGCGAAATTGCAATAATAATGACGGCTGGAACGATGCTTTTAACTTGGCTTGGTGATGAAATTACTGATAAAGGTTTAGGTAATGGAGTTTCAGTAATAATTTTTGCTGGTATTATAGCTCGGCTACCTCGTGGCCTTTGGCAACTTTATAAAGATGGAGTTATCAATAATAATGCTAGTGATCGTTGGCAAGGGATTTTGTTCTTCATCGCGATTATCATTGCAATACTTATTGTAACCCAATTAGTTACATGGGTAGAACAGGCAGATCGTCGAATTCCAATACAATACACAAGACGAGCAACTATTAGTGGCTCTGAAAGTTTTTTGCCATTAAAGGTTAATGTCTCTGGAGTTATTCCAGTCATATTTGCTAGTTCATTCATTATTACACCAGCAACAATTTTGATGGCCTTTCAGAAATCTCAAGGCGACCAGCAATGGTATAAAATAATGACCAACATATTTAGTATGCAAACTACCCCTGGGGTCATAATCTATACTGTTTTAATTATCTTGTTTACATTCTTTTACGCTTTTGTTCAGGTTAATCCTGAAAAGCTGGCTAAGAACTTGCAGAAACAAGGTGCGTACATTCCGAGTGTTTGGCCCGGTAAAGATACACAAGATTATGTATCAAAGGTACTAATTAGGTTATCAACTGTAGGATCTGTATTTTTAGGTCTAGTAGCATTATTGCCACAGCTTGCTACTAATTTTTGGGATTTACCAAGTTCAATTGGATTAGGCGGTACTAGCCTTTTAATTGTTATTGGTGTCGTCTTAGAACTATCTCGTCAAATTAACGGATTGTTAATGAAGAGAGAATACGTTGGATTCATCAGATAGGAATGGATAAATGATTAATATATTTCTTTTAGGTTTGCCTGGTGCTGGCAAAGGTACGGTATCAGAACAAATTGTCGATAAATATCATCTAACTCATATTTCAACTGGGGATATGTTTAGAGAAGCAATGGCTAATGAGACTAAAGTTGGTCTTGAAGCTAAAAGTTACATTGATAAAGGTGATTTGGTACCAGATGAAGTTACTGCTAAATTAGTTGAAGAGCGCTTAGGTCAGTCAGATATTAATGAAGGTTATATTTTAGATGGCTTTCCGAGAACAATTGTTCAAGCAGAGCTTTTTGAAGATATTGCTATGCGCATGAACAAGCAATTAACAAATGTAATTTCACTTGAAGTTAAAGAAGAAACTTTGATAAGACGTTTATCAGCACGCTTTATGTGTAAAAAGTGCGGTGCAACATATAACAAGATTACAAAAATGCCTAAAGTTAAGGATACTTGTGATCGTTGTGGTAGCCATGACTTTTACCAACGTGAAGATGACAAACCTGAAGTAGTACAAAATCGTTTGGAAGTAAATGAAAAGATGAATGCACCGCTGAAAGACTTTTACCAGAAAAAAGGTTTGTTAACTGTTGTAGATGGTGAACAGACACCTGAAGAAGTATTTAAGAATGTTGATGCGGTTTTAAGTAAAAAGCAATAATTTGTATATTTACTTTTCCGTGTTATAATTTCAAAGTATGACTGTTTAAATGCGGAGGAACGGCTTTGGCAAAAGATGATGTCATAGAAGTAAAAGGTAAGGTTGTTGATACCCTGCCTAATGCTATGTTTAAAGTTGAATTGGAAAATGGAGCTGTGATTTTAGCACATGTTTCCGGTAAGATTAGGATGCACTATATCCGGATTTTACCTGGAGACCGTGTTACTGTGGAACTTTCTCCTTATGATTTGACTAAAGGTAGAATAACTTATCGATTTATAAAGTAATAACGGAGGGAAACATGAAGGTTAGACCATCTGTTAAACCAATGTGTGAACATTGTAAGATAATTAAGAGAAATGGTCGTGTAATGGTTATTTGCTCTGCAAATCCAAAGCACAAGCAACGTCAAGGTTAAAATAATAGGAGGTGCAATTTATGGCACGTATTGCTGGTGTTGACTTACCAAGAGATAAAAGAATAGTTGTTGCATTAACATATATTTACGGAATTGGTGAACCAACAGCACAAAAGATTTGTGCGGATGCTGGTGTTTCTGAAGACATACGTTCAAAAGATTTGACTCCAGATGACCAAGAAAAGCTTCGTGCAGAAGTTGATAAATACCGCGTTGAAGGTGACTTACGTAGAGAAGTAAGTATGAACATCAAGCGGTTAATTGATATTGGTTCTTATCGTGGTATTCGCCACCGTAGAGGACTTCCGGTTCGCGGTCAAAATACTAAGAATAATGCCCGTACACGTAAGGGTAGCAAGAAAAATAAATAAAAATTTTAAGGAGGTTTATTGATGCCTAAAACAGCACGTAAACGTCGTGTGAAGAAGCACGTTGAAAAAGGCGTTGCTCATATTCATTCTACGTTTAACAATACTTTAGTCATGATTACTGACGTTCAAGGCAATGCAATTGCCTGGTCTTCAGCTGGTGCATTAGGCTTTAAAGGTAGCCGTAAGTCTACACCATTTGCTGCACAAATGGCAGCCGAAGCAGCAGCTAAGAGCGCAATGGATCAAGGCATGAAACATGTAGAAGTTTCTGTTAAAGGTCCTGGTGCTGGTCGTGAATCTGCTATTAGATCACTACAAGCGACTGGACTTGAAATCACCGCTATTCGCGATGTTACACCAGTTCCTCATAATGGTTCTAGACCACCAAAACGTCGTCGTGTTTAATTTTGTTCTTAATGAAGGACATTGCGTTTTGAAAGGGGCCTAGTAATGATTGAATTTGAAAAACCAAATATTACCGTAGTAGACCAAGAGAAGTCTTATGGTAAATTTGTTATTGAACCACTTGAACGAGGCTTTGGTACTACTTTAGGTAACTCATTACGTAGAGTTTTACTGACATCTATCCCAGGTACAGGACTTGTTTACGTTCAAATAGATGATGTCTTACACGAATTCTCAACCGTTCCAGGCGTAAGAGAAGATGTCGCTAAGATAATCCTGAACCTTAAGAAACTTGAATTAAAGTCTTTTTCAGATGAACAAAAAATTATTGAAATTGACGTAGAGGGTCCGGCTACTGTAACCGCCGATGATCTTAAAGCTGACGCAGATATTCAAATCCTAAATCCTGATCAATATATTTGTACTATTGCTGATGGTGGTCATCTGCATATGCAGATTGCTGTCAAAAATGGCCGTGGCTACGTTGCAGCAAGTGACAATAAGAGTGAAGATATGCCAATTGGAGTTATTCCGGTTGATTCTTTATTTTCTCCAATAAAGAAGGTTAACTATCAAGTTGAATCAACTCGTGTTGGTAAAAGAGACGATTTTGACAAGCTCACTTTAGAGATTTGGACAGATGGTTCAATCAAGCCTAACGATGCCCTCAGTTTCGCAGCCAAAATATTAGTTGCACACTTTAAAGTGTTTGAAACTGCTGATGCAAATACTAAATTCAATGATGTAATGGTTGAAAAAGAAGACGATACAGCTGAGAAGAAGCTTGAAATGACAATTGAAGAGCTTGATCTTTCTGTTCGTTCATACAATTGTCTTAAACGTGCCGGTATTAATACGCTGCAAGAATTGACTGATAAAACAGAAGCAGATATGATGCGTGTACGTAATTTAGGACGTAAATCGTTGGAAGAAGTTAAAAATAAATTAGCTGACTTGGGACTATCATTACGTCAAGAAGATTAATTAAAGAAATAAAGGAGGTAAACTGATGGCATACCGTAAATTGGGTCGCGACAGTGCACATAGAAAAGCAATGCTGAGAGAAATGACTACTCAATTAATCATGAAGGAACGCATTACTACTACTGAAGCTCGTGCCAAAGAAGTTCGCAAAACCGCCGAAAAGATGATTACTTTAGGCAAACGTGGAGATTTGGCTGCAAGAAGAAGAGCAGCTGCTTTTGTTCGTGATGAAGTTGCAGATATTCATGAAGAAAAGGATGCAGTAGTTGTTAAATCAGCTTTGCAAAAGCTTTTTAGCGATATTGCACCTCGTTACAAAGATAGAAACGGTGGATACACCAGAATTATGAAGCTTGCTACAGCCCGTAAGGGTGATGCAGCTCCAATGGTTATTTTAGAATTAGTTTAATTCAAATAACCAACTTAATAGCTATTAAGAATTATCCGTGAGAGTGAGAATAAGCGTTAAGATGATGACGAAAGTTTAGTCTAGCTTAGATAATTACGTTATCCCTCCTCATGGGTGATTTTTTTTGCTTTTTTAATTTTGCCTAAGCATTAAAACAGTAAGATAATTTTTAAAAATCAATTCAGAACAAGTTAAATTTAATCAGGTAATTAAACTATTAATTTTGATCTACAAAGGTACTAATCAGTATTCAGAATTCTCCATATTTTTGGTACAATTGAATCAGACTTTTAGGACGGTGAGAGTATGGCAAACGATAATATCATTAAAATAAAAAATGTAAGTTTTTCCTATCCAGAGTCAGACGCTCCCGCTATAGATAACATTAGTTTCAATGTAAAACGGGGTTCATGGACTTCAATTATTGGTCATAATGGTAGTGGTAAATCAACAATTATTCGTTTAATTAATGGTTTGCTAGTACCAGATGAAAGTGGTAGCCCTTCAATTGAAGTGGATGGAATAAAACTAACCGACGATACAGTTTGGGAAGTTCGAGATAGAGTAGGTATTGTCTTTCAGAATCCTGATAATCAATTTGTTGGAGCAACTGTAGCTGATGATGTTGCATTTGGTTTAGAAAATCGCGGCATTCCTCATTCAGAAATGGTTAAAATAGTTCCAGAAGCAATTAAAGCTGTGGGGATGAGTGAATATGCCAACTCTGAGCCTGCAAATTTATCCGGTGGTCAAAAGCAAAGAGTGGCTATTGCTGGTATATTAGCTATTAAACCCAAAATAATTGTGTTAGACGAAGCTACTTCAATGCTTGATCCTGAAGGAAGAAATCAAATATTATCAATTGTTCAAGATATGAAGGATAAGTATGACTTGACTGTAATTTCTATTACTCATGATATTGATGAAGCTAATATGGCTGATCAAGTTTTAGTAATGAATGATGGTAAATTAATTACACAAGGAAGTACTAAAAAAGTTTTTAGTCAGGTTAGTCTTCTTAAAAGCATAGGGTTAGATGTGCCTTTCTTTGAGCAAATTAAAGAAAAATTGCAGCAAGATGCAATAAAATTACCTGATAACTTAGATTCAGAAAAAGAGTTGATTAATTATCTATGTCAATTAAATTCAAAAATGTAAGCTACATTTATTCTCCCGAAACTCCAATGGCAAAAAAGGGTTTAGATAATGTTTCATTTGAGTTAAAAGATGGTTCTTTTAATGCAATAATTGGACATACTGGGAGTGGAAAATCGACTCTTATGCAGCATTTTAATGCTCTTATTAAACCTGCAACAGGAAAAATAGAAATAGCTGGCACAACTATAACACCAGAAACTACAAATAAAAATTTAAAAGATTTAAGAAGACATGTAAGTTTGGTTTTTCAGTTTCCTGAAACGCAATTGTTTGAAAATACAGTTTTGGATGATATTGCCTTTGGTCCTAAAAATTTTGGTTATGACAATGAAAAAGCTCTTGAAAGTGCTAAATATTGGCTAAAAAAGGTGGGTTTATCTGAAGAAATTGGCAAAAGGTCACCATTTGAACTTTCTGGTGGACAAATGAGGAGAGTGGCAATAGCTGGAGTAATGGCATATGAACCAGATATTCTTTGCTTGGATGAACCAGCAGCTGGTCTTGATCCAGAAGCGCGTAAACAAATGATGGCACTTTTTTCGGATTACCAAAAAGACGGGCATATGGTAATTTTAGTTACCCATAATATGGATGATGTGGCTAAATATGCTGATAATGTTTTAGTTATGGAGCAGGGTAAACTTATTAGGCAAGACACACCTACAGAAATTTTTAAAAATCGTAAGTGGTTGCAAGAGCATCATCTTGAAGAACCTAAAGCTTCTTTGTTTGCAGCTAAATTAACTAATTATAAATTTACAAAAATGCCATTAACTATAAATAGTTTAGTAAAAGAAATAGAAGATAATTTAAAGGGGTGATTGCGTGAGTAAAATCTTAATTGGTCGTTATGTAGCTGGTGATTCGATAGTCTATAGAATGGACCCTCGAGGGAAATTACTCGCAACTATTCTCTTTATTTTATTTGTCTTTTTGGCTAATAATCCAATTTCATATGTTATAGTAACTATCTTTAGTTTGGTCGCAGTTGCTGCTACAAAGCTAAAGCCTAAAATCTTTTGGGATGGAGTAAAGCCATTAATTTGGCTGATTTTGTTCACTTCTTTTTTACAACTATTTTTTACTGTTGGAGGAACTGTATACTGGCGCTGGACAATCTTTGCCTTATCAAGTTACGGGATCACTAATGCAATTTTTATATTTATTCGTTTTACTGTAATTATTTTAATCTCCACAGTAATGACGGTTACAACTAAGCCACTTGAAATTGCTGATGCGATCGAATGGCTATTAAAACCGTTAAAAATAATTCGTGTTCCCGTGGATAAAATAGCACTTGTAATGTCTATAGCACTACGCTTTGTGCCTACCCTATTTGATGAAACTTATAAAATAATGAATGCTCAGCGCTCACGTGGTGCAGATTTTAATAACGGCGGATTAGTTACTAGAGCAAAGGCAATCACACCACTTTTAGTGCCGCTGTTTATTAACTCTTTGGAAACAGCAATTGATTTGTCAACTGCGATGGAGTCTCGCGGATATCGCGGTGACAAGGGAAGAACAAAATTTAGAGTTTTAAAATGGTCTAATGTAGACCTTATAAATTTGGGATATTTTATTTTATTATTAGGACTTCTATTAGTATTTAGGACACATTGATGACAACAAGATATAAAATGACGGTCGCTTATGACGGTCATCTATTTCACGGCTTTCAGTACCAGCCATACCAAAGAACTGTGCAAGGTACAATTGAAACTGCATTATATAAAATGACAAAAGGCAAAACAGTGATTGTCGAGGGTTCGGGCCGTACAGATGCTGGTGTTCATGCACTAGGTCAGGTGATTCATTTTGATTATCCAGGTAAACAAATTCCACCTGAAAGAATGATTTGTGCAATGAATTCAATGATGCCATTAGATATTATATTTAAAAAATGCGCAGTAGTTGATGAAAAATTTCATGTTCGATATAGTGCAAAAGGTAAGTGGTATCGGTACTGTGTTAGTTTGGATAGGTTTGTTGACCCCTTTAAACGTTTCTATACAGGACACTATCCTTATCCAGTTAATATAGAAAAAATGAAAAAAGCAGCTACTGATTTGCTGGGCACCCATGATTTCACTAGCTTTGCTGCTAGTGGTGGCCAAATAAAAAACAAAGTGCGTACGATGTATTACGTAAATATACAAAAAGATCAAAGAAATAATGAAATTATCTTTGATTTTATTTGTTCAGGGTTCCTGTATAATATGGTCCGTATTTTAGTGGCTATGTTATTAGAGATTGGCAGAGGGAAACGTCCTGTAAATGATATTCCCCGGGTAATATCTGCTAAGGATCGAGAACAGGTGAGAGAAACTGCTCCAGCAAGTGGACTATTTTTGTACCATGTTTTTTATGAAAATATACCGGAAAAGTACAGGCTTGATAGGGATTAATATTGACTTTTTAATTAAAAAGACTTATTATATTTAAGTATGTTTGTCCACGATAGGCCCCGGAATCTTATTGTTTTCAAACAACGTATAAACGGAGGAAATTAAATTGCGTACTACACAATTAGCGAAACCTAATGAAATTGAACGTAAGTGGTATGTTATTGACGCAACAGATGTATCTTTAGGTCGTCTGTCAACTGCAGTAGCAACTATTTTAAGAGGTAAGAATAAGCCTCAATATACACCAAACGTTGACACTGGTGATAACGTCATTGTTATTAATGCTGCTAAACTAAAGTTAACGGGTAAAAAAGCTACTGACAAGATTTATTACCATCACTCTGATTACCGAGGTGGTATAAAAGCCACTCCAGCTGGAGACTTGCTGGCTAATAATCCAGTTAGATTAGTTGAATTGTCAGTTAAGGGTATGCTTCCTAAAAATACTCTCGGTCATCAAGAGTTTATGAAGATGCATGTTTATGCTGGTGCTGATCACAAGCATGAAGCACAAAAGCCTGAAGAATTAGACATTAACAAATTAATCTAGGAGGTTAAATAATGGCACAACAAGTTGCATATGCAGGTACCGGTCGGCGCAAGAATTCTGTTGCGCGTGTTCGTTTAGTACCAGGTAGTGGTAAAATTACCGCTAATAATAAAGATATTGATCAATACATTCCTTTTCCTAACTTAGTTAAGGATTTGAAGCAACCATTGACTTTGACTGAAACTGAAAATCAATACGACGTTAAGGTTAACGTAAATGGTGGTGGTTTCTCGGGACAAGCTGGAGCTATTCGTCTAGGAATTGCACGTGCTCTTCTTGAAGTAGACCCTGATTTTCGTGGTCCATTAAAGAAAGCAGGTTTCTTGACTCGTGATCCAAGAATGGTTGAACGTAAGAAACCAGGTCTTAAGAAAGCTCGTAAAGCTTCACAATTTAGTAAACGTTAATCAATACGATTATATCAATGTTTAAAGCACTTCATGGTTTACACCATGAAGTGTTTTTTTTATAATTTTTTAGCAAAATTTACACCAACCCAATTCACATCATTACTTTAAAAAGCAATATGCGCTACTGACTTTGATAAACTTAATTTTAAGTAGTTTAATGGTTGTATATATGATGTTGCAATCATAGTGAGGTATAAAAATGGACACAAAACCAGTAATAGATGTGCTAAATTTAAGTAAGCGATATGAAAATTTTCAGCTACAAATTAATAATTTAAAAATAAATGAAGGTAGTATTGTTGGTTTAATTGGTAAAAATGGGTCAGGTAAGTCAACTTTTTTGAATTTACTATTAAATCAAATAAAAAGTGAAATAGGCAATGTAAAAATTTTTGGTTTGGATTATGCTAAAGATGAATACCAGATAAAACTTAACTTAGGTGTAATTTTGGAGCAAAATTATTTTCCAAACTCATTTTCTGTTCAACAAATTGAAAAAATGCTAGAAAATGTTTATCCAAGTTGGGATAAAAAACTCTATCACAATTTGATTGATGAGTTTGATTTGCCTACCAATAAGCCTATTAGTAATTTTTCAAGAGGGATGCTTGTTAAATTAAGTTTTGCTGCCACTCTTTCTCATCATCCTAGACTCTTAATTGCTGATGAAGCAACTAGTGGGCTTGATCCCATTGTAAGGAGAGAAATCTTATCTATGTTAAAAGAGTATGTAAATAATAATCAAATGACGGATTATTGTCTTCACATATCTTAAGTGATTTAGAACAAGTTGCTAACTATTTTATTTTTATGGAAAATAGCAATATTTTATTAAAGGGTAGTCAAGGTGAGTTGCTTAATCATTATGCAATTAAAACAGAGATAACAGACCTTCCATTGAGGAACATCAAATATAAACTATACCAAGATAACATGGTTCAATATCTAGTTGAAGTATCACAAGAAAGTGTTGATTATATAGATTATGCTTCATTAGAGGAAATATTCCTATTTTTAGTAAAAGGAGTAAAGATAGATGAGAGGACTTCTTTATAAGGATTTTCAACTTATACTAAATAAGCTAAGTGTGAAAAGTAGATTGCTAATCATATTAGTACTACTTTTGGTGACAATTTTTGGTAGAGAGTCTGGAACGATTTTTCTCTCAATAATGGGGCCGATTGGTTTAGCATCAATCCCCACTGGTCTATTGGTTGCTGACCAAGAAAGTGGATGGAACAGATTTGTAGGTGTTTTTCCTATTCCCAAAAGAAATATAGTTTTAGCCAGATATATTTTTTGTATTTCTTTAATTGTATTTATTAGCTTTATAACTTTAATTTTAAGCATTGCCACTGCTCTAATTTTCCAACAATTTAGCCTGCAAATTCATATAATAATATCGATAGTTGGCTTATTGATTGGTATCATGTATGTAGTACTCTTACTCCCAGCAGTTTATGCTTCAGGTACGTTTGGAAGCACGATTGTAAATATACTGGTTTTAGTCCTTATCATGGGAGGGGTTTATATTTTGCAGAAAACAACTTTGGGTCTGTTGTTCATCACTTGGATAAGTAACACTAATGCTTTCGTGCTAATAGTTACAAGCTGTTTCTTAATTGCAGTAATATCAATCGTTTCAATGATAATTTCAACAAAAGTATATTCCAACACATTTGAGTAGTTAGGAGTTTGAACTATTATGAGTAAAAAATCATATCATCAAATAGCTGTTGCTTTAGCAATAGTTTCAATTGTACTCGCAGTCGGGATACTGATCTGGGGAGAAAGAGGGACTGCTTTTATTGCAATTATCCCCGCCTTAATTGCTGATTTAATAGAACGTAAGGGAAAGAAAGTAAAATAATTAAGCTTTTTATTCCTAACTTTTTAGAAAGACACTGGCTGCCTAAGCAAGTGACATTCTAATTTATGTTCTATTGAAATAATTAACTGGGAGTATTCTACAAAAGTTTACCAAAGTAAGTTATTGAGTAGTGTGAACTTTTAGTATTTTTCAGCTCAATTCATATATTTTAGAAGTGAATCTCATACCATTTAGATGAAGTTAGTTGAAACTTATTGAAGCACTAGTTTCAGAAAAGCGAGAAGGCACCTGATATTAAAGTCTTTTGAAATATAGTTAAACCAGATCTTAAGAAGGTTCGTAACGCTTCACGATTTAGTAAGCGCTATTTACTTATTCTTAGTGTATTGCATTATTTATTATAATAATTATCAAAGGTAGGATTATGACAAAAATTGAATTAACACGTTTTCGTATTAAAAAGGGTAAAGAATTAAGAGCACAGGAATGGATGGATTTTTTAAATAAACATCATCAAGATACTGTGGCAACAATGGCTGGAGAAAGAATGTATATTGAGACTGTATTTAAAGAGGAATGTGCGGATGGTTACACGTACTTTTATTGGTATTCTATGCAAGGAGAAGGAGGAAATGCAGTCGAAGATTCGGAAAGTTATATTGATCAAAAGCATTTAGAATATTGGGACGAGTGTATAGATACTGCTTATAGGCCGGTGGATATGAAAGTGATGGAAAAACTAGTAGCACCTAAAATCAAAAGTATTATAGTTGCTGATTAAGTAAAAAATCTAATAAGGTGTAGTTATTTGAATAAAAGAAAAGCAAAAAACGTCAGATACTATCTGGCGTTTTTAAAGTTGTAATTATTTATTCATATCTTAAAGCAGTGATGGGATCTAGTTTTGCTGCTCGTTTGGCAGGTAATGTTCCTGCTAAAAAGGTAATTAGACAGATGATGCCAATAATTAGTAAGCTGCTAGACCAGTTGAACTGAATTAAGGTAAAACCATCCAGCCCTTTTAAGAATGACTTAGCAGCAAAATTGTTTAAGGCATTGCCTAAACCCATTGCCAGTAGTAATCCCAATGAAGAACCAAACAAACCAATTAAGATTGCTTCGCAGCTGAAGATGGAAAATACTTTACCCTTGCTGAGTCCTAATGCCTTCATAAGACCAATTTCTTTTGTACGATCTCTCACTGACATGTACAGAGTATTGATTACTCCAAAGCTGGCAGCTACCAATGCGATGGCTCCAAAAACTATTAAAACTCCAGTGACAGCATTGAATGTTAGGAAAAGTTCATTCACGGCTTCCTTAAGAGTCATACCGGAATATCCTTTTTTAGTCAAATTGTCCTCAACTTGCTTAATGCTGCTGGCGCTCTTGTTAATAGGGGTAGCAATGACACTAACATATTTATCTTTTAATGCTTGCGGAAGACCTTTTTGGTTGGCTGCAACTATTTTTCGTCCTAAGTTATTGCTGTAAATGGCAAAACCTTTTGATACTATACTATCATTTCTAACTCCGACAACAGTAGCAGATATTTTTGTTTTTTTCTTAGTCACGGGTGATTTTGTCACTAAAGTTACTTTTTTACCTAGAGCATCTTGTGCATTTTTGAAGCCATAAGATTTAACCATTGGTTTAGTGATTAAAATCTGGGACTTTTTCCCACTTGTTGCAACTTGGTGACCAACTTCCAAATCATAATTGATTCCTTCCGTTATTTGCGCAATTATAAGATATTTAGTTTTATTAGGGCCTTGGACATAGTCAACATCACAGTCCTTTAACGCTTTAAAATCTTTTAAACCTTTAACTGATTTGATTTTTTTAATGTCGTTTTTGTCCATCATACCATCAGCGTTTTGACTGCTCTTCTTGGTATTATATTTTTGAGGCTCATTCGTATCTTGACTGGAACTCCCAGGCAAAATAGACATTTGCTCAGTTTTACCAATATTGCCGACCTGCTTTTTCAAATAATCATTAACACCATTATTAATTCCCATTGTAATGGCAATAGTTAAGGAGCCAATGAAAACAGCAATAATGGTTAGGAGTGTTCTCCCCTTATTGTGCCATAAGTTTGTAGCCGCTGAGTTAAGAATATCATGGAATCTCATTGCTGTGTTCCTCCTACTACTTGACCATCTTTAATCTGAATCTGGCGTTTACACTTTTTTGCTAAATCAGGATCGTGAGTAACAATTATTAAAGTGATATTTTTTTCTTGATGTAGTTTAAATAAAATATTTTCAATATTTTCGCTAGTAGCTGAATCCAAGTTTCCTGTGGGCTCATCTGCAAAAATGATTTGGGGATCATTGACTAAGGCACGCGCAATACAGACCCGTTGTTTTTGTCCTCCTGATAAAGCACTGGCTTTATTTTTGATTTTGCTTTCTAATCCAACTGCCTTGATGGCTGCCAGAGCTTTTGCACGGCGTTCTCTGCCTGTGATGCCAGCTATTTTTAGAGGAAGCATCACATTTTCTAATACACTGTCTTGAGCGTTTAAGAAAAACTGTTGGAAAACAAAGCCAAATGTCTGATTGCGCAGCTTATATAATGCTTTATTTTTAATTTTACTTGTGGGTTCATTATTTAACCATACACTACCAGTAGTAGGATGGTCGAGGAGCGCCAAAATGTGCATTAAGGTAGACTTGCCTGAACCACTTTTGCCAATGATAGCAACCGAATCACCTTTATTAATCTGTAGATTTATTCCACGTAAGGCATCAAACTTAGTTGCACCTTTGCCATAGGTGCGAGTTACACCACGAGTTTCAAGTAAACTCATAGATTTTCCTTCTTTCTTTGTATCACTGTAATACATATATAATACACCATGATTTAAAAAAGGCAAATCTTTTTTTAAAATTTTTCAGACTAAGCAAACCATGATTCCATAATTTTTATCTCTGGTTTTTCAAAGTTAATTTGTGTAAGTGCACCATAAGGTAGAGCGGTCCTTGGATAAGCGTGGCCAATATTTACATTATATAAAATTGGTGTATTGAACTTAGCAGTCTCTTCCAACAAGATTTGTTTGTATTCTCCAAAGTACTTTTTATCTTGAGGTTTGCCTACTAAAATTGCGCGAACATTTGCTAAAATGCCAACTTCTGCTAATTTAGCTACTTCTTGACGAAAGAGTTCAGGCGCCGGTTTTTCTTCACATGTTTCTATAAAAAGTATTTTATCTTTGGCTTCTTCCGGTGTGAGTATAAGCTGATACTGGTTAATAACTGATGGCTCGTCTAAATATCGATTTGTTGTTAAATCATCATAAAGGCTATCGATGCAGCCGCCCCATAGTCTGCCTCGAACTTTTCCATGGCCACGTAAAACTTCATAACCTGTGTCTTTATGGCTTATTCTTTCCTTACCAACTTGCTTAATTGAGAAATCAGTTCTTTCTTCATACCAGTTTTCACTTGCAGGAATCAGAGTAACAGGTAAATTTTCAAAATAATGTATTAAAGTCCTTTTTGTATAAGGCAAAAGTTCGTTAGCCAGTTCTGCAAAATCAGTTAAAAAGCTCGGTCCATAGAATGTTTGCAAGCCCATTTTGTAAAACATTAGATGATTATTTGTAGTATCAGAAAAGCCACTAAATAACTTGGGATGATCACGGACAGTTTTTTTAAATTCCTGATCTGCCATTAAATAGGGCAAAGTTCTGTAGGTGTCGTCTCCACCAATTGCAGCAAAAACACCTTTAATTTCTGGATCTAGAAATGCTGCTTTTAAATCGGCGGCACGTTCAGCTGGATGACTTTTAACATAAGTACTACCTGAAAGGGCATGTGGCATAAATACAGGATTTAAGCCAAGTTGTTTCATGTGCTTAATTCCGTGTTTAAGTTCGTGAGAAGCAAAATTCTCTCCCAAAGTACCAGCTGATAAACTAACAATTGCTACTTTATCACATACATGTAATTGCTTGGGTTTTATTAGCATAGATTGCTCATCTTCTTTCTTAATGAACTTCAATTTTATTAATAATACAATAAAAATTTACTCTTAAAAACACTTTAAAGAGTTCAAAAGATTAAAGTGAAATAGAACGAGCTTGATTAACATAATCTAAATAAAAACTTTTAGTAATGGCTTGAAAGCTTTCCAATTAAGCTCTCCAAATTTATATAAAATATAATATTGGAGGTAGGACGAAATAATTATAGTAATGGCAATTCCAAGTCGCCTACTAGATGGAGTAGTTCTAACTTTTATCAAGAAAAATACTCTCTATAGCCGTAATATAACTGACCGAGTTAAAATGGACTTTTTTCATTTTCTAATCAGCGCAAGTGTTCAACTTCATTTTACAATTTACCAATTAAAACTAATTAAAAAAGCTTCTAATCTAAGTTGCCAGCTGACAGCAGATGGTAAAGCAATTAAGTACAAAGGTTCAAAGCCTTATGAAAACTTTATCAAAAATAATTCCAAGAAAAATTTCCTTTTGGCTGATTCAACAAAAGGACCTATTACTATTAAATAAGATCTATAACAGTCGTCTGTCATAATTAAACTAAGTCCTGAAAGCTAAATAGTTTTTGGACTATTTTTGGTATCTATAACTTTCAGATAAAAAGCGACAAGGCTTACACAAAGATTTACAAAATTGGTAGAATGTTCTTCTTTTAATAATTAAATGTAAAAAAATGTCATTAACATGTACATGCATACTAGAGAAAGCGATTACCTGGTGTTAATATGATCAACAGGAGATGAAATTATGAAATTAGAAAAAGCTATGACAGTTCTTGGATGGATTGCTTCTATAACGGCTATCATAATGTATGTGTCTTATATACCGCAAATTATTAACAATTTACATGGCATTAAGGGTAGTCCTATTCAGCCATTAGCAACGGCAATTAATACATTTTTATGGGTAATTTATGCCTTGTTTAAAAAAGATCGTGATATTCCTTTAGCTGCTTGTAACGCTGCAGGGGTTGTTTTTGGATTAATCACATTTTTCACTGCACTATAATTTTGTTAAAGTTTGAGAGGTAAGAAAATGGTAAAAATTAAGATTACTAATCCACAAGAAAAGATTAAAATTCCTGTTCCAGTTAAGTTTTCGGTCCCTGATGATATAACAGGGAATTATTGGGTTGTTAAAAACAATTCTGGAAAAACTTGTGTAGCACAGAGGTTACATAATGATCCAGATCATAATTTTGTTGCTATTGTCAATTTCTCTGGCCCTGAAGAAGAACTATCTTTTGATCACGAAATTGAGGAGGACAAAGTTAAAGGTATCAAAGAGATACCCCAAGCTAAAGAAAATGATGCTTATGTACATTTAAATACTGGTAAATTTGATTTCGAACTCTGTCGTGGTACCGCTCAAGGTGAAGGTTCATCTAAATGGGGGTTACGACATTTCATGGCCGTGGATGAAAAACGGGATTTGTTGCCATCAGGGAATAATGCTATGGGAGGCTTTTATGGCCCATTCTTTACCCCTGATAATGGTTTGATTAATCCAGCTGAACATTTAATTGTAGATATCAAACCAATTGAAAATGGTCCTGTTATGAAAGAGTATCGTTTATCAGGCAGAATTCCAGATGGTTTGAAACCGGAATTACACGGAAAGCGTTTTGCTTTGGACTGGTCTTTTTACTACGATGTACCATTCTTTTCGCGCGTTTACCATGTAGATCATTTTCAAACCACAGTTAATCAACGATCAATTGTCGACAAAATCACTGTGGGTGATGAATTTGAAAGCGGGATTGGACAATTAGTATTTGATCGCTTTGCCACTTATGATGGTGTATGGTATCGGGAAGGAGATCCATATTCTGGCCAACTAGCAAATAAAGTACAAGAGTTAGTTCATGATGGTCAAAAACGGAGTAATCGGTTTGAAGACTTTAGAAAACAACTTACCAGCAATATGGCTAATGCTCATTGGGACCTATATTGGCGCTTATTCTCTGTTTGGGAAAATGCTTTGTCTCAAGATGAGATAGAGACTAACTTACATGATGTGCGTCAGAAAGCTTTTGTATTAGCTGAGTTGAATGATCGTCCGTGGTTATTTAGTGCTGATCCTGTCAATGTAAGTGAAGTTAAGGATCAGACAGTCTTTGCTGGGCCTGCAACTAAGAGTGCCGAAATTAATACTCAAACCGGTCAGGCCATGGTTTGGCAAACTGAACATGCCTCAAATGCTTTTCAAATTGTTCAGAGACCACAATCAGGCTGGCAAAATTGGGGAACTAATGCAGAAAATGAGTGTCCTTCACTACCAGTTGGTACTTTGATTCATACTGCATATGGACCTTACCAAAATAATTGGCGTGAGGTAGCAGATAGTTTGGAAGCCTTAGCTGATGTAACAGCAGAAGTAGAGTAAAACAGGTTTAAAATTTTTGAACCACAAAGGTCAAGAAATCTTACTATTTTCAGCTAGATATTTTAACTTTTTACATAATTAAATTAGTGCTAAACATATTTAAATTATATTTGGCAAAATCTAAATTTTAATTAGTACTTTGCAAAAGAAAAAAGCTATTAAAAACATATAGTACAATCACTATAAGCATAAAAATAGCCAAAAATTGCCAGTTTCTGTATACTAATAATAAGCTTTTATGGGAAAGAGGATGTTTAGTTTAGAAATAGGATTTTTAAACTAAAGATAATTTTTTAAAAAACATTGTTAAATAACAATTACTTTTTAATAATCATGTAAGCAGAAAACTTCGGATAACTATCAGAGGCTTTCTGCTTTTTTAAAAATTATCTTTATTGCATTAATCAAGTTTAGCTTTTATAAAATCGGCTTAATTACGATAAATATGGCTTTTCTATTCAAACAGCTTAACTGTAAATTTAATCGAATAATGGAGGAGATAGCATGTCCCAAAAATCAGAACTACTATTCAAATTAACCCCCGAGTCCGGTTTAACTGATGCTGAGATAGAAAAAAAGCGCAGTGAATTTGGCCCCAATGAGTTGCTGGAAAATCAAGCAGTTCCACTGTATAAGAAAATATGGCATCATCTAAAAGATATTTCGTCTTTAGTACTTATGCTGGCGGTAATATTAGCAACTTATATGGCTGTTTTTCAAAATGGTGGTTGGACCAAAACAATTGTAATTAGTCTGATTTTGATAATTAATGTTGTAATTGGCTTGTATCAGGAAGCTTCAGCCGAAAAATCACTGGCGGCTTTGAAGGCAATGAGTTTGCCAACAGCTAAAGGCCGACGGAATGGTCGAGATATCACTTTAGCTGCTTCTGAATTGGTCCCTGGTGATTTAATCTATCTAAATACGGGTGATCAGGTGCCAGCAGATGCTGTAGTATTAGAAGAAACTAACCTAACTGTTGATGAAGCTATTTTAACTGGTGAAAGTTTGCCCGTTTCTAAAAGATGTTATTGTCTCAAAGGCGATTTAACTGACGATGACCGCGTTTTTTCTGGCACAGCTGTTGTTGGTGGTAGAGCCTTAGTTCAGGTTTCAGCAATCGGGATGGCAACAGAGCTTGGTAAAATTGCCAACCTTTTGAATAAAACCCAAAAAAGAGCAACTCCTCTGCAGGGCAAACTGGATCATTTGTCAAAATGGATGACAGCTTTCGCTGGTCTAGGTGGTCTGATAATAGTTGTTTTAAGCATGGGAATGCAGAATAAGACTTTAGCGGACAGCTTGATGATTGGACTCTCTTTAGCTGTTGCGGCTGTTCCCGAAACCTTGCCAATTATTGTGACAATTAGTTTATCTCGTGGTGTCAAAAAAATGGCTGAGCGTAATGCGATTATCAGACAAATCGGTGCTGTGGAGACTATTGGCAACGTGGATGTTATTGCCACTGACAAAACTGGCACTTTAACTCAGAATAAAATGACCATTACTAAATATTGGACACCTGAAACGGGTATTAAGAAGGCGGCTGATTTACCTAAAGCCGGCCAAAATTTATTGAAAATGCTAGGGTTAGCTAACAATGCCAAAATTATGGAAAAAGATGGCTCGGAAGAAGTTGTTGGCGATGCAACTGAAGTTGCGATTGTAAACTGGTTACACGAGCAGGGCAGTTCAAGGCAAGAACTGGAAAAAGAAACGCCTCGGATAGCAGAAGACCCCTTTGATTCTAATAAAAAAATGATGACGACGGTTCATCGCTTAACTGATAGACGTCAATTAGTAATCGTTAAAGGTGCTTGGGACAGGCTACACTTAGATAAGAAAGAACCAGCTAAATCTGGTCAAAAGGCTCATGATGATTTTGCAAAAAATGCGTTAAGAGTACTAGCAGTTGGGTATAAGGTAATAGCTGCTAACGCAGATCCGACCGACTGGACTGAAAACAATTCCAATTTAAAACTCGCTGGTATGATTGGCTTAATTGATCCGCCACGCCCTGAGGTATCCAGAGCTGTTACTAAAGCAAAAAAAGCTGGCATAAAGACTGTAATGATTACTGGAGATCATCTTGTAACTGCCAAAGCAATAGCTAAAGAAATAGGTATTTTAGATTCTGATCAAAAAGCAATTACAGGGTCGGAATTACAAAAAATGACAGATTCTGAATTGAAAGACTGTATTCAAGATATAAGAGTTTTTGCTCGCGTTTCTCCCAGTGATAAAATCAGAATAGTTCAAGCATGGCAAGATCTTGGTAAAACAGTTGCCATGACAGGCGATGGTGTTAATGATGCCCCGGCTCTTAAAGCAGCAGATGTCGGCATTGCGATGGGCATAACGGGTACAGAAGTGGCAAAAGAAGCTGCAGACATGATTTTGACTGATGATAATTTTGCTACGATTATTAAAGCTGTGGCAGAAGGCAGAGCTGTTTATCAAAATATTATTAAGGCTGTTGAATTCTTAATTGGTGTCAATTTCGCGCAGATTTTCTTAATGGTTATTAGTACAATTATAGGCTGGGGTACACCACTTTTAGCAGAACAATTGTTAATTATTAATGTACTTGCAGATGGAATACCTGGATTCTTCATCAGTAAAGAGCCTGGTGAACCAAACATAATGGACCAAAATCCAATAGGTAATGATGAAAGCATTCTTGGCCGTGGATTAATGCAAAGAATGATTATCCGTGCGATTACTTTCACGATTTTAACTTTGAGCATGTATGCTTATGGCAGATTTATTCTTTCAACTAATAACCCACAAGTCGGGATGACTCTGGTCTTCCTAGTATTAGCACTGGGATCAATGATTGATATCTACGCTATTAAGGATTCTCAACCAATCACACTGCAAACATTTAAATCCAATAAAATGCTTAATTGGGGACTATTACTAAGTATAATACTGGTTTTATCACTGTCACTCTTACCAGGTTTACGACAATTTTTGCACTTGGCTTTGTTACCAGTTCAGGGCTGGCTGGTCGTTTTGATTGGTAGTTTAATTCCTGTTTTTGTTTTAGAAATGAATAAACGTTTAACTAACAACATTCAAATTGAAGTAGAAAAAAATAGTTGCTAAAGAATTGATTTCAAAATAAGTCTTGAAAGGTGTTTAACTTTCAAGACTTTTTTTTATTAATATTGATAACTTTTCCTTTTTATAGTTAAATAATTAATTATCATTGACATATAAATGTAATAAAGTTACAATTTTGTTACAAATTATTATTATAGTTTATTTTTAGAGGATAAAAAATGAAACACAAGTATTTGAGAACAGTTTTATGTTCTGCTGTCGTCCTTTTTTCTTTTACAACGTCTGCCACTTTAACTGTCGCCAAGGCAGAAAGTACTGATACTGCTAAGCCAGCAGCAGTTAGTCAGACAATCGAACCAGGTATGACCGTTACGCCTGCTAAGCGGTTTTCTAAAGAAGGCTACGTATTTAAATTAGCTAGGAATGCTACTGTTTATCACGAAGTTAATGATGTCATCAATGATACTTCTAAACCGTTTGACAAAAGTTGGGTTAAGAAAATGGCAGATAAAAATATAAAATTTAAGATTACTGAATTTGGTACCGGTAGGGTTGAATTAGTCGCTCACATAGTTGATCAAAGTGGCAAAAATCAAGGCTGGGTTACCTTCTTTAACGGCGATCTTTATAACATATATGCTAAGAGAAAAGCTTTACAGCCACTGATCAAAGCCGAGTTAAAAGTCATGAATTCACAGTTTGAAGGTAAAAAGCCATCACTAATTCAAACTAAAAATGAGGCGCGAAAGCTAAACGGTCAGAACAAAAAAATTGCCAATAAATCAATAAAGGAAATAAAAGACTGGTTTGCTTATAAAGGCGATTTATCGTATACACAATATCCATCACTATTAGTTGGCAAATAGTAATTATTCATAAAAATGCGTGTAAAAGTATCAAACTTTTACACGCATTTTGTTTCAAATAGAACAATTAAAAGACTAATGATTAAAATCAACTGATAATCAATTTTAAACTAAAGTTTTTTGTCTTTTGGTTTCCAAAACTTTAAAGTCATGTTGAATAGGCTGGGTAATTTTAGTAGTTGTAGCAGGATCCAGAACAAATTTTGTCATTGTTGGGCAATCCTCTGGTTGAATATATAAACTTCTGCTTGAAACATCATATCCTGCCCAGTAACCTGAATAATCACACTTGTCCTCACCTTCATGAAGATGCTCTAATCCCCGTGGAATCATGACGGATTTGAATACATTATATAGTTGAGGAATTCCCTGATCTGAATGGAATGGTGCTAAAAATTTAGAAATAAATGTTCCACGAACAAAACGTGATGGAGCAGTATAGTCACCAGGTAAACCTAATAATCCAGAACCACTTTCAATTTGTTTAATGTCTAATTGATCACTTATTTGGTGATGACCCAAATTGTGATTAGTTAAATACAAGTAATTCCGCAAATTATCAAGGTGCCAAGGATATTCTGGACTGTTGGTCATAACGCCAATACCATCATATATTTTGAAGGCTCCATTCTTAACTGGTTCCAAAATAACGCTTTTACCACTTGGATCACAGAAAGTGTAATGCATTGGAATTGGAGTAGGAATGCCAGTGTCTGCATTTTCCCAATCAGGATAATTGGTTTTTTCTTGGCCAAGATGCTTAAAAGCTTCTTTTATCTCAGCGATACTACCAAAATTGCTTAAAACATATGCAACAACTTCTTCGCCAATTATAGGTTTTAATCCGCGCTTTTTAAGACTTTCTACTGTATCCCAAGAAGCCTCTTCTAAGAATTGTGCATCCCCTACAATACCTGCACTATTAATGCCATCATTAAAGAACAGTGAATCATTGACGTTGATACCCATAAACGGATATTTAGTCGTCCAGCTTTGGTGCAAACCCTTTAATTCATAGTTTGCAGGAAAAGTAGTCATTTTGCTATCTGCACTAGGTTTAAAGGGATCAAATGTAAAGTCCATAGTCCGTCCCCAAAATACGTCACCACTATCAGATTTAATTGCAATAGTTGTACACATGCTTAATACCTCCCGTTTTTTGTTTTCCCCTTTTAAGGGTAATCTAATTTTATCATATTTTTAAAATACCTCTTAAAAAAATCTTTTTGTAAATAAAAAGTACTAGTTCATAAATTTTTAGCAGTAAAAAATAAATTAATACCAATTTCCTGCTACAAAAAATTGTTATTTTAATGTTAATACTGTTACTTAATAAATATTCGAAAGAATATAATGACTAAGACAAATGTTAAATTTACTTATTTAATTGTTATAGTCAATTTTTTAACTCAAATTTTGCGGGACCAACTATCGTAACTCATTTTTGATAATGGTCCTTTGAAAGCTGGTTCAGGAATTATTTTACTTTTGATGTTATCTAAAGTTATGAATAGGTTAACAATCTATCGCAATAAAAAAAGTGAAGTTTAAAACTTCACCTTTTTGTGTCAGCAAAAATATTTACAAACTATCTTGAATATTGTCGGCTAGGTAATTGTATAACATACCCGCCTTCAGATCCTTAGTGTCAATTCCTAGCGCTTCCGCAATTGCATATGCAAATGCCCAAGCAGTTGCCGGACCGCGACTAGTAATGACTTTATGTTCGTCATCAGTTACAGTAATATCTTCCTTGAAGTGACCGCTTGGTTCATCTTTTTCTGTTTGTTTTTCAAAACCTGGATAACATGTGTAGTCAGCGTCAGCTATAACGCCATAACGGGCAAGAGCAATGGGGGCAGCACACATTGCGGCATCCCACTTGCCAGCGTTATGCCGTTTTATCATCAGATCTGCTAGTTTTTTATTATCACGTAAATTTTCTGCTCCGGTTGTTCCACCTGGAAGAGCTACTACGTCATAATCCAACAGACTATCGGCAACAGTCTTATCACAGGTAAGTTTGATATTGTGTGCACCATTTACAGTTGTACTAGTAAGCCCAATCATATCCGCTTGAACGCCTAAGCGGCGTAACACATCAATAACGCTTAAGCCTTCTACTTCTTCACAACCATCGGCAAAAACTACAGCTACTTTATTCATTTGTTTTACCTCACAATCCTTTTTCTTTATTATAAACTAGCTCAATTCAAGGTAAAATAATAAATCACTTAATTTAGTTAAATGTAAGGTTGGGTGAGGGCTAATTGGCATTTTTACTTTCTTGGGCGCTAGCCAAAGGGAATCCAGGTTAGCATTTTCGGCACCCTGAATTTCATCGACTAAGTTTGTCCCAATTACGAGACAAGTAGTAGGCGACAGATTTTGCTGCTGCAATATTGTTGTCAAAACCTTTTTATCTGGGAATTTACTTGCAATGTCGTCTTTAAAATAAACTGTGGAAAAATAATTTACTAGTTCTGTGCTCTGCATGCGAGATGAAGCCACATCTTTTTTCTCTTTTGTCAGCAAAATCAAGTTAACTTTATTTTTCACTTCATCTAAAAAAGGCAATACATCTTTATTTAGCTGATCTTGTTTTTGCAACTGGTTATAAAAAGCGCCTTTCGCAGAAATCCAGTCATTTTTAAAGAATTCCTGCAAAGTTAATTTAATCCGCTCATCAAATCCCAGTAATTTAATCTTTTCTTGTAATGAATTATATCGTATGCGTTCTGCTGGACCGTATTCTCTGCCCGCCAACTTCAAAGTCTGCCTGAGTGCATTTTGTTCTGCAACTTTTTCGTTTAATAAGCTTCCTTCAAGAATAAAAATTAAAGTTTCATATTTTGCCAAGTGTACCTTTCCTTTCATTAACTAACTCTCTGCATTATAACGATTAGCTAAGCCAAATTAAAGACAAATATTTATGAACAAGGTTTTACTCATAATTTTTCTGAGTTCTCACACAGCCACCTGAATAGTTTTATTATTTTTACTATAGTTCAAGGATTTTTGATTAACATGTTAAAAATTATTGTTTTTTGTAAAAATTGTGATACTATTTAGACAAATATCTAATTAGATATTTATCTAAATAGAAAGGAAAAGAAACTAGTGTGAGTTTTGAGTCTAGTTTTAAAGCATTGTCCGATCCAGTGCGGCGCAAAATATTGCAGCTGTTAAAAAATGGACCAATGTCGGCAGGAGACATTGCTGATCATTTTAATATGACTAAAGCTACTATTTCATACCATCTTAATATGCTGAAAAAGGCTGATTTAATTGAAGAAGAACATGAAAAAAACTTTATTTATTATTCGCTAAACACTTCTATTATAGAAGAAATTATGAGTTGGTTGGTTGATCTGAAAGGAGATCATGATGAAAAAGAATAGTATTCGTCAAACAGAACTAATCTCGCTTTTGCTAATCTTATTTCCAGTTTTGACTGGAGTATTTTTATATAATCGTTTGCCGCAAAAAATGGCCACACACTTTGGGATGACTAATTTGCCAAATGCTTATAGCAATAAATTATGGGTCGTTATTGGTCTGCCTTTTTTGGGAATTATGCTTCAAGTAATCGTTTTTTTATATTACACAATCAAAAAGAAACCAAAAATCTTGATTTTAAGATAATTAATATTACGCTTTGGCTTGTTCCTGTTATTACTAATATCGTAGATCTGTCACTTTATGCCTATGCACTGGGTCATAAAGTAAAAGGCTCCTTTATGCTTAGTGCTTTTTTGGGATTGTTCTTTATTATTTTTGGTAATTATCTGCCTAAAGTTAGTCCCAATCATGTCGTTGGCATTAAATTACCATGGACTTTGAATAATACGGAAAATTGGCGTAAAACACACAGATTTGCCGGATGGATCTTTTTTATCAGCGGCATTGTTCTGCTTCTAACTTCTTATTGGGAAATGTATTGGACGGTTATATCCGTCACTATTATAGTTATTTTACTTCCAACTTGTTACTCATATCTGTTGAGTAAGAAAGGATATTAAGTAACTTAAGAAACTGAGACATGATTTTAAGGCAAAATATTTATTTTAGAGAAGAATTGACATTCTTAGCGACTAAAGTTAATTCTTTTTACGTGCAAAAACTGTAATGTAGCAGTAATTCTTAGTTAGAGACTAATTTGTTAAATCAAACTTCATTATTAAATAGACAATTGGTCAGAAATAAAATACCTGCTTAAATTATTTTGCAAGAGCATTATAATAGAAATTAACTTTTAAAAGGGAGTTAATTTGAATGGCAGCTATTTTTTCACTGATTTTTATCTTAATAGGAGGCGTAGCCAGTGGTTTGTTGTCGTCAGTGGCTTCAATGGCTTCACTTGCTTCATATCCGGTATTGCTGGCAGTTGGTATTCCACCAGTTTATGCCAATGTCACAAATGATGCCGCCTTGATTTGGAATAGTTTGGGCTCAACTATTTCTTCGACAAAGGAGCTTAAGGGACATTGGCATCAAGTGGCCTTTTACTCTATATTTACTGTTGTAGGTTCTTTAATTGGATGTCGTTTATTGTTAGCTTTCCCGTCTAGTGTTTTTGAAAAAGTGGTACCAATTTTTATTGCTGGCTCAGGTGTTATGGTAATTGTTTCAGGTAAGCATCATAGTCTAGAACCGCATAAAAGACCACTTTGGCAAGAAATACTTTATATTGCGGCGTTGCTGGGAATGGGTGTTTACACCGGCTATTTTGGAGCTGCCGGTGGTGTAATTGTGTTAGTTTTATTAACTTATATTACTGATGAAAAGTTTATAGTTGTCAATGCAATTAAAAATGTCATCTGCGGTTTGGCGAATCTTGTTGCTCTAATAGTTTTCATTTTTACTTCACGCATTTACTGGCTGCAGGCAATTCCACTTGCTATCGGGATGTTTATTGGTGGCTATTTAGGCATGGATATTTTACGTAAAGTTCCTGCCAAATATGTGCGTATCTTTATTGCAACTCTAGCATTTATTCAAGCCGGGTATTTCTTTTATAAGGCATATATGATATAGTTTAAAGCACGTTAAATGAAGGGAGAATGCAAAATGGCAACAGAAATTTATATTGTCCGTCATGGTGAAACAATGTTTAACCAATTAAACAAAGTTCAGGGATGGTGTGATTCTCCGCTGACAGTCAAGGGCATTAATGACCTAAAGGTAACAGCAAATGCCTTGAGTCAAGTTCATTTTGACAACATGTATTCTTCTGATTTGAAGCGTGCGATTGATACGGTTCACTTAATGAAGGACGCTAACCAGGTCTCAGAAATTGGCAAGATTAAAAAATTGCCTGAGTTCCGGGAAGTATTTTTTGGTTCTTTCGAAGGTGATGATATAGAGGAAACCTGGAAGGAAGTTGCACTGGCAGCTGGAGTTGGTCCTGAAACTGATGTAACCAAAATTATCAATCAGGTTGGAATTTATGAATTTCGTGAGGCTACAAAAAAGGCTGATCCGCGTCATTTGGCAGAGAATAAAAAAGAGCTGGATGAACGAATGGTAAGGGCGATTAACGTTCTCCATGAGCTGACTAAAAATGAAAAAAGAGTTTTAATAGTTTCTCATGGCGATTTCATCAAAACCTTAGCCATTAAGTATTGGAACCAAAGTGATGGTCTCCATGATATTGTTTTTCCTAATAACGGTAGTGTAACTCGGGGAATTCTTCGTGATAACGGTAATTTTGAAATTGTAGATTATAATGTAAATGCTGAAGATATGTAAAGTCCTGCTTAAAAGTAGGGCTTTTTTTACCTTTAGTGCTTGAAAGGAAAAAATATGAAAGATCATACTACAAAAAAATTTGCCTATGTAACTGCACTTAATGTTGTTATTACAGTTGCAGAGTTTATTGGCGGGTTTGTTTCAGGTTCTTTATCTTTACTATCTGATGCGGTGCACAATCTTAGCGATGTTGGCGCAATAATTATTTCGTTTGTAGCACACATCATCAGTAATAGACGCAGTAATAAACGAAAAACTTTTGGCTATGACAGGGCTGAAACTTTGGCTGCCTTTACCAACGGAATTATTCTAATTTTAATTAGTATTGTCTTATTTGTGGAAGCTATTGAAAGATTTTGGACGCCAACAAAAATCAGTGGTGGCATAATGCTGATTGTTGCTATTATTGGTCTGGTATCAAATGTAGTTTCAATGTTGGTAATGCACCAAGGTGGACAGCAAAATCTCAATGTGCGGTCTACTTTTATGCATATGTTAAGTGATGCTCTTTCTAGTGTAGCGGTGGTAATTGGCGCCATTTTTATTTATTACTGGCACATTAGCTGGATTGATCCGGTGATGACTTTATTAGTGTCGGTTTTTGTCTTTCACGAAGCTTGTGAAATAACTGAAAAGGCAGCAAATGTGCTAATGGAATCTAATCCTGATATCGATCTGGATGAAGTTAATAAGATAGTTCTATCTTTTCCTGAAATAAAAAATATTCATCATGTACATGTGTGGCGTTATAGTGACCGTTATGTCATGCTTGATGCGCATGTCAACGTTGATGCCGATTTAACAGCTGGTAAATTTGAATTTTTAACACAACAAATTAGTGCAAAATTACGAAAATTAGGAATTAACCATATTAATTTTCAAGCAGAATGTGAACGAGGAAAAAATGATAAAATGATTGTAAATGATCGTAGTCAAGAGTAACCAGGAGAAAATTAAATTTGAAAGTTAGTATTTTTACTGCTGTTATTGTTTTAATAGTAGGCTTATATGATATTGCTTATGCTTATAACAGACGATACCGCAATCATAATCACGGAGTAACTCCTTTTATGATATTGGGCGTGATTTTTACAATTAGTGGCATAGTTTTAATAATTATGCACTGGGTGAAATAAAATGGTCAAATTAGTGCTTGTAAGACACGGTGAAAGTACCGCTAATAAAGCCAATGTCTACACGGGTTGGGATGATGTTGCTCTAACTGAGAAGGGTCGAAAGCAGGCTAAAATAGCCGGCAATTTGATTAAGTCTATCACTGATTTTCACCCTACTCATATTCACACGTCAGTGTTAATGAGGGCAATCATTACAGCAAATGTAGTTTCAGATATTTGTAATTTTTTATATTTGCCCATTACTAAAACATGGCGTTTGAATGAAAGGCACTATGGCAATTTACGGGGCATTAATAAAGATGAATCACGTAAAATTTTTGGTAAAGAACAGGTACTGGAATGGCGACGAGGCTTTTATGCGGTTCCACCTGAAGGTAAAAAAGTAACATCCAGACGCTATGCTAATTTTGATTCGCACTTTTTGCCGCAAGCTGAAAGTTTGTACCAAACACAACAGCGAGTTATGCCTTATTACTATGACAATGTAGCTAGCAGATTAAAAAAAGGCGAAGATCAACTAATTGTTGCTCACGGGTCGAGCTTACGAGCACTAATTAAAAAGTTGGAAAATATTGATGATCAAGAGATTATTAATCTTGAAGTTCCCAATGCACAGCCAATAGTTTATATATTTGATCAGCAAATGAATATTGTTGACAAAAAGATTTTACGTTGCTTTTAGTTCATAGTAAGGATTTCTACAAATGTATGTTAAAATTTATTACGATATCATTTAAAATTTACATTCTTAGTTTGGAGTAGAGGCATGCGTAAAATATTTTTATTACGAGGCGCACCCGGCTCCGGTAAATCTTCATTTATTGCTCGTCATCACTTACAGCCATATGCAATTAGTCGTGATCAAATTAGATTGTTGTTGGCTAATTTAACCTATTATTATGAAGAAGATACCGATTGCTTACATCAAGTAATTCCGCGTTATGCAAATGAGCAAACGGAAAAAGTGGTGGATTACCTCGTAGAAGAAAAAATGAAACGTGGCGAAACGGTTATTGTAGATAGTACGCATATCTTTGCGGAGAATATTGAGCATTATCAACCCTGGGTCGAACGTTATCGTTATGAGTTGTTTGTTGTCGATTTAATGTATCATAAGAGCTTACGTAGTTTGTTAAATCGCAACGAAGTTCGCAGACAATATGATTGGGTAAAGCCTGATGTGATTAGGGAAATGTTTTTATCCTATCAGGATAATCTGGATGTACCCGAATGGGCTCACGTTATAAATCCTAATCAATTGGGAAGAGCACTTTCGCAAAAAGAAAGCAATCTGGATCATTTTGCTCATGTAGTGGCAGTGCCAGACAGGGTAGCTGAAGAAGACTTTCCCCATGTGCATATTTCTAACTTTTATTTTTCGTTTAACGATTTGTTTACTGAAAAATATGGTACCTACAGAAATGTGGTGACAATTGGTAAAACTCAAGATGAAGTTGTTAATCAGTTTCGGTTACCGTTTTTTGTTTTTAAATTTCATCACAAGCATTTTTTAATTTCGGCATATCCTATTAGAAATGAAATGCTTGATCCGATTAAAAAAGTTAAAAGTGTGTGGTCCTATTCTACTGGTCTGGCTAATCCGGCTGATTTCTTAGAGCAATTTCCGCAAAGCCGTCCGCAGCATGTGCACCAGTTTAATTTATGCAAGTTGCATCCTGATAGGCTGCTACATATTTGGTAATAAACTTAAGAAGAGTTTCATAATGATGTGAAACTCTTTTAGTTTGCTTTTGCTTTTTGGATTGGCATTGCTGGTTATAAGAAAAGAAGTATAATAAGTTTATTGACTTTTGATAGCGCTTTTAAAAAGGAACAGATAAGAATGAAAATTAAAGAACTTAAACAAGAATTTAGTAATATCTATCACCAAGAACCAACAGGTTGTTATTTTTCGCCTGGGAGAATTAACTTAATTGGTGAACATACTGACTATAATGGTGGTCATGTTTTCCCTTGCGCAATTTCTGTAGGAATCTATGGTGCAGCTAGTACCCGAACTGATGAAAAGTTTTGTTTTTATTCCGCTAATTTTGAAAAATTGGGAGTAGTTGAAACTGATATGCGCCAGCTGCAGTTTGCCAAAGAAGATTCATGGGCAAATTATGCTAAGGGAATGCTCCATTTTATGCTCAAAAATGGAGCAAAAATTGATCATGGACTGAACATTTACATTAGTGGCAATATTCCAGACGGTGCTGGCCTATCTTCTTCCGCTGCACTAGAAATGCTAATTGGTATTTTATTGCAGGATCAATTCCACCTATCTTTTACTAAATTGGAAATTGTTAAAATGGGAGTTAAGACTGAAAATGAATTTATTGGTGTTAATTCAGGCATTATGGATCAATATGCAGTTGCCATGAGTAAAAAAGATCATGCCATTTTACTTGATACCGAGAAGGTGGAGTCTGAGCTAGTACCCCTTGATTTGAAAGATAATGTTATTGTTATTATGAACACTAACAAGAAACGGACCTTAGCGGACTCGAAATACAATGAGCGCAGAGCAGAATGTGAAAAAGGATTGCAATTTTTACAACAAAAGCTTTCAATCCAGTCCTTAGGCGAATTAGATAATCTGACTTTTGATGAAAACAGCTATTTATTACCAAGTGAAAACTTACTTAAACGTTGTCGTCATGCAGTCTGGGAAAATGAACGGACATTAAATGCTGAAAAAGCACTGCAAAAGGGTGATTTAAATGAGTTTGGTCACCTAATGAATGCCTCACATGTTTCTTTGGAATACGATTATGAAGTTACTGGTAGAGAACTTGATACATTGGTTCATGCTGCTTGGAAGCAACCTGGTGTCTTAGGCGCAAGAATGACTGGTGCCGGTTTCGGTGGCTGTGCAATAGCTTTGGTTGCCAAAAACGAAGTTGAAGCCTTTAAAAAGAATGTCGCAGATACCTATCAAGAAAAAATAGGCTATTTGCCGTCGTTTTATATTGCAGAAACGGCTGATGGTACAAAAGTTTTATAATAACGGAAAGTTGAGATGGATAAAACGAATCTAATTGAGAAATTCATTACACAAGTTATTGCCCACAGCGATTTTACGGAACTTGATCGTATTTATTTGAGAAATAGAATTTTGGCTCTTGTTGGTGATGAGGCAAGAAAGGTAGCTACCAGTAAGGAAGGTCTACTGGATCTTAAAGACGATTTGATTCAGGCTGCCCAAAATTCAGGGAAGTGCTCGGTCAATAATTCTGCTAGGGATGTACTTGATGCACAATTAATGAATTTGATTGTCCCTAGACCAAGCGTTGTTAATCACAAATTTTGGCAAACTTATGAGAGTTCACCAGAAAAAGCGATAGCTGATTTTTACCAATTGGGTAAAGATAGTAATTATATTAAAACTAGAGCTATTGCAAAAAATATTTACTTTACAGCTGCAAGTAAATACGGCGACTTAGAAATTACAATTAATCTTTCCAAGCCGGAAAAGGATCCTAAAGAAATTGCAGCAGCCAAGAATGCTAAAGCAAATTCATACCCAAAGTGTCAGTTATGTATGGAAAATGAAGGCTACCTGGGACATGTGAATTATCCTGCGCGCACTAACCACCGTATCATTCGTTTTCAGTTGGGAAATGAAACTTGGGGTTTTCAGTATTCACCTTACGCCTATTTTAATGAACACTGTATTTTCTTAGCGCCAAAGCATGAACCGATGGTAATCAATAAACAGACTTTTGCTAATTTACTGCAGATTGTGGCTAAATTTCCGGGTTATTTTGCTGGTAGCAATTCGGATTTGCCAATCGTGGGTGGCTCGATTTTAGCGCACGAACATTATCAGGGTGGCAAGCATCGCTTTCCCATGGAAAAAGCACCAATTGATAAAAAACTTAATTTTAAGGGATTTGATGATGTCGAAGCAGGTATCGTCAAATGGCCCATGTCAGTTATCCGGCTAAGAAGCAAAAATCAAAAAAGTTTGGTCAAACTGGCAGATAAAATTTTTACAGTTTGGCAAAGTTATAGTGATGAAAAAGTTGATGTTAGGGCGTTTACTGCTAATACGCCCCATCATACAATTACTCCAATTGCTCGTTTACATGGTCATACGTATGAACTTGATTTAGTTCTCAGAGACAATCAGACATCGGCTAAGTATCCTGATGGTATTTTCCATCCTCACTCTGATGTGCAGCATATTAAAAAAGAAAATATCGGTTTAATTGAAGTAATGGGATTAGCAATTTTTCCACCACGATTGAAACCTGAATTACTTGAGGTAAAAAAGTTTTTGCTTGACCTGCCTAACAGAATTGCACCAATCCACCTTGACTGGGCTAAGAAAATTAGCAGTAAGTATGAAATAACAAATACAAATGTGGATCAAATTTTGCAAAAAGAATTAGGTCATGTTTTTGCTCGCGTTTTAGAAGACGCAGGGGTTTTCAAGCAAACCGCTGATGGGAAAGCAGCTTTTATGCGTTTTGTTAAGGAGGTCGGGCTAAATTAAATTTTGGATTTTGTTTAAAAGATCCATATGTGCAAAAGCAAAAATAAGACAATTTCCTATAAAAAATAGGTGAATTTTTTGTAACTTTTTTTGGCACACCATTTATTTGATAATTAATGTTATACTTGATATAGTATCCAAAGATATATTATTATGAGGATGGTGCAAATGCTAAGCCGAACCAAAAAGTTTGTTCTGATTACTTCAATTATTTATCTTCTTTTAATTACCTGGCAAATTGTATTGGCTGTTAAAGATGGGACCGAATTAATACCGTCAAATGGTAAAATAGTGGACATTTCTGTTATGCTTTTCTTTTCCATTCAGCCGAATGGCTGGAATGAAAATATCATAAATTTAGTTATGATGTTAGCATTCGTTCCCACTTTTGGAGCTGGTCTCATAATCTATTTTAAAAATAATAATATGTTCGGCGCTGTTCAACAAAGAGTCGGCTATCATAAATTTCTGAAAATCGGGGTCATTAACTCCTTTATTGTTGGATTTTTATTTTCATTAATAACAAATCTCTACCAGTTAGCATTGATTAGAATATTTTATTATCCATTTTTCTTTAAAATTAGACCCAGGAAATTATATATTGGCGCCAGACCAGGATATTTTTCTACTAACCAACTAACCGATTTATGTTCGTATGTTACTTTAGCTGCTGTTGGTTGGGGTATTTTTGCTATTTTAATTTTCAGCATTGGTCTTTTTGTTTCAAAAAATGGTATTTATTTAGTTTTAGGTCCGTGTGTGGGCTTAGGGTTGACTTTATTGTCAATTTTAATATCCATGGGCAATAAAATTTTGCTTTTCGTCTCGTATACTTGGTTTCCATTTGCTGTACTTGCACCAGGTCAGTTTGCGTTAGGTTCGCGTTTGCCACCGATTAATTCATATTTGCTTTTTATGACGGTGGCACTGCTTTATTTGTTATTTGCTGCTTGCCTAATTCAACTTTGGCAGAAGAAAAAAAGAAGGCTGGGCTGATTATGCGTTTAAAACGAATACAGCGCAGACTTGTTTTAACCGGTTTTCTCATATTTTTTATAGGGCTAACAGGGGGCATTATTCTGATAAAAACAGGTTCACCAGAAACTATGGAATTGCCAAATGAATACCTTAATTTTCACTTGGTATCGTTGTATTTGCAACCAGCGGTCTTTTTGTTACTTTATAAACAGATACTTACTTTTCGCAACATCAATGTGTTTATAACGGTGAGAAAAAAGAGCAGGTGGATGATGTTTCACTTAATAGTACTGGCTGCAATTTATTGCTTATTATTTGTATTAGGATTATTTGTACCCTATTTTTTAACTGGTTACCCTTTATTTAAATTTGGCAGCCCTATTTTGGGCACTGAACTCATAATACTGCATGTGCTTGTTTTTTTACTTCTACTTTGGTTGCTAGTCGGAGGCTACAACTGGCACAGGCCATATTTATTATTGTTAATAGTCATAATTATAGATTTAATTTACCATTACTATATAGAGAAAAATATTTTGATTAGTTATAGTCCTTTGTATGACGAATTATATAGGTCTATTCATGAAATTTATGGTGGCTTTTAAGGAGAAATAATGTTAGAGCTTAAGCAAATAAAAAAATCTTTCGGTCAGAAGCTGGTTTTAAAAGACGTATCTTTGCTGGCTAAGCCAGGTGAGCTGATTCATATCTCTGGTATTAATGGTTCTGGAAAGTCCACCATTTTTAAAATTATTACCGGTTTATTAGAGGCAGACAGTGGTGAAATTAGGCTGGGTGAAAATGATGTTGTAGGGGCATTAATTGAAAATCCTGATTTTTTAGAATATGAATCGGCAATGTCCAATCTTCATTTTCTGGCTAATCTTAATAAACGGTTTAATGAAAAAGAAGTCAGAGGATTACTAAGATATTTTATGCTTGATCCAGATGATCCAGAACCAATAGCTAAGTACTCTGTTGGCATGAGACAAAAGGTTGGTATTATTCAAGCTGTGATGGAAAACCAAAATATCATTTTGCTGGATGAACCAACTCGTGGAATTGATCAGGAGAGTATTAGCTTATTTGTGGCCATGTTGAAAAAATTAAAACAGCAAAATAAAATCGTGGTAGTTGCCAGCCATGATCAAATTAATGAGCTTCATTATGATCGTCGATTCATATTGCATCATGGAATACTGCAAGACGAATAAAATAGTTTTAAATATTTGTTCAAACTAATAAAAACAGCATTGGGAAAATTTCCCAATGCTGTTTTATAATTAAACTAATTTTATATTAACTAATAATCTTATTTAAAAGCTAACGCACCCATTGGATCCCATGGTAATAATTGAATTGGGTCTTTAGCACCTTCATCAAAAGCTTTCTTTAAGTCATCAGACAAGAATTTCTTGTTGATAACTGCTTGGTAAACAAAACTGTCAAACCAGGAATCGCTCATGACAAAGTAACCTTTAAAGCCAGGCTTTTCTCCCCAAGAGTTTTCAATCTTCCATTTAGTAGGCTTGTCATCAACTAAATCAACGCCAGTGATAACCATAGCGTGATCCATCATACTTTCACTGGAATCAAGCATATCTGCTTTTGACATTGAAAAGTCAACGTCAAATAGCTCATCGCGCTTGTAAATATCTGTATCTAGCAAACCAAGTTGTCTTTCTGAATCTTTACCAACATTTGAACCAAACCAAACAACTTCACCAGCTTTAAGTTGTTTAATAATCAGGTCTTTCATTTCAGAAATTTTGACGTTAAGATGGCGAACTTGCCGACCGCCAACAACGTTACCTAAATATTCAACTGAAAATACTTTATGGTATGGCTTATCATCTGTAGGTGAATTAATGATTGAAACGTGATCTTCCAAATTCATGCCTACGAATTTATCAAAGAACTCTTTAGGCGTAATTCCTGCTTCACGGTGATAGTTACCATCATCATCTTTATATTCAAAGTCAAATTTCTTTGGCGGAATTCCTAATGAAATAGCCAAAATGCGGAAGACTTCGTTTAAAAAGTCATTCTTGCGTTGCTCAACTTCATCTTCTGACTTGCCAGCGTTGACTAAATTGCGTAATTCTAAGCCATCTTTACGCAAAAGGGTATTTAAAGTATCATTTAAAGCACTTGAATTATTGGAATTAGCGGTTTCTGGATAAACTGACTTAGGTACGATTCCGTATTTCTCTACTAGTCCACAAAGCATGTCCCATTGACCACCGTCTTGTTGCGGTGTAGCAAACAAGAAGCTAACTTTACGGTCACCGAGTGGTTTCTTGGCTGAAGCAATCACATTTTCAAAGAAAAAGTTTGATTTTTCAAATTTATCCCAGAAATTAGTGTAATTTTGTGATAATTCAAAATCCTTAATCTTATATTCCTTTTGGATTGGGTGACGCATAGTATTTAATGCAGAGAACATCCAGCAACGACCTGACTGCTTTTGATCAGCTGGCTTGCCAGTATTGATTTCTACTGAAAAGGTTGGTGTTAAGTCAATCTTAGATTGCAGGTTTTGACTAGCCTTATAGATGCCATTTTCTTGGGCAGCATGACTGGCAATATTAATACCAGCATGATTTGATAGATCTTTTGTGAAATCATCAATGGCTGCACTTGTAATTTCTTTTGTCATATAAAATTGATCCTCCTTAAACAAATTAATACTATTTTAGCTTATCTTGTTAAAGTAGTCTATCTCTGAAAATTTAATTATTGTTAAAAAAGTATTTGTTTTTACTTTACTTATTTAATCTTTCAATACTAGATAGAGCCGTTTTTTGGACTTGGTTGATGATACCAAATTGATTCAAAATCTGGATGATCATTAAAGTAATTAATAACTAAAGGATCAAGCGGCCAAACTCGCAGATGAGATTTTTGAGCAATAAACATTACTATTTTCATTTGATCATGTAAAATCTTTTTGCTATCCATTTTGGGATTGATAAAGAAGTGATTCATAATCCAAACTGTAGCATCTTTACGCTCAATTTTATCCATTGTCCAGCTATAAACCATTTCCCCATTATCATCGTCTTCGCGAAAAAATTGGTGGGGATCATCTATATTAAACATTTATTCTCCCTTCAAAAGTAAAAATTTTACGTACCTAATTATATAAGATTTCAGATAATATCTGCAATTTAATGTAAAATAGTGTTTAAAAGTTTTAAAGGAGATAACATGGAAAAGATTCGGGGCTTTGAAATTGTATCTAAATATAAAAATAAAAATGTTACTTTACCAAGAAGACAAACGATTGCCAGTGCAGGCTATGACTTAGCTGCAGCAAAAGATGTATTAATTCCCAGTATTTGGCGGCTTAATTTTGTCCGTATTTTTAGGTTGATCCGTAATGGTCACCAACTATACGAACAAGATTATGAAATGGCTGAACATGTACTTAAACCGTTCTTGATTCCCACAGGAGTGAAAGCATATATGCCTGAGGACGAGGTATTATTGCTGGCAAATCGTTCATCAAATACTTTTAAAAGAAACCTTGCACTTCCAAATGGGGTCGGTGTCATTGATTCCGATTATTATAATAATGATGCTAATGAAGGCGAAATCTTTGTTCAATTAATTAACTATGGCGTAAGACCTATCCAGATTCATCAAGGTGACCGAATCGGTCAGGGAATTTTTGTTCATTATTTAAAAACTGATAATGATGTGCCTATTGACAGACAAAGAATAAATGGCTTTGGTTCCACAAATAAGAAGGGAAGCTAAATGGCAAAACTAAAAACAAAATATAAATGTCGTTCTTGTGGTTATATTTCCGCTAGTTATTTAGGGCGCTGTCCCAATTGCGGTGCTTGGAATCAATTTGAAAAAGAAACTGAAGCAGTGCAAAGCCGTTCAACTAAGGGCAGTCCCAGCAGGCTAATTAAGAAAACTGGAATTAGTGAACCGGTCAAATTAGGAAATGTTAAGGCAGAAAAAGAAGAACGTATACAAACCAGTATGGAAGAACTTAACAGAGTTTTAGGCGGAGGGATCGTTCCCGGTTCTTTAGTCTTGATCGGTGGCGATCCTGGCATTGGCAAGTCAACTTTAATGTTGCAAATTATGAGCGAACTTGCAAATCAATATAAAGTGCTGTATGTTTCGGGGGAAGAATCAGCTAATCAGATTAAACTCCGGGCTGACCGTTTAGGACTGCCAGCTAATGATATGATGCTTTATCCTGAAACAGACATGGAAGACATCCGTCAGCAAATTTCCGAGCTAGAGCCCGATTTTGTTGTCATTGACTCAATTCAGACAATGAATGAACCAAGCTTAGACTCAATGACGGGATCAGCTTCACAGGTAAGAGAAGTTACTAGTGAACTAATGAAGATTGCCAAAATGGATGCTATTACCGTTTTTGTTATTGGCCATGTTACAAAAGAAGGCGCGATTGCCGGTCCCAAAATACTAGAGCACATGGTAGATACTGTTCTTTATTTTGAGGGTTATGAACATCATGCCTACCGTATTTTACATTCAGTGAAAAACAGGTTTGGTGCTGCCAATGAAATCGGCATGTTCGAAATGGTTAACAAAGGTTTAAAAGAAGTTACTAATCCTTCAGCCGTATTCTTAGATGAACGGTTGCCCAAATCTACCGGTTCGGCGATAGTAGTATCGCTTGAAGGAACAAGGCCAATTTTGGCGGAAATTCAAGCTTTAGTGACACCGACTGCTTTTGGTTATGCCAAAAGAACCACTTCGGGGATTGACTACAATAGAGCTGGACTATTGCTAGCTGTCTTGGAAAAAAGAGGCAACTTGATGTTGCAAAATCAAGACGTTTATCTAACTGCCACTGGGGGAATTCGCTTGAACGAACCGGCAGTTGACTTAGCTGTCGTCATGGCTATTGCATCCAGTTATAAAAATCAGGAAATTTTTCCAACTGACTGTTTTGTTGGTGAAGTTGGTTTAACCGGTGAGGTTCGACGTGTTAATCAAATAGATGCACGGATTAAAGAAGCTGCTAAAACCGGTTTTAAGCGTATTTTTATTCCGAAGCACAATATGCGTGCAAGTCTAAAGAACGCTGGCATTGAAGTTATTCCCGTTTCAAGTATTCCGCAAGCCTTAAAACTAGTTTTAGGCTGATGAACATTGAACTTTTTTGCTATTACGGGTAAACTTAAATTGTTTATATTTACTTTTGAAAGAGGCATAAATTTTGGTTAAACAAAAAATTCGGGTAAGGTATGCCCCAAGTCCAACAGGGCACCTACACATTGGAAATGCACGAACTGCGCTATTTAATTATTTATTTGCGCGTCATAATAAAGGAACTTTTGTCTTAAGAATTGAGGATACTGACCAGAAGCGTAATGTTGCAGGCGGTTCAGAGTCGCAAATGGAAAACTTACACTGGCTTGGTATTGATTGGGATGAAGGACCTGACAAGGGTGGCGATTATGGTCCATATCGCCAGTCTGAAAGAAAAGACATCTATAATAAATATATTAAGCAGCTGGTTGACGAGGGTAAAGCTTATTACTCTTATAAAACTGAGGAAGAATTAGAAGAGCAGCGTGAAGAACAACGGGCAATGGGCATTGCACCTCACTACACGTATGAATATGAGGGAATGACGGCAGATGAGATTGCTGAAAAGCAAGAGCAGGCAAAGGCCAAGGGCTTAAAACCGGTTGTTCGTATTCATATTCCTGAAATGGAAACATATTCTTGGGATGATATTGTCAAGGGGCATCTTAGTTTTGAGTCTGATACCATCGGTGGTGATTTTGTCATTCAAAAGCGCGATGGCATGCCTACTTACAACTTTGCAGTGGTAATTGATGATCACCTGATGAAAATTACTCACGTTTTGCGTGGAGATGATCACGTTTCAAACACGCCTAAACAGCTTGCAGTTTATGAAGCATTAGGTTGGGAGCCACCAAAATTTGGTCACATGACTTTAATTATTAATGCGGAGACCGGTAAAAAACTTTCAAAACGTGATGAATCTGTTTTACAATTCATTGAGCAATACAGAGACCTAGGTTATCTGCCTGATGCAATGTTTAACTTCATTACATTATTAGGTTGGTCTCCGGTAGGTGAAAGCGAAATTTTCAGCCAACGTGAGTTAATTAAACAATTTGATCCGGCAAGATTATCTAATTCTCCTGCTGCTTTTGATCAGAAAAAGTTGGAGTGGATTAACAACCAGTATATTAAAAAGGCTGATCGTGATACGCTTTTAGATTTAGCACTTAACAACTTGCAAGAAGCAGGCTTGGTTGAAAAAGATCCTAATCCAGAAAAAATGGAGTGGGTCAGACAATTAGTTAACATCTATTCTGTTCAAATGTCATATACCAGGCAAATTGTTGACTTGGCAAAAATTTTCTTTAATGCTCCTAAAAACTTGAGTGAAAAAGAAATTGCAGAAATTCGCAAAGATGAGGCTAGACCAGTAATTGAGGAATTTAAACAGCAAATTGATTTGATTCCACGGTTTACTGCTCCCCAAATAATGAATGCTGTGCAAGCAACTCGTAAGGCAACAGGAATTAAAGGTAGACGCTTGTTCATGCCGATTAGAATTGCTACTACCAGGTCAATGGTAGGACCAGGAATCGGTGAAGCTATGGAGCTTTTAGGCAAAAAGCGTGTGTTAGAGCATTTAGATTTAACTCTCAAGCAAATGAGTGAAAACGGCTTATAGTTATCAAAACAGCGTATTATTCTATTATTGGATGGGAGTAATACGCTGTTTTAACTTGCGGTTGAACAAACTCAGATTATAGTAAAAAAACAAGATAGCAAACTTTTCGTTGAAAAAATTGATTAAGGTTTCTGGTAAAATTAAGATATAGAATTTAGAAAGGTCAGTTAGCCACAGTGAAAATTTATAACACTTTAACTAATACTAAAGAGGAGTTTAAGCCTATAACCCCAGGTCAGGTAACAATGTATGTTTGTGGACCAACGGTATATAATTATATTCACATTGGTAATGCCAGGAGCGTTATTGCCTTTGACACCATTAGGCGCTATCTAGAATTTCGCGATTTTAGGGTAAATTTTGTGTCTAATTTTACTGACGTAGACGATAAAATGATTGCTGAAGCTAAAGCTGAAAATGTCACTGTGCCTGAATTAGCTGAGCGCTACATTAAAGCATATCGTGAAGATATTGCAGCTTTAAATGTTGAACCTGCAACACTTAATCCGCGGGCAACTCACGAAATCACAGCGATTATTAAATTTAACCAAAAATTGATTGCCAAGGGCTATGCTTACGAGTCAGATGGCGATGTATATTTTCATACCAGAAAATTTAAGCATTATGGCGCCCTTAGTAGCCAAAATATTGCAGAACTTGAAGAGGGTGCTTCTGAGCATATTAATGAAGAAGAACAAAAACGTAAAGAAGATCCAATAGATTTTGCCTTATGGAAAAAGCAAAAGGAACCTGATGAAATAGCTTGGGCGTCTCCTTGGGGCAAGGGCCGTCCCGGTTGGCATATTGAATGTTCAGTTATGGCTACAAAATATTTAGGCGAAACAATTGATATTCATGGTGGTGGTCAAGATTTGGAATTTCCTCATCATGAAAATGAAATTGCTCAAAGTGAAGCAGCAACAGGCAAACCGTTTGTTCACTATTGGATGCATAATGGCTTTGTTACAGTTGGAGCAGATGCAGAAAAAATGTCCAAGTCATTGCATAATTTTGTAACTGTACATGATTTGTTGCAAAAAATTGATCCACAAGTCTTGCGCTTCTTTATGGCCAGTGTTCAGTACAGAAGGCAAATTAATTATTCGACTGATAATTTAAAACAAGCGCAAATTATTTTGCAGAGGTTTAAAAATACTCTTAACAATCTTAAATATCGACTTAAGGATGGATCAACGAGCCAAAAGTCAGAAACTTTAGTCAATAAAATTCAAGACACTCAGCACAAATTTATTAATGCCATGGATGATGATTTTAATGTTCAGAATGCTTTAACTGCCATTTACGATTTATTACCAGAAATAAATGCTAATATTAATGCTAAAAATGCAGATAAAGATGCCCTTGACCATTCTGCAGAATTATTGACGAAATGGTTAGCTATTTTTGGAATAGATGTTCAAAAATTAGTTAATGCTAATAATAAAAGCGACGACAAAAAGGTCCAAGAGCTCATTAAAAAGCGCGAGCAAGCGCGTCAAAACAAGGACTGGGCACAAAGCGATGCGTTGCGGGATGAACTTAAGCAAATGGGCATTACAGTTGAAGATACTCCACAAGGAACAAGGTGGCTACGTGAATAAAACTCTAAAAATGACAGAAAGTGATGTTAATCCGGATACTCTAAATGGGCAAACATTAGCTTATCTAGGTGATGCTGTTTATGAAATTTTTATTAGGCGACATTTAATTAAATGCGGTATTGTTAAACCCCAAGTCTTGCAAAGAAGAGCTACTCATTATGTGTCGGCCAAAGCGCAGGCAGCATTAATCACTAAGCTTCAGGAAGAAAATTTGCTTACTGAAGATGAAGTAGCAACTTTTCACCGCGGTCGCAATTCGAAAACCTATACTAAAGCAAAAAACACCAGTTTGGCTACTTATCAGTTATCTACAGGTTTTGAAGCTGTTTGGGGTTACTTAGAACTGTTAAACAAAAAAGATCGTATAGAGCAGCTGACCGAATGGTGTATTAAAACTATTGAAAATGGGGGCATAGAGGAATATGACTTCAAATGACAAAGATTTTGTTTTTGGCAGGCATGCGGGACTGGATTATTTAAAAACTCAAGATGCCGATCATATCAACAAAATATTTTTACAGCAGGGCATTAAAGAAAATTTTGCGAATCAGGTATTTACCTTAGCTAAGCAGAAGGGGTTAATTGTCCAAACGGTACCCAAAAACAAATTAGACAAATTGGTTCAAGGTGGAAATCATCAAGGATTAGTTTTAACGGTAGCTAGTTTTGAATATGCCGATCTGGATCAACTGCTAGATCAATTTGACCACAGCAATCACGAACCGTTTTTACTGATGCTTGATTCAATTGAAGATCCTCATAATTTGGGCTCTATTTTGAGAACAGCAGATGCTACGGGAGTAGATGGCATTATCATTCCTAAAAGAAGAGCTAGCGGATTAACTTCTGTTGTAGCTAAAACTTCAACTGGAGCAATTGATTATGTGCCAGTAGCAAGGGTAAATAATCTGGTGCAAACTGCGAAGATATTGAAAAAACGTGGCTATTGGCTTTTTGGTACTGATATGACAGGTACAGATTATCGGCAGTGGAACAGTAATGGCAAAACTGTCTTGGTAATCGGCAATGAAGGTAAAGGAATTTCACGCCTTCTTAAAGAGCAGATGGATCAAATGCTGACTTTACCTATGGTGGGCCATGTGCAATCACTGAACGCTAGTGTTGCGACGGGTGTTTTGCTTTATCAGATGCTTAACAGCCGCAATCCTCTTAAATAGTTTTTCTTACACTCTGATTAATCAGAGTGTATTTTTGTTGCCAAATAAAATAATATTCTCTTTTTAATTTAATGCAGTTTTAACAAATTTAGTTTTTTGTTGCAGCCGAGCTAACAGTAAAAAATAGTTGCTGAGTTTGAACTTAGGTTCGATTTTTGGGCTTATTTAGTTACTGTATTCTTCAATAAAAATTTAAATAGGAGAAATCAAATGAAGAATACTGAAATAAATATTAAAAGTGAGGCGGAACTTATTAGGCAAATAAAAAATGGTGAGGATGAAGCTTTATTAAATTTATGTTTTCGATATAAGCCGTTGATTAACAAAGTGAAGGGCATGTATCATGTGCGCTATTATGACAATCAAGATTGGGAACAGGATGCAATGATTATTTGTCATGCTTCGGCGCAAAGTTTTGACTTAAATAAAGGAAAATTTGGCAGCTATTTTAAAACACGACTGATTAATCATGCGCGCTCACTTGTGAGATATGATAATGCCTACCGCAGGCAGGCGTTAAAACAATCAGTTTCGCTAGAAACAGCCAAGAAAAATAATTTATTACCATTAGATAAATCATTTGTTTCAATACCAGAAATTCCTTTAAGTGAAAATATTGCTATTTTAACTGGCAGGTTGTCTAGTTTAGAGACCAATGCATTGTTAATAGGACTGGGTGTAATAAAACAAAAAGATGTTATCGAGAAATTAAAAATTAGTAAAATAACTTTATCAAGAGCACGCTCACGTCTGGCGCAAAAAATGCGACAAACATTGCTCGATTAGTTTTTTATAGTTCTCTTATAAAAAGTGCGGTATAATTGTTATTGTAGAATAAATTTTAGGAGGTAGTTAAGATGGCAGATGAAGTTATGAAGACTGCATTGTTAGATCGTCACATGAAAGAAGTTTTTGACTGGAGTGACTCAGATCTTCCAGTTAGAGATGCCCTTTGGGATTATTTTATGGAAAAGAATGGCAGAGATACCATTAAGACGGAAGAAGCTATGCTTCCATTCCTGAAAGACTCTGACGATAAAATCGAATCCTTCGTTAATGAAAATCTTAAGAAGTAAATCCGACTAATACAATGTTCTACGCACTGTGGTCACGCATTTGTTTGGCCACTCTTAAGCAGCTGCTTGAAAGAGCAACTGCTTTTGTTATGTAATAAGTAAAATTTACAAGTAATTATTAAATTAATTGCTTAAGTTAGCCATTTTTGCTAAAATACAATAGTTTGGAAGTGAGATTATGGCAGTGAAAAAAGCATCATTAGCTTGCAGCATTTGCGGCTCTCGTAATTACTCAATCGCTGCAAGTAAGAATCGCACTCAGCGACTTGAATTAAAAAAATTTTGTAAGCATTGCGGTAAAATGACCTTACATAAAGAAACGAGGTAAATTATGGTTAAATTCTTTAAGAGTGTAGTTGAGGAAATGAAGTTGGTTACTTGGCCAACGGCAAAACAAAACCGGCACGACACTGCAATCGTAATTGTTTCCTCGATTTTGTTTGCGGCGTATTTAGGTTTACTCGATCTGCTATTTACTAATATTACACAAATAGTTATGTAATAGCACAGCTCTTTGATTTGTGGTACAATTACTTTAATTAGAAAAGTCCTCTGACGCAAGAGGCTTTTTTGTTTGCCAAAAATATAAGGAGAATACGTAATAATGGTAGAAACTACTAAAAAACAATGGTATGTGCTTCATACTTATTCCGGTTATGAAGACAAGGTTAAATCTGACTTGTTGTCGCGGGCACAGAGTATGGGGATGCAAGACTACATTTTTCGGGTAATGGTTCCTGAACAAGAAAAAATTGAAAAAGTTAATAATAAGAAAAAAGAAGTCGAAGAGAAGATTTTCCCCGGTTATGTTTTAGTTGAAATGGTAATGACGGATGAAAGTTGGTTTGTTGTGCGGAACACACCAAATGTAACAGGCTTTGTCGGTTCACATGGTGGTGGTTCTAAGCCTTCTCCACTTTTAGAAGACGAAGTCAACAGGCTTTTACGTCAACAAGGCGAACCAGCTAAAAGACCGCAAATTGACTTTGAAGTTGGTGAGACTGTTACGATCATTGATGGCGCTTTTAATGGCGTTGAAGGTAAAATTACTGAAATTCAACCAGATAAGTACAAATTATTTGTTTCCGTTGATATGTTCGGCCGTGCTACAACCACTGAGCTTGATTATGATCAAGTAAAGAAAATTAGCTAGTAATAAGTCAATTATTGCAAAACTACTAAATAGATGATAATATATTAAAGTACTTTTATTATTGTGGGAGGGAAAGTAGGTAACTTTTCCATTTTAACCACGCACGGAATCAAGGAGGTTTTGACCGTGGCAAAGAAAGTTATAAATGTTGTTAAATTACAAATACCAGCTGGTGCTGCAACACCCGCTCCTCCAGTTGGTCCAGCTTTAGGTCAAGCTGGTATTAACATTGTAGGTTTTACTAAGGACTTCAATGCTAGAACTGCTGACCAAAAGGGCATGATTATTCCTGTAGTCATCACAGTATACGAAGATCGTTCATTCGAATTCGTAACTAAGACTCCACCAGCTCCAGTGCTTTTGAAGCAAGCTGCTAAGATTGACAAGGCATCCGGTGAACCAAACACTAAGAAAGTTGGTAAGGTAACCAAGGATCAAGTTAAGGAAATTGCTGAAACTAAGATGAAGGACCTTAACGCTGCTGATGTCGAAGCTGCTATGCGGATGATCGAAGGTACTGCTAGAAGCATGGGTATCGAAGTCGAAGACTAATCCTGTTATTTATAACAATTTAGGTGGGAGAGCTTTAGCTCGCTTGACCACATATTAAGGAGGAAATCACATGCCAAAGCATGGTAAAAAATATTTAGAAGCTGCTAAAAAAGTAGATTCAAAGAAATTATATTCAGTTGCTGAAGCAATGAAGTTAGTTAAAGAAACTTCATACGCGGGCTTTGATGCTTCAGTTGAAGTTTCATACAACTTGAGCGTTGACCCTAAGCAAGCTGATCAACAAATTCGTGGTTCACTTGTTTTACCTAATGGTACTGGTAAGACACAAAAAGTGATTGTATTTGCTGAAGGTCCTCAAGCTGAACAAGCTAAGGCTGCTGGTGCTGATGAAGTTGGTTCTGACGACTTAGTTGAAAAAGTACAAAACGGTTACTTAGACTTTGATGTCGTTGTTGCTACACCAACAATGATGGCAAAAGTTGGTCGTTTAGGTCGTGTACTTGGACCAAAAGGTTTAATGCCCAACCCTAAGACTGGTACTGTTACAATGGATATTGAAAAAGCAGTTAAGAACGTTAAGGCTGGTCAAGTTGAATACCGTGTTGATCGTCAAGCGGCTATTCACGCTGCTATCGGTAAAGTTTCATTTACTAATGAACAATTAATTGAAAACTTTGATGCATTACGTGACGTTATTTTGCGTGCTCGTCCGTCTGCAGCTAAGGGGCAATACATTAAGAGTGTAGCAGTGGCTGCAACATTTGGACCTGGGATTAAGCTAGATCCGTTAAACTTGGATTAAAATTAAATAACTGATGAAAAACAACTTGTCTGTTTGGCAAAGTTGTTTTTTTATCTCTTAGCAAGTATTTATGATTGGTCAATAATGAAAGTTTTGATAAACTAGAGCTGAATTTATTTGTCTAATTGAGGGAATTACTATGAAAAAAAATAATTTAGGCAAACTGCTAATATTAATGCTTTGTTTGCCATTTATTTTAATGGGATGTAGCCAGAGTCGGGAAAAAATAACAATAGTTGGCTCAAGTGCTCTGCAGCCTTTAATAGAACAAGCAGGTAATGATTACCATTTAGCACATCTTAGCAGCAATATTGTTGTTCAAGGTGGTGGCTCCGGTACAGGACTAAGCCAAGTGCAAGCAGGGGCTGTTGAAGTTGGTACTTCTGATGTTTTTGCTGAAACGCAAAAAGGCATTGATGCTAAAAAGTTGGAGGATTATCCAGTTGCAGTTGTGGGAATTGTACCAATTGCTAATAAAGAGACTGGTGTTAAAAATTTATCCATTAAACAGCTTTCAGACATTTTCACTGGTAAAATCAAAAATTGGCGCCAAGTAGGTGGTAAAAATCAATCTATTATTGTGATCAATCGTTCTCGCGGCAGTGGTACCAGATCCACATTTGAAGATCTTATTTTAAAGGGAAAAGAGGCTGTTAATTCTCAGGAACAAGATTCAAATGGTACTGTAAAAAAGATTGTTAATTCAACACCGGGTACTATTTCTTACATATCTTTCCCGTATGCCAATGACCAAAATATTCAAAAGATTAGTATTAACCACATTCAACCTGATAATAAAAATATTCCAACGAATAAATGGCCTCTTTGGTCTTATGAGCACATGTATACGAAGGGCAAGCCCAATAGGGCAACAGCTGCGTTCATCAAATACGTATTAAGTAAAAAAGTGCAGAGAGATTTAGTTCCTAAAATTGGTTATTTAAGTATCCACGAAATGAAAGTTACGCGTGATAGTCAGAACAAAGTTACGAAGATAGGTAATTAAGATGGCAAAAAAAGAACAAGACTTACAACAAGTGGTTGAAGATGCACTTGCTGAGCAAAAAGTACCACATGTTAAGTTTAAGGGCATTGATCCAAGAAATATTGATGTTGACCGACTGACCAAGCCTTCAAAAGAAACCAGACAGGAACGATGGGGCAAGGGGCTAACTTTTTTGGCAATTATTCTAATTGGAGTATTGATAGTTGCTATCATTGGTTTTGTAGGAATGCATGGTTTAGCTACATTTATTGATAATAAAGTTAATGTATTTCATTTTCTCTTTTCAACTGATTGGAATCCCGGAGCGGGTAAAAACCATGTTGGTGCAGCTGCGATGATAGTTACATCTTTTGCTGTAACATTGCTGGCAGCGATCATTGCAACTCCATTTTCGATTGCAGTGGCTTTATTTATGACAGAATATGTGTCTGGCAAGAGAGTACAAATATTGCAATCCTTTATGGAACTCTTAGTAGGCATACCATCAGTAGTTTACGGCTTTATCGGCTTAATGGTAGTAGTTCCCGCAGTTAGAACCATTTTTGGCGGAACTGGATTTGGTATTTTGACTGCAACTTTAATTTTATTTGTAATGGTGCTGCCTACTATCACATCACTAACAGTAGATGCCTTTAAAGCAATTCCTAAAGAATTACGCAAATCTTCAGCTGCTTTAGGCGCAACAAAATGGCAGACAATTTATCATGTTGTCTTAAGAGCTGCACGTTCCCGCATTATGACAGCAATCATTTTTGGTATGGCGCGTGCTTTTGGTGAAGCACTGGCAGTTCAAATGGCAATTGGAAATGCAGTCTTAATGCCGTACAATCTTGTTAGTCCGGCAGCAACTTTAACTAGTCAGTTAACCAGTCAGATGGGCAATACGGTTATGGGAACTTTACCAAATAATGCATTGTGGTCTTTGGCGCTTTTACTCTTGATAATGTCTCTTGTGTTCAATTTCTTAGTTCATCTGATCGGAAAGAAGGGTTAGTGGTATTATGAATGCAAAAAAAACTAACCGAATTGCTGCTGGCGTGATTTATTTTCTCGTTGGCATAGTTATCTTATTGTTAATCGGAATAATTGGTAATATCTTGATAACGGGTGTGCCACATTTGTCATGGCATTTTCTGAGTTCCGAATCTTCTTCTTTTAAAGCAGGAGGTGGAATACGGGATCAGCTATTTAACTCGTTATATCTTTTATTATTGACTTTAATAATTTCCTTACCAATCGCTCTAGGTGCTGCTATTTATCTGGCAGAATATGCTCCAGATAATTGGTTTACTCAACTAATTAGAACTACAATTGAAATTTTAAGCTCCTTACCATCAATAGTTGTCGGACTTTTTGGTTATCTGCTGTTTGTGGTACAGTTTGGCTTGGGCTTTTCGATTTTAGCAGGAGCTTTGGCCTTAACTTTCTTTAATTTACCTACTTTAACCAGTAACATAGAAGAGGCTATTAAGGGTGTACCTCAAACTCAGCGTGAAGCAGGATGGGCTTTAGGCTTATCAAACTGGAAAACCATTAGGGGTATTGTTATACCGGCAGCGTTGCCCGGAATAATTACTGGCGTTATATTAAGTGCTGGCCGTGTATTTGGTGAAGCTGCTGCATTAATTTACACTGCAGGACAAAGTGGTTCTACGGTTGATTATTCTAATTGGAATATATTCAGTCCTACTAGTTTTTTAAATATTATGCGACCCGCTGAGACACTTGCCGTTCACATTTGGAAAGTTAATACTGAAGGTATTATTCCTGACGTTAATGTGGTTTCTGCTGGAACATCAGCTTTATTGGTAATTGTTGTCATCATCTTTAATTTTGGTGCCAGAGCACTAGGAAATTTGATATATAAACGGCTGACAGCCGCTAAAATAAAGTAAGGAAGCTTTTTATGGAAAATTGGCAAGATCAAAAAAGCTATATTAAAACTTTTACTGAAGATGAATGTGCAATTTCTACCAAAGATCTAAGTGTATTTTATGGTGGAACTGTACAAAAGCTTTTCAATGTTAGTTTAGGTTTTAAGAAAAATACTATTACTGCTTTGATAGGAGCTTCAGGTTCAGGCAAGTCAACTTTCTTGCGATCGCTTAATCGTATGAATGATCGGGTAGCGCGAGTTGATGGCAGCATTATGTTTCATAGTCTTGATGTTAATCAAAGTAAAATTAATGTTTATGAACTACGTAAGGCAATTGGTATGGTTTTTCAAAAACCTAATCCCTTTCCAAAATCGATTAGGGAAAACATTACTTATGCTTTGAAAGCAAATGGTCATCGCAATAAGAAAAAGCTTGATCAGATTGTTGAAGAAAGTCTTAAAGCTGCTGCCTTATGGGATGAGGTTAAAGATAAACTTGACCAGAGTGCTTTGGCACTTTCTGGTGGTCAGCAACAAAGACTCTGTATTGCTCGAGCGATCGCATTAAAGCCAGAAATTTTACTTCTGGATGAGCCTGCAAGTGCTCTTGATCCGGTTTCTACTGCAAAATTGGAAGACACTTTAAAGCAGCTGCGGAAGAAATATACTATGGTAATGGTGACTCACAATATGCAGCAAGCTTCAAGAATTAGTGAGTATACTGCGTTTTTCCATCTGGGACATGCGTTAGAATATGATACGACTACTAATATTTTCACTAATCCACAAGGTGAGATTACTGAAAAGTACATTCAAGGTAGTTTTGGATAAAAGGGGGCGGTAATAATGACAAATGTGATGGAAGCCAAAAACGTTAAATTAAAATACGGTAATTTTGAAGCTTTACACGGAATCAGTTTAGCATTTCCCGCTCAAAAGTTGACTGCTTTGATTGGACCTTCTGGCTGCGGCAAATCCACCTTTCTACGTTGTCTAAATCGCATGAATGATGATATTGATGGTATTAACATTACTGGTGAAATTTTATTAGAAGGAAAAGATATTTATCATTCTCATATTGATTTAGTAGGTTTGCGTAAAAAAGTGGGGATGGTATTTCAACAGCCCACACCTTTTCCGTTTTCAGTCTTTGATAACGTAGCTTATGGTTTGCGCATAGCTGGCGTTAAAGATAAAGAATTAATTAAGCAGCGAGTTGAAGAAAGCTTGAAGCAAGCTGCCATTTGGAGTGAAACTAAAGACAGTCTGCAGCGTAGCGCCCTTGCTTTTTCAGGTGGTCAGCAGCAGCGTATATGCATTGCACGTGCATTAGCTATCAGACCAGAAGTGGTTTTGCTAGATGAGCCCACATCTGCGCTTGATCCAATTTCCAGTGCGGAAATTGAGGAGACTTTAATGGCGTTAAAGCAAAAATATACTTTTATTATGGTGACACACAACTTGCAACAAGCGAGTCGGGTTTCTGATCAGGTAGCATTTTTAATGAATGGTGAATTGATTGAATCTGGTTCGACACAGGAAATGTTCTTAGCACCGCAAAAAGAAATAACAAATAATTATCTTAACGGCCGTTTTGGCTAATATGGAGGTGGATTATGCACGAAATATTTTTAGACGAATTGAAAAAATTGAACGCACAGTTTATGGAAATGGGAGTTTTAGTAAATGACCTGATCGATAAAGGTACACGTTCTTTCGTCGAACATGATAAAAAGGCAGCTCAACAAATGATTGCCGAGGACAAGGAAGTTGCAAAAGAAGCAGTTAAAATTGAAAAAAAGGCTTTGGAATTAATGGCATTGCAACAGCCGGTTGCAACAGATTTCCGCGTTGTTATTAGTATCTTAAAAGCTACAACGGACTTAGAAAGAATTGGCGAAAATGCCAATAGTATTGCCGTTGAGACTGTCAGAGTCAAAGGTAATCCACGTCTGCCAGAAGTTGAAAAAGTAATTTCCAACATGACTCATCAAGTACGTGAAATGTTGGTTCAAGTGCTCACTGCTTATGTTCAAGAAAATGAAAAAGATGCCAGAAAAATGGTACTTGGGCATGCTAAAGTTTTTAAGGACTATAAAAATGCCAGACAAATGATTATTGATGGAGTGGAGCAGGAACCTGATGCTGCTGTGGCCTCAGCTAGTTACTTTGTTATTATCAGGCTGCTTGAGAGAATTAGTGATCACATTGTAAATTTGGCTAGTTGGGTTATTTATAAAACTTCTGGTGAATTATTTGAGTTAATTAAACCTAAAAAGAAATAATTGACTTGCATTTAAAATATAATCCTGTTATATTTAATAAAGTAAATTCTACCTAAGACTCGGGTGGCATGACGCCTTAATATCCCGCCGAGGCCAGAAGATAATGAAGAGTTTATAACTCCATGTCTTTCTTGGCATGGAGTTTTTTTAAGGCCTTATGGAATTTATTAATAAATTTAATGGAGGTGAAATCGATTGAGTAAAGCTGCTATTGCTGAAAAAGAAAAGTTTGTTGACGCCCTTGCTGAAGAGCTAAAGTCTGCAAAAGCAATTTTGATAATTGATTACCTTGGTTTAACTGTTGAAGAAGTTACTAACATGCGTAAGGAACTTCGTGAAAACGATGTTAACATGAAGGTAGTTAAGAATACTTACTTAAGACGCGCTGCTGCTAAGGCTGGCATTGAAGGTCTTGATGACACTTTTGTTGGTCCAACAGCTGTAATCTATACTGATAACGCTGATGATATTACAGAACCAGCTCGTATTGTTTCAAAATACGAAGATGATTATGATGTTATCGACATTAAGGGTGGTATGTTAGAAGGTAAATTGACTTCTAAAGAAGAAATCAAGGAACTTGCTGCCATTCCTGGTCGCGAAGGCTTACTGTCAATGCTTGTTTCTGTATTACAAGCCCCAGTTCGCAATTTCGCATATGCTGTTAAGGCTGTTGCTGATTCAAAAGATGAATCTGCAGAGTAAATAAAATAATTTATATCTAAAATTTTGGAGGATAAAATAAGTATGGCTTTAGATACTGATAAGATTATTGAAGACTTAAAAGGTGCTTCAATTCTTGAATTAAATGACCTGGTAAAGGCTATTGAAGATGAATTTGGTGTTTCTGCTGCTGCTCCAGTTGCTGCTGCAGGTGCTGCTGGTGGCGAAGCTGCTGCTAAGTCAACATTTGATGTTGAATTGACAGAAGCTGGCCAAGAAAAAGTTAAGGTTATTAAGGCAGTTCGTGATATTACCGGACTTGGTCTTAAGGACTCAAAAGATCTTGTTGATGGCGCTCCTAAGAACGTTAAGGAAGGCGTTTCTGAGGATGAAGCTAACGACATTAAATCTAAGCTTGAAGATGTTGGTGCTACAGTTACATTGAAATAATTGCAGTCCAATCAGACAAGTTAAAAAAAGGCGTATTTGCAATTTGCAAATGCGCTTTTTTGCTTCTCACAAGTTTTTAACAAAAACTGGAATTTAACTCAACTGAGCCAAATATTTTTACATAATCCTTCTAACAATACCGTCAGGATAGTGAACTGATAAATACTTTGAATTGCGGGAGTTCCAGAAATTGTCTTGCAGACTGGAAACTCCAACTCCGCCATTGTCAGTATAAGGACTATCATGTAAAAATAGTCCTTTTCCCAAATACATTCCGACATGGGCTAAATGACCATCATCTTTGTCATCAAAGAAAATTAAATCTCCTCGCTTTTTGTTTTTATAATTAATGGGCTTGCCATTATAACATTGACTAAATGTGGTAGATCCTAGGCGGTGACCAGCTCTAGTAAAAAGATAATTCATAAAGCTAGAACAGTCAAAATGTCGTGATTTTTCGTCATATTTGGAATGACCAATCATTTTTTCACCGATTTTGATAATGCGTTCTAGCGACTTTTTGTTGCCTTCTAGAGCCTTTAAATTATATTCGATATTTTGGCCTAAAATCCAATAATTTTGGCCCCGATGTTTAAAACGATAATATACTGCATGCAAGTTGGTATGGGCAATCATATTGACATGAACCCATTTATTTTTCAAATGCAAATTTTTGCTAGTTCCTATTTTTCTGGCATCATTAGTGTGAGCAGGTAAGTTATACAATTTGGCATTTCTAACAATTTTCATTTTATAATTGATTTTATTTTTAGTTAATAGAAACTGATTGAAAGCTTTTTTATTTAACCATCCGTACTTTGTCTTAACAAAAGTCCCTTTGTTAGTTTTGGCTAATTTGCTGTAACTAATTTGTCTTTTATACCAATTTTTGGCTGAACGCTTTTTACTAGTTAATGTTTTACTAAAGCGATAATGGGTTTGGTAAATTTTACCACTACCTTTTTTCTTAGAATAGACAACCTTTGGCACTTTTTTGTGCTTTTTATTAGTGTTAATTGCTCCGTTTGAACCAGAGTTATTATCGTTCGTATTAGAATCTTCTATCTGGTTATTGTCAGAATTAGAATCATCACTAGTGTCAGACTTAGATTGAGTTTGCTCTTTTTGCTCATTGTTCTGCTGATCAACAATACTTGGTGTATTAGTAGTTGCAGCAGAAACTTTTTCATTGAAAATAAATTTGCTCGTAAGCGATAAGCTGATAGCTACTAAAAATAATTTGGATTTGTTTAACATTTTAGCTCCCATCAATTTTAGAAAAACTTAACTACATTCACTATTTTATAATATAATAAAAGTTATAGTTAAACAATTTCAAAAAACGTGTGTAATTTTATATTTTTAAACGTATAAGGAGGTATAGGTGAAAGTCAAAAATAAGTGTATTTATGGCTTTTTTTTGTTAATAGTAGCTTTTTTTGTAAGCGCTTCTGTAGTTCAGGCTGATGAAACTAGTGAAATTGTTAATAATAATTTAAACAATAGTGTTGGTCAAAAAACTAAAAATAAAAAACACAAAACTACAGTTTATAGTTATCATCAGGATAAAACTGTTGGACGGTATGCAAAGTATATTCATGCAAAAAGACCCAAAACTAAAGCAAAAGCATATATAGTTTTGGATCGTAAGACTGGGGAAGTACTTTTGGGAAAAAATACAAAGAAGCGCTATTTAACTGCATCTACTGGGAAACTAATGACGATTTATTTAGCCAGGCGCAAGCTTGCTCGTAATCCGCATGATTGGCAAAAAAAGCTCAAGTTTTCCAGTTCTTTAGTGAAAATGGCCAAGAATCCCAATCTTAACTGTTTTCATGTAAAGAAAGGCAAAAAGTATACTATTAAACAGATTATGTCTTCAGCCATAATCGATTCCGACAATAATTCTGCAATCAGATTAGGCCAATGGGTTGCTGGCTCAAATAGGAAATTCATCACAATGATGAATAAACAGGCAAAGCTATGGCATCTTTCATCTGATTTCGTGTCAGCTTCGGGACTTGAAAACAGTGATTTAGCACCTTATGGATATTATGTTAAAGGTACTTGGAGTTCAGGTAACTTATTGTCAGCAAGAGATTTAGCAATAATTGGTTATCATGTTGCTCATGATTATCCTAGTTTGATGAAATTTTTTGCCACACCTGAGATGTATGTGGCAGGCCAGAAATTACATAACTATAATGATACGTTACCTGGTCGTAAATATAACGTTAAATCCTTCAAAACCGATGGCATGAAAACAGGCTGGACACCGCGATCAGGCTATTGCTTTGTTGGTAGTTGTAACAAGGGCAACGGACGGATTGTAGTGGTACTGCATGACAAAGATGAGTTTTCAGATGCGAATAAATTAGTAAAATTTACGTATAAGCATCGTAGTTAGTCGACATATTAAAGAAGGTGAGTAATGGATAGTGAAAATAAAAAAGAATAAATTTGTAATAGTTAGCTTTTTAATTATTCTTGGCGGATTCATATTAGATTTTGGGCAAAAGAAAATCTTGGCAAAATCCGTTGGTGAAATTCCACAGGAATATATGCGTAAACCAATTAGTTATACTAAATCTTCTGAAATTAAGCCATATCCTCAAGGGATGAGCGCTAAAAAAGATAAGATAGTAGTTTCATTAAAAAAGCAACGCGCGTATTTGATCCGTGGTCGCAAAACCAGATACGAATTTTATGTTTCAACTGGAGCACATAACTCAACACCTAAGGGACATTTTCGTATTAATACTTATCGGGCACCGTGGTTTTATTCTGCCAGTGAGAAAATGGGTGCAAGATTTGCGGTAGGCTGGCTGCAAGGCGGCTTATATCTTTTTCATGAAAATCCGCGGAATATTCACCACAAATTAATTAAAAAGGTAGCTAACAAATTAGGTAAAAAGCCAACCTCTCATGGTTGTATTCATTTAAGCACAAGCGATGCAAAATGGTTCTATCAAAAAGCACCAACTGGGCTAAAAGTTATTATTAAATAAAGGAGAAAGCAATGAAAAAATTTAATTATCGTAAAACTGTAGCAGTACTATTAACATTTACAAGTATGGCAAGTGGCCTGTCTTTTAGTTCAACGACTACAGAAGCTAAGAAAGTTTCTAGCAGTGTGGTTTTGAAAGCCCCAGCTGTTAAAAGGGTAAAAGTCAAAAAAAGAACATATTACTATAATAAAAAAGGCAAAAAGTTAAAGAAAAAGATTTTGAAAAAGGGCAAGAAGCTAACGGTTGTTAAAAAAGCCAAAAAAATAAAAGGAAAAAAGTTTTATCTGGTAACTAAAAATAGATTTGTCCTGGTAAAAGATGTTGCAAATATTAAGTCAAAGGTTAAAAAGCCACAAAAACAGCCTGTAAATCAACCTACTCAATCTAATCCAGGCAATTCTACCAATCCTGTAGATACTAATACACCAGCAAGTTCAGCTAATACAGGCACAACACAACCTGCTCAAAATAATTCCTCAATTGCTGATTTTTCAATCAGTGAGTTTAGACAGGAATTCTTAAAAGAGTTGAATAATGAAAGAACAAAACGTGGGTTAAATACAGTAACAGAAGATTCTCGTTTAGATGAAGTTGTACAGGAAAGAAGCAAATTACTGCCTAATAATTTTGCTCATGTGGATGCGAATGGAAAATTTATCTTAAATGACTTCTTTGATAAGGCCGGAATTAGTCGTAACAGTACCTCTGAATGTCTAGCGATGTTTCCTTGGGGTTGGACAATGGATCATTCAAGTAACCAGCTTGTTGAGGCCCCACATGGTGGCACTAGTGCTTTAGTAGCCGATAACATGGTTTATGAGTATATTTATGATGACGCTGCATCCAATTGGGGTCACCGTGACATTCTGCTTAATCCTAAGGACAAGACAATTGGACTTGGTGCAGTAGTAGATAACAACAGCGATCAAATTTATTCATCGGTTGGAGTTACATATTAAGTAAAAAATGTAGACTCGTCAAAGGTTGCCTGATAACAATGAAATACGACAAGTGATTTAATTAATAATTTTAATATACATCACAAACTGAATATTTTTGCAATGTAACCTTTGTTATTAAAGGTAAATCTAATGAAAAAAAGATACATTTTGGGGTTGATATTAATTGTTTCTCTGTTTGAAATACAAATAGCCAATCCCGTAAAAGCGGACTCAAGCGATTTTTCTGAAGATACAACAATTAATGCTCAAAATAATACTACTGCTGAAAATGAAACTACTGATAAAAACAATAACAGTACTAGTGCAAATGATAATGAAACTGTAGATAGTAATAGTGACCAAAATAAGCAGAATACTGATAATAAAACGCCGAAAAAAGAGCAAAATAAACCGACTCCACAGGTAAAACCCAAAATTAAACAGGGTTGGATCAAAAGGGGAAAGAAAAAATATTTTTACAAAAATAATAGAAAAGTCAAAGGACTAGTAAAAATAAAAAAATATCATTATTTGTTTAATAAGCATGGTGTCTTGCTCAATGGGCTGAGAAAGACGCCCCATAAATCTACCTATAGTTACTACCAGCCTAGCGGCAAAAGAAGTGAAAAATCAGTGTCTACCAGAAAAGCCTATTATTGGATTAAAAAAGGAGTAGTCAGGGGCATAAAAAACTATGCTAAATGTATTTCTCAAAGACCAGAATTACCAACCGGGTGTGAAATGACAGCAGCTACAATGATGATTAATTTTGCTGGTAAAAAAGTGTCAAAATTAAAAATTGCTAATGAAACTCCTCGTAGCAGTAATCCCAACAAAGGTTTCATCGGTTCTCCTTACAAAGCTTATCCTGCAGGTTATTGGGTAGCACCCGGTGGGCTAAAGGGCGTTGTCAAAAAGTATCTGGGCAAGGCTAAAATTATGACTAGTTGTGGGTTAAGTGCAATTAAAAATAAATTGCTACACTCTCATTTAGTAGTTGTCTGGGTTAATGGTATGGATGGTTTTTCTAATCATGCACTCACTTTGATCGGCTATCATAATCAGCAGCTTTATTACAATGATCCGTGGACAGGGGCCAAAGCTCAAATTAATAGTGCAACTTTTACCAGCTACTGGAGTCGTGATGGGTACAGAGCGCTGAGCTATTAAAATGTTTTAACGCTCTAATAATAGTTTTATGATATTATTATTTTGTATCTTATTTTTTGAAAAAGAGGAAGGAATATGAAATATAAAAAGCAATTATTTTTGGGCATTGCTGCTATTACTCTAATTGCAAATATTGGAACTACTTCAGTTGTTAATGCTCAAACTAGTACATCACCAGAAACTGGTGAGTTACAAAATAATCAAAATAATCAGTTAACTAATAACTCCAATGAAACAAATAACGCTGACGATTCTAACCAATCTGGTAATACAGGTGATACTGAAAATTCGAATAAACCCACAGAAGAGCCTAAAGCTCCTGCAAAAATTAAAACCAAATTTAACAAATTGCATACGAAATTTAAATGGACAGCCGGCGATAAAATCACTGATCAGATAGCATTAAATAGCCATGAAAAAAGACCAGTCAGTTTGCAAAAATGGAATGGCAAAAAATATGTTAATGTTAAAAAGCTCTCAACAAATAAGGAGGGAAACTTTAAAATAACTTATCCTTCATCTTGGTATCATCATAAACATTCAACTTGGAGATTTTATGCTCCTAAAACAAAAGATGCCACAGCCGCAAAGAGTAATAAAATTACTATAAAAACTGTCAGGCGTTATCAAATTCCAAAAAGGTATCGTCAATTGCATATGAAGAGTTTACATCTCAAAGGTTTCTATACCAGTCCACTTGATAAAAGCTTAAGCTATGCTTCAAGCAGAAATGATTATGTTAATGCTTTTATTAAGCGCGGTTACCAATATAAAAATGCTGGTACAGCTTGGGTTGATTTTACGACTAGAAGACCAGGCACTTCTGTAGATTGTTCTGGTTTAGTAATGCAATGTATGTACGCAACAGGAATTGATCCTTCTCCTGCCAATCCGAAATGGCATGCTACTCATGAATGGGGCTGTCGTTCATTTGTTCAAAGTCCGACCTTGCAAACGGTTAGCCTTAATAAATTAAAGCGGGGAGATCTGATTTTTTATGGTCGACCAAAACCAACTTGTTATCACGTAGGGATTTATTTAGGCAATAATAAAGTCTTACATTCTTGGCCTAATGCTGGCGTAACAGTATGGAATGCCAATTTCCGCCCATACTATTATGCTAAACGTGTATTTCCAGTAACAAAAACTCAAAAGGTTCATCAAATGTCATAGAAAAAATTTAAGCTATTTTTTTCAGAATGCTTAAAATGAAGTTTTAGTACTAGACTATTTATTAGTTTAGTGCTTTTTTGATTAATGTAGTACAGGCATGGTACGAAAATTTTTGATAAAAATATGTTTAACTTATATATTTATTTTTGTATATACTAAAATAAATTGTTCTTAAAAAATTATCAAATTATAATGTAATTTATGTTGATTAATTAATACTTAAGAAATAGAATTTAAAGTGCAACTAGTTAATATAATTTTAGATGAAGGAGAACTTTAAAAATGAATTCTAATTATAATAAAAAGCATCAATTGAGTAGAAAATTAATAATAAATGCGACAATTTTAGGGCTACTTGGGGGAACTGCCTTAACTATTTTGCCAAAGCAGTCACAAAGCATTCAGACTGTTCAAGCAGCTTCAGCAGAAAAAGCTAAGTTGACAAAGAAGGCATATATCTATAATAAAAAAGGTCACCGCTTAGAATTAAAAGCTTACAAAAAGGGTAAACGAGTAAAAGTTTATGGCACAAAATATATTAAACATCGTAAATATTACAGAATAGGCAGTGGTTTATACATTGTCGCTGCAAATGCTAAATTTATAAAGTCTAAATTACCAAACAATGTTTCAAATTCTAAAGATAACAATAGTTCTACTAGTAAGCCCGTAGAAGACGATTCTTCATCAAATAAATTATATAAAGTGGGTGAATTTGGTGATTGTAACTTAACATATTCTCCAGCAACTAGGACCGTACACATTTCTGCGTATGGCGAAAACAATACTCTTGGTTATGATGAGAGTATTGCGGATAAGATAAATGGAGCTAAGCTAAACAAGGGAAATAACTTAAAAATTAGTGAAGTAGAACACATTAGTATAGATACAAATGTTTCTTTGAATGAATATTCTTCATATTACCTTTTTTCTAACTTTGCTAATTTGCAAGATATTTCGGGACTAGAAAAAGTATACGCTGGTAAATGTACTGATTTTGACAGTATGTTTGCTAATGATCCTAAATTAGAAAAATTAGATCTAAGTAGTTGGGATTTATACGCTTTGGAACATGAAGATGATGTTACTACAAAAAATATGTTCTTTGGTGACAGCGGGTTAACTGAGCTCAACTTAACTGGATGGGATATTAGTAATGTAAGTGATGCTAAAGGCATGTTTGATGGTGTTAATCCTGCAGCTATCAAAGGCTTAATTCAAAAGACGCCTAAACATAATTAAAGCAAGTCATGAATTTATCGGGGGTATACATTGAAAAATTTTTTAAAATTACTTGCTAAATTTAGTAATAAATTTTTGCTAAGTCTTACCTTAATTGGAATTTTTGCCGGTAATCTGGTAGAAGCGAATTCTATTCATGTTGTTAAGGCGGCTACTGGAAATAAATATGGATTTGTAAAAAAATTTCAAGTTCCAAAAAAATGGCGAGGACAGTGGTATAAATATAATAACAAAAATGATTTTTATACGATGCGTTTATATGCTCATGGGCTAGTTGCTAAAAGTACTTATGATAACTATGTCCACAGTAAAGGTGTTTATAATCCGCTATGGGTTATAGGCAAAATTAAGGGCAAAAATAAATATCCTTGGCAAATGCCATTGAAATGGGTTGGTAAAAATAATAAAGGCTACACAAATAATTATGCTGGCTATTGGATAAAGCGGAGTAATAGAGAATGGATTGTAGAAACGTCTCCTCTTACAAAATTAGGTGAAATTTCAGACTATCGTTTTCTATCTTTACATTCTTTCAAAGTAAAAGATAAAAAATACTATGCCTTGCTAGGGTCAGGTGAAGATACAGAAAAAGTTTACTTCGAAACTAAAAAATTAGCCAAAAAATTTAGCAACTATAATTTCAATAATATTAAACGTCCTTTGAGGTAAAAATGAAACATCTTAAACCTGCCAAAATTTTGGCTTACATAACTATAGGATTAGTCAGTCTAGCCTTGCCGTTTACTGCAAAAAGCTCTGAAATAAAGGCCTCTTATAATGAATACAATTATTATAGCCTTAAGCATCTAATTCCAAAAAAACATCCTAAAAAGTATGATTACTGCTATAAACTACAAAAAAAGGCCTCTAAAAAAGCCTATGCTAAGAATCCTTGGATTCATATGAATGGTTATGTTGTCACCGATCATAGTGGATATACAAAATACACTAAAAATATGAAACCAGTTAAATCTTCATATTATCCGAGATTTAAACAATTAAAGGCTCACGCGGTTAGTGCCGACTTTTCAAAAGGTAACTTCATTATGCACTATAAAACTAGAGATAATGCAATAATTCATGGCATAGCTTTTAAGAAAAAGCAGAACATCAAGGTCAAAAGAATTAAATTAACTCCTAATATTTTACTTAAAGCTTTTTATAAAGACTTTATTGATCCAAAAGGTGGTTTTAAATTAAAAAAGGGTAACGAAACAGATTTTCTTGCATCTAAAAAGCGAAAACACTTTTATCACAATTGGAAGATTGATACCTCTGATACTATGAAAGATACTGTAGCTGATTTTATGGATACAGTTCGTTTTGGTGATGTTGAGATAAATGATCCCAGTTACGGCTATCATTATATATTCTTTAAAATAGATAAATTTAAAAAATATAAAAACTATGTGAAGTTTCGCATGCTTTACGGTATTTATTAAAATCCAAGAAACTAATTATGTTGGAAAAATATCTTTTAAACATAATTAGTTTTTTTATATTTGCAAAAATTTACATGTCCGCTAAAATTATCTGGATAAGGTTTTAGAAATGAGCGAATTATGACTGAAAAAGAAAACCAAATGTATTTTACTGAGAATCCCACTTCTCAGCATGATGTTCACATAATTGATTATCAAGTCAATGGCATTGATCTCAAATTTACCACTGATGCCGGGGTTTTTTCGAAATTACGGGTGGATTATGGCTCAGGTGTTTTGATTAAAAAAATGGTTGACGTTGAATTTCCTCCAAGTAATATTTTAGATGTTGGCACCGGATATGGACCAATCGGTCTTTTTGCAGCTAAATTTTGGCCAAAGCAAACAGTAGAAATGATAGACGTTAATGAACGTGGATTGGACCTGGCGAAAAAGAATGCTGAGCTTAACCATATAGATAATGTTGCCATTTTTTCCTCTGATACTTATAGCAATATTTCATCAGCAAAGAAATATGGCTTAATTCTGACTAATCCACCCATTCGAGCAGGTAAAGAAGTTGTTTCAAATATTTTGTCTGGTGCAAAAAATCATTTGGTAACTGATGGGGTTTTACTAGTAGTAATTCAGAAAAAACAGGGTGAACCGAGTGCCCGTAAATTATTAACAAAAACTTTTGGCAACTGTACTATTTTAAAAAGAGATAAAGGCTACTACGTTTTGCAGGCGGTGAATAATTAATGCCATTTTCAAGTGCAGAAAAAAAAGACTTTATGCAATTAGCTTTTCAGCAAGCAAAAAAAGCCCAAAATTTGGGAGAAGTTCCAATTGGAGCTGTAATTGTTGATTCTGCGGGTAAAGTTATAGCTACTGGATTTAATCGTCGTGAGCTTGATCAAGACTCTACCCAACATGCTGAAATGATTGCTATTAGGGATGCTTGCAATAAACTTGGTACTTGGCGTTTAATAGACTGCAGTTTGTTTGTCACCCTAGAACCCTGTCCCATGTGTGCTGGTGCAATTATCAATTCTCGTCTTAAGAACGTATATTTTGGGGCACTTGACCCTAAAGCTGGTGCGGCAGGCAGCGTAGTTAATCTTTTTGATATTGAAAAGTTTAACCACCATCCCAACGTTATTCGGGGACTATACCGTGAAGAAGCGAGTCAGATGTTAAAAGATTTTTTTAAAGAAATTAGGCGAAAACAAAAAGCAGAAAAAGACATCGGCAAAAATTTCGCAAATTAGTGGAAAAATACCTTAAAATACGTTAATATATCTTATGGGCAATGTTTGACCTCCAAAGCGTGTCAGGACCGGAAGGTAGCAGCACTAAGGTTGCTCGGGCATGTGCCTTTTATTAGACAATTACAAACTCTTAACTCTTGCGAAAGAGTTAAGAGTTTTTTACTAGGGAAGACTGATCAATGGCTTATCAAGCGTTATACCGCAAATGGAGACCCCGCACTTTCGATAGTGTGATTGGTCAAGATGATATTACGGAAACTTTGAAAAATGCAATTAAGCGCGGTACAATCTCCCATGCCTTTTTGTTTGCTGGACCACGGGGAACTGGGAAAACTTCATGTGCCAAAATTTTGGCTAAGGCATTGAATTGCAGCAATTTGCAAGATGGAGAGCCCTGTAATAAGTGCGCCAATTGTCTTGCAGCCGACAAGGGCGCAATGGCAGACATTGTGGAGATCGATGCGGCTTCCAACAATGGCGTTGATGAAATACGTGATATTAGAGATAAAGTTAAATACGCTCCAACTCAAGGCAAATACAAAGTTTACATTATTGATGAAGTTCATATGCTGTCAATGGGGGCGTTTAATGCTTTGCTTAAAACTCTTGAAGAACCACCGGAGCATGTTGTCTTCATCTTGGCCACTACGGAATTGCAAAAAGTGCCAGCGACTATCATATCAAGGACTCAGCGTTATAATTTTAAGCGTATAACTCAAGCTGACCTTGAAAAAAGAATGAAGTATATTCTTGGGCAAGAAAAAATCAGTTATGATGAAAAAGCCTTAGCCGTAATTGCTCAGGTAGCTGACGGTGGTATGAGGGATGCCTTAAGCATCTTAGACCAACTTTTAAGTTTTGACAAAAACAAAGTTGAATATGATGCGGCTCTTGAAATAACAGGTTTTGCTGATAAAGAAAAGATAGAACAGATTTTATTAGCAATTTTAAATAATGATACAACTGAAGCATTGTCTTTGGCGCAGACAGAACTTAAAAATGGTGCCAGTTCCAAAAACATTTTAGATGAGCTCATTGAAATGGCGACTGATGCGTTAATGGCTGTAAAAACTAAAGACAATAGTCAGAAAACCTTTTTGAACGCTGACTTTGTACAAAAAATTCATGACGTTAATTCTGAACGTTATTTCCAAGTAATTGCTGCGGCGAATACTGCATTAAATGATTTGCGCTATACTAATCAGCAACAGATTCCACTAGAAGTATTTTTAGTTGAATGTGCTGGCAAACAAAATAGCAAAGTAGGTTCTGAAAATGTTTTGGCTAGTTCAGAAAGTCAAAGGAATGCAAATACTGATTTGACTAGTGAATTAGAGGCATTAAAAAAGCAGGTTTCAAACTTAACTAAAAAAGTTTCTAATTTAAGCAAAAAGCAAACTCAAAATAGCGATAAGATTTTTCATCTTGATAGTGCAGTTTCTGATCGAATTGATACTAATAAAAGTAAAAATGCCAAAGCAAAAACTGCTTCCAAACCTAAAAAAACAATTAGAAGTAGAAAAAAGGCTAATGAACAAAATCGAAAACAAGTTTATCATGTCTTAGAAAATGCCACGAAGGATGATCTTGTGGCTATCAAAAATGTTTGGCCAGATCTGCAGTCAGTTTTGGGCGTATCACAACGAGCTCTGCTAGATGTCCTAGAACCTGTTGCAGCCAGTTCAGATCAGGTAGTAATGAAATGCAAATATACTCTTTGGTTTGAAAAAGCCAGCGAAGATGGCAATTTGTTAGATGTATTGACAGATGAAATTGCTAAATTTACTAAGCATAGCTATGAAATAGTGCTGGTACCTGATGAAGACTGGTCCACTGTGCGGACAGAATTTTTGCAAAAGCATGGTAAAGAACTGCTTAATAAGCAAAAACAATCAGATTCAGGACCTGAACAAGACGAGTCAAGCAATCAGATTGTAGAAAAAGCTAAAGAGTTATTTGGTGACACAGTAAATGTTAAAGACTAAAATTTAAAGGAGAAAATAATATGAGTAAAAGACCTAATTTTGGTGCTATGGGCGGCATGAATATGCAACAAATGATGAAGCAGGCTAAGAAGTTGCAGGAGCAGATGGCTCAAGAGCAACAAAATATAACTGCACAGGAATTTGTAGGCAAATCAGCAGATGACTTGGTTGTAGCTACTTTTAGCGGGGATCGCAAATTGAAAAATATTGCTATTGATAAAGATGCGATTGACCCCGATGATCCTGATATGTTGCAAGATTTGATTATTGATGCGGTCAATAAAGGATTAGCAGAAATTGACCAAGCTACCCAGCAAAGTTTAGGCAAGTATACGAAGGGCATGATTTAATTGCAGTATCCAGCACCAATTGCGCATTTAATTGATTCTTACATGAAATTACCTGGTATTGGTGAAAAAACAGCTACAAGGCTTGCATTTTATACTTTAGATATGCCAGATGACGACGTTCATAATTTTAGTACTGCGTTGGCCGAGGTGAAAGAAAAACTTCATCGTTGCTCTATTTGTGGCAACATAACAGAAAAAGATCCTTGTGCTATATGTGGTAATCCTGAACGTGACCAGTCGACCATTATGGTAGTTGAGCAGCCAAAAGACGTGATGGCTTTTGAAGATATGGGTGAATATAACGGGTTATATCACGTTTTGCACGGAGTTTTGTCCCCAATGGATGGTATTGGCCCAGAAGAAATTAATATTAAGTCATTAATTGTTCGTCTGCAAAAGCAGGATCGCGTAAAAGAAGTAATTTTGGCTTTAAATTCGACCCCAGAGGGAGAATCAACAGCCATGTATATTAGTAAACTAATCAAGCCAGCTGGTATTAAAGTAACAAGGCTAGCTGCGGGATTGGCAGTAGGCAGTGATATTGAATACGCTAATTCAATTACTTTGAAACGAGCAGTACAAGGGAGAACTTCAATCTAATGGCACGTAACAAAATAAAAAATATGGGTGATGAGTGGCTCATGACTACTATTGAAAACTTACAGGAACAGATTGCTGTTCAAAAAAATCTTGATCCGACAACGCTTGATATGTCTGAAGACAATGTAGTGACAGGTAAGATTTTAAGAGCCAAGTATTCCTTTTTATATGATGAAGCGCGCCACCGTCATACAAGATTTAGTGGTTTTACCAATGCAATTTCTGACTAAAGTCCTTTTTCAAAAGGGCTTTTTATTTTGATTAAAAATTAAAAGTACGTTGGGGTGTTCATATAAAGAGAACTCTTGTAAAATAGAAACATGGAGAGTTTTATGAAGAGTTATTTTATCAGTTTTGAAGGACCGGATGGGTCAGGAAAAAGCACAGTTTTAAAGCAAGTTGTGGCGGAAATTGGGCCTAGACTTAAGACACAATATCTAGTAACCCGGGAACCGGGAGGCTCAAAAATTGCTGAGAAAATTCGCCAATTAATTTTGGACCCGGTTAATGAAGAAATGTCTGCCAAAACTGAAGCTTTGCTTTATGCAGCTTCTCGCAGCCAGCATATGTTTGAAACTGTGATGCCAGCTCTTAAAGCAGGCAAAATAGTTTTTTCAGATCGTTTTGTTGATAGTTCATTGGCCTATCAGGGTGCAGGACGAGAATTAGGTATTGCTGCAGTAAAACAGATTAATGATTTTGCTACCAGTAAAATTGAACCCGATCTAACTATTTTTTTGGACGTTAAGCCGCAAGTTGGATTAGACAGAATTGCTAAAGAGCGAGCTGGTCAAGAAGATCGTTTAGAACAGGAAAAATTAAATTTTCATCAAAAAGTTTATCAGGGTTATCAAGAAGTAATTAAGGCTCATCCTGAAAGAATAAAGGTTGTTGACGCAAATAAACCCTTTAATTTAGTAGTAGAGGATTGTGTTAAAATAATTGCAAACCGATTACCAGCAGATTTGTTAAAGGACTGATTAAAATGAAGTTAATAGTTGCAATTGTACAAAAAGAAGACGCTAATAGATTACAACATACATTTGTCAAGGAAAGCATTCGCGCGACTAAGCTTGCTACAACTGGTGGATTTCTTAGCGAAGGAAACACCACCTTTTTAATCGGTATAGACGATAAGCATGTCAAACAAGTTTTACGCATCATTAAGGAAGAGTCTAAATCCCGTGAAGAATATATGAACCCTAATTTGGTAATGACAGGTTTTGAGATGAGTAGCCAACCAGTTAAAATTACAGTTGGGGGAGCTACATGTTTTGTTTTGCCTGTTGAAGAATTCAAGCAATTCTGATGCTTGTCAATATTAAAGAAAGAGGCAAGAAACAGTCTAAACTTTTGCGTCAAGCTTTTGAGCAAAACAAATTGGCGCATAGCTACTTATTTGTTGATGCCAACGAAATCCAGGCATTAAATACGGCCTATTGGCTAGCTTGCCTTTTTAATTGTAACGGTGCTGAAAAGCCGGATGGTACTTGTCAAAATTGCAGGCAAATTATTTCCGGCAACCACCCTGATGTGTTACTAGTGGAACCTGAGGGCAAGCAGAATTTGGGAATTGATCAGGTGAGGCTTTTAAAGGAAGAATTAGCTAAAAGTCCAGTTCAAAGCAATGTACGTTTCTTTATTATTAATGAAGCCCAGAAATTAACTTTGCCTGCTGCTAATGCTTTACTTAACTTACTGGAAGAACCTATTGCACCCGTTGTTACTATTTTAATCACAAATAATACTGATCAAATTTTGCCAACGATTCGTTCACGTACACAGATTATTAATTTTACGCTCAATCAAAAAGAACATGGTAAAAGTGAAGAATTGCTGGCAAATGGTTTTAGTCCAAGTGAAGTTGACTCACTGGAAGATACTGCTAAGTTGGATAAAAATGCCAGATATTTTTACCAAGAAATGATTGAGCGTAACTCATTATCCCTTGTGAGTGCGCACCAGTTGGCTGAACTGGCAAGAAGCAAAAGTGAACAAAATTACGTTCTCTTTTTACTAAAGAAATGGGCTCAAACAGAATTAAAAGGCAATAATCAAGAAATCGGGGCAAGGATGTTAAAGTATTTGCTTGAAATTGACAAAATGCAATACAGCAATGTCAGTTTTCGCAATTTACTGGATTTTCTTGCTTTACAATGGAAAAGGTAGGTGTTTAAGGTGGATTCTTATTCAAAGTTAGAGCAACTTCATGATTCAATGGTTAGCATGACCAAAACAATCGAGAGTTTAGAAAATAGTATTTTGGAAACATTAAAAGAAAATACGGAATTAAAAGTAGAGAATCAGTTGCTGCGTGAAAAAATGGACAAAATGAATAATGCCCACAATAGCACCGTTAAAACTCAGAGTGGCCTTGAATCTTTGCGGCAAATATACAGCTCAGGCTATCATATCTGCAATATGTACTATGGCTCTCACCGTGATCCTAATACTGACTGCATGTTTTGTTTGGATATTCTTGATAATTTTGGAGAGAAAAAGAAAAAACATTAAAGGATTGATTAAATGCAAAGGCAAAGTAGTTATGACCAAGACAGAGGCAAACTTTTTTTAGTGCCAACTCCTATTGGTAACCTTGAAGACATTACTCTTAGAGCAAAAAGAATTTTACAGGAAGCTGATTATATTGCTGCTGAAGATACTAGAACAAGTGGAATTCTGCTTGAAAAAATTGGGGTTCATAATCATATGCTTTCCTTTCACAAATATAATTCAAAAGAAAGGGCACCGGAATTAATTAAGTTAATGAAGGATGGTGCGGTTATTGCTGAAATTAGTGACGCTGGGATGCCTGTCATTTCAGATCCGGGATACATTTTAGTGCAAGAATGTATTAAAAATAATATTCCGGTAGTGCCTCTGCCCGGTGCTTCCGCATTTACTACTGCCCTAATTGCCTCTGGCTTTGATGCCCAACCTTTTACATACTATGGCTTTTTACCCCGAAAAAAAAGTGAACAACAGCTTTTTTTTGTACAAATGAAAAAAGCACGAGCTACCTCTATTTTTTATGAAGCACCACACAGATTGATAAAGACTCTCAATAATATGTCCGAAGTACTGGATTCTGAACGAAAAATTGTTGTTGCAAGGGAGCTTACTAAAATTCATGAAGAATTTATTCGTGGTACAATCAGTGAGGTTACAGATTATTTTGAGCAAAATGCTCCTAGAGGTGAATTCGTTGTTTTAGTTTCTCCTAATACTATTGAAGAAAAACAATTGTCTTGGTCAGAATTGATTAAATCGGTAAACCGATTGGTTGACAAAGGAGAAAGTAAAAAATCGGCGATTAAGACAGTAGCTCAAGAAAATAATGTCTCAAAAAATGAGCTATATGAACGTTATCATCAAAAGTAGGTGAAAGTATGAAGTATAGTGAAAAACATATAGTAAATTATTATGAGTGTGATGAAAATAAAAGTTTGAAATTACCTGCAATGATTGATTTAATGATGAGCGTTTCAGAGCATCAATTGGACTCAGGCAATGGCAGTACAAGTGCGTTAACTAAAAGAGGATTAGGCTGGGTTGTAACACAATATCATATTGAAGTGGCACGTCTGCCCAGACCAAATGAAGAAATTACGCTCACAACCGAACCATTTGGCTATAACCGTTTTTTAGAATATAGAAGTTACGTTTTTACAGATCAAAATGGCAACGAGCTGATAACTGTTAAGAGCGAATGGGTTTTATTTGATTTACAGACTCGTAAACTCGTTTCTACAGATAAAGAAATGATGGCTGAAATTGGCGTTCCACTTCTAAAAAAATTACCTCGTTTCCCTAGGCTGCGAGTTCAGGATGAATATCAACATGAGAGACAATATCGGGTCCGTTATGATGATTTAGATACAAACCATCACATGACCAATGGCCACTATTTTAACTGGTTTATTGATACTTTGGACCGTAATTTTTTGGAAAATCATGTTGTCAAGACTATTGATATTAAATTTAACCTTGAAGTGCGCTATGGAGAAACCCCATATTCACGTGTAAGCATAATTAAAGATGAAAACGGTGTTAAATCATATCATACAATTGCGGATGATGACAAAAATGATAAAGCTGTTTGTGAACTAACTTGGCGCAAATTATAATATAATTATTTTTTGTGTTCTTACACAAATTAATTAAAGAAAGAAAGTGCTGAAAATGACTATTAAAGAGATGCTTAAGGTCGAATTGCGTGATCTTGTCCTTTTAGGAATTATCGTGGCAATGAAAATTATTCTTAGTCGTTTTACAGTTGGAACAACTATTGTGCATGTTAGCCTCGGATTTATAGGCAGTGTAATGCTAGGATATTTGTTTGGACCAGTATGGGGCAGCATTGGTGGTGGAATTAGTGATTTGGTTTCATCAGCTCTATTTGGCAATCAAGGAGGGTTTTTCCTTGGCTTTACATTGAGTGCAATGATAGGTCCCTTTATTTATGGCTTGGTTTTTTATCAAAAGCCAGTTAAAATATGGCGAATAATTTTAGCAACATTGTTAGTAACTGTTGTTGTTAATATAGGTTTAAATACGCTTTGGGTTCACCTTCTTTACGGGATGGACTTTCGCGTTGTCCTTATTCAACGAATACCTAAAGAAGCGATTACTCCGTGGTTAGAGATGATTATTAGTTACTTTGTATTAAACGCCATTTCACGCGTGAGAATCAAAAGGTAATTTTGAAAAGAGTATAAAAATTTTAGAATGAAAATTTTGAGTATGTCGACTGCGACAAATAATTTAAGCGTAGCTTTAAATAATAATGGTGAGACTATTGCGGAAAAAAATGAGTATGATGCCCGCAATCATAGTGCTCATTTGGATCCCTTAATTGATCAAATTTTAAAAGAACATAATCTGAAATTAGCTGAAATTGATCGCTTTGCCGTTGCGATAGGACCAGGTTCATATACAGGTTTGCGAATAGGTGTAACTACTGCTAAGATGTTTGCCAGCATATTACATAAGGATGTAATTGGTGTGTCTACTTTACAGGCTTTAGCTTCTAGTTGCAATGAACAAGCAACGTTAATAGTAGCAGGTATAGATGCTCGCAATAATAATTATTTTGCCGGTGCTTATATAAATAAGGAAAATGGTAATGTACCTGTCTGCGTGATTCCCGATGGTCACTATCACATTGATACTCTTTTAAGTGCAATATCCGAATATTGTACAGCTAACAATTTGGAAAGAGTGACTTATGTTGGGACTGGCTTTGAAAAGCAGGAAGAAGCTATAAAAAAGACAAATATTTCTTTCAGTTTGGGCACGGAAAAACAGAATGTTGTTCATGCCGGTTTAATAGGTAAGCTGGCTTTGAATGCTCAACCTGATGACCCTGATCAATTATTGCCGAATTATTTGCGGCGCACGCAAGCTGAAATTGACTGGCATAATAAGACAGGGGAAGCCTATAAACCAGATAGCAATTATGTGGAAGAAGTTTAAACATTTTCGGTCTTTTTGGCTTTTAGCAAAAGAAGAAAAGTTTATTAAGTTTGTCCCAGAAGAAATCACTGTGAATCAATCTAGTCTGAGTATCAGGCAAGCCCAAGTTAAAGACATTTCTGCAATATTGTTGTTGGAACAAAGTCTTTATCGGGGGAAACAACCATGGAATTCAAAGGCTTTTCATACTGAAATAAGTAGAAATGATTCACTTTACTTAGTGGTATTGCAAACTCAGTGTGTCATTGGCTTAATTGGTGTGCGCTTTGACGGTAGTAATGCACATATTACTAATCTGATGGTTGATTCAGTCTGGCAAAAAAAGGGTATAGGTACTTATTTAATCAAAAAAGTGATTGAAATTGCTAAAAATAAAAACTGTAAAGAACTTAGCTTGGAAGTAAAAGATAATAATTTAAATGCTCAAAATTTATATTATAAGTTAGGTTTTACAGTGAGTTTTGTGTGGCCTAATTATTACCAGAGGTCGCATCAAGATGCTTTTAACATGGTGCTTAAATTGGCAAGTGACTAAAAGAAAGGAAATTAAGTTGGTAAATAAAAAAGACATCCGTATTTTGGCTTTTGAAAGTTCGTGTGATGAGACTTCGACATCTGTTGTCAAAAATGGCAGAGAAGTGGAAAGTTTGATAGTAGCTACTCAAATTAAAAGCCATCAACGTTTTGGGGGTGTTGTTCCTGAGGTTGCTAGTCGTCATCATATTGAAGTTATTACTCAAATTACTAATGAAGCACTGAAAGAAGCACACGCAGCTTGGAAAGATATTGATGCAATTGCGGTAACCTATGGACCCGGTTTGGTAGGTGCCCTTTTAATTGGTGTTAGCGCGGCAAAAGCTGCTTCAATGGCTACAGGTATTCCTTTAATTGGCGTTGATCACATCATGGGTCACATTATGGCAGCTCAGTTAAAGGAAGAAATCTCTTATCCGGCTCTTGCTCTGCAAGTTTCTGGCGGTCATACAGAAATTGTATTGTTAAAAGATTCAACCCATTTTGAAATAGTTGGCGATACTAGGGATGACGCGGCTGGAGAAGCTTATGATAAAATTGGCCGAGTTTTGGGGGTCAATTATCCAGCTGGTAAAACTATTGATGAATGGGCTCAGAAGGGAAAGGATACCTTTGATTTTCCGCGAGCAATGATTAAAGAAGATGATTATGATTTTTCTTTTTCTGGTTTAAAGAGTGCTTTTATTAATACCTATCATCACGCTGAACAAATTCATCAAGACCTGAATAAATATGATTTGGCTGCCAGTTTTCAAGCTGCAGTAATTGATGTTTTAGCAACTAAAACAATTAGGGCAATTAAACAGTATGCTCCAAAAACTTTTATTATGGGTGGAGGGGTTGCCGCTAACCATGGTTTACGTGAAAGAATGAACCATGACATAGCAAACCTGCCTCGGAATTTACAACCCAAAGTAATTTTGCCAGAGTTAAAGTTGTGCGGAGATAATGCTGCAATGATTGGTGCTGCCGCCTATAACTTGTACCAAGAAGGAAAATTCGCTGATCTTACTTTGGATGCTGATCCATCTTTAGAATTACCTTACGCATCAGAAATGTTGCAATAAAAGAGTTTGGGGGAAAAAGAAGGTCAGTGATCTTACTAAAAGAGCCGGCAAACCACTAAAAAAAGTGGTTTGCCGGCTTTAGTTTTATTAAGTTAAGGGGGCTAGCATTTTCCTAGACCCTTTTTTATCATTGTACATTTTAAGGTCAAAGATTTTAAACATTAACTTTATGAATTTTTATAGTTTGGACAATAATCTAGTCATTTCTAAAAAATTAATAAAGCAATTCTTAGGTATCACGATACTAACACTCAAAAGTTAGTACCAAGTACAATCATCAATATGCTAGTATTTTGTATTGAAAAATGTCAAATATGCTTTTAAAAAATCATATATGACATTTTTTAATTTAGTTTTCCTACCTGAATATAATAAAGTCAAAAAGGTAGAGTAGGAAATCAGAAAGTAAGTTCAAGAAATAAAAAATGTGATAATCATTTTGATTATGAATTTTATAAAGATGAACTATTAATAAAACTCAAATATAACCAAGTTCTTACAAATAAATAGAGGAAATGTTTAAATTCCTAGTCAAAAAATCAATGAAATTGATGTAATTCAATGATATCCTGATATAGTATTCTATCATTTTTAACTTAATTCACCATTCAAAAAGGAGACAATGATGTTAACAGTCCAAAACCTATCGCTCAAAACCAGGCAGCCAATCCTGCACGATTTTTCCTATCATTTTGCACCCGGTCAATTTTATCAAATTGCTGCAGAAAACGGTTCTGGTAAAACAAGTTTCTTGCGTGCTGTTACGGATCTAATTCCAGCTTCTTCTGGTAAAGTCTTACTAGATGGAAAACCGTATGCCAAAAATAAGCGTAAGCTTTTTTTCTTTGAAAGTAATGAATGGTTCAACGTCAATTTAACTAGCCTTGATTACTTAAAATTCGTGAAAAGACAATGGCATTCTAATGTCGACCTTGATCAAGAACTTGATTTCTTGGGTGTACGTGAGTATGTCAAAGTCCCAATTAAAAAGTATTCGCTCGGAATGAAACAAAAATTGATTGTGGCCATGTACTTATTTAGTGACGCTGAATATTACTTGATGGACGAGATCACTAATGGTCTTGATGAAGAAAGTCGCACAGTTCTTTATGAAAGACTAAATGATGAGGTGACTCAGCGTAATAAATGTATTATTCTAACCTCTCACTATAGCAGCGAGATTAAAGTGAATAACTTACACCGCCTCGTTTTACAAAAACAAATGATGCACGAGGTAGACTAATGAGCTCATATTTTTCATTGCAACTAAAAAAAGTTACTAAACACAATCTAACAATTATTTCAGTGGTTATTTTATTATTAATTTCTTTTGGCTTGCTATACATGAAGTCTACTCAGCTCAGTGGTACTGGTTCTTTAAAAGGAGATGCTCAAGGACAGATTGCCATGAAAAAGGAAGCCTTACAAGCGGATCGTCAAGCACTCAAACGATATTCACCGCAAGGAAAATCATATAAGGCCACTGAAAAAGATATCAAACAAACTGAAAAGGAATTAAAAAAAGATCAAGCCTTTGTTGATAATATTAATCACGATCACTGGAAGCAAGTTTATGAGACCAAATTAAAAAGGGAACAAAATGGCAAATTGACTGATCTAAGTTCGGATGAAAAAGATGGACATAAAAGTGTAATACTGCGCTTAAAATATCTCATAGCTCACCCTATGCCTTATGAAAGCGACAGCGCAGTCACCGGGATACAGTTTTTGTTAGATTTGAATGAAAACTATTTGCCCGTCTTATTTAGTTTAGTAATGATTTTTGTTTTGACTTATTTATTTACTGGTTCTTATAAAAATGGTCTTAACATTTCGACTGTCTTGCCAATTAATCGCTTGCAAAGTACTCTGACTAATAATATTGTTGGGCTATTAGTTGTCAGCTTTATTTTTCTATTACTAAACTTATTAGTTTTCGGTGGAGCAGCGAGCATTTTTGGTACTGGTCGCAGTGACTATCCTTACATCATTCACCATCTGGTTAACGACCACTTGATGCCAGGGATTGTTCCGACTGCCAAATTGTTGCCCCAAGCAGTTATACTGCAGCTATTAAATTTCATATTTTTGGTTTTGTTTGTGCAGCTGGTTGCTAAAATCTTTCATAACCAGTTACCGACACTGTTAGTTTCGCTGTTGCTTTTATTAGGCGGTCATTTTATTACAATTTTTATTATTCCGTTGGAGAAGATTGCGCAGTGGCTTCCGGGTACTTATTTAGGAGTTTTAAATATTGTATCAAACAAAACAGCCTATACAATGAATAATTCCGCGATTAACTTTTCAAATGGTGTGTTTACCTTAATACTAAGTTCTATATTATTATTCTTGTTGGTACTTTTAATTGATCGCATTACAACTATTGCACATAGAAATGGGAGACTGGCATAATGTCCTATTTGGCTTTTCAGCTTAAAAAAGTATTTAAGAATAAGCTAACCCCAGTTTGCTTAGCAATTTTACTCTTATTAATGGGTACTGTCTTATTCATGAATATTCGTACTAATCCCCAATTTTCCTTGCAGGCGGGGGCTAAATCAGAGATTGCTTACCGCCAAAAAGAAATTAACCGGCAGCAAAGATTACTTAAACAGGATAAACAAAAATCAAAAACTGAAGTTTACCATGATACTAAAGCCGCTATTAAGCAAAACCAAGAAGTAGTTAAGCAAGATAAACAAGTCCTAAATGCGGCAAATAAAGGTAACTGGCGCAAAGCCTACACGATTATGTGGCAACAAAAAAAGCAAGAACAAACTATTTCATCAAATGGTCAAGATTTAGCAGGCCTAAATTCAAGAATAAATGTAGAGAAAAAACTGCAATTCTTTAACTATTTACGCCATGAGCCTTTGCCTTATGAAAGTCAGGATATGCCAGTAACAGGCTGGCAGTTCTTACTGCAACTAAATCAGCAATATTTGCCTTACGTATTTACTCTTGTTGCTCTGTTTTTATTAACTTTGCTTTTAACTGATTCTTACCATCAAAAGTTAGATACGGCGCAATTATTACCGCTTGAAAAAAATAATTTAATGATTTCGAATACCATAGCAGGAATAGTCCTGACTCTTGGTAGTTTTTTAGGGATTAACTTAGTATTATTTATTGCATCTTTCCTTATTTCTGGTACTGGTAGTTTATCCTTCCCTTATATCATAGTTCAATATACAGTTAGTGGTCCCCTTATTAAATGTGTAACTACTGGCAGCTTTATTATTAAAGTAATTGTATTGCAGGCACTTACCTTGATCTTCGAGGTTGTCTTAGTTCAGTTCCTTGCCCGAATTTTTCGTGATAAATTACCAGCATTACTTATCGCTATTTTATTTGTCCCAGGGCTTAACATTGCAACTATGATCGTTGAGCCGTTGCGTAAGATTTGCGCCTGGTTGCCAATGACTTACCTGAACGCAGTTGACATAGTATCTGGCAATTTAGGAATGAATTATCAAAATATGCAGTTGAACTATACGACAGGGCTTTTAACACTGTGCTGTTCAATTTTAATAATTGCTATTTTGATTTTACTGTCCAGTCATATAAAATACAAAGAATAAAATTTTATATTTTTTAAATCAATATTTTTACTTCTAACCTAGTGTTATCATAACTTTAAACGTTCATTTGTTTATTTAAATTATGCTTACTCAAAAGTCTTTTAAAATTAAGTGTAAAAATATATAACATGTAATAACATACTCGTTATTACAAAGTGGGAAACTCATTTCAACAGAGTTTCCCATTTTGATTAAATAAATATATACAGATTTAATATTCAATAATATCTTGACTTGCTGTGTAAATTTTAGTGCTACAGTATTATCTATTCTAACTAGGTTATAAGGTACCTACCATGATAAAGTCAACTAGATTGGTGTGAGCTCTTCTTAGCACTAAAAGATAAAATATTGAGCAAAGGAGTCTGGGAAAAGATAGTTTTTTCCCGGACTCCTTATTATCTCTTAAAAATCTTTGTAGAAAGCAATCAAGTTGTATTTGTCACACGGATGAAAATTACAACTCTCATAAAACCTGCGCGTTTTAACGGTATTTTCTGTCAACAAAACTTTCTGTCTTACAGAATTATATTTCTTTAGCACGCTATTTATTAATTTCGTACCAATTCCTCGTCTTTGATAAGCAGGATTAACAAGTAAATCTTGGATATAAATGATGGTCAGACCATCACCAACTACTCTGATTAATCCTACTAACTGGTTTTGATCATAAGCGCCAATAGCAAAAAGCGAATTTACAACTGCCTTTTGCAGTTGCCGGGGGTTTTGCGTATAAGAACTCCAACCTACGCTTGTGTATAAATTTATAAGTTGTTCCATAGCGATATTTTTGTCAGCTATATATTTCATTTTTATTCCTCCTTAACTAATTGAAAATTAAAGAGCAATACGTAATTTTCCCATGTGCACCTCCCAATTTATTTTTGATAGAGCCAGTAAAATTATTATCTTTAAGTTTAAACAACTACAATTTTAAAAGCAATAGTATAAAGATCTTTTTTGCGTCTGATAATTATTACGTATTTATAAATAAAAAGAAAATTTTATTAATAGTTAATAAAAAAATCTAGCACTAGCTAAGAATAGAAACGGTAGATAAAAGGCTAGTTAATCTTATTTTGGAGTTGTGTTAACTTAATATATATTATTTTAGTCAAAGCTATCCAGTTTATTCAATGCATTTTCCCAAGCATCATTTGCATCGTCCAGTTGTTTTTGTACAGCGCTAAGCTGTTCTTGCAAGGGACCTAATTTGTCAAAATTAGTAGCAATTGCTGGATCAGCCATTTGAGATTGAATATCTTTTTGCTCTTTTTCTAACTTTTCAATTTTATTTTCGGTATTTTCAACTTCTCTTTGCAATTTACGCTTTTGTGAATCGCGCAACTTTTGCTCCTGATAGGACAATCTATTTTTATTTTGTTCAGGCTCTACTATTTCACTATTCTCAGATGATTCATTTTCGGAGGCTGGGTCTTGCTTATTCTTTTCATCTAGATAATAACTATAATCACCTTCATATACTTGAGCAACACCGTTTTTAATTTCTACAATCTTATTTGCTAACTGATTGATGAAATAGCGGTCGTGAGAAACGAAAAGTAAAGTACCATCATAGTTCTGTAGTGCCTGTTCTAAAACCTCCTTGGCTTCGAGATCCAAGTGGTTTGTGGGTTCATCCATCAATAAAAAATTATTATGCTCAAGCGACAAAACTGTTAGAGTTAATCTCGCTTTTTGACCACCGGAAAGCTGACCTACAGTTTTATCAATATCTTTTGCTGTGAATAAGAAACTGGCTAAAATTGACCTCACATCTTTTTCAGGCATTGTTTTATGACGGTCCCAAACTGTATCGATTACAGTTTTACCTGGATCAAGCCCTTGCAGTTCTTGATCATAGTAGCCGATGTCTAACGAAGCTCCATATTTGATTGAGCCTTTTTTCGGTTTTAACTCCTTCATAACGGTTTTTAGTAAAGTTGATTTACCAATACCATTTTGACCAATAACGGCTACACGGTCACCTTTATTAATTTGCAGAGAAATACCGTGAACCATTGTTTTTGTGGGATAGCCAATAGTTAAATCACGTAAAATTAGCACTTCTTTACCAGATGGTCGCTCGCTTTGAAAATTAATTCTGACTTTGTTTTTGTGCTTGGGCGGACTAATTCGTTCCATTTTTTCCAGTTGCTTGCGCCGACTTTGTGCTCTCTTAGTAGTTTTAGCTCTTACAATATTTTTTTGAATAAATTCTTCGTCTTTTTTGATTTTTTCTTGTTGCTTTTCGTATGCTTCTTCTTGTTGAAGGTCACGTAATTGACGTTCAGCGACATAGGCAGAATAATTTCCTTTAAATACAGTTAATTTGCCAAATTGTAATTCAAAAATCTGTGTTGCTAAATTATCCAAAAAATATTGATCATGGGAAATTACCAAAATAGCACCAGAATAGTTTTTAAGGTAATTTTCAAGCCAGTCTAGTGTGTCTAAATCCAGATAGTTGGTAGGTTCATCAAGCAGTAATAATGGGGGTTTGCGCAATAACAACTTAACAAAAGAAAGCCGCGTTTTTTCTCCCCCAGAAAGGCTGCCAACATTTTTAGTCCAAGTTGCTTCAGGAAAATTAAATCCGTTCAAAATACTTTTGATATCGGCCTGGTAGGTGTATCCACCTTGTTGTTCGAAGCTGTATTGCAACTGGTCATATTGTTTTAGCAGGTCCTTTTTTTGTGGATTTGCAGACATTTCTTCTTGTAAATCCCTTATCTTTTTACCCATATTAATTAGGGGAGTAAAAACAGACAGCATTTCATCCCAAATAGTTTTATTTTCATTTAAATCATTTTCTTGAGCAATATAGCCGACATCAATATTTTTATTGATGGTGAAGTCACCATGTGTGGCTTCTTCTTCGCCGGTCATAATCTTAAGCAAGGTCGTTTTACCGACACCGTTGGGTCCAATGAGACCTATTCTTGCATTTGAGTCAATTGAAAAATTGACGTTTTTAAATAATGTGTTGGCACCGAATTGTTTTTCTAAATCGTGTCCTTGAGCAATTATCATAATTTTTCACCTAGAAACCATTTTAGCATACGTAACAAAATTCTTGTGGGAGAGTTTGATTGTTAAAGTAAAAAGAAATAAATGTAAAAAAGAAGCATTTTTACATTTAAAAGAGTAAAAATACAAATTTCTATTATCAACCTGTTACTATTATGCTAAAATTTGATAGATTGTGAAAAAAATGTTTGCAAATAGCGCAAATTTATAGATAAAATAGTAGTAATTGCTGAAAAATTCACAAAACAAAATATATACTTAATCAAGTTGGAGGCTTTTTAAATGGAAAAAATCAAAATACCCACGGCTACGGCCAAAAGATTGCCGCTATATTACCGCTACCTGATAATTTTAAATGAGGCTGGTAAAGAAAAGGTATCCTCAACTGAATTATCTGAGGCTGTTCAAGTAGATAGTGCTTCAATCAGACGTGATTTTTCATACTTTGGTGCATTGGGAAAACGGGGCTATGGCTATGATGTAAAAAGCTTGCTTTCCTTTTTTAAAAAGATCTTAAATCAAGATACTTTAACAAATGTTGCCCTGGTTGGCGTTGGTAATTTAGGCCATGCTTTATTAAACTATAATTTCAAGCGTACAAACAATATCCGTATTTCATGTGCTTTTGATATTGATGATAAAATTACGGGCAAGATTCTTAGTGGTGTTCCTGTTTATGATATGAGTGAACTAAAAAAACAGCTCAGTGATCAGCAGATTTCTATTGCCATTTTGACTGTTCCTTCTACGACAGCTCAAAAAACCGCTGATGATATGGTTGAAGCTGGCATTAAAGGAATCATGAATTTCACGCCAATTCGTTTGTCTGCTCCAAGTGGTATTAGAATCCAGAACGTTGATTTGGCAACGGAATTACAAACTCTAATTTACTTTCTGGACTCAGACAAGAAAAAGTAGGTATAAAAATAAAATTAGCACTTTTTTACTCAAAGTGCTAATTTTTTCTTGCATTTTTTTATAAAAGGGGTTATTATCATAAATGTAAGTTAGCACTTAACTAATAGGAGTGCTAATGACACGTAAAATAGATTAATAATTTAATTTTAGGAGGGACAAACGTGTTACAACCAATTGGTGATCGCGTGATCGTTAAAGTTAAAGAAGAAGAAGAGAAAACTGTAGGCGGAATCGTCCTGGCTTCTAATGCTAAACAAAAGCCAACAGAAGGTGAAGTTGTTGCTGTTGGTGAAGGTAGTTATGCTGAAAATGGCAGTAAAATTCCTATGACTGTCAAAAAGGGTGACGTTGTTTTATATGACAAGTATTCAGGCACAGACGTCAAATACGATGACGAAAAGTACTTAGTCCTTCACGAAAAAGATATTTTAGCAATTGTTAAGTAATTAAGGAGCGCAGAAAAATATGGCAAAGGAAATTAAATTTTCAGAAAAAGCAAGACGTTCTCTATTAAAGGGCGTTGACAAATTAGCTGATACTGTTAAGGCTACAATCGGTCCTAAGGGTAGAAATGTTGTTTTAGAGCAATCATACGGCAATCCAGACATTACTAACGATGGTGTGACCATTGCCAAAGCTATCGAATTAAAAGATCATTATGAGAATATGGGTGCTAAGTTAGTTGCCGAAGCAGCACAAAAAACTAATGATATTGCCGGTGACGGTACTACCACTGCCGTTGTTTTAACTCAAGCAATCATTCGTGAAGGTATGAAGAATGTTACTGCTGGTGCTAACCCTGTAGGCGTTCGTCGTGGTATTGAAAAAGCTACTAAGGCTGTAGTTAACGAATTACATAAAATTAGTCATACTGTTTCTTCAAAAGACCAAATTGCTCAAGTAGCTTCAGTATCTTCAGCTTCAAAAGAAGTTGGTGACCTGATCGCTGACGCAATGGAAAAAGTTGGTAATGATGGTGTTATTACTATTGAAGATTCACGTGGTATTGAAACCGAATTATCAGTAGTCGAAGGTATGCAATTTGACCGTGGTTACCTTTCACAATACATGGTAACCGACAACGACAAGATGGAAGCTGATCTTGACAATCCATACATTTTAATTACTGATAAGAAGATCTCCAATATCCAAGACATTTTGCCATTGCTACAAGAAATTGTGCAACAAGGTAAATCATTGCTGATTATTGCTGATGATGTTTCTGGTGAAGCATTGCCAACTTTAGTTTTGAACAAGATTCGTGGTACCTTTAATGTTGTTGCTGTTAAGGCTCCTGGCTTTGGCGACCGTCGTAAAGAACAATTGCAAGATATTGCTGCTTTAACTGGTGGTACAGTTATTACTGAGGACTTAGGCCTTGAGTTAAAGGACACTAAGATTGATCAATTAGGTCAAGCTCGTCGCATAACTGTAACTAAAGATTCAACTACTATTGTTGATGGTTCTGGTTCAGACGAAGCAATCAAAGACCGTGAAGATTCAATTAGAAAGCAAATTGCAGAAACTACTTCTGACTTTGATAAGAAGAAATTACAAGAGCGCTTAGCTAAATTAACTGGTGGTGTTGCCGTTATTCATGTCGGTGCTGCTACCGAAACTGAATTGAAAGAACGCAGATACCGCATTGAGGATGCATTGAACTCCACTCGTGCTGCCGTTGATGAAGGCTACGTTGCTGGTGGTGGTACTGCTTTAGTAGATGTTAAGGATGCTGTTAAAGACCTTAAAGGTGACAATGCTGATGAACAAACTGGAATTAACATTGTTTTAGAAGCTTTAACTGCTCCAGTTCGTCAAATCGCTGACAATGCTGGTGAAGACGGTTCAGTTATTTTGAACAAACTCGAAGGTCAAGAAAATGAAGTTGGCTATAATGCAGCTAACGGCAAATGGGAAAATATGGTTGAAGCCGGAATTATTGACCCAACTAAAGTAACCCGTACTGCTTTACAAAATGCTGCTTCTATTGCCGCTTTGCTTCTAACTACTGAAGCTGTTGTTGCCGAAATACCAGAAGATAAACCTGCTGCTGACCCTAATGCAGGCGCAGGTGCTGGCAATCCAGGTGTAATGTAATCTAGTTTTTATTAGTTATTTAATAAATCCTACTAGCAACCCTGTGGGGGCTTGCTGGTAGGATTTTTTGTTATAATGCAGTTTTAAGATTATATCAGTTTTGATCGTTCACTGGAAAGGAACATTAGTGGAATATTTAAGTTTATTAGGTATTGTTGTTATTGTAGTCGGATTCGCTTTAGGGCTTGACACGATAGCAGTAGTTGTAATTGCTGCTATGGTTACAGCATTAGTTTCAGGAATAGATTTTACCTCATTTTTGACAATTCTGGGTAAAGGATTTATGGATAACAGAATGGTTTCTCTTTTCTTTCTCACTTTACCAACTATTGGAATTTTAGAAAGACATGGTTTAAAACAAGCCGCTGTTAATTTGATTAAAAAAATGAAGAAACTGACACCTGGTCGTATATTCGATATTTACCAGGCCGTTCGTGAAATTGCTGGTGCTTTTGGCATTTCGCTGCAGGGTCACGTCCAGTTTATTGCGCCATTAATTAATCCCATGGCACAAGCAGCAGGTAGAGTTAATAGCGAATTGACACCTCTTGAAGTAGACCAAATTAAAGGTAGAGCTGCTGCAACAGAAAATTTTGGTAATTTCTTTGCGCAAAACCTGTTTGTGGCTTCCTCAAGTGTTTTACTTATTGCAAGTACGATGAAATCGCTGGGCCATCCTGTAGATCCTGCCGGTATTGTTTTATACACTTTTCCTGTAGCTATTATCAGCTATATTTTATGCTTGTTCTACAATCACGCGTTTGACCAAAAGTTAATGAAAAATAAGGAAAAATAGGAGAAATAATGGATACTTTAATTAATAATATTTTACTTGCATTCTATATTTTAATTGGCCTATTTTTCTTGGCTGCTGCTATTGAATCTTGGCGCGACCAGTCTAATTCAGCTCGTTGGGGTACTGGATTATTTTGGCTTTTGTTTGCAGTGCTTTTCTGTGCTGGACAGTGGCTGCCAAATGCAATTAACGGTTGCCTTATCGTCATTATTGCCTTGCTATCATTATTTAAGCAAGTTCGTGTCGGCCATATTAAGGAATTGGATGAAAAATTAGCTCAAAAAACGGTTAACCGCATTGGCAACTGGATTTTCTTACCCAGTATTTTGCTAGCAGTTTTAGCTTTGGTCATAGCCCAATTTACTAATTTAGGTGGTCAAGTAGGTATCGGTGTAGCAGCTATTGTTTCACTTGTTGTTGCCCAAATTTTGACTAAATCAAATGCCAAAGTAGTTTACGAAGATACACAAAGAATGGTGCGTTCTGTCGGCTCTGCCGGTATTTTGCCACAATTACTCGCTACTTTGGGTGTGGTATTTACAGCTTCAGGTGTGGGACAAGTGACTGCCAAGGCTATTTCTGGTCTTTTTCCTATTGGAAACCACTTATTAGGAGTTGCGCTTTATTGCATTGCCATGGCATTGTTTACTGCCATTATGGGTAATGCATTTGCGGCTTTTGCGGTTATTACAGCAGGGATTGGTATACCCTTCGTTGTGGCCCAAGGTGGCTCACCGATTGTAGTTGCAGCACTGGGAATGACATCTGGGTATTGTGGCACATTGCTTACTCCAATGGCAGCCAATTTCAATACTTTGCCAGTTGCATTAATGGAAATGAAAGATCAATTAGGTGTGATCAAACAACAATTTCCGATTGCAATTAGCATGTTGCTCATTCAAATAGTTCTAATGTACTTTTTAGCATTTTAAGATAATAAGGAGAAAAGATAATGAAAATTCTTGTAACAGGTTTTGATCCTTTTGGTGATGACAAAATTAATCCTGCAATTGAAGCAGTTAAAAGACTGGACAATGAAATTGCAGGTGCAAAAATAGTTAAACTTGAAATACCAACAGTTTTTGGTGACTGTGCGGATGTAGTTCATGAAGCTATTCTTAAGGAAAAACCAGATTATGTATTAAATATCGGACAAGCTGGTGGCCGGTTTGCACTGACTCCAGAGCGTGTAGCTATCAATTTTGATGATGGCCGTATTGCTGATAATAAAGGCTATCAACCTATTGCCAGTCCTATTCATGAAGATGGTCAAAACGCATATTTCACGCAGCTTCCTGTTAAGGCGATGGCACGTGCAATTCGGGAAGCTGGACTGCCAAGTTCTGTTTCAACAACGGCAGGGACTTTTGTTTGCAATCATATAATGTATCAAGTGCAGTATATGATTGACAAGGAATTTCATGATTTAAAAGCTGGCTTTATGCATATTCCATATTTACCTGAGCAAGTTGTTGCTAAACCTGAAACTCCATGTCTTAGCCTAGCAGATGATGTCAAAGGCATTACCGCAGCAATTACCGCTATTGTGAAAATGGATGGCAAAAAAGATTTGCAGAGTATTGAAGGGCATATTGCTTAAATTTTTTAAACAGAAAGCAATTATTGCAACTAAAAAGCATATTGTGAAAAGAGATCGTTTTACTTGCGGTCTTTTTTCTTTTAATAAGAAGTTTAGCGTATAATAATAAACAGTAATGCAGAAAAGAAGGGGAATAATGGCGCAAACAAACCTGACTCCGATGATGGAGCAATATCACGAAATTAAAAAGCAATATCCCGATGCTTTCCTTTTTTATCGGGTGGGCGATTTTTACGAATTATTTGAAGATGATGCAGTCAAAGGTGCGCAAATTTTGGAATTAACGCTGACTCACAGGTCAAATAAAACTGAAAATCCTGTTCCCATGGCGGGAGTCCCGCATGTAGCTGTTCAATCTTATGTAGATACTTTAGTTGAAAAAGGCTACAAAGTAGCCTTGTGTGAACAACTCGAAGATCCTAAAAAAGCTAAAGGAATGGTTAAACGGGGCATAATTCAACTTGTGACTCCGGGAACTTTAATGAATGACAAGCCCAGTGAAGCTAAAGAATCGAATTATCTTACATCTGTTGTAACTACCAAAAGCTGCTTTGGACTAGCATACAGTGACTTATCTACCGGTGAAATTTACGCTACCCATTTAAAGAGCTTTGCTGCTGTTTCAAATGAATTACTTTCGCTGCGTACACGCGAAGTCGTTTTTAATGGTCACCTAAGTGATAAGGATAGTGATTTTCTTCATAAAGCCAATATTACAGTGTCAGAGCCCGTAGAATTAACTGGCAAGCATGCAGAGATTTCTTTTGCTGAACAGGATTTGACTAATTCTGCCGAAAAAGCTGCTGTAAAACAACTTGTAGGTTATTTATTGCAGACTCAGCGTCGCAGTTTAGCCCATTTACAGGTAGCAAAAAGTTATGAAGTCAATCAATTTTTACAAATGTCTCATACCGTACGGGATAATTTAGAGTTAACGGCATCTGCGAAAACCGGCAAAAAAATGGGTTCCCTTTTTTGGGTTCTGGATAAAACTCACACTGCAATGGGTGGACGACTGTTAAAACAATGGCTGGCTCGGCCACTTTTGTCAGTTGAGCAGCTAAATAAAAGGCAAGAAATGGTGCAGGCCTTAATTGATGAATATTTTACGCGAGAAAATATTAACGATGCTCTTAAAGGGGTTTATGACCTGGAACGTTTAACTGGGCGCATTGCTTTTGGCAATGTCAATGCCCGCGAGTTATTACAGTTGGCTCACTCTCTCAATGCCGTGCCGACAATTTTGACAGCAATGCAAAAGTCGGATAATAAAAATTTGCAAAATTTTGCAAGACAAATTGATCCGTTAAAAGGCATTGCTAAATTAATTACAGATACCATTGTTGATCAGCCTCCAGTTCTGACCACTGAAGGTGGATTAATCAAAGATGGTGTTGATAGTCAACTTGATCGCTACCGGGATGCCATGAATAATGGTAAAAAATGGCTGACTGAAATGGAGCAGGATGAACGGACCAAAACTGGTATTGAGAATTTAAAAGTTGGTTACAACAAGGTTTTTGGTTATTATATTCAAGTTACAAATTCTAATAAGGGCAAGGTACCTCTTGATCGGTATACCCGTAAACAAACTCTGACTAATGCTGAGCGCTATATTACTCCAGAACTTAAAGAACATGAAAATCTGATTTTAGAAGCACAGACCAAATCGACGGATTTAGAATATGATTTGTTTGTGAAATTAAGAGAAGAAGTTAAGAAATACATTCCAGCATTGCAAAAGTTGGCTGGACAAGTGGCAGAGCTTGATGTTTTCTGTTCTTTTGCTCAAGTAGCTGAAGATAATAATTACTGCAGACCACAATTTCATACTGATAATCAGGATGTTAAAGTTATCATGGGACGTCACCCTGTAGTTGAACAGGTGATGAAGGCAGGCTCTTTTATTCCTAACGATGTAAAATTAACAGAAAATACAGACATTTTTCTGATAACTGGTCCTAATATGTCCGGAAAAAGCACTTATATGAGGCAGATGGCACTTATTGCCGTGATGGCTCAAATTGGTTCGTTTGTGCCAGCAGATAGTGCAGATTTGCCTATTTTTGATCAAATTTTTACTCGTATTGGTGCGGCAGACGATTTAATTTCCGGACAAAGTACCTTTATGGTCGAAATGACCGAAGCTAACGATGCATTACAGCATGCGACTAAGAGGAGCCTGGTGTTATTTGATGAAATTGGTCGTGGAACAGCAACCTATGATGGTATGGCACTCGCTGGTGCTATTGTTCAGTATCTACATGATGAGGTTGGTGCTAAAGTGTTATTTGCGACTCACTTCCATGAGCTAACGGCGATGGAACAGACACTGCCTCATTTAAAGAATATTCATGTGGGGGCAACTGAAGAAAACGGTAAATTGATCTTTCTTCATAAAATTTTACCTGGACCTGCTGATCAAAGTTATGGCATTCACGTTGCTCAACTTGCCGGGTTACCGAGAAAAGTTTTACGAAAAGCTACCAAGTTGCTTAATAGGCTTGAAGCTCAAGGAAGTAATTTGGGCCCAGCTTCCACGCAGCTGGATTTGTTTAGTTCAGTTAGTGAAACAGAAGCAGTACCTATTGAAACACCATCAGATTCTAAGGATGAATTAACTGATAAAGAAAAAGATATCTTAGATGAAATTTCTAATCTTTATTTGGCTGATCAGACGCCTTTGCAAGTAATGCAGCTAGTCGAAAACTGGCAGGAAGATTTAAAGGATGAGAACTAGTCATGGCAAAAATACATGAGCTTTCGGTCAATCTCTCTAATCAGATAGCAGCTGGAGAAGTAATTGAAAGACCTGCCAGTGTGGTAAAGGAGCTGGTGGAAAATGCAATTGACGCAGGTAGTAGCAGAATTAGAATTGAATTCACTGATGCCGGTTTAAAGCAAATTGTAGTTCAGGATAACGGCTCCGGAATTGATAGTGATCAGATTGATCTTGCTTTTACCAGGTACGCGACCAGTAAGATTGCAAATGAGCATGACTTATTTAATGTCAATACATTAGGTTTTAGGGGGGAAGCCTTAGCTTCAATTGCTGCAGTCAGTCATGTCGAAATTTTAACTAATTCTTCTAATGAAATAGGTACGCGCGCCGAGTTTGCGGGTGGAGTTAAAAAAGCACAGGAGGATGCGGCTGCCAGAAAAGGTACACAGATTACTGTTAAAGACTTATTTTATAACACGCCGGCGCGATTGAAATATTTACGTAGTCCGAGAACTGAAATTATGAAAATTGTGGATATTATTAATCGGATTGCGTTAGGCTATCCTGAAATTGCATTTACATTGATGAACGAAGGTCGCATATTACTAAGAACAGCTGGCAACAATAATTTACGGCAAACGGTTTCTAGTGTTTATGGCAGAAATATTGCAGAAAAAATGTTGTCATTTAAAGGCAGTGATAATGACTTTGAGATAAGTGGCTTGATTTCTAATCCTGAACTTACCAGATCTACGCGTAATTTCATTTCCATTTTACTCAATGGTCGTTACATTAGAAACTTCAATTTAGCGAGTGCAGTGATGGATGGTTATGGTAATAATCTTGCTGCTAAACATTATCCGATAGCTGTTGTTAAGATAAAAACTGATCCGCTTTTGGTAGATGTTAACGTGCACCCCACAAAAAGAGAGGTACGTTTATCTAAAGAAACTGAATTAAGTCGTTTGATAACAAATGCCATCAGCACTGTGCTTTTGAAAAATGAAACAAAATCTGATGCCATCAGCAATTTGAATAATGCTACACAGGATACTTTAATTGATCAGCTAAAATTTAATTTAAATAAAAATGTGGTTGAAACTAATAGACCTGAAACTCAAACTGACCAGATTAATGAAACTCGTCCTGAAGAAATTCAGCATATCCAACACACACAGTACGTGAATTTAGATGTTCCGCGTGATGATGATCGTTATCTGATTACCGCCACTTGGACTGAGAACGTTAGAAAACAATGTCAGTTGACGCCTTTTACCAGTAAGCAATCTAATAGCGGGATAATTTCTACGGGGGATGAATTACTGGCAAGTAGTTTACCCGAGCTAAGTTTTGTAGGTCAGACTAAAGTATATATTATTGCTACAAATAATAATGATTTATACTTAATTGATCAAGTTGCCGCCAGAAGACTGCTTTCTTTTAAAAAGATTATGCTCGAATTGTCTAGTTCTAAAATCAGCCAGCAAGGTTTATTGAGTCCTTTAATTTTAGAATTTGGCAATTTAGATTTTCTACAAATAAAAGATAAGTTGGCAGATATTCAAAAAATTGGTATTTTTTTAGAAGATTTTGGACAAGATACCTTTATCTTGAGATCCTATCCTACCTGGCTCGGTACAGATGTCGAACATTCTGTGCGTACAATTTTAGACGCGTTTTTAAACGTAGATGACAGCAATTCTCAAAATTTAATTAAAAGAATAGCAGCAGATCAGGCACAAAGGGAAGTTTCGGGACGCAAAAAACTGACATCTGCGGATTGTGGCGAAATTTTGACAAAATTAAGACAAGTTTCTGATCCATATCATGACGCAAAGGGTAATTTGGTAATTGTGCGCCTAAGAAAAAGTGATTTACGCAAAATGTTTAAGAAAGACTAATAGCAAATGTATGAATATTTAAATGGTACTATTACACTAATCAAGCCAGATTTTATAGTAGTTGACGTAAATGGTGTTGGCTACAAGGTCTTTAGTCCCTCACCGTATGCATACCAAGAGGGGCAAAAAGTGCGAGTTTTTATCGAACAAATTGTGCGAGATACTGGAGTTACCTTATATGGGTTCCAGACTGAAGATGATAAAGGATTGTTTTTAAAACTTTTAAGTGTCAGTGGTATCGGACCAAAATCTGCTTTAGCAATTATGGCCGCTGAAGACAGTAATTCTCTAGCTGAAGCAATTGAACAGGGTGAGGTGAAATACCTAACTCGTTTTCCTGGTGTAGGCAAAAAAACAGCTTCACAAATTGTCCTTGATTTAAAAGGTAAATTAGGAGACTATGTCAAGAAGGCAAATAAAGAAGCTTTAGCAGAAGTAACGCCGGAATTAAATGATGCTTTATTAGCTTTACTTGCACTAGGTTATACTAAAAAAGAAGTAGACAGAATTACACCGGCTTTAATTAAAGAAGAGAAGACGACGGCAGATCAGTACATCAAAAAGGGATTGTCTCTTCTCTTAAAGAAGTAAATCTTGTTATAATGAAAATAATGATTTAAAAAGGAAGTGAGACAGTTGGCAGAAAATAAAAATGAGATCGTTTCTGGTGAAGCCCAAGGCTCAGAAGAAGAACAGGCCGAATTTTCACTGCGTCCCCAAACACTAGATGAATATTTGGGACAAAAACGGGTAAAAAAAGAAATGGCAGTTTATATTAAAGCTGCTAAAAAAAGAGACGAGGCTCTTGATCATGTTCTGCTTTATGGCCCTCCAGGATTAGGTAAAACTACCTTAGCCTTTGTAATTGCTAATGAGCTTGGTGTTCACCTAAAGAGCACTAGTGGTCCAGCCATTGAAAAAGCAGGTGATTTAGTTGCCTTGCTAACTGATCTTAATCCTGGTGATATTTTATTTATTGATGAAATCCATCGCTTGGCCAAGCCAATTGAAGAAGTACTTTATTCCGCAATGGAAGATTATTATGTTGATATCGTGATTGGTGAAGGGCAGACAACTCACGCGGTTCATGTCCCTTTGCCACCCTTTACTTTAGTTGGCGCAACTACTTTAGCTGGGCAATTGTCTGCACCATTGCGCGGACGATTTGGTATCGTGGAACACTTGCAGTACTATACGGTTGATGAACTGGAAAAAATTATCTGTCGTTCCAGCAAAGTTTTTAATATTGATATTGAACCTCAAGCAGCACATGAATTAGCACGCAGATCTAGGGGTACGCCGCGTGTGGCTAACAGGTTATTACGAAGAGTACGTGATTTTGCTCAGGTCAAAGGAGAAGATGTCATTTCTTTTGCGACTACCAAAAGCTCACTGCAACAATTGCAAGTTGACGATGAAGGCCTTAATCAGACTGATCGCAAAATTTTGCGTGTGATTATTGAAAATTATCGCGGTGGTCCGGTAGGAATCAGGACTTTAGCCGCTAATTCAGGTGAAGATGTTGAAACTATCCAGTCACTGTACGAACCATATTTAATGCAAAATGGCTTTTTATTAATGACTCCCAGAGGAAGAATGGTCACTGAGAAAGCATACATTCATTTAGGTTTGCCTTTGCCAAACAAATAATGCAATTGATCGTTATTTTTTGTATAATTAATATTTAGACAATGAGTAATTTTAATTTGAGGAGTGTAACATTGAATAATTTATTTTTAGCTAATGCTAATAATGGAAGCGGAAGTTTGTGGACAATCATTATCTTTGTTGTTTTGATTGCTTTGATGTATTTTACTATGATCAAACCCCAAAAAAAGCAACAGCAAAAGAAAATGGAAATGATGAATCAATTGAAGAAAGGTGACAGCGTCATCATGATTGACGGTCTGCACGGTAAAATTGATTCCGTTAATACCAAAGACAAAACTGTCGTGCTAGATGCAGATGGCATTTATTTAACCTTTAGTAGAATGGCGGTACAGCAAATTTTGCCAAACAATGCAACTAATGCGGAACCAGCTGCCTCTTCTGAAAGTGCTGATAAAGCTGAAGAAGCAGAGCAAGGTGAACCGACTACAGATCCAAAACCGGACAAGCCTGCAGAAAAACCAACTGCAGAAAAACCAGCTAGTTCATCTGAGGAAACACCAGACAAGTCAAAATAAAGTGGCTATTAAGTGCCTTTAAGGCACTTTTTTGTTACCTAAAATTAGCCTACAAAAACAGCAAATATTGCTCAAAGCGCGAGTTTACCGGCAAAATAGTATAAAATAAAGCTAGTGTAAAAAGGTAACAGAAAGGATTTTTTCATGAATAATATTCCGGTAATTATGATTATCTTTGGCGGTAGTGGAGATTTAGCGCACAGGAAGCTATATCCTGCACTGTTTAATTTATTTGAACAAGGTTTAATTCACGATAATTTTGCTGTAATTGCTACAGCTCGTCGTCCCTGGTCACATGAATATTTGCGCGACCAAGTGAGTGACGCTGTACATGAAACACATAATGAAGTGGATGAAAATGATTTAGCTGCGTTTGCCAGCCATTTTTACTATCAGTCTCATGATGTGACAAATATCGAACATTATGAAACCTTGAAAAATTTGGCGCAGGATCTTGACGATCGTTATAGTGCACAGGGAAATCGTATTTTTTACATGGCCATGGCTCCTAAATTCTTTGGGACTATTGCTGAACACATTAATGATCAACATTTAACCAGTTCAGGTTTTAACCGCATTGTTGTGGAAAAGCCTTTTGGGCGCGATCTTGCTACAGCAGAAGAGTTAAACAAGCAAATAACTGCATCTTTTGCTGAAGATGACATTTTTCGAATTGATCATTACTTAGGTAAAGAAATGATTCAGAACATTTTGCCAATGAGGCTGACCAATCCTTTGATTAAAAATATTTGGAATAATCATAATATTAAAAATGTTCAGGTTACTTTGGCGGAACAACTTGGAGTTGAGGCTCGTGGTGGCTATTATGAAACATCAGGAGCTTTGCGCGATATGGTGCAAAACCACATTTTTCAGATTATTACGTTGCTCGCAATGCCGGAACCTAAGGATCTTACTTCACAGAGTATCCACCAGGCAAAGCAAGAACTTTTAGACAGCATGGTGATTCCTAATGAAAAAGAAATTGCGCGGCATTTTGTAAGGGGACAATATCTCGGTAGTGATGTTACATTTGGTTATCGTCAAGAGCCGAATGTAGCAGAAGACTCTAATACCGAAACCTTTGTAGCCGGTGAGGTTAAGTTCAAAAAGGGGCCACTAGCAGATTTACCAATTTATTTCAGAACTGGTAAAGAAATGAGAGAAAAGAAAAATAGGATTGACATTGTTTTAAAACATATGTCAAATCAGTATGGCATGGCTCATTCAAATAACATTTCAATCATTATCGATCCGCAGATGCAGATTTTTATTACTATTAATGGTAAAAAAATCAATGAATCTGGCATCAGGCGAGAGGATTTAAGTTACGGATTTTCAAGTGATGAGCAAAAACAGGTACCAGATGGTTATGAACGTCTACTACATGACGTTTTTGTTAATGATTCAACCAATTTTACTCATTGGAGCGAATTAAAAAACTATTGGAAATTTATTGACAATGTTGAAGAAGCATGGCAAAAAGAAAATGAACAGGGTCAAGAGCCTGAACAATATTTACCATACAGAATGGGTCCTAAGTCAGCTGCTAAAATTTTTGAGTCGCCGACAGAGCGCTGGATCTATGAATAGCTTTGACGATGGTCTTTTGCCCAAAAATGATACGCATAGAAAAATTATTCACCTTGATATGGATGCTTTCTATGCTTCTGTAGAAACACGTGATCATCCTGAATTAAAAAATAAGGCACTGGTAATTGGTCAGGATCCTAGAAATTATCATGGTCATGGAGTAGTTGCGACAGCCAATTATATCGCCCGTCAGTATGGCGTTCATTCGGCTATGCCATCGATTAAGGCCTTAAGACTGATACCGAAAAATAAATTGGTATTTATGAGTCCTGATTTTAAGAAATATCATAGCGTTTCTGCTGAAATACATCAGTTGATGCATGAAATTACTGATAACGTTCAATCTATCGCGCTTGATGAAGCATATTTGGATGTAACTGAAAACAAATTGGGGATAACTTCTGCGTTGCAGATTGCAATTAATCTTCAGAAGAAAATAAAAAAAGAAGTTGGCTTAAATTGTTCTTTTGGTGTCACCTATAACAAATTTTTAGCCAAAATGGGTTCTGAGTATTCGAAACCATTTGGGCGCACTATTATTTTGCCAGATGAAGCCAAAGAATTTTTAGCAAAACAAAAAATAGCCCAGTTTCATGGCATTGGTCCCAAAACACAGGCAAAATTAGCAGAAATGGGTGTTTTTACAGGACGTGGCTTGCAAAAAATGCATGTTCGTGATTTAATAAACCATTTCAACCGTATGGGATATTTAATGGCAGAACATGCAAACGGTATTGATTTATCCCGAGTAATTCCTGATGACGAACGTAATCGCAAATCTATTGGTATTGAACGATCCTATGAACCTAGTGTTTACAGTGAGCAAACTGCACTGACAAATTTGCGTAATTACGTTAATGATCTTGCTGATAAGCTAATTGAACGTAATTTTTATGCCAATACGGTTGTTTTAAAAATTCGCAACAGTGATTTTAAGACTGTTACTAAAAGGCGTAAACTTGATCATGCTACTAATAATCCATTAGAGTTATACAATGTTGCTAAAGAACTTTTTGATCCTATTTCCAGTTCATTTTTAAATGATGGAATAAGACTTTTGGGTGTGACTGCTACAGATTTTACAGAAGCAGACTATGAAAATATGGATTTAGATTTGTTTACTCAATAAAAAGTTGTTATTAGGCTGGAATTTATATAAGTAACAAAGGAGTTTAGATATGAATACTTTTACCGAAATATATCAAAAAATTACACAATATGACACCATTATTTTACATAGACACACTAGTCCAGACCCAGACGCTTTAGGTTCTCAGGCAGGACTTGCACGTTCTTTAAAGCTGCAGTTTCCCAATAAGCGTATCTTATGCGCGGGTGAAAATGATGAAGGAGACTTAACTTGGATAAATAAGATGGACCAAGTAACGGAAAAAGATTATGTGGGTGCTCTTGTAATTACCACAGACACTGGAAATACAGCCCGTATTGCTAATAAATTATATAGCAAAGGTGATTTCTTAATTAAAATTGATCATCATCCCGATGTTGAACCATACGCTGATATGAGTTTTGTTGATGATCAGGCCCCTGCTGCTTCACAAATTGTAGCTGATTTTATTATTACTGAAAAAATGCCACTTACTGCAGAAGTTGCTTATCCCCTTTATGCTGGAATAGTGGGTGATACCGGTAGATTTATGTATCCTGAAACAACAGATCATACTTTTAAAATTGCGGCTAAATTGGCAGCGACCGGAATTAATATTAATGAAATTGCCCGCAATATTAGTGACGTTACCTTTGAACAAGCAAAGTTGCAGGCCGTAGTTTTGGAGTATATGAAAGTTGACCCGAGTGGTGCAGCCTATGCTGTTTTATCCCAAGATACTCTGCATAAATTGGGTGTGGATTCGGACCAAGCTTCGTGTACTGTTTCTACTCCCGGCCGAATTAAGAACATCATTGCCTGGAATGTTTTTGTGGAAAAGCCAGACGGCACCTACCGGGTTCATTATCGTTCAAAGGGCCCGGTAATCAATGACTTGGCAGCACAACATGATGGCGGTGGTCACGCTTTAGCAAGCGGTGCTAACGCAAAAGATATGGCCGAAGTGAAACAAATTTTCGCAGAACTAGTTCAGGTAACCAAGGAATATCAAGAGGAACATGAATAATATTTTTGAAAATGACCAAATAAAACCAGCAATTAGACAGGGGTTAAAAAATATTAATTTTGTTAAACCCACTGAAGTGCAGGAAAAAGTAATCCCTGTTTTAATGGCACACAAAAATGCTGTAGTGCAAGCAGTTACCGGATCAGGCAAAACTCATGCTTTTTTGATCCCAGTTATGAATGAAATTGATGAAAACGTTCTGTATCCACAAGCAATTTTGACTACGCCCAGTCGTGAACTTGCCCAGCAATTATATCAAGTTGCGCGCCAATTAAGGGATGCCTCCGGTTTAAACATTACCATTGCACATCTGGCTGGCGGTACCGACCGTGAACGACAAGTAGATAAGATCTCTGGTCATAAACCTCAGATTGTGGTTGCCACTCCCGGCAGACTCCATGATTTTGTTGAAAAAAAGATTTTGCCCTTAGATTATGTCAAAAACTTTGTCATTGATGAGGCTGATATGACACTGGACATGGGCTTTTTGAGTGAAATTGATTTTATTGCCCAAAGATTGCCCCAAAATTGTGTTTTAACTGCTTTTTCGGCTACAATTCCGGTTAAGTTGGCTAACTTTTTACGTAAATACATGGCAAAGCCAGAAACTATTGTCATAGATAATCCCACGGTTATCTCGCCAACGGTCAAAAACGATTTGCTTGATATTGGCTCAAAAAGTCGCAAAAAAATACTCTATCAATTATTAACAATGGGGCAGCCTTATTTGGCACTTATTTTTGCTAACACAAAGCAAACCGTTGATGAATTAGCAGAATTTCTCAATAATCAGGGTTTAAAAGTAGCTAATATTCATGGTGGGATAACTGAACGCGAACGGAAAAGAACTATGCGTGATGTAGAGGCCGGACAATACCAGTATGTAGTGGCAACTGATTTAGCCGCACGTGGCATAGATATTGAAGGTGTCAGTCTGGTTATTAATTATGAAATTCCTCGCGAATTAGAATTTGTAATTCATCGTATCGGTAGAACTGGACGAAATGGGATGAAGGGACACGCCATTACCTTAATTCGTGAAGAAGAAATGAATCAAATTCTTAAGCTGGAAAAAATGGGAATTCATTTTGATTTTGTCGAAATTAAAGATAATTCTTTAGTGCCACGGACACATTATCATAGCCGCACATCAAGAAAATCAACTTCCCAAGGCCTTGATAATAAGGTAAGGGGTATGGTAAAAAAAGCACAAAAAAAACGTAAACCAGGCTATAAGAAAAAGATTAAAAGAGCTATTCAACAAGATAGAGCGCAAAAAAATAAAATTGAACAGCGCAGTAAAATTCGTAAAGCTAAACGACAAAGAAAAAATAGGCGTGATAATCAAGCCTAATTTAAAATAAAAATCATATTTACCTTATTATCTGAAAACCAACCTCTGATTTTAATAGTTGTTGGTTTTTTATTTAGCTGATAAACTAAAGAATGCTGCCCCTTTAACTACTTTTTTAGCTTTTTAAAAATAACATCATTTTTTTCCAAGATAGTATTGCTACTTATAATTATTATTGATATACTTATGATACTATAAGTAGGAGCGATCAATATGAGCTTAACAAAGACTGAACAAGTTCTCCTGTTAGAGCTGTCAAAATATAGAGTTTATAAGTACACTGTAACTAGGTTTTGCAAGAAGTTAAATATAAATCGTGGTGTTTTTTACACAAAATACCGTAATATTTGTGATTTATTTACCTCAGTTTTAACTCTGCAGACTAGGCGGACATTACGAAGTGTAGATGGCGAAACGATGGATCGGATGTTTTACCGCATGTTGCTGAAAATAAAAGAAAATAAGATGTTCTATATTAATGTCAATAGAATTGCACAAGATCCACCAGAATTTTATCGCGTTTTGCGAAAAGAATATGCTTTAGCAATAGAGAATTATATGCGACCTAGAGGTCCGTTTTCAGTTCGCAAAATTGAATTAGTAGCGAACGGAATTTATGCTATTGTTTTTAACTGGGTGGTAGACGAATGTCGCCATGATATCAGGGATGTATACCAGAGTATCCATTTATTATTGGTTCATATTGAACAATCTCTAAAAAAAGCTGACTGAACTTAAATTTTTTGGTAAAAGTACTTGCAAAAGGGAAAAATAATTGCTAGTATTAATAACTGTCGTCGGGCAATGAGCCGCAAGGCAAGAGGCCCCTAAGGGCGGC
>NZ_JACFRN010000005.1 GCF_016100975.1 Lactobacillus sp. W8174 | reverse complement strand
CCATGCCGAACACAGCAGTTAAGCTTCTTCACGCCGAGAGTAGTTGGTGGGAGACTGCCTGCGAGGGTAGGACGCTGCCGTGCTTATGGAGGATTAGCTCAGCTGGGAGAGCATCTGCCTTACAAGCAGGAGGTCACAGGTTCGAGCCCTGTATCCTCCATTCCGAGTCGTTAGCTCAGTTGGTAGAGCATCTGACTTTTAATCAGAGGGTCGACGGTTCAAGCCCGTCACGACTCATGGCCCCATTTTGCGGGTGTGGCGGAATTGGCAGACGCGCTAGATTTAGGTTCTAGTGTTTTCGGACGTGTGGGTTCAAGTCCCACCACCCGTATTCGCCAATAATATATACCATATTTACATTTTGCCGATTTAGCTCAGTTGGTAGAGCATCTGTCTTGTAAACAGGGGGTCGTACGTTCAAATCGTATAATCGGCATTACATATTATGCGGAAGTAGTTCAGTGGTAGAACATCACCTTGCCATGGTGGGGGTCGCGGGTTCGAATCCCGTCTTCCGCTTTCATTACTTGCCGGGGTGGCGGAATTGGCAGACGCACGGGACTTAAAATCCCGCGGTTGGTTTCAACCGTACCGGTTCGACTCCGGTCCTCGGCATTTAGTGATGCGCCCTTAGCGCAACTGGATAGAGTGTCTGACTACGAATCAGAAGGTTGAAGGTTCAAATCCTTCAGGGCGCATAATAACGGGAAGTGGCTCAGTTTGGTAGAGCACCTGGTTTGGGACCAGGGGGTCGCAGGTTCGAATCCTGTCTTCCCGATTGTAATCTTTGTAAAATGGTTACATTATTGGCGGTGTAGCTCAGCTGGCTAGAGCGTCCGGTTCATACCCGGGAGGTCGAGGGTTCGATCCCCCCCGCCGCTATTTCCCAGAGCTTGGACCTTTAGCTCAGTTGGTTAGAGCAGACGGCTCATAACCGTCCTGTCGTAGGTTCGAGTCCTACAAGGTCCATAAAGTATGGAGTTTGTTTGTACTTTTATATTTTAAAATCGCGGGATGGAGCAGTCTGGTAGCTCGTCGGGCTCATAACCCGAAGGTCGGTGGTCCAAATCCACCTCCCGCAATATGGTCCATTGGAGCAGTGGTTTATCTCGTCTCCCTGTCACGGAGAAGATCATCAGTTCAAATCTGATATGGACCGTAGGATGGCTCGGTAGCTCAGTCGGTAGAGCAAAGGATTGAAGCTCCTTGTGTCGGCGGTTCGATTCCGTCCCGCGCCATTTATTTATTAGTGCGGGTATGGTTTAGTGGTAAAACGAAAGCCTTCCAAGCTTTAGTCGCGAGTCCGATTCTCGTTACCCGCTTTTTGGGGCCTATAGCTCAGCTGGTTAGAGCGCACGCCTGATAAGCGTGAGGTCGATGGTTCAAGTCCATTTAGGCCCATTGTGGAGACTTACTCAAGTGGCTGAAGAGGCGCCCTTGCTAAGGGTGTAGATCGGGTTATTCTGGTGCGAGAGTTCGAATCTCTCAGTCTCCGCTTATATAATTAAAAAGACCGTTAGAATTTAATCTGCGGTCCTTTTTAATTGGTAGAGTTGGCTTTAATTGACTTGCTAATTCTTTCAAAAGAGGATGATACAACCTTTTTCACGATATAATGTAAAAATACTGTGATTGCTGGAAAAAGTATTTTTAGCTGGCAACCACACGAAAAAAGTTCAACTTTTTGCACAAAAGTCTTGCATGATGAACCATAATCCTGTATTATTAATAACGTTGTGATTCAGCAACTTAACAGGATTTGTTAGGTTAAACAAATAAAAAACAGTTGACTTTTTACAATAAGTTAGGTATCATAATTAAGCGTCTTATGGCGTAGGAACGATAAATATGACCCGTTGGTCAAGTGGTTAAGACATCGCCCTTTCACGGCGGTAACATGGGTTCAAATCCCGTACGGGTCATTACCATTCTTGGTATATTTACATTTGGAGGATTACCCAAGTGGCTTAAGGGGACGGTTTTGAAAACCGTTAGACGGTCTTGCCGTGCGTGGGTTCAAATCCCACATCCTCCTTTATTAAAATCGCGGGATGGAGCAGTCTGGTAGCTCGTCGGGCTCATAACCCGAAGGTCGGTGGTCCAAATCCACCTCCCGCAATATGGTCCATTGGAGCAGTGGTTTATCTCGTCTCCCTGTCACGGAGAAGATCATCAGTTCAAATCTGATATGGACCGTAGGATGGCTCGGTAGCTCAGTCGGTAGAGCAAAGGATTGAAGCTCCTTGTGTCGGCGGTTCGATTCCGTCCCGCGCCATCAGCCTGGAGGAGTAGCGAAGTGGCTAAACGCGGCGGTCTGTAAAACCGCTCTCTCTGAGTTCGGCGGTTCGAATCCACCCTCCTCCATAATAGGGATATCGTATAAAGGTAGTACATCGGTCTCCAAAACCGCTAGTGTGGGTTCAATTCCTACTATCCCTGTTTACCTTCATGGCGGAATTGGTGAAGGGGTTAACACACCGGTTTGTGGATCCGGCATACATGGGTTCGAATCCCATATTCCGCCCTAGCATTGGGATATAGCCAAGCGGTAAGGCACTAGACTTTGACTCTATTATGCGCTGGTTCGAATCCAGCTATCCCAATCTATTTTAATAAAAATTCGATGGCGGTGTAGCCAAGTGGTAAGGCAGAGGTCTGCAAAACCTTAATCGTCGGTTCAAATCCGATCCCCGCCTTTATCGGTTCACTCATTGAACTGTAAATTAAAACATATTATGGCGGTGTGGCGGAATTGGCAGACGCGCCAGACTCAAAATCTGGTGTCCGTTTAGGACGTATCGGTTCGACCCCGATCACCGCTATTACTAAGCAGCCCTCATACGAGGGCTGCTTTTGTATTGTAAGTTTTTTTATAAAAATTGCACAAGTTATGTGTAATCTTTATAATACCTTTTATGGAGGTATTTAAGATGAATATAGGTATCTTTACCGATTCATATTTTCCACAATTAAGTGGTGTAGCAACATCAATTAAAACCTTAAAAGATGCTCTTGAGGAGCAAGGTCATAATGTTTTTATTTTTACTACTACCGATCCTCATATAAAAAAAGGAACAGTTGAGGCTAACATATTCCGTTTCAGCAGTGTTCCCTTTATTTCGTTTACTGATAGACGCGTTGCGTTTAGAGGCTTTTTTGAAGCTACAAAGGTTGCTCGTGAAGTTAAATTGGATATTGTTCATACCCAAACTGAGTTTGCTTTGGGTATGATAGGGAAGTATGTTGCCCACCAATTGAAAATTCCGGCAATACATACTTATCATACAATGTATGAAGATTACCTGCACTACGTTTTAAATGGACATTTGCTTAGACCATATCATGTTAAGCAATTTACCAATGCTTACTTAAAAAATATGGATGGCGTTATTGCACCTAGTAAGCGCGTAGAGGCTCTTTTGAAGCGTTATAAGGTAAATATACCTATGAGGGTTATTCCAACTGGAGTGGATATAAATAGCTTAAATAAGCCAGAAACAGTTGATGTTCGCAAAGAGTTAGACATACCAGACGAGGTCCCGGTATTATTAACTTTGAGTAGAGTTGCAGAAGAAAAGAAGATAGATCGCATCCTAAATGCAATGCCGGAAATTCTTGATGAGTTTCCTCAAACACGTCTAGTGATTGCTGGAGATGGACCAGATATGGAAGTTTTGCAAGAGCAGGTGGAACGATTAACATTGGAAGATAGTGTAATATTTACTGGAGATATACCCCATGATGATGTTGGCTCCTATTATAAAATGGCAGACCTGTTTGTTTCAGCTAGTGATACTGAAACTCAAGGTTTGACGTATATTGAAGCCTTAGCTTCAGGTACGAAATGTGTCGTTTATGATACTGACTATACTGAACATGTTTTTGATGATGAAGAATTTGGCAAAGTCTTTAACGGCCCTGGTGAAATGCTCAATGAAATATTATTCTATTTAAGAAAAGGGAGAAAAAGCATTCAGCCTGATAAATTGTCTGCAAAAATGGAACAAATTTCTGCTCAAAAATTTGCTAGTTCAGTTTATCAATTTTATCAAGATACAATTTCAGATTCGCAAAAGGATCTTCAAGAGGAGACAAATGATTAGAATTAATATGTTTTCACAAGCTGCCTCGGTAAAAGGGCAGGGAGTCGGATCTGTATATACAGAGCTGATAAGATTACTTAGAACACACTTGGTTGACAAATTTTATGTCACTAATAACAGATATGGTAAAAGCGATCTAACACATTATCATACAGTGAACCCAACTTATTTTGCTAATAGTTTTTCACCGGCACGAGGACGCAAAATTGGTTATGTTCACTTTTTGCCGGAAACGCTTGAAGGATCGGTTAAATTGCCATCATTGGCAAAAAATATTTTTTATAAGTATGTAATTGATTTTTATAAACGGATGGATGAGATCGTAGTTGTTAATCCGATTTTTATTGATAAGTTAGTTAAATATGGTATTAAGCGTGAAAATGTGAAGTATATTCCCAACTTTGTATCTAAGAATGAGTTTTATTCAGAAAGTCAGGAAAAAAAGAATTCATTTAGGCATCAATTAGGTATTCCACTTAATAAATTTGTGGTTTTCGGTGATGGTCAAGTACAGGCTCGTAAAGGCGTTGATGACTTTGCCAAATTAGCTAAGGCAAATCCTGAGATGCAATTTATCTGGGCCGGAGGCTTTTCTTTTGGCAAAATAACTGATGGTTATGATCATTTTAAAAAACTGGTCGAAAATCCACCACAAAATCTTAAATTTACGGGAATCATTGATCGGCAGAAATTAGTTGATTACCTCAACATTGCAGATCTATTTGTTTTGCCATCTTATGATGAGTTATTTCCTATGTCTGTTTTGGAAGCCTTTAGTTGCGCTACCCCAGTTTTGTTGCGTGATCTCGATTTATATCAGGCAATAATCAGTGGGTATTACATGAAGGGCAGTAATTTCACTGAAATGAATCAGCAATTGCGGGTAGCAGCGCAAGATCCGGCCATTTTAAATAAATACAGCCAGTTATCCGATGAAGCCAGTGAAAAATATTCTGAAGATAATTTAGCCCACATATGGGATGATTTTTATCAAGAGCAATATGAAATTGGTCGTAACTTGGGACAAATTCGCTAATGAATAAAAAACACTTGTGGGGCGTTGCCATAGTTCTTGTAATAAGTGGCATAGTTTTATATGTTGACTTAAGATCAACTCCGATTGCACAATTGGAGCAAGCAGCTCGCAATATTAACTTGATTGGGTTAGTCGCTGTTTTTGGTTTAATGCTTCTTTCTTATGTTTTTGAAGCCAGCATTTTGGCAGTTCTTACCAAGCGCAAAAATGAACCTAGCCGTTCAAAATGGTCTTTTTTTAGAATTCCCTTGATTCAAGCGCTTTTTAATGCCATCACTCCTATGTCAACTGGTGGACAGCCTTCACAATTAGCTGCTATGGTTCAAATGGGAATAGAAGGCGGTCGGGCAACATCCTTACTACTGATGAAGTTTATTATTTATCAAATTGTAGTTTTTTTAGCTTACGTCACTACAATTATTACCGGCTTTCATATGGTAGCAACCAAGTTTGCAGGACTAGCTGTTTTCATTGCAATCGGCTTTTTAATTCATGTCGGCTCTATTGCTTTTTTGCTGGCAATTTTGTTTGCCTATAATTGGACTAAAAATGCTGCCAACTGGATAATGAACTTACTAGCAAAATTTATTAATCAAAAGCGGGTCGATATATGGCGTAAAAACACGCTTGATAAAATTGAAACATTTTATGAGGAAAGCCAAAAGCTAAAAAGGGAAAAAAAGAAATTGCTAGTGTGTGTGGTACTCACTGTATTGCAACTGTTGTGCTTTTATTCCATTCCCTATATGACATTGGTCACTTTAAATGTTTCTGCTGACTGGGCAAGCGTAACTCAAATGAACATTATGATTATCATGTTCATGGCGATTATACCTATTCCCGGAGCATCAGGTGGGGCAGAATATAGCTTTCAAACTTTATTTTCTACCTTTATTTCATCTAATGGTACCTTAATCGTAGGGATGTTCTTGTGGCGCTTTGTCACGTATTTTTTCGGTATGATTTTAGGAATCTTTGCTTGGATTTTTAAACCGCAAAAATTGCTCAGCCCACAGAATGATTAATTTTTATTAAAATCCCTGCACTTAACAGCAGTTAAGGGTAAGATATAGGCTTAGTGAGAGGAGAATAAGATGACACGTATCAAGTCTTTTCTGCAATGGCTGACCCAAACCAAACTAGGCTTTTTTACTATTATTTTAGTGACTTTCTGGTTGAAGACATACTTAATTTATCTAACCAAGTTTAATCTGGGTGCCGAAGGTGCAATGCAGAATTTTCTGTTATTTTTAAATCCTTTGCCTTCAGGACTACTTTTGCTGGGAATTGGTCTTTTCTTTAAGGGCAGAAAATCATACTGGATCATGATTGCAATTGATTTTCTGCTCAGCTTGTGGTTATTTGCCAATATCCTTTATTATCGCGAGTTTTCAAATTTTTTGTCTTTGTCTATTATTAAAACTTCAGGCTCGACTGCTGATAACTTGGGTAAAAGCATTGTAGGAATAACTCGGGTAACAGATTTTTTAGCCTTTATGGACATAGCGCTAATCATCTTTTTAATGGTTAGTAAAGTCGTTAAATATGATTTACGCCCGTTAAAGTTAAGATTTAATCTTCTGCTTGAAGGTATTGCTGTTCTGCTTATTGGCATTAATTTGTTGATGGCTCAAAAGGACCGCTCAGGTTTGTTAACCAGAACTTTTGACAACAGTTATATTGTTAAATATTTGGGTATGAATGAATATGCGGTATATGATGCTTTTAAAACAGCTCAAACAAGTGAGCAAATGGCCAAAGCTAATGTTTCTGACTTGCAATCGGTTAAAAAGTATTTAAAGGTTAATTACGTTAAACCAAATAGTGCTTATACGGGTGTTGCCAAGGGCAAAAATGTTATGGTCATACATCTTGAAAGCTTTCAGCAATTTTTGATTGGGTACAAGTGGAAGGGCAAGGGGGTCACTCCTAATTTAAATAAACTGTATCACGCCAAAAATACGCTTAGCTTCTCCAATTTTTATAATCAAGTTGGCCAAGGCAAAACTTCGGATGCCGAAATGATGCTGGAAAATTCTCTTTTTGGTTTACAATCAGGTTCAGCAATGTCTAGTTATGGCACTTCAAATACGTTTGAAAGCGCTCCTGCAATATTAAAACAGCAGGGTGGATATACTACTGCCGTTATGCATGGTGGAGCCGGGTCTTTTTGGAATCGTAATAATGCCTACAAGCAATTTGGCTATGAGTATTTTATGCCGCTTTCTTATTATCAAAATAAACCTAAGTATTACATAGGTTATGGCTTAAAAGACAAAATTTTTTTCTCGCAATCAATTAAGTATATTGAACGCTTGCCGCAACCTTTTTATCTTAAATTAATTACTGTAACTAATCATTATCCCTATGATTTGGATAAGAAAAATCAATCAATTGACAAAACTGACACTGGTGATGAAACGGTCGATGGTTATGTCCAAACGGCTCATTATTTAGATCAAGCCGTAGGACAATTAATGCGGTGGATGAAAAAAACTGGTTTAGATAAAAATACACTACTTGTTTTTTATGGTGATCATTATGGTATTTCCGGCAACCACCATAAGGCAAGTGCAGAACTTCTTGATCAGGATGAATTTACTAATTTTGATAACCTGAAATTTCAGCGTGTTCCCTTAATGTTTCATATGAAGGGGTTAAAAGGCGGCATTAAAAACACTTATGGTGGAGAAATTGACGTGTTGCCAACCTTGTTAAATTTACTGGGAATTACGAACAAGGGCACTATACAATTTGGTCATGATTTATTAAGTAACAAAGCACCACAAATTGTTGCCCAGCGAAATGGTGATTTTATAACACCGCTATATGCGAAAGTAGGCAGTACCTATTATGATACTAAGACAGGTGAAGAAATAATTAAGCCAGACAAAAAATTAAAGACTGAGCTGGTGGCAATTTCAAACAAGGTTACCACGCAGCTTTCCTTATCTGATCGCGTTATAGCGGGTAATCTTCTACGTTTTTATCATCCAAAGTGGTTTAAAAAGGTTAAGCCACAAGATTATGATTATAATGAGCAAAAAGCTTTAAAGAATTTATATGCAAAAAATAAAACTTCTTTATGGTATAAAAATCATCAAAAATCAACGCAAAATAAATTTAAAACCGATGCACCTGAACTCGAAAAATAAAACTCGAAATTAAATCTATTTTGTGCTAAAATTTACCAGTAACGTATTTGTATATTGGAGGCAGCGCATTGTACAATTTATTTATGACGCTACTAATTATTGTTTCAATCTTAATCGTTATTGCGACAATGATGCAGCCGCAAAAGCAGCAAGATGCATTGAATGCACTCTCTGGCGGTGCAGTTTTTAGTGGTCAAACGAAGAAACGTGGTTTTGAGGCATTTATGGAAAAAGTAACATCTGTTTTACTGGTGCTCTTTTTCGCTTTTGCTATTGTATTAGCTTATTTGTCTTCAAAATAACTAATGGTTCCTCCCGATCAAGTGATGGGAGGACTTTTTTTATCTTTTTACTAACGAAACGGAGTTAAGTGCATGGCACAAAACGAGAATATCCTAGCCAATGTTTTAGAGATTTTTCGTCACAATCCTAAAAAACAATATCAAGTTGAACAAATTGATCGTATATTACGCCGAGACAGACTTGGCAGTTTTTCAGATATGGTCAAAGCATTATCCTATTTGGAACAGGAAAAGAAAATAATTACTGATGGCAATGGTCGATATCAATTAGCTGAAGAAAATACCGAAGTGGAAGGCATTTTTAAGGCTAACAGCAAGGGCTTTGGCTTCGTCAAACTCGAGGACGAAGATGCTGATGATATTTTTATTGCTCGCGATTATACAGCATATGCCGTGGATGGTGATCGTGTTAAGGTCAAAATCACTGCTGGTGGTAATCCATGGAATGGTAAGGGGCCTGAAGGACAAGTAGAAGAAATTCTCGAACGTGGCACGAAAACACTTGTTGGTGAATTTCATTCAATGACTGATGCTCAAATAAAAACCAGTCATTTTATTGGTTATGTTCTCAGCTCAAATAAAAAACTGGCAAACTATCGCGTTTATATTAGTCAGGACAGTTTGCATCCACAAAAACAAGATATTGTCAAAGTATCGCTTGCTAACTATCCTGACAAAGATAATCCAGATTCGATGACAGGTGTTGTTACCAATATTATAGGCAACAAAAATTTACCAGGCGTCGATATTATGGCTATTGTGTCTGAACATGATGTTCGTACAGAATGGTCTGAAGCTGCACTTGAGCAGTCTAATGCCATTCCTGATCACGTGACAGAGGCAGAAATGGCGAATCGTGAGGACATTAGGGAGCAACCCGCAGTTACCATTGACGGGGATGATTCTAAAGACTTCGATGATGCCGTGGTTTTATGGAAACTTCCTAACGGTAACTATCATTTAGGGGTTCATATTGCTGATGTGGCTCACTACGTGACAGAAAACTCTCCGTTGGATAAGGAAGCTTTTACCAGGGGTAATAGTACATATCTTGTTGATCGTGTTATTCCCATGTTGCCCTTTAGATTATCTAACGGCATCTGCTCTTTAAACGAAGGGCAAGATCGTCTTGTTTTGTCTTGTGAAATGGAAATTTCTCCTGAAGGAAAACGGGTTGATTATCGTATTCACCCCTCTGTTATGAGATCACACGGCAGAATGACTTATAACAATGTCAACAAGGTCTTAGATCCAGATAATCATGAAAAGCTTGAAGACAAATACGTTAAGTTGGCACCTATGTTGCAAGATATGGCTGAACTACATAACGTGTTATATCAGCAAAGACATCAGCGTGGTGCAATAGATTTTGAAGAACCAGAAGCAAAAATTATTGTCGACGACCAAGGTAAACCCACAGATATTGTGTTACACAATCGTGGAATAGCTGAAAAAATGATTGAATCATTTATGTTGATGGCAAATGAAACTGTGGCTGAAGACTTTTATCGCAAACACGTTCCGTTTCTATATCGTGTGCACGAAACTCCAGATGGTGAACGCATTAAAGGCTTCTTTGAATTTTGCAGTGCTTTTGGATTGCATATTACCGCTGATCCTAATCACGTTAAGCCAATTGATTTACAAAAAGTTGTGGCTAAAACAACTGATACGCCTGAAGAAGCAGTAGTTCAAATGATGATGCTGCGTAGTTTAAAGCAGGCACATTATTCAGAAGAACCACTGGGACACTTTGGCTTAGCAGCTAAGTTTTATACTCATTTTACTTCACCAATAAGGCGCTATTCCGATTTAATGGTGCATAGAATGATTCACGCCTATAGTGAAAAGGGTATTAATCAAAAAGTACAGGATCATTTTGCCAGCTATTTACCTGAAGTTGCAGATCAGACTTCAACTCAGGAACGTGTATCTGTTGATACTGAAAGAGAAGTAAATGACTTAAAGATGACAGAATATATGGCGGATAAAGTTGGAGAACACTTTGATGCTGTTGTTTCTTCTGTGACTAGTTTTGGAATGTTTATCCAGTTGCCCAATACAGTTGAAGGCTTAATTCATATTTCAAATTTGACGGATGATTTCTACAGTTATAATGAAAAAAGCATGACCCTGACTGGACGCGGTACTCATAAACAATATCATGTGGGGATGCCTCTTAAAGTAACCCTTACGAATGCTAACGTTGAGCAGCATCAGCTTGACTTTGAAATTTATGATCCTAATGCACCTAAGAGGTCTCATAATAATCGTGGTACGAAAAACGAAAGACGCGGTAATCGGGGCTTTCGCAACGATCACGCACATAAGGGTCACTACCGCAACAATTTTCAAAAAAATGGTAATCATCCACATTTAAGTAGATATAAACATTAGGTTAGAAAATTGAAAAAAGAAAAAAATGAAAATTTAATTGCTCAAAATAAAAAAGCACATCATGATTATTTCATTAAAGAAACTTATGAAGCAGGTATTGCTTTAACGGGCACGGAAATAAAATCAGTGAGAGCACGCCGTATTAATTTACGCGATGGCTATGTACAAATTATTAACGGCTCTGCTTTTCTTGAAAATGTCCACATCAGCGAATATAAGCAAGGTAATCGCTATAACCATGAACCACTTCGTTCAAGAAGGTTGCTTTTACATAAAAAGGAACTGGCAAGACTTGCTAAGGACCAGTCTGCACGTGGAATTGCAATTATTCCTTTGAAGGTCTATCTGAAACATGGTTTTGCCAAAGTTCTTATTGGTGTTGGTCAAGGAAAGAAAAAATATGATAAGCGGGAGGCAATTAAGAAACGGGATCAAGAACGAGAAATACGCAGACAATATAAAATATAAAGGGGCGGTTTAATTTGTTTTATAGTTAAACTGTTTTTTAATTTTGCATATGTTTAAAACTGAACAAATTATAAATATCTATTTTAAAAACCTCCGTATATAATTTAATAATACTGATTTAACCAGGAAAATAATAAAAGTAACTTTGTGATTTATACACAAAGTTGCAAATAAATTAATCTTTCTTTATAAATTTTTTTGTTATCTTTGCCAAATACCTTTGCAATATTGCGTATAATTTATTAATATTATTAATGTGTATATGACTGATTTTATTAGATAGTAATGCTTCAATTTGTAACTTTAGTAGAAGTGTAAACAAGTGAGTATTAAAAAGATAGAGTATTTTTGATTATTTCTACCTGTATTTGAAATTCTAGAGAAATTTGTTTTAAAAAGTAGAGTGTTTCATATATTCTCTTTAATATGTAAGGATTTGAATCAGAATGGAATTTAATAAAGTTTATAACCATGAACGAGTAACTCGCAAGTTTACTAGTAGAAAAGTTAACGAAAAATTACTTGCTAAGATTATTCAAAGGGCACAGTTATCTCCGTCATTACTTAACTCACAGCCTTGGAAGGTTTATATGTTAACTGGTAATGCGCTTTCTGGTCTAAAAAAAGAAGTGAAAACTCAAATTGATAACAATGTTGAGCCTCACGAAGATTTTGTCAAAATGTTGTCACTCAATTGGGATTCATATCCTAGTCAAAATATGGCTGCTGTTGGGGCTTCCCAGCCTTATTTTTTTAATAACAAAATGGAACTATTCTCGGAATCAAATAACAATATGTTCAATGCTCAGGATGTCGCTTTCCTTACGATCCCAAGAACCTCTCCAGCTTGGTCAGTTTATGATTTAGGGATTTTTTCACAAAGTATCATGTTGCTTGCGCTTAATGAGGGACTAGCAATTATGCCTGCGCATTCAATGGTATCTTATCCTGAGCTGGTACGTAAGTATTGTAAAATACCAGAGGATGAACTTGTGGGTATGGCAATTGCGCTTGGTTACCAGGATAATGCAGCAGAAGTCAATGATCCCAAGTTTTATCCTGATCGTTTACCGTTTAAGAAAATTTATAAATTAGTTAAATAAGTATGTAATCTAATTAAAATAAAGCGCTATTAATGATAAAATGTTAAATGAGGGAATTTAATTTAAACGATAAACTAATAAAGGTGATATAAATTTTGAGTACGGCCCAAATAGTTACTAATTTAATAGCAACTTTAGTTATATTTGTTTTTGCAGCTTTCTTTGTGGCTGCAGAATTTGCTTTAGTTCAAACTAGGCCCAGCCAACTTGAAGATATGCTGTCAAATAAAATTGGCAACCAGCGCAAAGTTAAGCGCGCTTTGCATATGACTCATAATTTAAATGAGTATCTTTCTACCACACAGGTTGGGACTACCTTAGTTGGTGTAGTCTTGGGTTGGTTTTCAGCTGATACTTTAGCTGCGATATTTGAAAGAATGTTTAATTTAGTTGATCTTAACCATTCTGTCATTCGCTCTATCAGTGCAATCTTAGGCGTTATTCTTCTAACTTATTTAGAAGTTGTGGTTACAGAGATTGTGCCCAAAAATATTGCAATTGACATGCCCGTGAAGATTTTGCTAAAAATAGTGACACCTTTACAGTTATTTCATACTTTGGTTTATCCTTTCGTTTGGTTACTTAATGCTAGTTCAAATGGTTTACTGAAAATGTTAGGCTTTGAGCCGGCTGATGAGGAAAATCAGGTTTATTCTCAATCAGAAATCATTAAATTATCACGTAAAGCTGTTCATGGGGGTTCACTTGATAAAAACGACCTGACCTATATGAAACGTGCTTTTGAACTGAATGACAAAATAGCTAAAGACATTATGACTGATAGAACACGGCTAGTAGTTATTAATTCAACTGAAACAATTAAGCAAGCTCTTAAAATGTATTTAGATGAAGGTTCAAGCCGAATTCCAGTTGTGCGCGAAAACAATAAAGATGATGTTGTTGGCTATATCTATGCTTTTGATGTTATTCAGCAGAGTCAGATTGACGAAAATGTACCAGTTACGCGTATTATTAGAACGATGATTACTGTACCTGAATCGATGCCAATTCAAGATATTCTTCAATTAATGATTAAGAAGCATACGCCAATTGTCCTTGTTGTGGATGAATACGGTGGTACCAGCGGAATAGTTACTGATAAGGATATTTATGAAGAATTATTTGGTACTGTCAAAGATGAAATTGATGATGTTTCTGATGATTATATAATTAAAGACAAGCAAGGTAATATTCATGTATCAGGCAAAACGACTTTATATGATTTTGCCCGCTATTTTAAAAAGGATTTAAAAAGTTTCCAGGATAGTGACATTATTACAATTGGTGGCTACATGATGGAACATTATCCAGATTTAAAAAAAGGTGAAAAAGTTGAGTTAGAAGGATTTGAATTCAAACTTGACGATATAGAGCAGGGATTTATGCGCTGGTTTATAGTTAAAGCTGTAGATAAAGAAAAAAAGGTGTCTAAAGAATGATAGACACTTGAAAAGGAGTTGTCCAAGAGACAACTCCTTTTTATTTATTATTAACTAATTTAATAATTTCAGGTTTTAACACACCAATATATTTTAAGTTGCGGTAAAAATTCATAAAATCAAGTCCGTAGCCCACTACAAATTCATTTCCGACTTTTGAACCAAAGTACTCAATATCAACATCTACTTTACGATTTGCTTCTTTGTTAAGCAGAACGCAGCATTTAACGCTTTTGGCGCCACGCTTTTTAAGCAATTCTTTCATAAAATCTAGAGTTAATCCAGTATCAACAATATCTTCAACAATTAAAACATCACGATCTTTAACATCGGTTGCTAAATCAGAAACGAGCTTAACTTTGCCAGAAGACTCCATTTCGTTGCCATAACTAGAAACGTCCAGGAAATCAATTTCAGCTTTAACATCCATTTCTCTGACTAAATCGGTTAAAAAGAAGATGGCACCTTTAAGAGCCCCAACAATTAAAGGCTTTTTACCAGCATAATCTGTAGTAAGCTGCTTTCCTAACTTGACACACATCTGATGAATGTCATCTTCACTAAACAATTTATGATCAATAATATTATTAATATTGTCGTTTTTTGGCATTTATCTACCCTTCATTTAAAACAATTATAATTCCTAATATTTTCGATTATATCATTTTTTGAGCAAAAAAACAGATTATTTTAGACTATTTTATGTTATTAAGGTGTAAATTACGTACAAAAAGTATATATATTACCAAAAGCAGTAAGATTATTTACGAACCTACTTATTTTTTAAACTTGTAATGCAAGTTTTTGGTAAAATTGAAGAATAAGATATTTAAGTGAAAGGTATACAAATGGATAAACAACAAGAAATAAAAATGCTCAAAGATTTTTCCGACGCCAATTCTACCTCAGGTTTTGAAGAGGAATTTGTTAAATTGTTTACTGAAACAGTGCGTGATTTTGCTAATGTCAAAGTTGATGGCATGCTCAATGTATATGCAGCTAAGAAAGAAAATAAAAAAGATCAACCGGTAATTCAATTAGATGCTCATTCTGACTCTGTTGGCTTTATTACACAGGCTGTTCGGCCTAATGGAATGATTAAATTCGTACCATTGGGTGGCTGGGTCAAGTACAATATCCCTGCTTTACGCGTCAAAATAAAAAATCGTGCAGGGGAGTATGTGCCTGGAGTAGTTGCAACTAAACCCCCGCACTTTATGACAGCAGCTGAAAAAAATAATGTACCAGATGTAGCCGATATGTCTATTGATGTTGGCTCCGGTTCTCGAGCTGAAACTATTAATGACTATCAAATTGATACTGGCTGTCCAATTTTTGTTGATGTCAAATGTGAATACAACGACAAAAGTGGCTTATTCTTTGGCAAAGATTTTGATGATCGTTTTGGCGCAGCTGCTATGGCAGATGTCCTAGACAATTTAAAGGGCGAACAATGCGATTTTAACGTTGTGGCTGCACTTTCAAGTCAGGAAGAAGTTGGTTTGCGGGGTGCATATGTTACAGCTAGAGCCGTAAAACCTGATTTAGCTATCGTTTTGGAATCATGTCCTGCTGATGATACCTTTACTCCAGAATGGCTATCACAAACAGGGTTAAAGCGAGGACCAATGCTCCGTGACATGGATACTTCCTTTTTGCCTAATCCTAAATTCCAGCAATATGCCTGTGATTTAGCTGATAAGAATCATATACCATATACTCGTTCGGTTCGTACTGGTGGTGGCCAGGATGGTGCTGCCATATATTATGAAAACGGAGCACCTACTATTGTGATTGGCATCCCAGTGCGTTATGAACATTCGCCGTATTGCTTTAGCGCTTATTCTGACTTTAAAGCATCCGTAGATCTGACACTTGCTATTATTCGTGATCTTACTAAAGATAAGTTAGTGAGTTTTAGTCAGTTTTAAAAATAATTGTTCTTTTGAATAATGCAGAAAAACTAGTTAAAATGTGATATACTAGTAAAAAATGAATATCAGTCACTAGGGGTGCCAAATAGCTGAGAAATACCCTCTGAACCTGAACGGGACAATACCTGCGTTAGGGAAGTGTTAAATTTAGTTACAAAAGATGCTCCTAATGACTTATAAAGTTAGGAGTATTTTTATGTTTACAAGATCTTCAAAATGGAATGTGAAGTCAATTATTTTAATTGCACTGATTGGTATCATTATGGGTGTAATTTATACCTATGGTTTTAACTGGGCTTTTAATTTAGTTAAGATGCTCTTGGTACCCACAGGTTTTGCGCCGGTAACAGACACTGTGTTTTCTGGCTTATGGCTTATGGCGGGACCACTGGCAATGTACTTTGTTCCCACAGCCGGCTCTGGAACAATCGGTGAATTACTTGCTTCTGTCGTTGAAATGGCAATCGGTGGACAGTGGGGAGCTACTACCATTCTTTCAGGAGTCATTCAAGGTGCCACTAATGAAATTGGCTTTTTTCCTAAGAAAGAACGTTACCAAAAATTCACTTGGAAAAGCGTATTAACTGGTGCATTCTTTGCTTCATTTGGCTGTTTTATTCCTTCATATATTTTATATGGTTGGAGTAAATTCAGTATGCAGGTTCAAATTGTGATGTTTATTACTAACATCATTTCTGCTTTAGTTTTCGATGGCGTTTTAGTGAAGTTAATTACTAATTTATTTGACAATGCCTTGAAGCCTAAAGTTGATTAAATACGTAAAAAGGAGTAATGCACTTTGTACTGAACCCCAAAAGTTGTCAAGCTTTTGGGGCTCAGTGCGTTTACTCCTTTTTTATTGCTCTTTTTTACTTAAAATAGAATGGACTTTAGTAGTCAGCATATCAATAGCCACATCATTTTTGCCTCCTTCTGGAACAATGATGTCAGCATAACGCTTAGTCGGTTCAATAAACTGATGATACATTGGCTTAACGGTACTCAGATACTGGTCAATTACAGATTCAATAGAGCGGCCCCTTTCATTTAAGTCCCGTTCTAAACGCCTAATAAAACGAATATCGTCGTCTGTGTCAACGTATACTTTGATATCCATTAAATCGCGAATCTCTTTGTTAGCTAAAACCAGAATTCCTTCAAGGATAATGATATCGGCAGGCTCCTTGTGAATTGTTTTTTGGCTGCGTGTATGCTCCTTGAAATCATAAACAGGCATCTCAATTGGCTTGTATGCCAGTAAATCAAGCAGTTGCTTTTCTAGTAAAGGTACATCAAAGGCATCGGGATGATCATAATTGATCTTCATTCTTTTAGCCATGGGGATACCGGTATTATCTTTATAGTAAGAATCCTGCGTCATAATCAGGACATGTTCGTTTTCTTGCATTTGTGCAACAATTTTTTGAGCAATTGTGGTTTTTCCACTGCCTGAGCCACCAGTAATACCGATCACGACAGGCCTTTCTAGTCTCGACATTATGCCACTCCTTTTTTAATCCTTAAATATTTTACTTTACTTTGCAGTTAATTACCAACAGTTAAGGCAAATTCTACTATTAAAACGCCCTCAAGTAGATAAAGAATGCGAAATAAATAAAAAACCATTGACAAGGTAAGTGGAAGCGATTACTATAAGTCTGGTACCAAAATTAATGAAGATATATTTTTAAATATAAATTGCCTTGATTATAGCCCATTGAAATGGGAAATTTTTAAAAAAAGAAGCAATAAAATAAGATAATGATACCAGAATGAAGAAGATATCATGGAATTTAAAGAAAGAACTGCTGCAGTACAAGTACAAGAGTACTTAGAATTTTTAATTCACTTTAAAAAGGTGAGTGAATTACCCTCCCAACGGGAAATCTCAGAAAAATTGCAAGTTAGTCGTAATGCAGTTAAACATGCTTTAGACAGGCTGAAAAATGAAGGTCAAATACAAGCCAAAGAACGGGCGGGAATAATTTCTAACAAGAAAATTGACATTAATATGCTGGGCATGGACTCAATGACAACTGAACTTAGGAATAAAACTGTCAAAATTAAGCACTTGGCAACTACCATTGAAAAAATGCCTGGGAGATTAAAGGATTTTTTTAATGCACCTGAAGGACAGGTTATCAAAATTGCACGAGTTAGGTTTGTCAAAGATATTCCTTTAACCTATGAAATAACATATTTTAATCAAACAGATTTTACCAAAATGGCTAATATTGATTTTACCAATAAGTCACTTTATGAAGTATTGGAAAAAGAATATCAAATCAGGCCAACCTATGGTAGGGAGAGTATCTGTTGCTTTTTGGCTGATAAAAAAATAGGCAGTCTATTGCGGGTCAAAAAGGGGACTCCCCTTTATCAGGTAAACAGCTTTAATTATCAAGACGATGATCTGCCAATTGAGAGTACTACCCAATATTTATTAGGAAATAAATTTAAATATCATTTTAATGCCAATAATATTTATGATTATCAAGAGGATTAGTTTTGCTTTTTAAAGATATATATGCTGATTTGGCTCAAAGAATCAATAATGGCGGTTATCCGCCCGGCAGCACGCTGCCAAATGAAGCTGAATTGCAAAAAAAATATGATGTTAGTAGAACCACAATTAGAAAGGCTGTTAATAAATTAGTAGCTGAAAATAAAGTTGTGCGTAAAAAAGGAAGTGGTTTATTTGTTGCTCCAATAATTTCAAAACAAAATATTTTGGAAATGACTGGCATTATTAAGCCGTTATATTTGGAGTCATCGGACAAAATAAAATTTAAGGATACTTATCTAAGGCTAGTTGGTTCATATTATGCTGCAGTTTTTAATGTGAGCTCACACGAATTGTTATATGATATCTCTTTTACAGCGGAAATTAAGGGTGAAATTACCTGCGAACATTTACTGTTACTTTTAGATAATTTTCCGGGATTTGATTCAAATTGCTTAAAAGTAATGTCAATAATTGAAGCAGTCAATACCGGTACCCAGAAGCCGGATGATGTTTACCAAGACTTTCAGTTAATTAAAGCAACGGAAGAAATTAGCAAGCAATTTCATATCCAGGAAAAAGATCCTGTGTTTAAAATTACGAACCTGTTTTCAACTAGGCAAGGTAAAATTGTAGCCCTAGAGTACAGACTGCAGGATGCTGTAAAAACAAGGTACTCAATAGATTTTAGTTAATGGAGGAAAGAAAAATGATTAAACTAGTGCGAGTTGACCATCGCTTGGTCCATGGACAAGTGGCTGTTTCCTGGTTTAATAGCTTAGACGTTAATACAATATTTGTAGTAAATGATGATGTTGCTCATGATGATTTTCGCAAGTCGGCCATCAGATTGGCAAAACCAGAAAAGTCAAAGCTAGTAATGAAATCTGTAGCAGACAGTATTAAAGCAATTAATTCGGGTGTAACAGATAAATATAAAATGTTGATCGTAGTGGAATCGGTTGCTGATGCTGTTGAATTAATTAAGGGAACTGGAGACAAAATAACTGGCCTTAATCTTGGTGGCACTAAGCCCAGAGAAGGAACAGCAAACTACTCTAAAACTATTAATTTAACTGCAGAAGAAGCTAATGAATTAGCTCAGTTGCAGCAAAAGGGAGTAGATGTCTGGATTCAGCAGGTGCCAAATGATGAGAAACAAGAATTTCATAAGAAATGATTGGAGGTAAATAATGAATGTATATTTAACCGCAATTATTTTGGCTTTAATTGCGATGATGGGTAATGGTGAATACTTTGTTGGTTCATCCATGCTGTCAAGGCCACTTGTAACCTGTACGCTAACTGGCTTGGTGTTGGGTAACCTGCATCAAGGAATTATTATGGGGGCAACTTTGGAGTTAGCCTTTGTAGGTTCATTTTCTATTGGTGCTGCAATTCCCCCAGAAATAATTTCCGGTAGTGTTTTGGGAACTGCTTTTGCCATCGGAGCGGGGAAGAGCACTGGGGTTGCTTTAACCTTGGGCATTCCCATTGCATCCCTGGTTTTGGTAATCAAAAATTTGTGTTTTATTTTCATATTGCCGTTCTTCGTTCACCGCGCTGATAAATATGCCGAAGAAGCTGATGGTAGCGGTGTAAGTCGGATGAACGTACTGGGCGGCTTTTTCTCAGTTAACTTGCCAATAGGGTTAGTAGTTGGCATTTCTTATGTGCTAGGTAGCCCAGTAATTAAAGCAATTTTAGCCGTTATTCCTCAGTTTATTATTAATGGCTTGGGCATTGCCACAGGACTTTTACCTGCGTATGGTTTTGCTTTGCTGCTTAAGATGATGGTCAACAAGAATAATGTCACTTTCTTTATTATTGGTTTCGCCTTGGCAGTCTATCTCAAAGTATCGGTAACTGGCGTAGCCATTTTCGGCGCATGTTTGGCTCTTATTCTAACTGGCTATTCCGCATTTAAAGGTCAACCGTTAGTAAATACTGCTGCTAATTCTAATGATACAAGTGAAAAAGATTCAGATGATGGAGGCATAGATTATGAAGATGAAGAATTCTAAGTTACTCACCAGAAAAGATTTAATGAAAACATTCTGGCGCTCATTCACGATGGAATGGGCTTGGAATTATGAACGCCAAATGAATCTTGGTTATGCCTACTCCATGGTTCCAGCTTTACGAAAGATCTATGGCAAAAACAAGGAAAAATTAAAAGAAGCCTATAAACGGCACTTGGAATTTTATAATGTTACGCCATGGCTCAGTACTTTTCCTTTAGGTATCTCAATTGCAATGGAGGAGCAAAACGAACTTGATCCTGATTTTGATGCAGCTTCAATCAATAACATTAAAGTTGCACTAATGGGTCCTTTGAGTGGTATCGGTGATTCATTCTTTTGGGGTACGTTAAGGGTTATTGCCACGGGAATTGGTACTTCTCTAGCAATGCAAGGAAATATTTTAGGACCAATTTTGTTCTTATTGATTTTTAATATTCCAGCTATTATCACTAGATACTACGGTTTGTTTATTGGCTACAATATCGGTTCATCATTTATTGATAAAGTGCAAAAGACTGGGTTAATGGATAAATTAACCTATGGTGCTTCTGTTTTAGGACTTGCTGTTGTCGGAGCTATGGTTGCAACCATGGTAACGTTGAAAATGCCTTTGAAAATTGGTAGTGGTGCTGAAGCGACTACTGTTCAAAAAATTTGTGATGGCATTGTTCCCGGTATTTTACCATTACTATTCACATTCTTTATTTTCTGGCTTGATAAAAAAGGCTGGAAATCACAATATATTTTGTTACTGATAGCAGCAATCGGAATATTTGGTGCCTGGTCAGGATTGCTGGGTCAATAATTTAAGGAGACTCTTGTGAAAAGTATAGAAGATTATGTCCACTTAGAACCAAAATACTATGAAGCAGTTTTGCAAAATTATGAGGACTTGTTTGCTAAGCAGATAGGTCAAATAAATAATAATATTACTAATGTTGTTATTTATGCAACTGGTTCCAGTTCTAATGCTGCATATGGTGCATTGCCATTCATGAGCAATATTTTAAAAATGCCGGTAAAAATTGAAGAGCCGTCTATAGCTGAAAATTATTTGCTTCATGTTGAGCAAAATTCTTTATGTATTGCGATATCTCAAGGCGGTCACAGCTACTCTGTAGTAAAAATTATTAAGCGATTACAAGATGCCGGTAATACAGTTTTTGCTTTAACAAGTGAGCTTGACAGTCCAGTTGGAAAAGCTTGCCATCACGTTTTAGATATGGGAATGCCAGTTGAAGAAATGCCTTATGTTAGTGCTGGCTATAGCGTAGAAATTTTAGATTTAATGTTATTAGCAATGTTAATTGCAGAAAAAACAGGCAAACTTTCGTCTGTCGAATTTACACAAATTTTAGCTGAAATAAAAAGTATAGTTCAGAAGATGCCTGAAGTAATTAATTGTGCAAGTAGTTGGGTTGAAAATAACATTAGTAAATTTGCCACCGCGAAGAGATTAGTCTTTATCGGTTACGGCGCAGCTTATGGCGTCAGCCGCGAAGGTGAAACCAAGACGACAGAAGCGGTTCGCATTAATGCTTGGGGAAAAGAACTGGAAGAATACATGCACGGTCCTTATCTGGGGTTGAACGCGGATGACTTTATCATTTGTTTAGACCCGTTGGGAAAATTACATGACAGAATGGCGCTTTTAAAGCAGTTCTTAAATAAGCATGTTAAAAATGTCTACACGATATATGCAGGTGAAGATGAAAGTGAAACAGCTGACGGCCTTAGTCTAGGTATTACAACAAGCGAACTTTTGGCTTCTTTATTTATGACTGTACCCGTTCACTTGCTGGCTTATAAGTTATCACAAGTGAAGAAGATAGATTTGCAACATTCTGCGTACCCTGATTTTGATGAAATAACGGCTTCAAAAATATAGAATAATTTTAAAAAAAGAGGAAGAAAAATGCGTAAGTTTAATAAACAAAAATTAGTTGATAGTATGACTGGTGCTCTTAAACTGCGAGGTCAAATTAACAATGTGATTGATCCACTATTTAAAAAAGGCATAACCAACATTTGCTGGCTAGGAATTGGTGGCACCTATGCTTCAGGGATGCAGGCTAATATCCACATGAAGGAAAAAAGTGCTTTAGAAACTTTTTATCAAAATGCTGCTGAATATAATGTAACTGGTAATAAACGTATTACAGATAAGACCTTGGTGGTGATATCTTCAGTTACTGGAAATACTAAAGAAATGGTTGATGCAGTTAAAAACTTAAACCAAGTTGGTGCAATCATTTTAGGTTTTATGGACGATCCGAAAGCTAAGTTAGCTTCAATGCTAACATATTGTATTTCTTATCCTGAAAATGAACAGTTAAAATTCTTTATGGTCGCAGATCGCTTAATGTATTTGAATGGTGAATTTCCAGATTATGACGAATTTTATCAAGAAATGGATCAACATTTTGCAAAAGACATTGCTGACATTGAAGAAAATGCAGATGATTTTGCCCAAAAATTTGCCGAGAAACACCATGACGATGAAATTCATTATTTCGTCGGTGCCGGTAATCAATGGGGCGCCACTTATTCATATGCAATGTGCTATTGGGAAGAACAGCACTGGATTAGAACGCGCGCAGTGGAAGCAGCAGAATTTTTCCATGGGATGTTTGAAATTGTTGACCGGGATACTCCAGTTACCGTTTATGTCGGTGAAGACAGTCAACGGCCATTAAGTGAACGTGTTGCTAAATTTTTACCAGAAATTTGTGGTAACTATACTATTATTGATTCTAAAGACTATGACCTGCCGGGTTTTTCAGAAAAATATCGTGGCACCTTGTCGCCGTTTGTCTTCCATGCGATTAATAACAGAATTGATGTTCATATTGAGCATATTAACCGTCACCCGATGGATATTCGCCGTTATTACCGCTGCTTAGATTATTAATTTTAGCGTGATTATATGGTTGGAGTAATTATTTGTACACATGGTAATTCAGCACCTGAATTATTAAAGTCAGCAGAGATGATTTGCGGTAAACAAGAAAATTGCCAAACCGTGTGTTTCACAGATGGCGAATCTTTAGAACAATTAAAGTCTGAAATAAGTGAAAAGATCAGCCAGCTAAAAGGAACAGTTTTTTGTTTAACAGATCTAAAGGGAGGAACTCCTTTTAATACGCTGGTCAGATTACTAAAAAGTAATCCGGAAATGGAAATTATCACGGGTGTTAATATTCCCATGTTGCTGGAACTGTTCATCAATCGTAGTCAGCTAAAGAAAGAAGAGCTGCTTTCTGGAATAATGACAGCTGGTAAAACTGGGATTTATCGTTATCAAGAGGTCGAGCCATCTGCTGATGACGAAGAATTCTAAGTATCAAAAAGTATAGCGGTCATGATATGACCCATAATATAACCCCCAAATTTAGGACAAAATTGGGGGGTTATTTTTATGTCTAAATTATCTAAACAAAATAAAATTGAAATCTATCAGCTTTGGCATAGTTATGGAGTTTGTGTAACTTTACTCAGTCAGCGTTATCGGGTGGGACAGTCTAATAAGAGTTACTTGTTGGCTTAGTTTTACTAATTAGCGGTTTCATTTCCTTTTTTTATCATTTTTTGAATTTAGAGTTAAAAAACATGATAAAATTTTGGCCACTTTAATTTCAAAAGGTGGTAAAATTACTTTATAATATAGTGAGCTAATTTAAAAGAGGGTGTTAAAATGACAAACTTTTTAACAAGTGCAGCATTTTTAATGATCATTGCTGTGATTATGATGGCTTTAGGGTCTTATCAAATAGTTAATAGTGTCGTTTATATCCGTGGAATCTTGCATAAGGGCACTAATAACGGCTTTATGCCAGTGGCAATGTGGACTTCTCTAATTATTGGTTTGGCATTGTTAATTATTGGTATAGCTGGCATTGTGATGGCTTTTAGGGGATTTTAACTGATTCTTTAAAAGACCACAGGCAATTATTATGTAAATTTTTAAAAGATACATTTAGACTATATTATATTAATATTCGTGGTAAGCAAAGTAGTGCATAACCACGAATATTTATTTTTAATTAGAAAAAATTAGATGTAATTATAAATTTCGAATAATGTAAAAATTAATGGATATATTAGTAAGCGCTATTTTAAACGTGCTATAATAGAAGATATTAATATTAGGATACATTTTAGGAGGAAAGTATTATTATGGCAGAACAAACTATTATGCTTAACTGCAGTGCCGGAATGAGTACATCTTTATTGGTTACCAAAATGCAGCAAGCTGCGAAGGATCAGGGTATTGACGCACATATTTTTGCGTGTCCAGCTTCAGAAGCTTCACAACACATTGAACAAGATCATCCCGACTGTGTGTTGCTTGGACCTCAAATTCGGTATATGGAAGATGACTTTAAGAATAAAGTCCAAGGTCAAGGAAAAGAAGGTAAGGACATTCCTCTTGGAGTTATTGATATGCGTGCTTATGGCATGATGGATGGTAAAAAGGTTTTACAACAAGCAGAAGACTTAATTAACGGATAAGGGGATTACGATGTCTGAAAAGGAAACACCTGAACAAAAAGAACAAGAAACTTTAGAAGCAGCCATGGGACTTATTGCCAATGGTGGTAACGCTAAAAGCCTTGCTTTTGAAGCTATTCGTCTTGCGAAAAAGGGTGACATTGCAGGTGCACGTGCTAAATTGAAAGAATCGGATCAATCTTTGAACGAAGCACATAACTCTCAAACAGGGATGTTGACGAAAGAGGCTCAAGGAGATCACACGAAGGTTACCCTTCTGGTAGTCCATTCACAAGATCATTTGATGAATGCCATTACCTTTAGGGATTTGGCTGGAGAAATGGTAGACCTTTATGAAAAGCTTTTTAAAGCAGGTGCGTTAAAGAAAGAAACTGCTAATAAGTAGTTAAAACTTATTTCTACAATAATTTCAATTAGTTAATAAATAGGTAATTTTTTATAAATTACCTAGGTAAAAAACACTGAATTGACTTAACTGATTTAGCTTTAATGAAATGCGGTCTGCTTTTTTCTTATATGTATAAATTACAAAATTATTGCCTTGAGCCTCTCAAGTCATTTATTTAGGAGAGAATCAAAATGAAACAAATAAAAATTGGTAAAAGTGACGTTTATACTACTCCGTTAGGTTTAGGAACTAACAAAGTTGGTGGACATAACTTATTTCAGAATTTAAATGAACAAGATGGCTATGATCTTTTAAGAGAAGCTTTAAAACAAGGAATTAATTTTTTTGATTCAGCTTATGTATATGGTCTGGGAAGATCTGAAGAAATTATTGGTGATGTGCTGCAAGACTATGATCGGTCCAAAGTAATTATTGCTACCAAGGCAGCTCAAGACCAGTCACACGATATGGCTATCAATAATAGACCTGAGTTTATTAAAAAAGCAGTCGATGAAGCCTTGTTACGATTGAAAACAGATTATATTGATATTTTTTACATTCATTTTCCGGACAAGGATACGCCTAAAGATGAAGCAATCGAAACTTTAGATGAGATTCGCAAAGCGGGTAAGATAAGAGCAATTGGTGTTTCCAATTTTTCTTTAGCTCAAATTAAAGAAGCAAACAAAAATGGCAAAGTTGACATTGTTGAAGACCAGTTTAGCCTAGTTCACCAAGCTCCGGTTAAAGAAGAATTAAAGTACTTACAAGAAAATAATATTTCCTTTGTACCGTTCTTCCCATTAGCATCAGGACTTTTGACCGGTAAATATTATTCAAAAGACTGGGAAAAATTTAAAAATAGTGATGGGGGAAAATTACTGGGAGATTTCAGTGAAAAGCAATATGATGAGGCAATGAAAGGTATTGACGGCATCAGAAAAATTGCTGCTGATCATCAAGCGACAGTTACACAAACCGTATTAGCATGGTATATGGCGAATCCTGCAATTAGCGTTGTCATTCCAGGTGCCCGTAATGCTGCCCAGGTTAAGAGTAATGCGGCCGCTATGAAAGTTGATTTAACTTCAGACGAATATCAAAAAATAGATCAATTATTTAGTAACTTTTAAAGAATAGTTACGAAGTTAATGTAACAGTATAGTCATGCTTTTTGTGACTGGCAGTTATTTTTAAGGGCTATTCGGGGTCTATAGTAAAAAAATTGAATACTTAAAAAATAAGCGATTTCTGCTGATTGGCGGAATCGCTTATTTTATGATTGTTTAAAATATTATTCTAATCTAAATTTAGACCATTTGAACTAATAACTTTTTTATACCAGTCAAATGAATCTTTGCGTGATCGTTTCAAAGTACCTTCACCAGCATCATTTTTGTCAACATAGATAAAGCCATACCGTTTATCCATTTGCCCCGTTCCAGCGGATACCAGGTCAATTGGCCCCCATGGCAGGTAGCCCATTAGGTCAACCCCGTCAATTTCCACAGCTTTTTCCATTTCAGAAATGTGCTTTCTTAAGTAATCTACTCTGTAATCATCATGAATAGAGCCATCTTTTTCAACTTTGTCATATGCACCTAAACCATTTTCCACAATAAAAAGTGGTTTGTGATAGCGGTCAGTTAAATGATTTAAAGCAATTCTCAAACCAGCGGGATCAATCTCCCAGCCCCAATCACTTTTTTCTAAAGTTGGATTAGCAGCTTTTGCCTTAGCTAAGTCACTCAATTCATCAGCTTTTACATTTTGGGCTGAGACAGTTGTTGTTTGATAGTAGCTGAAGCCAACATAGTCTACTGTACCTTCTTTCAGTACAATTCTGTCTTCATCAGTAATATCAGGACGATAGCCGTTTCGTTCAATATATGCTTCAACTTCTTTGGGATATTCACCAAAAACATGAACGTCTGAGAACCAGTCGCGCCTTTGTTCAAACTTATCTGCTAGGAGCATATCAGCAGATGAAGAGGTCAAAGGTCTTACTGGAGAATAGTTAATCATACAACCAATTTGAAAATCTGGATTAATCTTATGTCCAATTTTAATAGCCAAAGCTGAAGCAACTAATTCATAATGAGCCGCTTGGTACATTGCAGCTTCTTTTTCTTTATCCGTCATGTTCTTAAGAATAATTCCAGAATTTGTAGCCATTAAAAAGTCATCATTGTATGCAGATTGGTTATCAATTTCATTAAATGTCATCCAATATTTCACTTTACTCTGATACCGTTTAAAACAAACTGTGGCAAAGCGAACAAAGAAATCAATTAATTTGCGGTTAGTAAAGCCGTGGTATTTTTTAACTAAATTAAATGGTATTTCAAAGTGAGATAAAGTAATTACTGGCTCAATGCCGTAGTGATGGCAAGTATCGAACAAGTCATCATAAAATTTTAAACCGGCTTCGTTTGGGTGTTCATCATCACCGTTGGGAAAAATTCTAGTCCAGGCTATGGAGGTCCTGAAGGCTTTAAAACCCATTTCTGCCATTAATTTTATATCTTCTTTATAGTGATGATAAAAGTCTATTGCACTATGGTTAGGATAATTTTTGCCTGCAACAATTCCGTCAGTGATTTCGCGTGGCTTAGAAGCAGAACCTACAGTCATGACGTCAGCAACTGACATTCCTTTGCCATCTTCGTTCCAAGCACCTTCTAACTGATGAGCAGCAACGGCTCCTCCCCATAAAAATCCATCTGGCATTTTTGCTGAATACATTTTTATCTCCTTTTTAGTTAATTGTGATAGCGTTAACAGATATATTTTATAACAATTATTACCTATAGTTCAAGGCGTACAATTATTATCATTATTTGATTAATTTAGACTATACTTGTTAATATAATATAGTAAAGGAATGAAGCTTAAAATGAATAGTTCTTTAGAGAAAAATAAAGTTGAACGTAAAAAACATAATGATAAGATCAAATATCTTTATTTTAGCCGTTATCTAATGGTCCGTTATTGTGTTGTCATTTTTTTGTTTGCTAACCTTTTTTGGCTGTTAATTTTAGTTCAATATAAAAAACTCTTAGGGATAATTTTATCTGGTATACTAACTCTCTTCTCCAGCATTGCTGCTATAGAACAGATAACAAAAATGTACAACCACAGGAGTGATGTACCAATTACAAGAATTTATTTTTGGATACAAATTGTTGCTAATACTTTTCTGATCGTTTGTCTGTTTTTACCTTTTAAATTGCAAATCTTCCCTTTTATAACCAGTACAAGTTCAAGTTATTTTATGATTGCTATTTTATTAGCTGGCATTTTGTTAGCTTATTTCTGTGAACGTAGAATACATAACATTATTATTGGAAAAGATAAATATTTAAATGCAATCGAAACTGCAATAAAAGACAAATAGTTGCATTTTATTTGAATACGCTTACAATATTTGTTAATAGTAATTGATTATGTATTACTATTTGAAAGGAGTATATTTTATGGCTGAACCAAATCAAAAACCAATAAAAGATCGAATTGCTGAAGTGGCCGGTAAATTTGCTGCCACAAGATTTGTAAGGTCGATTATGGATGCGGGTTATAGCGTTATTTCATTTTCGATAATTGGGTCCATTTTCTTAATTTTGACTGTATTGCCGCAAGCAATTCCCGCTCCCGGGTTTGCTACTTGGTATGCGGGAACAATAGGTCGTCTTACTAATCTGTTTCAGTCTGTTTATAATGCTACTATGGGCATCATCGCACTAGTTTTCTCTGGTACTTTTGCTTACTCTTATACAAAAATTTACCGTGATGAAGAACATTTAAACTTGATACCTATAGATGGCTTGATGATGTTCTTAATGGGGTTCTTTATTACCGTAGCTGAATTAGTTTGGAAAAATGGCAGAGTAGAATTTATAACCATATTTACTAAAGACAAAATGGTTGCTGGCGGATACCAAGCAGGTCCATTAACTGGTATTTATCGTATAGGTGCTGTAGGTATTTTTATTGGATTAGTGGTTGCGTGGATAACCGTTCAGATTTATCGCTTTACAATTAAGCACAACTGGCAAATAAAAATGCCAGATTCAGTCCCATCAGGAGTGGCAAACTCATTTAGTGCCATGATACCTGGTTTTTGTGTTGCTGTAGTGATGTCGGCAATTAATATGGCCTTAGTTTTGGCAGGAACTGATTTATTCAATGTGTTATTTATCCCGTTTTCTTTCATCAGCAATATTGCAGATACTTGGTGGGGATTCCTGATCATACTCTTTTTAATTCACTTTTTATGGTGGTTTGGAATTCATGGCGCAACAATTATTAGCTCCTTTTATTCACCAATAGTTTTAGCTAATATGCAGGCAAATGTTAATCAAGGTACTCACCATGTTTTTGCTGGTGAAATTTTAAATGCGTTTGTTACAATTGGTGGTTCAGGTGCCACATTAGGTGTTGCTATCTGGCTGGTATTAAGAGCACGTTCAACACAGTTGAAAGAATTAGGTAAAGTTGAAATTGTACCAGCAATTTTCAATATAAACGAACCAATTCTGTTCGGGTTGCCTATTGTGTATAATATTGACTTATTTGTGCCGTTTATTTGTGCTCCAATGGCTTCCGGTCTGGTAGCTTATTTAGCTATTGCGGCAAGGATAGTTCCGGTCATTAGAGTACAACAGCCTTGGCCAACACCAGTTGGTATTGGTGGCTACTTAGCTACGACAAGTTGGCAAGGAGGGATCCTCGCAATTATATGTGCAATAGTTGCATTTCTAATCTGGTATCCGTTTATTAAGCATTATGACAATGTCACTCTAAAGAAAGAGAAGAACAATGCAACCCCAGATGTTGCATAAAAAATAGATTATTTAAAATCTGTCTGGTAAAGGCAGATTTTTTTATTATAGATTATAGTAGGAGTAAAAAATGCTAAACAATATTTTAGTATTAATAGCGCTTACTGGCTATAATAAAAGTGTAACAATGTTAATAGATTTTGGAGGCACTTTTATATGAAATATCCAAAGACTAAAGAAGTTTTAAACCAATTAGTTGCTGATTTGACTCAACTACACATGGTGGTTCATCAACATCACTGGTACATGCGTGGTAATCGTTTTTTGAAATTACATCCATATTTAGATAAGGTAATGGACGAATTAGCTGACCAACTGGATCAAGTTTCTGAACGTTTAATTACTCTTGATGGTTCTCCAGTTTCAACCTTAGGTGAAATAGCAGCTAAAACTAAGATTCCTGATGAAAAGGGCAATTGGAACGAAACAATAGATGAACGTTATGCAAAAATTATTGAAGATTACCATTACCTTGATCAACTCTATGAAGAAGGCATTAAAGTCAGTGATGAAGAAGGAGACTATTCAACTAATGATATGTTAACTGGTTTCCACACTGATGTAGAAAAGAGAATTTGGATGATGTCAGGCGAAATTAACAAGGCTCCTGAAATTGATCCGGAATAATAAAGTCAAGTTTAAAAGCAGTTTATAGCTGCTTTTTTTGTATCTTCTTTTTCTAATATTTTTGCTATAATAATTTTAGTCACAGATCAATTACGTATTTTAGAAAGCATGAATCATGGATAAAGAAGAACAGGATAAGTTAAAAAAGCAGGCTGCAATTAAAGCTGCTGAATTAGTAAAACCTGGAATGAAACTAGGAGTAGGTACTGGTTCAACAGTGGCATTTTTAATTGATGAATTGGGCAGAAGAAAAAAAGAAGAAGGACTTAATTTAGCAGCCGTGGTAACGACTTCAAGTAGAAGCAAGAAGCAAATGGAAAGCTACGGGTTTCATGTTGATGACTTGAAAGCAGTAGACCAACTGGATTTGACCATCGACGGTGCAGACAGATTAGCAGCTAATTTTGATGGTATTAAAGGTGGCGGTGGCGCTTTAACCATGGAAAAAAACGTTGCAGTTAATTCTCGCAAAATAATTTGGATTGTAGACGAATCTAAAGTGGTTGAGCGTTTAAGCGGTTTTCCTTTGCCTGTTGAAGTTTTACCTATTTCATGTGAACAAAATTTTAGACTTTTTCAAGCTGAAGGCTTAAATCCGCAGTGGCGCATGTCAGGAAATGAACGCTTTGTAACTCATTATGGCAATTTTATTATCGATTTGAATATTGATCCTATTCCTGTTCCTGGTGGTTTAGCTGATTATTTGGATCATACCGTAGGCGTGGTAGAACATGGGCTTTTTTTGGGAATGTGCGATGAAGCCATTATTGCTCATTCAAATGGTAAGATAGAAGATCGTAAAAAGTAAATTTATGAGTTGACCCAAGTTTGTCTATTTGGTTAACTCTTTTTATTTTTACAGCAAGAAAAGGCTAAATTTGGTATTATTGTTTTATAACTATTTTTTAAAAAGAGGATACTCATGTTAAAAAAACCTTTGATAATTAGTACTGATCCCGGAATTGATGATGTTGTAGCAATTACCGCTGCCTTATTTGCTCCTGAATTTGATGTTAAATTAATAGCAGCAACTTGGGGCAATGTACCATTGAAAAATACTTTGGATAATACTTTAAAATTGGAAACATTTTTAAAAACCACTGTCCCCGTTGTAAGTGGTGCTGTCAGACCATTATTGCGAGATCAAATTGATGCTTCGGATGTTCACGGAAAGAGTGGACTGGCTGGGTTTGACTTTCCTAGCCCTGATATGAGTTTGTTAAAACCAGGTATTGCTGCAGAGGCAATTCATGAAGTTGTTGCGGGCAGTGCTGAAAAAGTAACGTTAATGCAAATTGGACCAGCAACAGATTTTGCACTTTACTTTAGACAATTTCCAGAAGATCTGGATAAAATTGAGCAACTTGTAATTATGGGTGGTGCAATCGGTCGCGGCAATTGGGGACCTTATGCAGAATATAATGTGGCAGGAGATCCTGAAGCAGCCCAGATTGTTTTTTCAAGTGGTGTAAAAATTTTGTTGGCACCTCTTGAATTAGGACATCAAGCATATGTGACTTCAGATGTTTTGGCCCAAATTAAGCAATTAGGCAGAACGGGAGACATGCTCTATCATATTATGAGTAATTTACATGATCATACTGAAACCAATGGCCGTGAAGTATACGATGCATTGGCAGCAGGCATGCTGGTAAAACCCGAAATGTTTATTTTTGAGCCTGCATATGTTCTAGTTGATACCAAAAGTCCAAGCGCTTATGGTGCTTCTTTGATTGATTTTAATAACTTCTTTAATAAACCAGCAAATGTTCAAGTTGGAGTGAAAGTTGACCGCAAGCAATTTTCAGAATGGTTAATTGCTGCCGTCAAGAATATAAATAATTGAGGTAGATAATGGCTGATTTCGTTTATCGTACTGTAATGCGCGATATTAAACAGAATATTTTAGATAATAAATATGAGGGGATGCGCCTTCCAGACGAGCGTAGTCTAGCTGAACACTATCAAGTAAGTCGTTCCTCAATGAAAAGGGCGATGGAGCTGCTTTCTCAACAAGGGATTGTCTTTAAAAAAAGGGGTAGTGGAACATTTATTAACCCTTTATATTTAAAAAATCAATCTTTGTTTCGTTATGAAGGGTCTAACCTAGGTTTGACTGATAGTTTGAAGGTTCCAGGCAAAAAGCAGGGGATCAAATTGCTTTCTTTTAGCGTAATCAAGACTCCCAAAGGGATAGCACAAGACTTATTTCTTAAAGAAAATGACTTTGTGTACCAATTTAAAAGGCTGCGTTTTTTAGATGAACAACCATTTTTAATAGAAACAGGCTATGTACCGATTAAAATTGTTCCTGAACTCAAACCAGAACACTTGAAAAAATCACTTTTTAATTACTTAGAAGATTCGCAAAATAAAGTCGTTACCAAAGCGTTTCTGAATATTACGGTTGAACCTTCAAATGATGAAGACCAGTCTCGACTTAATTTAAAAAAGAGTGAACCAGTAGGAGTAATGGAAGGTATCTTCTTTTTGGATGATGGAACTCCATTTGAAGTTTCTACAATGCGAATTCATTATCAATATATGAAATTCAATACATTTGTTAATTTGAATAAATAGAAAAAGCAGGCTTAAGCCTGCTTTTTTGGGATACATTCTATTTAAAAAAGAAAATCAAACATTCTTGAATTGTTGCAGATCCATAATCCGTCCAGTATAAACAAAGTTTAAGTTGATTTTTCTGGTTTTATCACTTAAGTCACGTAAAAGTTTTTGCTGCAAGGTCGTTAAATGCAAATGCTGCATTGCGACACATGCCTCAATATACAATACTAATTTGCCAGTATAATCTAATGGGTGATCTTTACTGTCAAACTTGCGCATTACCATACCAACGGCATCACGAATTTGCTTATATTTTTTGATATTCAATTCATTGTATATATTACTAAAAAAACTGTTATAAAATTGGTCTAAATCTTGATAAACTTCTTCGATTAGCTGTTGCTGCTTTGTTGAAAACAAACTAGCTAAAAAGCTGCGCATAACCTCACTTCCTTAATACTGAAATGATTTGCGTTTTGGGCGAAAAACAATTCTGAAATTTTTTGGGCAAAGGCAAATCGGTGATTAGAACGTCAATCTTATTAAGCGGAATTGACATGTAAGGAGAAGTATTTTGACTATCAAATTTGTATTTTTCTGCGACGACGATCACTTGTTTTGCTCTGGAACAGGCAACTTTGATTATTTCTGAATCATCCATTTTTGCGGAATAAATGCCATCACTTTTAACATTCGATGTGCCAATAAAGGCAGTATTAAAGCTCAGTCGATGCAAAAGTTCAAGTGAATCAACAGAGTAATTAAACCTGTCTTCCTTATCCATTTTGCCTCCAAGAAGCCTTACCCTTGGTAATTTAGATTGCAACAATGCTAAAGAGTTGTCGATTGAATTAGTGACTATCTGGAGATCAGTACCACAAATTAATTTGCACAATTTTTTTAAAGTGGTAGATGGACCAATAAAGTCGCATTGATTAGAATGGACAAACCTTTGAGCCATTTTTGCCATCTTGGTTTTGACCGGGGAATCGATTTGACTTCTCGTGAGAAAGTTGGGCACATCACTTCGATCTATTGCGACTAATCCACCGTGAACTCTGATAGCTTGGCCAGTTGAAGTTAACCGCACTACATCACGACGGGCTGTGTCAAAAGAAATGTTGAAATAATTTGCTAACTTGCGAGTACTCAAATGATTTTCTTGATTAAGCATTTGCTTAATTTGCCGCAGACATTCTTCTTGTGTCATATTACTTCTCCTCCCATTAATTTAGCATCATAGTCAATATTACTTTATCTTTTTTTCTGTATTTGTGTTAAAAAATAAGTGTTTATCAGTATTTGAACATAAATATGCTGATCTGTAAATAAAAAATATAGTGATAGCAGCTTTTCTTAGTATTGTGTGAGAGCCAAACGCGTACTTTTATAATTGGGACGAACCAATTTTTAAAATGGTTGAACTTTACCAAAAACTTGCTATAATATGTTTATAAAATGAATTTTAGCAAATATTTAAAAGGGAGAATAAAAATGGCAGTTGATTACGACTCAAAAGAATTTCTCAAAAGTGTTGATGCTCACTGGCGTGCAGCAAACTATCTATCTGTAGGCCAACTTTTCTTAATGAGCAATCCGTTATTAAAGCATGAATTGCAGGCAAATGAAGTTAAACCAAAACCAATTGGTCACTGGGGCACTATTTCACCTCAAAACTTTATTTATGCTCATTTAAATAGAGTTATCAAAAAGTATGGTTTGAACATGTTCTATATTGAAGGTTCAGGTCATGGTGGTCAGGTTATGGTATCTAATTCATACCTTGATGGTTCATACAGCGAGCTTTATCCTGAAATTCAACAAGATGAAAAAGGAATGGCTAAGCTCTTCAAGCGTTTCAGTTTCCCAGGTGGTTCTGCTTCGCACGCTGCACCTGAAACCCCCGGTTCGATGCACGAAGGTGGTGAGTTAGGTTACTCACTTTCCCATGGCACAGGTGCAATTTTAGACAATCCTGATGTTATCGCCGCAGTTGAAATTGGTGATGGTGAGGCAGAAACTGGACCTCTTGCAGCTAGCTGGTTTAGCGACAAATTTATTAATCCTATTAAGGACGGGGCAGTTTTGCCAATCTTGCAAATTAATGGTTTTAAGATTTCCAATCCAACTATCGTTTCCCGAATGTCGGATGAAGAATTGACCAAGTATTTTGAAGGCATGGGTTGGCATCCTTATATTATTTCTGCATATAACGGTGGCGAGTTTGACGGTTACAAAGATCATATGCAGGTTCATGAAGAAATGGCCAAATTAATGGATACCGTAATTGAAGAAATTAAGGCAATTCAGAAGAATGCTCGTGAAAATAATGATGAAACTTTACCACACTGGCCAATGATCATTTTCCGGGTGCCAAAGGGCTGGACAGGTCCAAAGAAGGATCTTGATGGTAATCCAATTGAAAACTCATTTAGAGCTCACCAGATTCCAATTCCTGTTGCTCAAGATGACATGGAACATAAAGATATGCTGGTGGACTGGCTAAAGAGCTATAAACCGGAAGAGTTATTCGATGAAAATGGCGTCCCAACAGAAATCGTGACAGCTGATAATGTTACTGGTGATAGTAGGATGGCCATGAATCCAATCACTAATGCGGGTGGAGAAAAAGCTAAACGTCTTAGTCTGCCGGATTATCGCAAGTATGCGTTGAAATTTGATCAACCAGGTTCTATTGAAGCTGAAGACATGACCGAATGGGCTAAATACTTAAACGAAATTGCTGAACTCAATCCAAGTACTTTCCGCGGCTTTGGACCAGATGAAACTAAGTCAAACCGTTTATTTAAATTTATTGATGAGCAAAAACGGCAATGGGAAAGTTCCGTTCATACGCCTAATGATGAAAACTTGGCGCCAAGTGGTCGGTTGATCGATTCACAATTGTCTGAGCACCAAGATGAAGGCTGGCTTGAGGGCTATGTTTTGTCTGGTCGCCACGGTTTCTTTGCTACTTATGAGTCATTTGGTCGTGTTGTAGATTCAATGTTGACTCAACACATGAAATGGTTAAGAAAGGCTAAGGAACAATACTGGCGTAAGGATTATCCTTCACTTAACTTTATTGCAACTTCAACTGTCTTTCAACAAGACCATAACGGTTATACTCACCAAGACCCAGGTGTTTTGACTCACATGTATGAAAAGAATCGTCCTGATTTAGTTCATGAGTATTTACCAGCTGATACTAATTCTCTTTTGGCAGTTTCGCAAAAAGCTTTCACCGATCGTGAGTGCATCAATATTTTGGTTACTTCTAAGCAAGAAAGACCTCAGTGGTTCTCGATTGATGAAGCAACTCGTATTGCCAACCACGGCTTATCATACATTGATTGGGCATCAACTGACCAAAATGCTAAGCCTGATGTTGTCTTTGCTTCAACTGAAACGGAACCGACAATGGAATCACTTGCTGCAATCGATATTTTGCATAAGAATTTCCCTGATCTCAAGATTCGTTATATTAACGTCATTGACGTTATGAAATTAATGAATACTAAGGATAATCCAGAAGCAATTTCTGATGAAGAATTTGAGCAATTATTCCCAAGCGATGTGCCAGTAATCTTTGCATGGCATGGCTATAAAGCAATGATGCAATCCATTTGGTTTGGTCGCAAGCGCAGCAATGTTCATATTCACTGCTATGAAGAAGAAGGGGATATTACTACACCGTTTGATATGCGGGTAGTTAATAAACTTGATCGTTTCCATTTGGCAAAAGATGCTATTTTAAGTGTTCCTCAATATGCTGAAAAGAGTGCAGGCTTTGTAGCGGAAATGGATAGATTACTTGCAAAACACCACCAATACATTCGTGACAATGGTAAAGATATGCCTGAAGTTACTGAATGGAAGTGGACAGGTCTTAAGTAAATATTATTATTTATTAAACACATGACTTCTCGTAATATGAAGCCATGTGTTTTTATTTAACTAATTTAATAGCCTTATTCTTGTTAAAAGTAAAAAATTTATTTATAATAAGAAGCATCATAAGGGAGTAACAGCAATTACTTGCGATAAGCCCAACACCCGAAGAAATACTTCTGGACTTATCTTAAATAGTGAGACTTGTGTGTGTTGTACATATAAGTCTCTTTTTTGTTATTAGGAGGTAAAGATGCCCCAAAATTTTTACAATCAAAAAATTGAGGATGTTGCAAAGGACTTTGCAACGTCTGTATCCAGTGGTTTAAGGGCGAGTCAAATAGATGGATTACGAGCAAAATATGGTTCTAATAGTTTGACTAGCAAAAAGAAAGTTAGCATTTGGCAACGCTTTTTAGCCCAATTTAAGGATTTCATGATCATTGTTTTGATAGTTGCAGCGTTACTTTCCGGCTTTGTGGCTCAGGAATGGACAGATGCGGCAATTATCATGATCGTGGTCATCTTGAACGCAGTTTTAGGCGTTTTTCAAGAGACACGTTCTGAAGAAGCAATTAATGCTTTGAAAAAAATGGCCACTCCTAATGCCCATGTTCGGCGTGATGGTCAGATTGTGGAAATACCAAGTACTGAATTAGTCCCAGGAGATGTGGTTTTACTTGAAGCAGGCGATGTTGTACCGGCAGATTTGCGGTTAACTCTTACTAAAAGTCTTAAAATCGAAGAATCTGCTTTGACTGGCGAGTCTGTTCCGGTTGATAAAAATAGTGAACCTGTGAATGAAAAAAAGGTAGCTTTAGCCGACCAGGATAATATGGCATTTGCTAATACCAATGTCACATATGGTCGCGGTGAAGGTATCGTTACCGCAACAGGTATGAATACTGAAGTCGGTAAAATTGCGACAATGCTTAACAACACTGATGAAACGGATACACCATTAAAGCGTAATCTCAACCAATTGGGTAAGACACTGACTATAATGATTTTAATCATTTGCGCGGTAGTATTCGTTGTAGGCTTTTTCACTAAAAAGGGTACGGAACCCACTGATAAGTTAGCAATCGATATGTTCTTAGTAGCTGTCTCACTTGCTGTTGCAGCAATTCCGGAAGGTTTACCTGCAATCGTAACTATTATTTTGGCTCTAGGTACTCAGGTAATGGCCAAGCACAATTCGATTGTACGTAAGTTGCCAGCAGTAGAAACTTTGGGAGCAACGGATATCATCTGTTCTGATAAAACCGGTACTTTAACTCAAAATAAAATGACAGTTGAACAGGTTTATTATGATAACAAGATTCATCAATCTTCAAATAGCATTAATCATGATAATCATGCTTTAATGGCAATGGTTTTAGCTAATGATTCAAAACTTGATGATAATAATCAATTGTTGGGTGATCCAACTGAAACTGCATTGGTTCAGTATGCGCTTGATCAAAAAATTGATGTGCATAATTTGCTTGCAAATCATCAGAGACTCCAGGAAGTGCCATTTGATTCCGGTCGTAAATTAATGAGTACTATTAATGAGAACAATGGACAATATTTTGTAGCAGTTAAAGGAGCTCCAGATCAACTGCTTAAGCGAGTAACGCGGATTGAACTTGATGGTAAAGTCAGTGAGATCACTGAGAAGCAAAAAGATGAAATTATGCTTTCAAATCAAAATATGGCTAAAAATGCGTTGAGAGTTTTGGGGTTAGCCTATAAAACAGTTGAACAATTATATGATGATCCTACAACTGATAATGTGGAGCAGGACTTGATTTTTGCTGGCTTGGTAGGGATGATAGACCCAGAACGCCCTGAAGCAAAAGAGGCTATTAAAGAAGCTCACAGTGCCGGTATTAGAACAGTTATGATTACAGGAGACTTTCAAGTAACCGCGCAGGCAATTGCGGAAAGGCTGGGAATTTTAAAGCCCGGACAAGATGAACGAGTAGTCACCGGTGCTCAACTTGATGAATTTAGCGATGAGTATTTAGAAAAACATGTGGCAGACTTTGATGTTTATGCCAGGGTTTCACCAGAACACAAAGTTCGTATTGTTAAGGCTTGGCAAGCTCAGGGCAAAATTGTGGCTATGACAGGCGATGGCGTTAATGACGCACCTAGTTTAAAGCAAGCTGACATTGGAATTGGCATGGGCATTACCGGTACTGAAGTATCAAAAGGTGCCAGCGATATGGTTTTAGCAGACGACAACTTTGCTACGATTGTTGAAGCTGTTAAACAAGGGCGCAAGGTCTTTAGCAATATTCAAAAAGCCATTCTTTACCTCATGAGTTGTAATGTCGGGGAAGTTTTAACAGTATTTATGATGACCATGCTAGGTTGGGATATTTTAGCTCCAGTGCAATTGTTGTGGATTAATTTGGTGACAGATACTTTACCAGCTATTGCCTTGGGACTTGAACCAGTTGAAAAAGGTATTATGAAACGGACACCACGGGGTAAAAAATCAAACTTCTTCAGTGGTGGTGTTGCCAGCTCAATTATTTATCAAGGAATTTTAGAAGGTGCCATTGTTTTAACCACTTATCAACTAGGCTTAAATTTTGGCCCTCATATGGGTAATGCCAATCTGCAACATGCTGATGCTCTGACAATGGCTTTTCTCACTTTAGGCCTAATTCAACTGTTTCATGCTTTTAATTCTAAGTATATTCACCAATCAATTTTTTCTAAAAGGACTTTTGCTAATAAATGGTTTAATTGGGCGATACTAATTTCTGCTGTTGTCATGGCGGCAGTTGAACTACCGTTTATGACCAAGTTCTTTGATGTAACCGAACTTAACTCGACTCAATGGTTAATTGTTTTAGGAGCGGGAATTTGTATGATTTTAATAGTAGAAATTGTGAAGGGATTTCAGCGTCTAGCCGGTAAAAAGTAAAAAAGTTTAACGGAATAACTTTTAGTCAGAGATTTAAGAGAGTTTAGAATTTATAAAGACCAATAAGTCATCTAATAGTTGATTTACTGGTCTTTTATTTTATTTCTTGCATTTAATTAAATAGCAGTTCTGCTATTTTTGCTAAATATTGAGCATCAATTTGGTCGAATCTGGCAAAGTCATTGCTGTCAAGGTCAAGAACAGCGACAAGTTTTTTATCGTGGATAATGGGAAGAACGATTTCTGAATTGGTATTGGCATCACAGGCAATATGACCACTAAACTTGTGAACATCGGGAACAATTTGAATCTGACCGGTTTGTGCAGCTGTGCCGCATACGCCTTTTCCTAATTGAATACGCATGCAGGCGACTGGCCCTTGAAATGGTCCTAAAATGAGCTCTTGCTCTTGGAAGCGATAAAATCCAGCATAACTTACTTCGGGTAAGCCATTAAAAAGCAGTGCACTAATGTTACTCATGTTGGCAATTAAGTCATGTTCATCTTGAAGAAGGCTGCCAGCCTGTTTTAAAAGTAATTTATAAGTTTTTTCTTTATCCATAAGTTTTCTCCTTAATTAGAGTGTATGCCAGTCAAACTATTTTTGGAAGAAAAAATGCAAATAAGAGTATATTTTTCACAGATATTTTTAATTATAACTGGCATTTTTTGACATTAAATTATTATTAATGAACATACAAAAAAGCTTTTTATTACTATACTTTCCCGTCATAACGCTAACTAGGTGACTTTCAAGTCAATGTGAATTAAGCAGATCTTTCTATAAATTTTTATTAAAAACACTGTATTACTTTTAAAATTCTTAACGGTTATAGTAAAATAGATTCTACAACTTATTATTTCATGCATTGATTATGAAAGGGGCGATGACAATGTCGATGATAGAGTTCCATGACGTGCAAAAATTTTATGGCCATTTTCATGCACTGCACGACATTAATTTAGAGATTGATGAAGGTGAAACGGTGGTTCTGATTGGACCATCTGGTTCGGGTAAGAGTACTTTGGTACGGACCGTAAACGGACTTGAATCAATCCAGAAAGGTAAGTTAGTAGTTAACGGTCACGATCTTTCAGATCCAAAGACGAACCTCAACATCTTACGAAGTGATGTTGGGATGGTTTTCCAGCACTTTAATTTATACAAAAACAAAGATGTATTGGAAAATATTATGCTGGCTCCCAGAATAGTAAGCCACATGCCTGAAGAGGAAAATAAAAAACAGGCGTTAGATTTACTTGATATGGTTGGGTTACGCAAATGGGCACATAATATGCCTTCACAAATTTCTGGTGGTCAAAAGCAGCGTGTTGCTATTGCCAGAACATTGGCAATGAGACCAAAACTGATTTTATACGATGAACCAACTTCTGCTCTTGATCCGGAAATGATTGATGATGTTTTACAAGTTATGAAGAAAGTTACCAATGAAAGTGGTATGACTTCATTAATTGTTACTCACGAAATGGGCTTTGCTAAAGAGGTAGCAAATAGAGTTATCTTTATGGACCAGGGTCGAATTGTTGAGGATGATGATAGCGAAAGCTTCTTTAAGCAGCCTAAGACGGAGCGGGCACAACAATTTTTGAGTAAAATTATTTCTCACTAAGGAGGCCAATTATGAAAAAGAAATTTTGGCTGTTTCCTTTATTAGCGTGTATTTTGATGTTAACTGGTTGTGGTAAAAGTCTTAGTGATCAATCCGTTTTAAATAATGCCAAACAAGCAAATACTATTGTTTGGGGTGTTAAAGGTGATGTTAAACTTTTTGGCTTAATTGACGTTAAGGATGGTCAGCAAAAGGGTTTTGATGTTGATATGGCAAAGCATATTACAAAGCATATATTAGGACCTCAAGGAAAAGCTGAGTTTGTTACTACAACATCTCAATCCAGAATTCCGCTTTTAAAGAACGGAAATGTGGATGCCGTTATAGCCACGATGTCAATCACTCCCGAGCGTAAAAAGATTATATCTTTTTCAAAGTCATACTTTGATGCGGGTCAGTCACTTTTAGTTCCTAAAGATTCTTCAATTAAAAGTACTAAGGATCTAAACGGTAAAACAGTTATCGGTGTTGTAGGCGCAAATTCAGTTCAAAACATTAAAAAGGTGGCTCCTAAAGCAAAAGTGATTGAATTGCAGGATTATGCCCAAGCAATGAATGCACTGAAGTCACATCAAGGAGATGCTCTAACTACTGATAACGGAATTTTATTTGGTTTAGCGGTGCAAAATCCGGGCTACGAAGTTCGTGGCGGTACCTTTACTGTTGAACCATACGGTGTTGCGGTTAATAAGGGACAAACCTCATTTACTGAAGCTGTAGACAAGGCAGTTCTTGAGATGCAGCATGATGGTGAATATAATCGCTTAATTAAAAAGTGGTTTGGCGATGTTCCAGGATTTAAGTATAAGGAGCTGTATCGCCGATGATTAATATTTTTTCAAAATTCAGCAGCCAGCTGTTTGTTGGTTTGGGCTGGACAATACTATCTAGTGTAATTGCTTTATTTTTCAGTTTAATAATCGGAACTATATTTGCAATTATGGAAGTTGTTCCAAGTAAAGTAATGCGTGTAATTGGACATACCTATGTGGAAATAATGCGTAACATTCCTTTGCTTGTAATCACTATGTTTTTCTATCTAGTAATTCCGATGTATGTGGTCAAAATCAATGGGTTTACTGCAGGGACTATTGGCTTAACACTGTATACTTCTGCTTTTATTGCCGAAACAATTCGTTCAGGAATTCAGTCTGTTTCCGGCGGTCAAATGGAAGGTGCAAGATCAACTGGTATGACCTACTGGCAGGCAATGCGCTATATCATTTTGCCTCAAGCATTCAAGATAGTAATACCACCTTTAGGAAATCAGTTTGTTAACTTGGTCAAAAACTCTTCAGTTTTAGCCTTTGTGGCAGGATTTGATTTAATGTACCAAGCTAATTCAATTGCGTCTACTACTTTTGACACTATTAACAGTTATTTAGTTGTAGGTGTTTTATATCTGATTGTTACTCTGCCTATTAGTTATTATATGCGGCACTTGGAAAAGAAATTAGGTTAAAAGGAGGTACTAGAAAATGCAAAATTGGGTTAACGCCTTTTCGTGGCTTAATGTACGCTTTTTGTTGATGGGCCTCTGGGTAACTATTTACATCTCCGTAATTTCAGTCATTTTAAGTTTTATTATTGGTTCCATTTTAGGAATAATCAGATATTCTAAAATTAAATATGTTTCAGCAATTGTAGGTTTCGTTATTGATATTATTCGTAACATTCCTTTGTTGCTAATTATCTTCTTTACTTATTTTGGATTGCCAAACTTTGGCTTAAGACCGGAAACTATACCGGCGGCGATTATTGCCATGACAGTATTTGAATCCTGCATGATTGCTGAAATTGTGCGTTCTGGTATTCAATCTGTTTCTATCGGTCAGATGGAAGGTGCAAGATCAACTGGCATGTCCTTTGTTCAGGCTTTATGGCATGTCGTTTTACCTCAGGCTTATAAAAACATGATTCCAACGATTATCAGTCAGTTTGTTTCTCTAATTAAGGACACCTCTTTGGCAACAATCATTGTTGTGCCGGAAATGATGCAACACGCACAAGTTATTTATGGTCAAAATGCAAATTATATTTTGCCGATGTTTGCTGCCTTAGCTGTATTGTACTTTGCAGTTTGTTTTACACTGTCAATTATTGGTAGTGTGATTGGTAAACATTTGTCATAAAGTAAGATATTTATTAATAATTATTTAAAGCATTTCACGAGTTTGTGAAGTGCTTTTTTTGCGTGCTTTGATATATAGGCAATTGGTTTATACCAGTTCACAAACTTTTTATCAGATTTTTACTAATTGATCATTTTTCTTAATTAATTTTAAGAAAACGCTTGACATATTAAAATCCAGCGATTATCTTATAATATAACATCATATAACAAGAATGATTGAGAGGTTAAAAATGAAAAAAGAATATCAACAAGAAATTAAAAATGCACTTGCCGCTACAGAAAAGCTTGATGGCATTAATCATGTTTACTTTGTAGCTTGTGGAGGATCAATGGCTTTTATGCAGCCAGCTGAATATATTTTCAATCGCGAATGCGATATCCCTGCTACAATTTTACCTGCACGAGAATTCACAACTCGTAATCCTCATGATTTAGGCAAACATAGTTTAGTAGTTTCTTGTTCTCATTCAGGTACTACACCAGAAACAAATGAGGCAGTTAATTTTGCCAAAAGTAAAGGGGCTTTAACAGTCGGCATTACCTACACGGCAGGTTCTGACTTAGAAAAGAACTCAGATTTCACTTTGCATTATAGCTGGGGCAAAGGAACAGATGCTTCTGATTTAAATAATGGGGTTTTATATGGTTTCTTGTTTAGCCTATTGAAGTCTGTAACTGGTGATAATAAATATGAAAAAGGCTTGCAGGCTTTGGCTAGTTTAGAAACTATGGCTGATAGGGTGAGAAAGCAATTTGGCGAAACTGCTAAGAAATGGACTAGTGAATTAAAACGTGAAAAATTAATTTATGCTGTAGGCTCAGGTATTAATACTGGAGAAACATATTCATTCTCAGCATGCTGGCTTCAAGAAATGCAATGGATTCATAGTGGTTACATCAATTCTGCCGAGTATTTCCATGGTCCATTCGAAGTAACAGATTTTGATGTGCCATTTATCATTTGCAAAGGATTAGGCGTAACTAGAAAAATGGATCAGCGCGTAATTGACTTTGCCAAAAAGCACAGTCAAAAAGTTTATGTAATTGACGATGCTGACTTTGATATGCATGAAGTAGACGACGACTTTAAAGAATACTATTCTCAGATTCTTTCAGGAGTTGCTTTCCGTCAACTAGCTGAAGGATTTGCTTATGAAAGAGGCCACTCGTTAGATGTTCGTCGTTATATGGGACATCTGGATTATTAAAAAGGGCTGCAACTCATGAAAATAATTGCAGTTGGTGACAATGTGGCTGACACATACATCAAGCAAAAGGTATTTTTTCCAGGCGGAAATTGTGTCAATGTAGCAGTCGACGCCAAAAAGGCAGGAGCTGATGTATCAGCTTACCTAGGAATGTTTGGGGATGACGATCGCGCACAGCATATCAAGCAATCTTTAACTGAAGAAAAAGTGGAACTTATTAACTGTCGTAAGGTCTATGCACCTACAGCTCAGCCTCGGGTTATTCTCACAGATGATGGTGATAGAACTTTTGCCCCTGGTCCTAAAAATTCAGTAATGCATTTATTATCTTTAAGGCTTACACCAACAGACTTTGCTGAAATAAAAAAATTTGATGTAGCTCACGTTGGAATTGATTCAGGAATTGAAAATTATCTTGATGAACTGCATCATATTGCCAAAGTATCATTTGATTTTTCAGATTCTCGCAATGAAAGTTATTTTAAACGTGTTTTACCTTTTGTAGATTACGCTTTCTTTTCTGGTTCGGAGATGTCTGATGAACAGGTAGAAGGTTTTGCCAAAAAATATCTCACTTTAGGACCAGAAGTCATTGTTATAACACGCGGTGCCAAGCCAGCTTTCTTGTTGACATCGCAAGAGTCCCTTTATCAAGAACCACAAACTGTGAAGATTGTCGATACGATGGGAGCAGGTGACAGCTTTATTGCCGGCTTTCTAGTTTCCTATTTAAATCAAAACAATCTGCAAGAAGCTGCTTTAGCTGCTAGTAAAAATGCTGCAGCTACTTGCCAACTATCTGGTGGCTTTGGTCATCAGAAATCTTTTTAGAAAAGAGTGATAATTATGAAAAAAAGTGCATTGTTTGCTACTGCAATTGCATGTGTAGGTTTGCTAATAACAGGATGCCAGAAAAATTCTAGTTCTGGTACTAAAAATCAAGATAAAATCACTGTTGTCCAAAATGCCACGGTTGACTCTCTTGACCCAATTTTAGCGTATCAAAACACTTCCTCAACTGTCGTTGCTAATACAACAGAAGGGCTTTATACTATTGACGCCCACGATAAGCCCCAATTGGCATTGGCTTCTAAAGTTAAAACGAGTAATCATGGATTAACCAAGACATATACAATTCGTGAGAATGCTAAATGGTCAAATGGTGATCCAGTAACTGCTAATGATTTTGTTTTTGCCTGGCGACGGTTATCAGATCCTAAGATTGCCTCAGCCTTTAACTTCCAGCCAGGTGCGGCCGGAATAAAAAATGCCAATGACATTGTTGCTGGCAAGAAGCCGGTTAAGTCATTAGGTGTTAAAGCTGCAGGTCCTAAAACTCTAGTAGTGCAACTTGATCATGTTGTACCTTACATGAACAAATTGCTGGCATTTAGTGATTTTGCCCCCGTTAATCAAAAATATTTTGAAAAAGCAGGAAAGAAATTTGCACAAGATTCTAATCACTTAATTTATTCTGGACCGTATCAAATTAAGGGCTGGAAATTAGGTGACAATACTATCCAGTTGGTTAAAAACCCGAAGTATTGGGATGCCAAAAATGTCAAAATAAAGAATGTTAAGCTTGATATTATTACCGATCCAGAAAAAGCCGCAATTGCCTTCGAAAACGGCAGTGCAGACTATGTTCACTTAAGCGGTCAGCTTGTTTCTAAATATAGAAAAGATAAGAACTTTGTCAATGATGTTGGTAATTTTACCCAGTACATTATGTTTAATCTGAAAAAACCGGGATTAGATAATGCTGATTTGCGTAAGGCAATTTCTTGCAGTATTAATCGTAAAGAAATAACAACTCACATCCTAAAAGATGGTTCAATTCCTTCTCATTCTATGGTTATGAAAGATTTGGTTAAGAATCCGACAACAGGCAAAGATTTTGCAGATGAATCAACTACTAATCTTTACGAGTATTCACCAGCTCAAGCTAAAAAGTATTGGAATAAGGCCAAAAAAGCAACTAATCTAAGGTCATTTACCTTACTTTATGATGACAGTGATCCTTCATATGCTAACGTAGCTGCTTATATCAAGGCACAAGTTGAAAAACATCTTCCTGGCATGAAAGTGACACTGCAACAAGTAGCAAAGAAGACCAGAACTGATAAGATGTCAAAAGCTACTTATGACGCTACTTTAACTCGTTGGGGACCAGATTATGCAGATCCAACAGCGATCTTGAGTATGTATCAATCTAAGAACGACAGTAATTACGGTCGCTGGGCAAATTCAGAATTTGATAAGTTAATGGCTCAATCTGATCAAACAACTGATCAAGCTAAGAGATACAAATTGCTTCTCAAGGCAAATAATATCCTAATTGACAGTGCCTCTTGCCCACCACTTTATCAAATTGGCGCACCAGTTTTGGAAAGATCTAATATTAAAGATTTACCGATGCATATTGCAGGTGTACCATTCTTCTTCAAATATGCTTCAATTAAATAATTTCACTATAAGTATTAACGGGGCTGGGATACAATCTCAGCTCTGTTTGCTTATAGAAGAAGATAGGAGGGAAAAACTTGAAAAAGTATGTCTTGAAAAGAATCTTAATTGCAATGATTACATTATTTTTGATTACTTTGATTCTTTTTATTATGGAAAAGGCAATGCCTGGTTCGCCATTTAATGATGAAAAAATGTCACATGCTCAAGTAGCGGCACTTTATCATAAATATGGTTTAGATGGTCCAGTGCCATTACAATTTTTTAATTACTTGAAAAATATGTTGTCTGGTGATTTTGGTGTTTCGTACACAGTTCAGGTTAATACACCGGTTACTACAATGATTTTGCAACATTTTATTATTTCACTCCAAATAGGTTTACAGGCTACTGTACTAGGCTCGGTTTTAGGCTTTCTGATGGGAATTTTGGCAGCGATCAAAAGAGGTACAATTTGGGATAACTTAATGACTGGCATCTCTGTTTTAGGAATAAGTCTTCCTAACTTTGTAGTAGCTCTGATTGTTTCAATCATATTTTCTTACAAGTTGATGGTCTTCCCAGGTACATACCAACCCAGTCAGCCATTTGTTTCCAGCATTCTGCCAACGATAGCATTGAGTACTTTTACTATGGCAAGTATTGAAAGGTACGTCAGAAACGACATGATTGATATTATGAATTCCGATTATTATCGTTTAGCGGATTCAAAGGGTATTAAGAAGTTCCAATTGATCGGACATCATGTTATCAGAAACACTTTAATTTCAGTTATTACAGTTTTAGCACCACTGATGATTGACCTACTTGCTGGAAGTATGGTAATTGAAAAAGCTTTTGCTATCCCAGGCCTGGGTACTTTGTATATTAGTGCTATTCAGGCTAATGATTATAATGTTGTTTTAGGCATAACCTTCTTTTATGCAGTGCTTTTTATCAGCATTATGCTAATTGTTGATATTCTCTATGGATTGATAGATCCACGTATTAGACTAGATGAGGGCAAGTAATTATGACTAATATAGAAAATAATGATTTTGATTTTGCCCATAAATCGGAAACAGTTGACCATTATTCTGGTAAATCTTATTCATATGGGCAGTTGGTTTGGCATCGCTTTTTGAAAAATAAAGGTGCAGTGATTAGCGCAGTTGTTTTAATTATTATTGCTTTAATAGCTATTCTGGCACCTCACCTTAGTCAATACTCACCCACTACGCCGTATCCTAACCAGTCTAATTTAGCTCCTGGTGTTAATGGTCATTGGTTTGGAACGGATAACCTAGGCAGAGACATTTTTGTAAGAGTTGCGGCTGGTACGTCAGTTTCACTAAGGGTTGCATTAGTGGCTATGGCAATTGATCTGGTTATTGGTACTAGTTATGGTCTAATTTCAGGATATTTTGGTGGCAAAATCGATTTATTCATGCAAAGAATAACAGAAATTCTCAGTACTATTCCTATGATCATTATTGTTACATTGCTGGTTCTGGTTATGAAACCAGGTCTAGTAAGCATAATTACGGCCATGATGATTGTCGGCTGGATTAATATGAGTAGAATAGTTCGCGCACAGGTGTTGGAACTGAAAACCAGCGAGTATGTTTTATCAGCAAAGACAATGGGAGAATCTGATATTAAAATTATTTTCTCTCAAATTTTACCCAATACATTAGGACAAATAATTACCACATTTATGTTATCTATTCCGAACGCAATTTTTTTGGAAGCATTCTTGGCCTTTATCGGTTTAGGTGTTCCGGCACCATTAGCATCGTTAGGAACGATGATCAATGATGGTTATACCCAAGCTATCGTTTACCCGTACATGGTTATTTTCCCAGTTTTATTTTTAGCACTAATTATGCTGAGCTTTAATATTATTGCGGATGGCTTGCGGGATGCTATTGAAGGAAGTTAGGTAAGATTATGACCGAAACAGTTTTAGAAATAAAAAATTTACAAGTAGCCTATCATACCGATCATGGAGAAGTGCAAGCTGTCAGGGGGATAAGTTATCAGGTAAAAAAGGGTGAAACAGTTGCCTTGGTTGGTGAATCCGGTTGTGGCAAGTCGGCCAGTGTCAAACCAATCATGGGCGAAAAAGAGGCCAATCAAATAATTAAAGCCGGTGAGATCAATTTCACTTATCAGACTGAAAATGGTCCGCAAACTGTGGATTTATTAAAAATTAGTCCTAAGATTATGCAAAACCGCATTAAAGGCAAGGAAATAGCAATGGTTTTTCAAGACCCGATGACCTCTCTTGATCCCACCATGAAAATTAACAAACAAATTGCTGAGGCAGTTAAGTCTTCTCATCCCGAGATGAATAAGGATCAAATCAATGAACGGGTGCTTAGTTTAATTGAAACCGTTGGCATTCAAAATATGCAGGTTGTTCAAAACCAGTACCCACACCAGCTTTCTGGGGGCATGAGACAAAGAATTGTTATTGCCATAGCCTTGGCTGGAAATCCTAGTTTACTGATCTGTGACGAGCCAACAACGGGATTGGATGTTACTATTCAGGCAAAAATTTTGAACCTGATTAAAGATATCCAGAAAAGAAGGAAATTATCTGTCATTTTTATCACTCATAATCTGGGAGTAGTTGCCAATATTGCAACCTATGTGAACGTCATGTACGCTGGAAAAATAGTTGAGACGGGAACGAGCCAAGATATCTTTTTTGAACCTCGCCACCCATATACCTGGGGTTTGCTTGAATCAGTACCTGATATTAATGAAAAAGTTGACGAACTGCCAACTATTGCAGGCACGATTCCAGACTTAACACAGCCAATTGTTGGTGATGCTTTTGCTCCCAGAAATAAGTACGCCTTAAATATTGACTTTAAAAAGCAACCGCCAATGTTTAAAATTAACGACCACCATTATGCTGCAACTTGGCTCCTAGATAAGAGGGCTCCTAAAGTATCAATTCCACCAGTTTTGCAAAAAAGAATTTTAAAAATGAAGGGAGCATCATAAGCGATGACTAAAAATATCTTAGAAGTTCATCATTTGAAGCAATATTTTCCAGTTGCAAATAAAAAAATAGTTAAAGCGGTAGATGATGTGTCCTTTAACATTGCTAATGGTGAGACTTTTGGCCTGGTGGGTGAGTCAGGAAGTGGAAAGACCACTATTGGACGTTCAATTATTCGTCTTTATTGGCCTACTGCAGGTGAGGTGATTTTTGAGGGTGAACAAATAGCGGGTCATTTAAGTAAAAAGCAGACTGCCAAATTGCGTAAAGACATGCAAATGATTTTTCAAGATCCTATGTCTTCACTAAATCCTCGTAAAAAAGTCGGTGACATAGTCAAGCTGGGGTTAGATATTCATTATCCAGAATTATCTAAGGATGAAAAATTGCAAAAGGTTATAGAAATGCTCAAAGTAGTCGGGCTTGATTCATCCTTTGTTAACCGTTACCCACAAGAACTTTCCGGAGGTCAAAGACAAAGGGTTGGTATTGCCAGAGTGGTGATCATGCATCCTAGACTTATTATTGCAGATGAAGCTATTTCCGCTTTGGATGTTTCAGTACAAGCCCAAGTTGTCAACCTTCTCCAACGAATACAAAGAGAAAGTGGCAGTGCCATGCTCTTTATTGCCCATGACTTAGCAATGGTTAAGCACATTTCAAGTCATATAGGCGTGATTCATTTGGGACATATTGTCGAAATTGGACCTACAGAAGCAATTTTTGATGATCCTGTGCACCCTTATACAAAAAGTTTGCTAACTGCTATTCCCACGACTAATCCGGTAGCAGAACAAAATAAAAAATTATCAGATTATCATGCATTCAGGCAACAGTATGAAAATAAAGAAATGGTAGATTTAGGCAATGATCACTATGTAATAGACGATGGGTCGTGGACTAAGTAAAACTCTTTATGATAAAATATTGATAAATAATTTTTAATATTATCAAGAAAAGGAATAATAGATGCCACGTCCTAAAAGCAAGCAAGAATTAGTTGCTGCAAGTAATTCGTCATACCAAAAGATAGTTGATTTAATTGCTAAGTTGCCGGAAAAAGCTCGCACTGGCAGTTTCAATTTTGATACGAGTAAATTAAAAGAAGCCCACTGGAAGAGAGATCATAATGTACGTGACGTTTTGATTCATTTATATGAATGGCAAAAATTGTTGCTAGAATGGGTTAAAAGCAATCAATCTGGTGAAAGCAAAGAATTTTTGCCTGAAGGGTATAATTGGCGCAATTATGGTGAAATGAATCAAGAATTTTGGCAAAAACACCAATCTACCTCACTTGCAGAAGCAGAAAAGCTGCTGGCGACTAGTCATAAACAAACTATGGCTTTGCTTGATAGCTTTACGGAAGAACAACTCTTTCAAAAAAATGTTTTTCCTTGGACTGGTAATAATGCATTGGGTACTTACTTCATTGCAAATACTAGCAGTCATTATGAATGGGCTTTAAAGAAGTTACGAAAATATCAAAGATCCTTGAAATAAGGGCTCATGAAAACCGTTAGCGTAAAAGCTGACGGTTTTTGTTTTGAATGGGCTACTTATTAAATAAATTAGAGTTTGGTCAATTTATTTAAAATACTGGTGAGAAAACATATACAGCTATGGCTCTAAGTCAATATTACAGGATTTAAAATATTTTTAGAGTGCTTTGATTAGTATAATCGTCCCAACTTTTAATACAGTTATAATTTTAAATGACTGTTATACTAATCTTTGAGTTTGTTATTTCTATTTTAATTTAGTAATATTGAATAATTAAGGAAGTGTGATAATGAATTCTGTCAAAACAATAGCTGGCGTACCACTTTACAAAAAAATTTACTTAGATATCAAACAAAAGATTCAGCAAAATATCTTTAAAACTGATGAAAAATTGCCAAGTGAACAATATTTGTGTCAAAAATATCAGGTTAGCAGAATAACAGTGCGGAAAGCTCTGAAATTATTGACTGATGAAGGACTGGTAGTTACTATTCAGGGTAAAGGCTCCTATGTTAATGTCAAAAAATTGACGGGGAGGCTGGAACAAATTGAAGGATTTTCTGAATTTGCTGAGTCGCGGTCTAAGACAAATAAAAAGATCATTTTAAAAAGAGAAATATTACAAAACGCTAAAATTGCTAAGACTTTACAATTGCCTGAACAAACAGATTTAGTCTACATTAAAAGAATATCGCAAACAGGAAATGTGCCCATGGCAATTGATGAAGCGTGGTTATCAGCTGAACGTTTTCCTGATTTACTCAGAAATATTCATGAAGAAACATCACTATACAAATACCTGGCAGATAAGTATCATGAAACTTTAGCAAGTTCATATCGTGAAATTAGTACCATCCTACCCAGCAGTGAGCAAGCCAGATTATTGGCATTAACGAATGTGGTACCACTATTTGATGTGAACAAGACTGTTTATAATCAATTTGATCAGCCGCTGGAGTTTTCACATTATGTAGTAAGAGGAGACAAAATGATTTATACTATTGACTCCAAAAATGATAGTAATATTTATCTTAATAACAAAAAGTGATCATACACTTGCAAATTTGACATTATTAAAAAAACGGTCAGCTGGACAATAAATTCAACTGACCGTTTTGTTAATTTTCAGGCTTTAAATGATGAGCGTATGTGCGAATATTTTTTTGCATAAAGGCGTTGGATTGAGTTTGAAAAACAGAATTAGGAAAAGAATGCTGCATGATGGCTTGACCTAAATTGAGTAAAACTAAGTTGTCAATTTCAATTTTTTTATCTATATCTTCAGCAATTTCTCCTCTCTTTTGCATTTGTTCAAACTTTTCAGCTAAAGTTTCTCTGAGTAAATCAAGTAACTTTTTAATCACTGTTTGCAGTTCCGGTAAATTTTGTGATTCACGAATGCCGGTTAAAAACAGTGCTAGATGCTGTTTTATAAAGCTTTGACATATAATAGACAAATTTATAATGTCTTTTTCTAAATTGCCGACTAGCTGATAATTTTTACCAATTAGTTGAATATCATTATGGTACTCAGATATGAGTTGCTGTAAAATGCCGTGTTTATCTTTAAAATGCCTAAACAGGGTACTTTCGTTAACTCGAGCAACTTGAGCAATTTTTTTAGTAGTGGTTCTTTGATAGCCATTGTGAATTAATAATTGTGAGAAAGCTGTTAAGATTCTTTGTTCAACATTACTGCTCATTTTGACTGCCCACCTTAACTCAACTCTTGAATTTTTAACACTGACTGCTTGTGTCTAATTGTAACAATTATCACATTAACTAACAAGGCACTTAAAAGTAAAGCGCATAATCAAATTTGGTATTGTGTTAAAGAATTTATCGCTAAAGGTTAAAACATTTTGTATTCCATAGTAGACATGTGAGAAATATTGGGCTGCCCCGTAAAGTGGGCATTCAAGCTTCTATCTGAGAGTCATTTTTTCCTAAGAAGGCCTAATTTAGTGCAAAAAAAATCATAACCAGAAAAATTTCAGTTATGATTTTAAATTTATTTAAAATAATTTTCTACTTTGTTGCTAACAATAAAATTAGAAAAGCTACTGTATCAAACAAGAAGTGGACTAAAAAGCTGACCCAGATATTATGGGTTTTGATGAAAGCCCAATTTAAAACTAGACGTGTAAATGCCAATCCTAATATGACATAACCCAGATTGTAGTCATAAGTTGATAGGTGCAGTAGTGCAAATATTAAAGCCGAAACAATATTACCCCATAATAAAGGGTGAGGCATATGGCAAGAATCAGCTAATTGGGTCACAGCTAGTAAGGGCATGATTGCTAAGAATTCTTCACCCAATATTTGGATAGCGCTGCTAAAGCGTTGATAAAGAAAAATGAGCCAAACATGAGGCGTCTTCATAGTCAATCCTGCAGCTGCATTACCTGAAACAGAGCCAAATAATTTTTGAGAAATAGTGCCTGATAACACAGATACGATGTAGGCAAAGATAAAGAAAACAAGAATCCAAAGCCATTCCTTAGCATGTGGCACGTGAAATAATTGGTGCCATCTTTTACCAGTAGCAATTTGGACACCGATTATTTGAATTACTAAAAAAATGGTTACAATTAACAACTGAAAACAAGCAGCTGCTAAAGAGGGATGATTTTCATCAAAGACTAAATTATCAGGTATTTGTATACCAGGCATGACTAAACAGCAGTATGCAATTATGTTAGAAAATAGTATTAATAACCATTTTTTACCAGATAAGTGAAATGAATTTGTTAAATTATTTGTCATTGGAATTCACCTTTTTATTTTTGATTCTATATTGTCACTCTTAAAAATACAATCGCAAAGCTTGTGAAAAGAAAAACAATATTTTTTTTACTTAACTGTTTTAATGAAATTCTGATATTTCAACTTAAAGGTGAATTTGCATTAATAGAGGCTAATGAACATGTGTTACAATTAATTATATTAGGGTTGAAAATTTATTGTATAAAAAATATAAAATTTCAATTTATTTGCGAAGATATAAATAACTATATATACACAATAATACCAAATGGAATTTAAGGAGGCTACTTATGAAAAAGGTTACTATCAATAATCAGGTTCTGCCAGCCTTAGGTATTGGAACTTGGGAAATGGGGGACAATTCCGAAGATAGAGAAAAGGAAATCAAAGCTATTCGATCAGGGCTTGATGCAGGCTTGAAGGTGATTGACACAGCCGAAATGTATGGCAATGGTCATTCGGAAGAACTAGTTGGTGAGGCGATAGCGCCTTATCAAAGATCACAAATTTTTCTAATTTCCAAAGTTTTGCCCCAAAATGCTTCTGCACTCAAAATGCGGCAAAGCTTAGAAGCTAGTCTTAAGAGGCTGCAAACTGATTATTTAGATCTGTACCTTTATCATTGGCGCGGAATGGTGCCTTTGGCGGAGACCGTTTCTGAATTGCAGTCTTTGCAAGATGAAGGACTAATTCGGTCTTGGGGCGTATCAAACTTCGATATCGATGATATGCAAGAACTCTGGCAATTGCCGGATGGTCAAAACTGCGTTGCTAATGAGGACTTATATAACCTAGAAACCAGAGGAATTGAATATAGTCTGTTGCCTTGGCAAAGGAAACATAATATGCCGTTGATTGCCTATAGTCCACTAGGTCGAGGGCCAAAAATGGGCAGTACAATGACCAAAAATGAGGCAGTCTTACAGGTGGCTGAAGATCACGAGGCAAGTCCTTATCAAATTTTACTTGCTTGGGTAATGCAACAACCAGATGTTTTGGCAATACCAAAAAGTAGTAGTTCAAAACACTTATTATCTAATCTTAAGGCGCTAGATATTGAGCTAACAAAGGAAGATTTACAAGTTTTGGAACAGGCTTATCCGAAACCAGATCATAAAGAGCCTCTGGCAATATATTAAAAAACAATGCTTGTGTATTAAGCCCCAATATGTCAACTTTTATACAGTCCGCCAAAGGTAAAAAATATTGATATATTACTAAAAATTTCTTTAATACTGTATTTTTGCTTCTTTTTAATTGTGGATTCTTTATATGAGCAATGCAAATCGTTGAAAAACGGCAGCTAATAAAATAATTTATAAGCCATAATCATTAAAAAACTAAAAAATAAAGTAAAAAAGCTTGAGTTCTCTCAGGCTTTTTCTGTACTCTTATACTAGGTAAGAAATTGGGAAGTTGAATAATGAAGAGTTTTTTATTTCGTTTATATTTGGCGGCAATGAAATTAATTGCTCGTTTTACACCAGTGCAAGATAATAAAGTGGTGATTCTAAATGGCGCAGGTAGATCAGGGTCGAATGGTTATTTGTTCGGTAAATATTTGCAAAAAAATCATCCTGAATATGAAGTTATTACCGTTGAACCTTGGCCGTCCTCACATTTATCGTTAAAAACTTGGCGAAAAATCGGTGCAGCAAAGTTTGTGTTAACGACACACCAGCCATTTAAAGTTCATGCCAGACAAATCAATATTCAATTCTGGCATGGTATTCCGCTCAAGCGCATGGGATTTATGGCTAATAATACTAGTCGCAAAACTGATCAGCGTAATGCTAATTTATGGCAAAAAAATGCGGATATTGTTTGTTCAAGCAGTGATTTATACGAAAGTCTAATGAGTGCCTGCTGCGCGATTGAAACTAACAAATATCGAAAAACTGGGTTTCCTCGTCTTGATGCCTTGAAAAATCCTGCTATTAGTAAAAAGAAACTATTAACTGACTTATTCAAAGCTAAAGATGAAGATGATGACGCTCAAATTGGAATATACATGCCAACTTTTCGTTATGAAATGGACGATCGACAAATTATGACGCAAGTTGAGCAGGGTAATTTCTTTACATTGCCTGATTTTGATGCTGTGAAGCTGAATAATTCTTTAAAAAAGAACCATCAGTATTTAATAGTAAAGTTGCATCCCTATGAAATGAATCTGTTTAAACACTTGCGGAGCAGCTTTTCAAATATTGCCTTTCTCAATAACGACTACTTGTATCAACTTGATATTGATTTATATGAACTTTTAGGTAATACAGACTTTTTAATTACTGATTTTTCTTCGATTTATTTTGATTATTTAAACATTGATAAGCCAATCATATTCATTACCAATTATTTGCGACAATATGAAAAAAAGCGAGGACTTTTAATGGGTCCTTATGAAGAAATTGTGCCTGGACTGTGTGTGAAAACGCAGCAGGAGCTGATTAAGGCACTTGTAATGCCTGATCAATTCAGTCAAAAGCGGCACTACTGGCTAAATTTAACTAATGAGGTACAGGCTGGTTCAAATTGTGAAAATGTCTTTAAGTTGTTAAAAAACAGAGGGTAAGTTGTGAAAAGAACATTTTTAAACATTCTATATAATGCGGTTTACCAGATATTTTTGGTATTAGTACCGCTAATAACCGTGCCTTACCTTTCCAGAATTTTAGGCCCTAAAACATATGGTATTTATAGCAATGTGAATAATATTGTTCAGTTCTTAATGATATTCTGTACACTGTCTGTGTCATATATTGGTATGAGGACAATTTCGCAGATTAGAGCTTTTGGCAGTGGTCAAGATCTAACTAAAGCTTTTTGGGGATTATGGTACTTTCAGGCAATAGCCGGCTTGGTGACAATTGCATTAGTAATTGCTGTAACCAGTTTTTTCCATATTAAGTACGGTCAATATTTGTTATTAATGGTGCCTTACCTTATTTCAGCCCAAGTAGATATTTCCTGGTTCTTTCAGGGTCTGGCTGATTTTGGCCGGGTGGTTTTAAAAAATACTGCTGTTAAACTAGTATCTGTTATTTTGATTTTATTATGGGTTAAAAGTCCTGGTGATCTTTGGAAGTATATGTTGATTATGTCGGTTTCAACTATGTTGGGATCATTTGTCTTTTGGTTTGATATCCACCGTTATGTAGGTGGACCTGTCAAACACTTTTATCAATATCGTGCGACTGTTAAGGCAATCATTACCCTTTTAATTCCGCAAATTGCTACCCAAATTTATACTTCTCTCGATAAACCTATTTTGGGCCTTTTTCAAAATTCGACGCAGGTTGCTTTTTATGACAATTCACAAAGAATTTCCAATATGGTTTTGGGAATTGTAACCAGTATTTCCTTAGTTATTATGCCTAAAATGGCGGGTGAAGGAAAAAAAGAACAACGGGTTATTTTAAAAAAATCTTTGGAAGCAACAGTGATGCTGGGAACATTATTTGCAGTTATTATTATGGCTAATACTAAAGAATTTGTGCCTTTCTTTTTTGGGCATAAATTTATCCCAATGACGCCTTTGATGTTCTTCTTCACTTTGACCATCATAATGATTCCCACAGGTGGAGTTTTTGCTAACCAATTTGCACTTGCAAACCACCGAGACCGAGATTATGCCATTCCCGTTATAGTGGGAGCCATTTTAGAAGTAGTATTAAGCTATTTTTTGGATCAGTTTTATGGTGCAACAGGAGCAATGATTGCAATTTTAATTACCGAGTTTATAGTTTTGCTTTTACGACTATGGATTGTGCGGGATGGTTATGATTTTAAATATTCTTTTCGTGAAATTCCTAAATATTTTATAATTGCAATTATTGTTTTGGCAGTGGGGATGCTTCTGCCACAAATGTTTACATCAGCATTTCTTAATATGCTAGTCAAATCAATCATTATGTTTGTTTTGTATATAGCTCTAATGTTCTTGTTAAAACTAGACTTTAATCAAGACATAATTTTGCTATTAAAGAAATTTTTTACTAGAGGTTAAATATGATTCCCAAAATAATTCACTATGTATGGGTGGGGGGCAACCCTAAGCCTAAAAACATTCAGCGTTGCATGAAAACTTGGACAAAGCATTTGCAAGACTACCAAATAATCGAATGGAACGAACAAAATTTTGATATCCACGAAAATAAATATGTTGAGCAGGCTTATCAAGCTAAAAAATGGGCATTTGTTTCCGATTATATCCGGGCTAAAGCTGTCTATGAAATGGGCGGCATTTATATGGATACTGACGTTTTAGTCTTGGACAATTTGCATGATTTATTAGGTAATAGAGCTTTTGTCGGTTTTGAAAATAAGGAGAATCCCTTTACAGCAGTATTTGGCGCCGAAAAAGGTCATCCATTAATTAAGGACATGCTTTCTTATTATGATGACCGTGATTTTACATTTGATAAGCAGGACCAATTGGCGGGAGTCAATACTGTATCGGTGTCTGACATTTTAAAAAACAAGTATCATGCTCAGCCCAATAACAAAGAACAGCAATTGCAGACCGGTTTACACGTTTATCCGGATGGCGTTCTTTGTAATCCGTCAGCACAATCAAAGACAATCCACGTATTTACCGGTACGTGGATGGAAGGTGCTAAACCATTAAAAAGAAAATTAGTTACAGCTCTTAAAGTCAGGATTAAAACAAAAAAAGAGGCAGCTCTTTATGCCAAACTTTTCAGGTAACATGACGGAAGAAGAGTTGCAAAAATTGGTGGAAAATATCTCGCGCACATCTTTTGGCAGACAGTTTAAGCACCAAGTAAAAATTAATAAGCGCATGACAACAACTGGTGGTCGGTATCATTTAGATGATCACCACATTGAAATTAATGCGCATTTTTTAGTGCCGCAATATTATCAAGAATTGATTGGCATAATTAAGCACGAATTGACGCATTACCACTTACATTTAAATCACAGAGGATATCGTCATCAAGACCATGATTTTAAAGTTTTACTTAATAAAGTTGGTGGTTCAAGGTATGCCCCGGATATTGGTCTCAGACGCAAAAGAAAAGCAAAGTACTTATACATTTGCACAGTTTGCGGACAAAAGTATTGGCGAGTTCGCCGGCTAAATTTACGACGATATGCGTGTGGTCATTGTAAAGGTAAATTAAAACTGGTTGACTATGGATGAATAAAAAAATTAAACATTTTTGTTTGACAAACTGTTAGGTACCAAACTATAATTTAATTGTAAATTATATTAGGTACCTAACTTTTTATTACATAAAAGGAGCTTAATTATGAGTCAAACAAGTGATCAACTAATGAAACAACTTCATTTTATTTTGCGGGCTAGTCGTTATTATATGTTTCAAAACAAAGAACCGATATCGGGACAAAAACGGGTATTGGCTGTTTTAAAACTTGAAGACGGTTTAACCCAAAATTATTTAGCTGAAATTTTGGCTTTGAAACCTGGTTCTTTAGCTGAATTATTGAAAAAAATGGAACTAAAAGGTGATATCTCACGTGAAGTTGATGAGCAGGACAAACGTGTTAAACGTGTTTATCTAACAGCAACTGGGAAAGAAAAGGCTGCCAAGCTGGCTGAATTAAAAGACAAGCAAGATACCGAGCCTTTCTTTGCCGGTTTGACTGCGCAAGAGCAGGAGCAATTTGGTCAATATTTGCAAAAAATTGCTGCTGGCTGGGATGAAGATTTTAAGGAAAAAGCCACTGATTTTGTTGATCCTGCCTACCGTATGGAAAGGATTAAAAAATGGCGCAAATATGCTGCAGACCATGACTTCTCCAGGTCTGATATGCGAGACATGTGCCGCCACATGTATAGGAAGCATCACTGCCATCATGACTTTGAACCACGTGACTTTACCAAAAATTGTTATAATTATGATAAGATGCATAAATATGATCGGGACTTTTGGCGCAAATTCTGGCATAATGAAAATGAAGAATTATAATTAGCAAGATAAATAAAGAGCTTTTCAATTATTGAAAAACTCTTTTATTTAGTCTAACTAAGGAAAGCCGGTATCTTTTATGGCATTCAAGTCACTTAAAGATAAAACACAAAGTGTTAAATTCAGTGATTTTTTAAACTTGTTAAAAAGTTTGAATGTTAAAAAATCGTTATTTGCATTAGGGCTGTTTCTCAGTCTGATCACAAGTGTAGCAAATTTGGCTTTACCATTGTTAACCAGAGAATTAGTAGATACTAGCAAGTGGGATGATTTTAATTATTCGAGCTTAATTATTATTATCATTGTTTTTGTCCTTCAATTAATTTTAGGAACAGTGGGCGGATTTGTTTTGCGCTATTTTGGTGAAAGCGTTGTTAAAAGTCTGCGCGAACGCCTGTGGGGTCATCTTTTAAAGCTGCCTGTAAGTTATTTTGATGTTACTAAAGTAGGTGAAAGCAGTTCTCGTTTGGTTAATGATACGGGAATTATTAAAGATTTGCTGGCTTCTCAATTTCCTAACTTTATTACTGGGGCAATACAACTATTTTTCTCATTAATCATCTTATTTGTGATGGATTGGCAAATGGCCACCTTAATGTTTACCGTAATCCCTATTGTGGTAGTAATTTTATTGCCAATTGGTCGCATTATGGTGAGACTTGGTCGCAAATTGCAGTCAGAAACAGCTAAATTTAACGGTGATGTCAGTGAAAAATTGTCTGAGGTACGTTTAATTAAATCCAGTAATGGCGAACAGTATGAACAAGAATCGGGTAACCACAGGATCAAGAAGATTTTTACTATTGGCGTATTGGACGCTCGGGTTGAAGCTATTTTGCAGCCGATTATCATGACTTTGATGATGGCGGCTTTTGCAGGCATTCTGGCATTTGGTATTATTCGCGTAGGTCAGGGTTCTTTGACCAGTGGTTCTCTTGTAGCATTCTTACTATATCTGTTTAACGTGATTGCACCAGTTGCTAATTTTGCAACTTTCTTTTCACAGATACAAAAAGCCTTGGGTTCAACTGAACGCATACAAGCAATTTTACAAATTGAACCTGAAAAGAATTTAAGTCATCATACTTTTGATTTGAGTAATAAAACGTTGACAGCACAAAACGTTAGCTTTAACTATGTTAAAAATGAACCCGTTTTACAATCTATTTCATTTGTTTCAAAACCCAACTCTGTAATTGCCTTTGTGGGACCTAGTGGTGGCGGCAAATCTACCATTTTTGCCTTATTAGAACGCTTTTATCAGCCTGAAAGTGGCAAATTCACTATTGGGGATGAAGATATTCAAGATATTGACCTGGCAAATTGGCGCTCCCAAATAGGCTATGTTTCTCAGAACAGTGCTATTTTTTCCGGAACGATCCGGCAAAATTTGGTTTACGGTTTAACCAGAGATATGACTGACGATGATCTCTGGCACGGGCTTGCATTGGCTTATGCCGATCAATTTGTGCGTGAATTTCCTGATCAAATGGAAACTGAAATTGGTGAACGGGGAATTAAACTATCTGGTGGTCAGAAACAACGTTTAGCTATTGCCCGAGCTTTTTTGCGTAATCCTAAAATTTTGATGCTGGACGAAGCAACGGCAAGTCTGGACTCGGAATCCGAGGGAAAAGTGCAACAGGCTCTTGATAAACTAATGGTCAATAGAACCACATTGGTTATCGCACACCGCCTGGCTACGATAGTTAATGCTGATCAAATTTATTTTGTAGAGAACGGTAAAATTACAGGTCATGGTACTCACCACGAATTAATGCAAAATCACAGTTTGTATGCCAAGTATGTAAATGAGCAAATGGTCGATTAAAGCTTTTTAGCTAAAATGAGTAAGAAAAGTCTTGTGTTAAATTTAATTTTGGGTTATAGTATTGAATGTGTTGCGGGCATGGCGGAATGGCAGACGCGCAAGACTAAGGATCTTGTGATCGCTTTTAGATCGTGGAAGTTCGAGTCTTCTTGCCCGCATTTTTTAATGGAGCTTTGGCTCCATTTTTTTTGTATACTTAATTATATATGAGCAAAATTGTCATGTTAGCTTACTACTTTTATTTTAAAAATTAATTACATTGCATAATTTATACTCAAGAGAGGTTATACTTAAGAGGAGATTTTTAAAGCAAGGGAAAACAAATGGCGAGAAAACGAAAAAGCAAAAAATTATCTAATACAGCGATCATCATTCGAACATTTATAATTCTATTTTTATTGATTATTGCTTTTGCAACTTTTCGTTATTATCGCAGACAGGCAATTCAATCAGAGCAGATTAGACAGGAGCAGCTTGCTCGAGAACAGGCCAGGCAGAAGATCATCAGGCAACATAAAGCTTTTATCAGAGAAATAGGTCCCATAGCTAAAGAAGTAGATAAATCCTTCGATCTCTTGCCAAGCATCACGATTGCTCAGGCCTGCCTTGAAAGTGATTATGGCAAAAGCGATCTTTCACAAAAATACAATAACCTATTTGGCGTCAAAGGAAATAATCCTAATACTTCGGCAGTACTAAAAACCAAAGAGTTTGAAAAAGGCAAATGGGTAGTTGTTAAAGCTCGTTTTCAAATCTATGATTCCTATGAAGCTTCTATAAGGGCTCATGCCAGGCTATTCCAGAAGGGGACAACTTGGGATGCAAAACAATATCGTCACGTTCTGGCTGCTAAGAACTATCAAACGCAGGCTCGTGCTTTAGTTAAAGACGGTTACGCAACAGACCCCAATTATGCTGACAAATTAATTAAGTTAATCGAAGAATACGATCTTGCACGTTTTGATAAATAGAATGCAATCAACTCAAAATATGGTCATGATTTTTGGTACAATAGAATAGTTAAAAAATTTTTGGGGTGAAAGAATTCAAAATGAGCGCAGAATCAATTTTAGCGGGTTTAAATCCACAGCAAAAAAAGGCAGTGCAGATTACTGAAGGACCATTATTAGTTGTTGCAGGAGCAGGTTCAGGGAAAACTTCCGTTTTAACCAGAAGAATTGCTTACCTTGTTGCTGAAAAAGGAATTGCGCCGTGGAATATTTTGGCTATCACTTTTACCAATAAGGCTGCCACTGAAATGAGAGAGCGTGAGCATAAATTATTGGGACAACAGGCTGACAGTATCTGGATGTCTACCTTTCACGCTCTTTGTGTGCGAATATTAAGGCGAGATGCAGAAAAAATTGGTTATACCAGTAATTTTTCTATTGCTGATTCGGCGGAACAGCTTACTTTAATTAAGCATATTCAAAAAGAACAAAATATTAATCCTAAAATGTACGAACCACGCAGGATTTTATCTGCTATTTCTAATGGCAAAAACGATTTACTTACTCCAGATGCATATTCTGCCAGCGCTTCTTCACCTTTTGAAAAAGTAACTGCCCAAGTTTATCAGGAATATCAAAAACGCTTAAAGAATGATCAAATTATGGATTTTGATGATTTGATCATGCAAACCTTAGTTCTGTTTAAAACTGATCCTACTGTTTTGCATTATTATCAAAATAAGTTTCGCTATTTGCTAGTTGATGAATACCAGGATACCAACCAGGCACAATATGAATTGTGTCATGCATTAGCTGCACAATATAAAAATATTTGCGTTGTGGGAGACGCGGATCAGTCTATCTATGGCTGGCGCGGTGCTAATATGGAAAATATCATGAATTTTGAAAAAGATTATCATGATGCAGGTGTTCAAACCGTTAAACTGGAGCAAAATTACCGTTCAACTGGTCATATTTTGGCAGCTGCTAATGCAGTAATTACGAATAATAGCAACCGTAAGGCAAAAAAATTATGGACTGACCAAGGTGAAGGAGCAAAAGTAACTTATTATCGTGCCCAAAGTGGCGATGATGAAGCTCACTTTATTATTTCTAAAATTCAAGAAGAGGTAAAAGAAAAAAGACGCTCTTATCATGATTTTGCGGTATTATATCGTACTAATGCCCAGTCTCGTACGGTCGAAGAGTCATTCGTAAAGTCAAACGTGCCTTACCAAATAGTCGGTGGTCATAAGTTCTATGACAGAAAAGAAATCATGGATGTTATGGCTTATCTAAAATTGGTTGCTAATCCGAGCGATTCAATGAGTTTTAACCGCATTATTAACACCCCTAAACGTGGTATTGGACCAGTTAGTGTCAGACGTTTTCTAGATTTTGCCCGTGAAAATAATTTGTCGATTCTAGGAGCTTTTGATCACCTTAATATGTCGGGCGTTACTGCTCGGGCAGCGGCCAAACTGAGTGATTTTGGCGCTAAACTACGCGATGCGATTAATTTTGCTAAAGATCATAGCGTTACCGGTCTAACAGAAAAAATACTGCAGGATTTTGGCTATACAGCTGCTCTTAAGGCAGAACACACAATTGAAGCTGAAACCAGACTAGAAAACTTGGATGAATTTTTGTCTGTTACGAAACGTTTTGATGACGAATACGAAGAAAATGATGACAGTGATGAGACCGAAAATGCTCTTAGTGACTTTTTAGCGGAAGTTTCTCTTTTAAGTGACCAAGATGATTTAGCTAATAATGATGATCAGGTGGCATTAATGACATTACACGCTGCCAAAGGACTGGAATTTCCTGTAGTCTTTTTAGTGGGGATGGAAGATGGACTTTTTCCTTTATCGCGTTCATTAATGGAAGACGACCAGTTAGAAGAAGAACGTAGATTGGCATATGTTGGAATTACCAGAGCTAAGCGCGAACTATTCTTAACTAATGCATATTCGCGTATGATGTATGGTCGAATGCAGAATAATCCGCCATCCAGATTTTTGGAAGAAATTGATCAAGATGATCTGGATATTGAAAATTCAGTTCCAATTACTTTCTCAAATGACAATTACCAGACACAAACTGTTCCTTTTGCTAATAGCGATGAACGAGCCCGTGCACAGGTTTACACTCCTAAAATCAAACCCGCTGGTGCAGTTGGAGCTGAGAAAAAGGGATGGAATGTTGGTGATCAAGTAGAACATAAGTCTTGGGGAAGAGGCGTTGTAACTAAGGTTAATGGTAAAGGCGAAGACATGGAGCTAGATATTGCATTCAGTGGCAAAGGAATTAAGCGGCTTCTAGCAGCATTTGCACCAATTAAAAAGGTATAATTAAAGTAGAAGTAAAAAATACTATTTTTTAATCAGGAGGAAGAAAATGGCAGATTTAACTCTTGATGAGGCCAGAAAAGAAGTTTCTGCGCTAAGAGATAAGCTAGATGAATGGGCAAATGCATATTATACTAAAGACACACCTGAAGTTGAAGATAATGTGTATGATAAAAACTATAATCGTTTAGTTGAACTTGAACAGGAATTTCCGCAGCTGGTGTCGCAAGATTCAATTACCCAAAAGGTTGGGGGTCAGATTGACAATCAGTTTGCTAAGGTTAATCACGAAATTCCGATGTTATCAATGGGTGATGTCTTTTCAAAAGAAGAATTACAAGAATTTGATGACAGAGTACAAAAACAGATTGGTCATGAGGTTGCTTATAACGTCGAATTAAAAATTGACGGTTTATCAATTGCACTTGAATATACTAACGGTAAATTAACTAGAGCTTCCACTAGAGGTAACGGTCAAGTAGGTGAAGACGTTACACCTAATGCTCGCTATATTGCAGATATTCCCCAAACTTTACCTGAAAAATTGACAACGGAAGTACGGGGCGAATGTTATATGGGCAAAGAGCCTTTTGCAAAGCTTAATGCAGAACGTGATGAAAAGGGAGAAACAACTTTTGCCAATCCGCGTAACGCTGCAGCTGGGTCTTTGAGGCAACTGGATGCCAGTATTACCAAGCACCGTCATTTAAGTACGTTTATTTATACTTGGGTTAATCCACCAGCAGAAATTACCAGTCAACACCAGGCTATTGAAAAAATGACTCAGCTTGGTTTTCATACCAACCAAACTGGGCGCAGAATTGCTAAAATGTCTGACATTTTTGCTTTTATTGATGAATTTACTGCAAAAAGAAATTCACTTGATTATGGCATTGATGGTATTGTCTTAAAAGTTGACGATCTGGATTTACAACAAGAACTGGGAAACACGGTTAAAGTGCCTCGCTGGGAAATAGCTTATAAGTTCCCACCAGAAGAGCAAGAAACTGTGGTTCATGAAATCAAATGGACCGTTGGTCGTACTGGTGTCGTGACGCCGACTGCTATCATGGATCCTGTGCAACTTGCTGGTACCACAGTTTCACATGCAGTTTTGCATAACGCCGATTTGTTGCAACAAAAAGATGTTCGTATTGGTGATACCGTTATGCTACATAAAGCGGGTGACATTATTCCTGAAATTTCAGAAGTGGTGCTAGCTAAACGGCCTAAGGATGCCCAGCCGTATACAATTCCGACAAAGTGCCCATCGTGTGGTGAAAAACTGATTCATCTAAAAGATGAAGTGGCTTTGCGTTGCGTTAATCCGTCTTGTCCCGCTCAAATTGAAGAAGGAATTACTCACTTTGCTTCAAGACCTGCAATGAATATTGATGGTTTAGGACCCAAAATTGTGCGACAGCTAATTAAGAACGATTTGGTACATAATGTGGCTGATTTATATCATTTAAATGCATCTGATTTAGCAAAACTAGATCATTTCAAAGATAAATCCATCAGCAATTTATTAAATGCAATAAATAATTCGAAAAGAAATTCAGTCGAATTATTGTTAACTGGACTGGGTATTGATCATGTTGGTGCTAAAGCTGCACGTTTGATTGCACAAAAGTTTAAAAATATGGCAAAGATTATGGCAGCGGACGTGCAAGATGTGGCTGCAATAGATACAATAGGCATGACAATTGCGGAATCTTTGACTACTTATTTTGCTCAAGATGAAGTCGTAGATTTAGTCAATGAACTTAAAAATAGCGGCCTTAATATGGATTATCTTGGTGCAGGTCCAGAAGAAACTGAGTCTATTCCAGATAATTACTTTAAAGATAAGACTGTTGTTTTAACAGGGACTTTGGCTCACTATACTAGAAGTGAATTTACTAAGAAATTGCAATCTTTAGGTGCAAAAGTAACTAGTTCTGTTTCTGGTAAAACAGACTATGTCATTTATGGTCAGGATGCTGGTTCCAAATACTCCAAGGCTCAGAAACTGGGTGTACCATTATTGACTGAGGAAGAAGCAATTGCTCAAGTTAAATAAAGGACCATTTAAAGTGAAAAAATACTTGCATATATTAGCGCTTTTAGGAATATCATTATGTTTGACGGCTTGTGGAAACTTGAAAAATTCTGACTTGGCGAATAATGCCAAAACATCTTCTAATTCCAATTCTAAAACTTATCAGACTACTGATACTGGTAACAATGGATATACTGTTTTGCTTAAAAACGGACACTATGTAACTAGCCCAATATCTGGTTTAACAGCAACTAATAATGATAATTCTGTGGATACCAGAGAATTAGAACGAGGTTTGGTTCAGATTTCTAAGGGTGTTTATTCAACCAATTCTTATGTTTTTCAAGAAGGTCAGTATATTTCTGCCAACATGGCTAATGAATGGTTAGGGCGCAAGTCAAAGTCAAATCCCAATGGTCTGAATCCTGCAGCTGGAACTAAGAAAAATTATCAGCCGTATTACATAGAAGAAATACTTGAACAAGATTTTTTGACAGGATCCGGTTCGAATTATCATATTGGCGGTATTAGCGTTGGTCTTGCTCTTAATTCTATTGATTACTATCAAAAGAAAAAAGATGGTCCTGAATATCAAGCCCAAATATCGCGTGCAAAGCAAAAGCAATATGGCCAAGCAGCAGCTGAGCAAGTCGTAGCTCGCTTGCGGAAGAAAAAATCGTTAAAGAAAATTCCAATCACTGTTGGTCTTTTTGCAAAAGAAAGCAAGGATTCGTTAGTTGCTGGAACTTACTTTTTGAGTGGGACAGCGGTTGCTAATAGTAGTAAAATAACTAAATGGAAAACTATTAATACTCAATCTGAAGTTTTGCCTACTGTTGGTGGTAAAAAAGCGATCAACAGCAGTGATGCTTCCAGTTTCAATAGTTTTAAAGAATCTATTCAAAATTATTTCCCTAATATCAGTGGTGTAACGGCAACTTTACGATATGAAAATGGTAAATTAGCTCAGGAAAATATTTCAATTACTACCCAGTTTTATGGGTATGAGCAAATTCAAAGTTTCACGAGACTTGTTTTATCAACTGCAAAGAAGTATTTGGCTAATAACGTGCCAATTGAAATTAAAATTGGCTCTGTTAATGACATCCAAGCTTTAGTTGCCAAGGAAACAGGGGATAGTAGTTATCAAGTCCATATTTATGGTGGCGAATAAGGAGGTATATTTGCGTGGAAATTACAGAAGATACAATTAAACACGTTGCGACTTTGTCGCGACTTGAAATTGATGAAAAAGATATCAGCAAAGTAACTGAACAAATGAGTTCAATTATTAATATGGCAGATCAATTGTCAGAAGTTAATACCGATGGCGTTAAAGAGACAGTTCAGGTTGTTGATCGTGATACTGTTTTTAGAGAAGATAAGCCTGAACACTGGCAAGACAGAGATGAATTAATGAAAAATGTTCCTGACCAAGCTAATGGCTTCATTAAGGTTCCAGTAATTATTAATAAGGATGAGGACGAGTAATGAATTATTTAAATGAAGATATTGACTCTTTAAATGAAAAGCTTGCCCAAGGAACTTTGTCTGCTGACAAATTAGCGCAAGATACAATCGATAATATTAAAAAAACAGATGATAAGTTGAATGCCTGGATTACTGTTCAAGAAGATGCTAAACCTGCAAGTAATCTTGATTTTGATCAAAATAAACTTGCTGGTATTCCGATTGCTATTAAAGATAACATTATAACTGATGGTGTTAAGACAACAGCTGCCAGTCATATTTTGGACAATTATATTCCAGTATATGATGCAACGGTTATCGAAAGGCTGAAAAAAGCACAAGTGACTTTCGTGGGCAAAACCAATATGGATGAATTTGCGATGGGTTCTTCTACGGAGCACTCATACTTTGGCATCACCCATAATCCGTGGAATCTGGATAAGGTACCGGGCGGTTCATCGGGCGGTTCAGCAGTTGCTGTTGCTTCTGGGCAAGTTGTAGCAGCGTTAGGATCTGATACTGGTGGTTCAATCAGACAGCCTTCTGCATTTAACGGTATTTTTGGTATTAAGCCGACATATGGTCGAGTTTCACGTTGGGGTTTAATTGCATTTGCTTCTTCATTAGATGAAATCGGTGTGATGAGTAAGCGAGCAAAAACTTCGGCTCAAGTTTTAAATGTTATTGCAGGTAGTGACGATCATGACTCTACTCTTTCAACTAGGGCAGTTCCCGATTTTACCAAATATATTGGTCAAGATGTTAAGGGGATGCATGTAGCAGTTGTTAAAGAATATATGGCTGCAGTTGATGGCGATATGCGTTCTGTTCTGCAAGAACAAATTGATGCTCTGGAAAAAGCAGGTGCTATTATCACCGAGGTATCTTTACCTTTAACAAAATATGCAGTTCCCGACTACTACATCATTGCTTCAAGTGAAGCTTCGTCAAACTTGCAAAGATTTGATGGTATTCGTTACGGCTACCGTGCTCAAAATACTATGAACTTACTAGATGTTTACGTTAAATCTCGTTCAGAAGGTTTTGGCGAAGAAGTTAAGCGGCGGATTATGCTGGGTTCTTTTGCTCTTTCAGCTGGATCGTATGATCGTTTCTTTAGACAAGCATCTAAAGTGAGAACGTTAATTTGTGATGAATTCGATCAGATTTTCGCTGAAAATGATGTTATTGTGGGACCAACGACGACAACTCCTGCTTTTGGCATCGGCAGTGAAATTTCTGATCCAATCAAAATGTACAACAATGATATTTTGACAATTTCAGCAAATTTAGCTGGAATTCCTGCTGCCAGTGTTCCAGCTGGTTTAGTTGACGGAATGCCTGTAGGTCTGCAGATTATGGCCAAAAGATTCGATGAAGGCAGCATTTTCCAAGTGGCTGACTTTATTGAAAGAACTAATAAATTTTATGAAAAAACACCAACTGGAATGGAGGATTAACTGATGAATTTTAAATCAACGATTGGGTTCGAAGTTCACTTTGAATTAAAAACTAAAAGTAAGATTTTTTCACCTTCACCAGTAAGTTATGGTGCAAAGCCCAACACGGAAACAAATGTAATTGATTGGGCAATGCCGGGTGTTTTACCTTACGTTAACAAAGACGTTTATCGCTTAGGAATTATGGTTGCATTGGCAACACATGCTCATATTTTGCCAACTACTCATTTTGATCGGAAAAATTATTATTACCCAGATAGCCCTAAGGCTTACCAAATCACCCAATTTTTCCAACCACTAGCTCGTGATGGCTATGTTGAAATTGAATCTCACGGTAAGAAAAAGCGTATCGGCATTCATGAAATGCACATCGAGGAAGATGCCGGCAAAAATACTCATGGTACAAACGGGTATTCATACGTTGACTTAAACCGTCAGGGTGTTCCTTTACTTGAAGTTGTTTCTGAACCAGAAATTGCTGATCCTGATGAAGGCTATGCCTATCTTGAAAAATTACGTAAAATTGTTCAGTTTACAGGAGCTTCCGATGTTAAGATGGAAGAGGGATCAATGCGTGTTGATACCAATATTTCCATTAGACCCGCTGGCCAAAAAGAGCTGGGTACTAAAGTTGAAATGAAAAACCTGAACTCATTTGAACATGTGCGTAAATCTTTGGCATATGAAGAAAAGCGGCAAGCACAAGTTCTCCTTTCTGGTGGTCGCGTGCAACTTTCAACTCGGCGTTTTGATGAAGCAACTGGTAAAACTGTTTTGGAACGTGTCAAAGAAGGCGATGCAGATTACCGTTACTTCCCTGAACCTGATATTGCTCCTGATCATATCAGCAAAGAGTGGATTGATGAAATCAAATCAACTTTGCCACGCTCAGCTGAAGAACGATACAACCAATACGTGAATGAATTTGGTTTAAAAGAATACGATGCTAATGTTCTTCTGCAAACTAAAGAAAGTTCAGACTTCTTTGATCAGACTGTTGCTGCTGGAGCTGATCCGCAACTTGCTGCCAACTGGATGAATACCCAAGTTAATGGTTATTTGAATGATAATCGCGTTGAACTTGCTGATATTAAGTTGACACCAGAGCATTTGGCTGCCATGATTAAGTTGATTAAAGATGGCACAATTTCTTCTAAAATTGCTAAAAAGGTTTTTGCAGAGACAATTGCTAATGGTACCGATCCTAAGAAATATGTTGAAGACAAAGGTATGGTGCAGTTATCTGATACCAGCGTCTTGGCACCTATGGTTAAAGAAGTTGTTGATAACAACCCACAATCAGTAGAAGACTTTAAGAACGGTAAAGACCGTGCAATTGGCTATCTTGTCGGCCAGTTGATGAAACAGACCAGGGGCAAGGCAAATCCAAAGGTAATTAATAAGTTGCTGAATGAAGAATTGCAGAAGCGTTAAGTAAGTTTTGAAATAATAAGGGTAGAAATTATGACTGAAAAAGCAAGATTGATCTATAATCCTGTATCTGGTCACGAACAGATGCCTAAAAATGTCGCGGATATATTGGACGTTTTGGAACAAGCTGGATATGAGGCAAGTGCATTTAGAACTAAGCCGGAAAAGCAGAGTGCGCAAAAAGAAGCAACTCGAGTAGCTAATGAAGGTTTTGAATTGATTGTTGCCGCTGGTGGTGATGGCACTATCAATGAAGTAGTAAACGGCATTGCTTATTTAGAGAAAAGACCTAAGATGGCAATTATTCCTGCCGGTACAACTAATGATTATGCTCGTGCTCTACATATTCCACGAAATGATATTGCCGAAGCGACAAAAGTTATTCTCAAAAATAAAACTCGTAAAATGGACATTGGTCAAGCAACTTTTGCCAAAGATATTCAGTATTTCGTCAATATTGCAGCTTGTGGTTCACTAACTGAATTAACCTATGGAGTTCCTTCAGAAGTAAAATCTGCTCTGGGTTATACCGCCTATTTAATTAAAGGTGCTGAAATGTTGCCTCATTTAACTGAAAATGAACTGCGTCTAACATATGATGAGGGCGTATATGAGGGCAAGCTTTCAATGCTATTGCTCGGAATGACCAATTCTATTGGTGGTTTTGAACAAATAATGCCTGATGCTGAACTAAGTGATGGTTTATTCCAACTAATAATTGTTAAGCCGTCTGATCCAGTAAAATTACTGAAATTGATGGCTTTGGCATTAAACGGCAAGCATGTTGATGACCCAAACATTATTTATACCAAGACACGTAGCTTAAAGATTGAATTAATGGGTAAAAGCAAGGGAGAGAAGTTGCCAGTTAACCTTGATGGTGAAATTGGTGATTATTGTCCTGTTACCTTTAAAAATTTACAACAACGAATTGAATTTTTTGTTGGTGAATAATTAAAACACAAAGAAAGAGCAACTGCCATTAATAGCAGCTGCTCTTTTTGCTTGTTAATAAAATCTATTAGTTGCGGCTATTGCCACTGCCACCAAAGATTTCTAGCAAGAACATAAAAATATTAATGAAATCAAGGTAAAGTTGCAATGCACCGAGAACTGCTAAGCCATTAGTTGAAACTTGATCACCGTAATTACTGTAAATTGCTTTCATTCTGTTAGCATCACTGGCAACTAAGCCCGTGAAAAGAATGACACCGATAAATGAGAAGACATAGGTAACGGCAGGGCTACGTAAAAACATATTAACTGCCCAGGCAACAACGAAACCAAGTAAAGCAGCACTCAAGTATGAATTCCAGTTGCTAAGATCTCTTTTAGTAAAAGTACCAAACAAGGCCATGGCAATAAACACGGCAGCTGCTGAAACAAAAGCAGTGGTGATTTGGGTGCCGGTATAAAAGCCGGCAATTAAAGCAAACTCAAAGCCGTAAATTGCTGATAATATTGTTAACATTACTAAACTGGCAACTGGACTACGATCTGCCTTAAAGCTAATTCCCATTGATAAGCCAAAAGGTACAAATAAAATGAGCCACATCATGGCCACTGGCATATTCATCACAGCGCTTCTGAATACGGTCATTGTTAAGTAAGCAGCTAATGCAGAAATCAGCACGGCACCACCCATGAGAGCATACATTTTAGTTAAAAAAGTATTAGTTTCGGAGATGGTGTGGATTTGGCGCCTATCTGAATTGGTATCATAATTATTCATGAAAAACGTCCTTTCTTTAATTGATTAGTATTAAAAGTAACACAGAGTAAAGTAAGTGTGAAGGGAAAAAACTGAAATTAATTCAATATTAAGAATACGGCATGTACATTACTTTTGTTGGGATTTTTAGTAAAATAGATATATTAATTAGTGTTTGTAAAAAAGGACAAAATATGGAAAAAAATCAAATAATTAAACTTGAAATTACCGACTTATCATATGAAGCTATGGGAGTAGCCCATTATGAAGGGATGACGGTATTCGTTAACAATGCTTTACCGGGAGAAACGGTAGAAGCCAAGATCTTAAAAGTCAAAAAGAGTTTTGCTTTTGCTAAAATCGAGCAAATCATTAAGGAAAGTTCTGACCGGGTTGATATTAAGCTCAACCAGTGGGTGCAAACCGGCTTGGCATCTTTAGCACACGTTAAATACGATAAACAACTGGAATTTAAACGTAATCAAGTAGTAAATTTACTGCAAAAAGCACATTTAGATGATGTAAAAGTGGGAGAGACCTTGCCTAGTCCAGAACAAACTGGCTATCGTAACAAGGCACAAGTGCCTGTTCGTGAAGTTAAGGGCCAGCTTGAAATTGGCTTTTTCAGAAAGCACTCACATGATTTAGTGCCACTGACTAATTTCTTTACTACTGATCCTGAAATTGACCGCGTTTTAGTTGCTGTGCGTGACATTTTAAGACAATATCGTGTTCCAGCTTACGATGAAATTCGTAATCAGGGTGAAGTCAGATACTTGGACATTCGCCGCAGTAAAGCGACTGGTGAAATTATGGTCATCTTGGTTTGTCTGCACAAGGATTTTCCGCAACTACCTAAAGTGGCTGATGCAATTAAGCAAATTGACGGTGTTACTAGCTTAGTCTTGAACTATAACCCGAAGAAGACCAACGTTATCTTGGGCAAAGTTGATTATTTGATCTTTGGTAAACCACAAATTACGGATCAAATAGGTGATGTTAAGTTTAAGATTTCCCCTGAGAGTTTCTTTCAAATTAATTCACTGCAAACTCCCCGCCTATATGATTTAGCTATCAAAAAAGCTGATTTAAAGCCTGATGATATCGTGATTGATGCTTATTCTGGTATTGGAACTATTGGTTTAAGTGTTGCTAAACACGTTAAATCGGTCCGTGGAATTGAAAGTGTGTCTGACGCGGTGAAAGATGCCAATAATAATGCTAAGTTGAATGGTATCAATAATGCGAAATACGTTACTGGTAAAGCTGAAGAAGTGATGCCAAGATGGGCTGCTAAGGGGATGAAAGCTGATATTATCTTTGTCGACCCACCACGAAAAGGATTAACGTCAGAATTTATTGAGGCAGCAGTAAAAACTAGTCCAAAGAAAATTGTTTATATCTCATGCAATCCCGCAACCATGATTCGTGATTTGCAGGAATTTATGAATGAAGGATACACCTTTAGTCAAATTGATCCTGTTGACATGTTTCCACAAACACCGCATGTAGAGGCGGTGACGGTGCTGGAACGGATGAAGTAATAACTTTTGAAATTATTAAAAATAAAAAATAGTCATGAAAGTCTCTCATTCATTTTCTGAATTGTAAAAACTGTTATTAACTACTATTATAAAAAAATTGATTAAGCTCTGTTGCTAATTAAAGTTTCCTACATTTGGGACAAAAATAGGCTGAGTCCATACATCAAAAAATTTTGAGATATTCTGTTTCCCAAATTAGGTCTTTTCAGGGTAATATAAGTTATTATTTTAAATTCATTTAGATACCAGATTATTTAATTATGAATTTAGGTTTAATAAAAAAGTCCGTAAATAGTTTGCGGACTTTTTGTGTTGAAAATTATTCTTTTAGTAAGGAAATGGCTTTATCAAGCAAAAATCTAAAACAGAGAATAATATAAAAGCCATCATGATGATTTAATTTGGCAGATAAAAAACTGAAATCAAAATAATAAGTTTCTTCTGTAGAAGAGTGTATCTATTTCTATTTTGAAAAATGCTAGTATCACGTTTTGTTGATAAGTTAATAGAAATACGAATATTAACATTTTATTTATCTGACAATAAAATCATTTCTTTATTATAAAAAAACAAAGGTACCTTATAAAAACTGTAATACAGAATATTATTGTAAATCTAATTCACACTAAAAAGTTCATCTATATTTCTTTATATTATAGTACTGCATTTATTTATTGCTATAATATAGTGATGATTTAAATTAAAAATTATATCTAAAAAATCATTATCCGAGGTCAAATAAACCGTCTATTTATTATTATACATTTTTGAAATATTTTTTAATGTTTGTAAATTTTTTTAATATCATAAATAAAGTTTTATTTTACTTTGAACATTACTTTGATGTATATTAAATTTATAGATTATATAAATATAGGTGGGTTATCATAATGAAAGACGATTTTACGTTATCTATTTCTGCAAATATAATTGATAGTTTAGGAATTAGTTTATATAAACAACTACCAGAAGCACTAGAAGAGCTAATTTCTAATTCTTGGGATGCTGATGCTACTAAAGTAAAAATTTCTATTAATTATAAAGAAAAAGAAATAACTGTCTCTGATAATGGCGATGGAATGACCTATCAAGAGTTAAATCAAGATTTCTTGACTGTTTATAAAAATAGAAGAATAAATGGAAGAGCGTATTCTGCTAATAAAAGGAGAGCGGTTACTGGGAAAAAAGGACTTGGAAAACTAGCACTTTTTGGCATAGCTAATGTGATAGAGGTTACTAGTATAAAAAATGGTTTAGTAAACTCATTTTTAATGGATCACAGAAAAATTAAAAAAACAAACAGTAACAAGCAATATCATCCGAAAACTATATTATATAACCAAAAAGCTGGTAATAATGAACGTGATGGAACTACATTCGTGATGAAGGATCTTTCAATTGTTAATATAATGAATATAAATCAACTGTCTCATTCATTGGCAAGAAGATTCTCCAAATATTCAAGAAAAGAATTTTTAGTAGTTTTATGTGATGAAAAGGGGAATAAGAAAGAAATAGATGAAAATACACATTTAGAAAGCATTAAACCTAAAGATATCCAGGCAACCTACAAATTTCCAGAGGATTTTAAGAAAGAAATCAAAAAAAACAAAGCACTAGAGGAATTGAAAAGAAAAAAAGTAACTGGAGTAGTATATACTTCTGTGAAACCCTTAAATGCACGTGATCAAGGTTTTGGTATATTAGTCCGTGGTAAATTAGTAGGCGATACGCTTACTTACCAATTTTCAAATAGAGCCAATGATTTATTCTATAGTTATGCAGCAGGATATTTTAATATGGACTTTATAGATAAAGATAACCGTACGGATAATATATCTACAGATAGGCAATCTGTAATGTGGGAAAATGATAGGAAACTGTTAAATATTAAAGAAGCGATGCAAAAACTTATTAATATTATAGGTGGAAAATGGAGAAAAGAAAGACATAACGAAGCTAAAGAAAAAAATAAAAAAGAATTGGATGATATTTTTAGTCAGAGCGAATTATATAAAAAAGTAAATAGTTCTATTAACTTTTCAGAAAAGGATAAAAGCAACATCGATGCATTTCGAGAAGTTTTTGGAAAGGGAGAAGAAAAAGTAAAAAAAGAAGACAAAAAAGTATATTTTGAAAAAATATTAAAGAATAGTGATGCATATGTAATGGATAATAGTGTATATAGCGATTTGATCCCACATAATTTTACTGTTCCTAAAGAAATAAACGACAAAATAAGAAGAATTCGTGAAGAAGCCGTTAGTTTAGCAAGTAGAATGAAAGATGAAGATAATTATATAATATCAGAAGGCTTGCTTTTACGAGCAATTCTTGAGGCCACAACTTGTGAAATTCTTATAAAAAATAAGAATAATATTACTGATTTAAATAGTATTTCAACTAAAATGAAGAAAAATACTGTTGTCAGCAATAGATGGATTTGTAATTTATCTCTGAGTACAAGGTTAAACGCAATGATAGAATTTTTAGATTTGAAAAAAGCTTTTTCTTCAAGAAAAAACTTAGGATATTATAAACATGATTTTCAAAGTTTAGATATAATTAATGGACTAGATGAGTTAATGCATGATCCAAATGATTTTCCAAAATTCAAAATATTAAAATCATACTGGGAAGAATTATGCCCAGTTTTTTTAGAAGCTTTTAATTATATTTAAAAAAGCTTTAATTTATTAAACATATGTTTTAAATGAAAGGGTAATTAGTTGCAAATAATTGATTTATTCTCTGGTGCAGGTGGACTCACTGAAGGATTTAGAAAAGAATTTAGAATTGTTAAACATGTGGAGAAGGAGAATGCAGCTTGTGAAACTTTAAGGCTGAGAGATTCTTTTTATTATTTCTCAAATCATAATATGATAGATAAGTATTATGATTTTTTAAAAGGCAAAATTAGTGAAAAAAAAATATATTCTGTTGTTCCCAAAAAGGTATTAAGAAAAACTCTTAATATCGAAATAAATAATAAGAATATCCAGAGTATTTTTCATGAAATAGATCAGGAATTAAATAGAAAAGAAAATATAACAGGTATTATTGGCGGTCCTCCTTGTCAGGCTTATTCTACAATAGGACGTTCAAGGAACGCTTCAAAAAAATCAAAAGATAAAAGAATATATTTGTATAAGTATTACATCCGTTTTTTAAAAAAATATAAACCAACTTTTTTTGTTTTTGAAAATGTTAAAGGGTTACTAAGTTTTAGAGATACAAGTAATGAATTATTGTTTCCTAAAATGCAAAAAGAATTTGAAAAAGCTGGCTATAATTTAGAATTTCAAGTCATTAATGCAGCGGATTTCGGCGTCCCACAGATACGTGAGAGAATAATTATTTTTGGAGCTCAAAAAGTTTATCCAAGACTTCCACAAATCTTTTTTAAAAATTTTGAAGCTATGAAAGAAAACCCATTAACAGTTAAGGAAGCTTTTACAGGATTGCCAAAGCTAAAAGCTGGACAGACTAATAATATGTATACTGATAAAGTTAGTTATATTGAAAAAAAATATTATCGAAAGAATAATAAAATTCAGCTTACTCAGAATATATCTAGACCCAATAATGCAAATGATCTAAAAATATATAAAATTGTTGCTGAAGCTAAGCAAAAGGGAATAAATCTAAGGTATGATGAATTAGATAAAGAATTAATCACACATAAAAATACAAAAGAATTTTTAGATAGATATAAGGCCTTGCCTTGGGATGGGCCCTCTCATACAATTGTTGCGCATATTGCTAAAGATGGTAATCACTATATTCATCCAGATGTAACTCAAAATCGATCAATAACTGTTCGCGAGGCAGCAAGAATTCAAGGATTTCCTGATGATTACTATTTTGAAAACTCAAGAACTGCTGCTTATGAACAAATTGGTAATGCTGTCCCCCCTATGCTATCAAAAAAAATAGCTAAAGCTGTATTTATATCTCTTAAACAATTTTCGCTATGAAAGCCAAATTTTTTAATTTTAAAATAAAATTTATTTTTGACGTAAAACGTTTAATTACTTTCAAATAAGCGCATTTTATAATTGCGTAAATAAACTTAATTTATATAAAATAATGTATTAACAGTACTTATCAACGGTAAAGATGCAAATAATGGAAACGAATGAATACAGATCTAAAATGATGTCGAAGATAAAATCTACAGGAGGTAAAGCAGAAACTTTATTAGGAAAAGAACTGTGGCATAAAGGAATTAGATATTTTAGAAATTACAAAAAACTTCTAGGTAAACCTGACATAGCAATTACCAAATATAAAATTGCTATTTTTGTTGATGGGGAATTTTGGCATGGCTATAATTTTGATGAAATTGCTTCAGGAAAAAGAGTTCATAAAAATAGAGAATTTTGGATAAAAAAGATAAGTAACAACATGAAACGTGACAGAGAAGTCAATTTAAAATTAGCAAACATGGGTTGGATAGTTTTAAGGTTTTGGGAAAAGCATGAAGTTTTAAAGGATGTAGACTATTGTGTCTTTCAAATTGTTAACGAAATACAGAAAAAAATTATTGTAAAATAAAACTATACATGTAAATGCACGAAAAAATAGGACAAATGAAAATGGAAAAATGGCAAGAAGAGTGGGCCTATAATAAATATTGGGTAATGGCTCATTCGCAACAGTGCTATGAGCAGATTAGGCTGCTGGCTAAAGACAACGAATGGTCAGAGCAAAAGAATATCGAATTCAAGAACTTATTAGAAAAAGCAGCCAGTCAAATTCCAACAGTTAAAACCTTAACCAACGCCTATCAACATATCTGGGGCTACTTTAAGAAAACTTGTACGTCAGAGGAAAAGCAAACTTACTTACATTTATTGCAAGAATTATCACCAACAGAAGATGAATTGGGTCCATTTTTAAGTCGTTTAGCTGAAAAGTATCAAGTTTCTTATTTATTAAATTCACGTTTAATTCAGGAGAATAAAGAAAAATTATGAGATTATGGCATCAAGACTTAATTTGGCGATTACCAAGGCAACAGTTATTAGGGCAACATCGAGAAATTGCAGCTTTGCGCGGACGTGGCTGGGGCAAATCACATGCCACTGTTAACTATGTTTTTCAGTATTCACCGTATAAATTGTATCAATTTCATTTGTTAGTATTAGCTGAAATGCAACGACGCCATTATCATCCAGATATTAAATGGTTTGATCCTTATTATAGAGGACAATATTGTCCTGAGTACGCAAGTTTACCGGCTATTCCGTGGACTGATCCAATTTACCCAGAGCACGACGATGAATATTTGCAAAGTTGCTTAGATAATTTGCATCAAAAAGGAATTGATCTATTTTAGATCACGGTTAGTCAGTAGAAAATAATTTGATTGAATAAAAAGGTGAGCACTTCAAAATGTTCACCTTTTTAATTTGTAGAAACAAATAAACTATTTCTTTTTTATTTTATTGTTGATCTCTCTAATTTCTCTTATAACTTGGTAAGATCTTATAAACCATACTATGACGTAAATTAAGATGAAGATTCCTGTAAAAATCATAAAGTTAACGATATTTGCTGGAAACCAACCTGCTAAAAAAGCAAGCGGAGTAAACCCGATGTAGTAAATGATAAAACTAACGATTGTCTTCTTTAATATGGACCATTGTCTAATAGCAAAGACAAAACTGCCAAAACCGAATACTAATCCCATTAATGCCCATAAAATTACTGAGACGGTCATAGCGTTTAAAGGGGTAGCAAATTTTGTGGTAAAACTGGGATCTGAGGGATAATATACTGAATTTTTATTGGAAAAATTGTAAAAAAGAGAAACGATCAGTCCATATAGGGTTCCTTCAGCTGAAAACCTAAATATATAGTTGATGAATTTTTTAATGTTTTTCATATTCCTAGCCTCTCTTTCAGGTTCTTAATATTTCTTCTTGATATTTGTACGCGATGCTTATTAGTCAGAACAACATCGATTAACCCATTATTAAGTAATTCAAGGTGGTCGATATGCTGATAATTAAATATAGCGCTGCGTGAAGCTTCAATAAAATAGTTCGGTAGATCTGCTTTCAAATTAGATAAACGATCATTATATGTAAGTTGCTGCTTTTCTGTATAAACATTAATATCTCTATTAGCAACTTCAAGTGAATAAATATCTTCAAAATTAATAGGATAAATTTGAGATTGATAATGGCACCATAAAGAATTTTCGGACTTTGTTAATTTTTGCAAAAGTTCATTAATTGCTGGTGTCATTTTTTTGATCCATAATTCACCGTGTTCTTCACTAATATTAGGATCGATGTGACAATTAATTTTCATTCCTGGCGCTCCTTTCTGTTAATAAGTATAGTAGATGAATTCAACTTTTATCCTAGATTACTGCAAATGGTGGAATAAACGTCATTAATGGTTACAAAATCTGTCTTTCTGGCTAAAATTTAGCTTTTATAATAAAAAGAGAGTTTGAGTGCATGAATATACTAAAGTATAATTTAAAAGAAAAAGAGTTTTTCCAAAATATTGATGTGAACCCTAAAATTAGGACACTTTATATTAGCTAACTGAGGACTAACTTCCGATATTCAAGCGGAGTTAGTCCTTTTAGTTTGATCTTGATTCTTTTCTGATTGTAATATTCAATGTAGTCTCTAATCGCCTCTTCCAGTTCAGTGAGATTCTTAAAGTGCTTTTCAAAACCATAAAACATTTCTCGCTTGAGTATCCCGAAGAAGCCTTCCATTAACCCATCATCAAGCGAATTGCCCTTGCGTGACATTGACTGGCTAATGCCGTGATTTTTCAGCCACGCTTGAAACTGGCCGTTTTGGTATTGCCAGCCTTGATCAGTATGGAAGATCAAGCCATTCAAGGCCGGATATTTGTGCCAGGCCTTTTTTAACATATCCATGGTCTGCTTAAGATTAGGGCTGCGGGAAATAGTATAGGAAACAATCTCTTGGGTGCAGCCGTCAATGATCGGTGATAAATAGGTCTTTTGCCCCTTGAGCTTAAACTCCGTCACATCTGAATACCATTTGTGATTGGGATAAACCGCACTGAAGCTGCGTTTAATCAAGTCAGGCTTAATCGGACCCTGAGTGCCGCGATAGCTGCTGTAATTGTGCCAGCGTTTACTGACTATGCCAAACAATTTCAGCTTGTTCATTAAGCGCTGCACCTTTTTATGGTTGACTAATAAACCGCGACGTCTTAGTTCTGCAGTAATGCGGCGATAGCCATAGCGGTGCTTGTGTTCCTCATAAACAGCTTTGATTTCAGCCATTATTTCTCGATTATTCCGCTCTTTGTCCTTCTTCTTTAAAGTGTAGTAGTAATTGCTGCGGGATAGATGGGGCAGATCAGGATTGGCATTAATGGCATCAAGAATAAAAGTTACGCTGACTTTAAGCTCGCGCCTTAGTTGGGTAACTGCCTGGGCTATTTCCGCGGCTTGCGGTTCTTGGTCCGCTGGTCGACTAAGGCGCTCAATTTTTTTACGAATTCGTTCTCGATTTTCAGCTTCAAGTTCTGCTGGCGTAAGCGTTCGTTTTCTTGCTTGAGTCGATGGTTTTCCTGTTTGATCAGCTGCTCTCTTTTGGTCATGGGGCGGTCGTCCTCTCTGCTTGTTAACGATATTATACCCATTTTTACGGTATTCGCGCAGCCAATTGGACAACATGCCATGACTTTTTAAACCTAAATCTAGCGCTACGTGATAAAGGGGCTCATGGTCAACTATGATTCGCCTAAGAGCCTGCTCCTTAAAATTACTTGTATAAGCTGTGAAAGGCTGATCTAAAATGGCTAGACCGTGACGGTCAATTAAAGCCAACAAGTAACCAATATTAGATTTGCCAACCTGATAACGCTGACTTAGCTCAGCAGGGCCGATTTGATAATCATGCCAAAGATGATAGATTTCAATTTTATCTTGTTTGGATAATTTAGACATAAAAATAACCCCCAAATTTGTCCTAAATTTGGTGGTCATATCATATTGGCTTCTATTTTTATTTGGCTAGCTATTTTGGTTAAGAAGTTAGAATTAGCTTTAATAAAATTCTGAACTTTCCACCTGAAAGTTGTTGTAAACTATAGTAAAGATAAGCAAATATATATTCAAATGGTATACTTTGTATAAGTATTATTTTTTAAAACATTAAATAAGTAATTTTAAAAAAGGATTTTTCTATGGCAAATTATATAAAATCGCTTCATATCAAAGGCTATAAAAGGTTTGAAAATTTTCATATTGAATTTCAAGAAGGACTAAATATTTTAATTGGTGAGAATTCTGTAGGTAAGTCAACAATACTTGAAGCAATAAATATTGTCTTAAATCAATACTATTTTAATGGCTTCAGCAATGAAGATCAGCAAGAGCTAAATATGAAAAATATAGATCATTTTCTAAAGAAGAAATCACCGCAGCCAAAAGATTTGCCTGTAATTGAAATTGAAATTGAATTAGCTTTAGATAATGAGTTGAAAAATCAAAGATTTTATGGACAAAATTATAATTTATTATCCAAAGATTCAGATGAAAATTGCAGATACGGAATTAATTTTAAGTTTTCATTTGATGAAGCTTATGATTCAGAATTTAATAATATAGATTTTTCAAATGATGCAAACAAAGTCATACCTATAGAATATTATCACGCAGTTTGGACTACTTTTAGTGGTCAAGCATATAAAAGAAATATGAATCCTTTAAAATCAATTTTAATTGATAGTTCCGAAAGTAAGAAGGATATCTATGGAAATTATGCTCGTAATTTGTATAGAGCTAGCCTAAGTGAGGGAGATCAAAGAAAGTTATCATATGTTTTCTCAAATTCTTTGAAAAATTTTTTATCTGATAAGAAAGATATCTTAGATATAGGTGAGAAAAGAACTTTTGCGTTAGACGAACAAAAAAGTAAATTAAATAATTTAATAGAAATTCAAGAGGATAATATTTCTTTACGAAATATGGGTAAAGGTGAAGAAAATATTTTAAAAACTTCACTTTCTCTACAAAAAAAAGTAAATTTAGATCTAGTAATGTTGGAGGAACCTGAAAATCATTTAAGTTATTCGAATACAAGGAAGCAAATTGATAGAATTCAAGAAAAAGAAAAAAATGTTAGTCAAATAATAGCAACAACTCATGAATCTATGATTATAAATAAATTAAATTTAATGAAAGCTATTTGGATTAAAGAGAATAAGGGACAAAGTCTCAAAGACTTGCCAAAAGATGATGCGCTATACTTCGAAAAAGCTGATAATTTTGATATTTTGAGATATGTTTTAGGAAATAGAATTATACTTGTTGAGGGGGCAAGTGAGTATATTTTACTACCTGCAATAGTTAAATATGCTTTAAATAAGGACTTGGATGAAAATAAAATTAGTATTATATCGATGAGAGGAATTCACTATAATCATTTTAAAAGTTTATCGAAAATAGTAAATAAGAAAACTCTTGTGTTAACTGACAATGACGGTGATGTGACAAGAGTCCAAAATATAAATAATATAAATAATGAAGTTTTCAAAGTAAATATGCCGAAAGATATTGACGAATTTACATTTGAAGTTACCCTTTATAATAATAACAAAGAGTTATGTGAGCAAATCATCAAAGAAATCACAAAAGGCAAACTTCGAAATACAAGATATAAACAACATGAAGATTTGCCAAATACATTGGCTGCAATGCTAACAAGAAAGACAGAGTTTGCACTAAAATTAGCCGAAAAGATTAAGGGTAAGGTTGAGTTTAGAACCCCAGAATATATAGAAGAAGGTATAACATGGCTGCTGAAGTAAAATTAGCAGTTGCCGGAGCAGGTAAAACTACTTGGTTGGGAAAGATGATTGATCCAAATAAGAAAAATTTATTGATAACTTTCACTAACCTAAACGTTGAAAACCTAATAAAAAGTGTAAAGGAAAGCCATAATGGAATTATACCAGCCAACACAGAAATAATGACTTATACAAAATTTGTATATTATTGGATTATTAAACCTAATGAAAAATTGTACCTCTGTAAATCAGGGAAAAGGCTAAAAGGTAAGGGCATGACTATTGTTGAACCTATTGAATTTGATAGAAATAATCCGGGAAATGGATACGTAAAAGATGAATTTCCTAGACACTTTCTTGATGAAAATAGCCGTTATTATGTCAGAAGACTTTCGGAGCTATTTGTTAAACAAAAAGCTACAGTTAAAAAGGCAGTAAGAGAGTATATTGGTAAGTTTGTTGATGAAATTTATATTGATGAATTTCAGGATTTTATAAATTTTGATCATAAACTTATATTAGATATAAGCAAAGGTAAAAACTATAATGTAACTATGGTAGGAGATTACTATCAAAGTTTGGTAACCTTTGCTGGAAAAGTTAAGAAAAGCCAAAATATTTATTTAAAATATGATTACGATCAATTTATAAAATATCTTGAAAATAAAAAAATCAAAGTTGATACAGTTACTTTAGTGAAAAGCTGGCGCTGTGCGCCAAAAATTTGTAGCTTTATAAGAGCCAATTTAGGGATCAATATTTTCCCTAAATTAGATAACAAAAAAGGCGAGGTAAATTTTGTTTTAAATATAGGTACAGCTTTAAATATTTTGGTCGATCATAGTATTGTAAAGTTATTATATGATGCGAGTTCAAAAGGATACAATAAGTTAAAGAACAAAAATAAATGGGGCTATTCTAAAGGGAGTACTTTTGAAAAAACATGTGTAATTTTGACTGAGAATGCTTATAATTTATTGTCAAACAGAGGAAAGAACAAAATAACAAAGGAAACTTTGCATAAACTTTATGTTGCTTTAACACGTTCGTCATCTGATATTTATCTAATGCCCAAAAATATATATGATAAAGCGATTAATCTGTTAACAAAATGAATGGCATTCTTTAAATATACTTATTTTTTAGATTTGGTATACAGGTTTTTAAAAAAATTTACAGGCGGAATTTAGGATAATTAAGCATTAGGTTAGGTAAAAAGTATGGAAAGTAATTTTGAATTTTTAAATAATAATATCGATACTCATTTATTGTATGATGCAGCTAAGGATGCTGAAGAACTTTACGTTCTTGGAAAGTTTAGCAATGAGTTTGAATCTATTCGCAAGATCATTGAAAAAGTAGTTTTAATGATTTTAGATTTAAATTACATAGCTGTTGATGAATTTAATTCTTTAAATGATAACTTGAGAATATTAAAACAAAAAAATTTGGTTAGTGAAGAAATATTAAATTTGTTTTACCAATTAAAATCATTAGGTAATAGTGCTGCCCATACTCTAAAAAAATATAGTAAGTCTGACGCTTTAGGGGGTTTAAAGAAACTTTACAGTATTTTAATATGGTTTACCAATTCCTATTTTGATGGACATGAAAAGGTCACCAACTTTGTTGAGCCACAGCATTCCAATCTATATCAAACAGCTGAACGAAAATTAATCTATGTAGAAACGGGTGATAATACAGATGGTAAATGGCCTGCTTATAATGGGCTAGAAAAAGTTGGTGATGCCACCATAGACGATTACGAAATGGATAATAAGCCCAATAGTCCTGATTTAAGAAAAGTAGCAAATAATAGGATTAAACAATATATGGGAACGGCTGGCGTGCCCTATAAATTAGGATGGGCTGAATTAGCTTATCGAAAGTTTGATAACAGTTGGTTTCGTGATTACGATGTACATGAAGTTTTGCTACGCTCTGGCATTAAGAAAAAAGAAATGGGAACAGGGCAAGAATGGTTTGAAACTGATCTTGAGACTGCAAAACAGGCTATCAAAGCTGTTAAAGAAGGGAAAAAATCTATTGATGCGCCAAGCAGTAATAGTCTTAAAGTTAATATTGTTTTACGCCCCGAGCAAAAAGATGCTGTTAAGAAAACCGAAAGGGCTTTTAAGAAACATGATGAAATGCTATGGAATGCAAAAATGCGTTTTGGTAAAACAATTTCTGCTTTGCAGCTAGTAAAAGATGAGCAATACAAACATGTCTTGATTATGACACATCGGCCAGTTGTTGATGATGGTTGGTTCAATGATTTCAAAAAGTTAAATATGGCTGAAGCAGGGTATCTTTATGGCTCTAAAAAAGAAGGAGAGGATTTTGATTATCTATCGAATAGTGATAAGCCATTCATATATTTTGCAAGTTTACAGGATTTGCGTGGGTCTGAGATAGTCGGTGGTACTGCAGGAGATAAAAACCGTAAATTATTTAGTACTAACTGGGATTTAGTAATAATTGATGAGGCACATGAAGGTACCCAGACGGAGCTAGCCCAAAAAGTTACTAGTTTAGTTGTAAAAAAAGGTTATACAAAATTGTTGGAATTGTCAGGTACTCCATTCAATATTCTTGATCAGTATAACGAAGATACTACTTATACATGGGACTATGTTATGGAGCAACAAGCAAAGTACACCTGGAATGAACTTCATCCCAATGAGCCAAATCCTTATGATGGACTACCTAAAGTTTCCATGTTCACGTTTGAAATGAATAGAAAGCTTAAAGATGAAATCTTTTTAGATGAAAACAATTCATTTAATTTTAAGGAATTTTTTAGAGTTAATCAGAATGGGAAGTTTATTTATGAAGATAAAGTTCGCCATTTTTTGGATAATATCACTCAACCTGATAAAAATACGAACTATCCATTTTCAACCAAGGAATTTCGTGAACGGCTACGTCATACCCTATGGATCTTACCAGGAGTTAAAGAAGCCAATGCGCTTGAAATATTGCTAAAAGATCATCCTGTCTTTGGTATGGATTACAAGGTGGTTAACGTTGTTCGTAATGGAGACGATAATGGTATCACATACGAGAGTGATATTAAACAAGTTAATGATGCTATGGGTCCTGATCCAGCAGAAACGAAAACAATTACTTTAACTGTAAGAAAGTTAACCACTGGTGTCACAATTAAACCTTGGACAGGAGTTTTATTTTTATCCAACACTAATAGTGCAATGCAGTATCTTCAGGCTGCTTTTAGAGCTCAAACACCCTATTCGTCACCTACATTTGGTAAAAAAACGAATTGCTATATTTTTGACTTTGCACCTGACCGTGCACTAAAAATAATGGCAGCTTCTACAAGGCTAAATACTGGAGTAGGCAAATTAACTTCGAGTGTTCAAAAAAGAAAAATGGGTGAATTACTGAACTTTCTACCAATTATAGGCGAATCTGGTCAGGGAATGAAGCCTTATAAAGTAGATTCATTGCTAGCAAAAATTAAGCGAGTTTATGCTGAAAAAGCTGTTCGTACAGGTTTTGATGATGATTCATTATACAGTGATGCTTTGCTAATGTTAGGGGAAAAGGACCTAGATGATTTTAATGGTCTGAAAGCAATTGTGGGAACTACTAAAGCTGAGAAAAAACCTTTTAAAGTTGATGTTAATAATCAAGGTCTTGATCAGGAAGAATACGATAAAGCTATTCAAGGTGAAAAAAAGCCTAAGCGTCAAAGAACAGCGGAAGAACAAGCTGTACTTGATAAGGTTAAAGAACTTAAAAAGCAACGTAAAACAATGATATCGATATTGCGCTCTATTTCTATTCGGATTCCAATGATGATTTATGGCATGGATGTCAAACTTGATGAAGACGTAAATATTAATAAATTTATTAATCAAGTGGATGACAAGTCATGGAAAGAATTTATGCCTATAGGCGTAACGAAAGAGTTGTTTCGAAAATTTAGCAAGTATTATGACCAAGATGTTTTTATTGAAGCAGGCAAAATTATTCGTCAAAGAGTGAAGAAGTTAGATAAAGAAGATCCTATCGATCGTGTTGACCACTTAGCTGAGATTTTTGGAACTTTCCATAATCCAGACAAAGAAACAGTATTGACTCCTTGGAGAGTTGTAAATATGCAATTAGGAATGACTTTAGGCGGGTATTGTTTTTATGATGATCAATATAAATACACAACATTTGAAGGCAAAAGAGCTAATCATTGGATTAGTACAAAATATACAAATAAGATTTTTTCTAAAGATAGCCATATTCTGGAAATTAATGCTAAGACAGGGCTTTATCCACTATATGCTGCAATGTCGATTTACTGGCGTGAATACCAAAAATTAAATAATGATACTGCTGGAAAATTTAGTCTTGAAGATGAATTAATGATTTGGCAACGGGTTTTACGAGAGAACATATTTGTTATTGCTAAAACACCAATGGCAGCAGCAATTGCACAAAGGACACTGGTTGGTTATCATGATATGAAGGTTAACATTGAGTTTGTCGATAACATCGTTGAGGACTCAAAAAAAGATGTTGAAAAAGAAGCGAAAAAGATTGAAGGGCTATTTAATAATATGAAATTCGATGTAGTAATAGGAAATCCACCATATCAAGATTCTAAAAAAGGTGATAACGATAATTTTGCGGCACCAATTTATAATGATTTTATGGATCTTTCTTATAAAATATCTGATTTAGTAATTTTGATAACCCCTGCTAGGTTTTTATTTAATGCGGGAAGCACTCCAAAAGCTTGGAATAAAAAAATGCTAAATGACAAACATTTGAAAATTATTTTCTATGAGCAAAATAGCTCTAAGGTTTTTCCAAATACGGATATTAAAGGTGGAGTCGTAGTTACTCTCAGAGATAAGAACGATATCTTTACACCTATTAAAATATTTACACCATTCCCTGAGCTAACCTCTATTTTATCTAAAGCAGCACCAAAAAATGAAAGTACAAGCCTGTCCAATATAATTTATACACAAAATAAATTTAATTTAGATAATTTATATAAATATCATCCTGAGTATAGAAAATATATAGGAAGTAATGGTAAGGATAAAAGATTGAGGAATAATATATTTTCAAAAATACCTGTTTTTAAAAAAAATCCAGCAAATAAAAATGATATTAAAGTACTTGGATTGATTAATAATAAAAGAGTTTGGAGATATATTCCAGTAAAATATTTAGATATGAAACATGAAAATATAGGTAAGTATAAAGTTTTAGTTCCAAGGTCTAACGGATCTGGTGCTTTGGGAGAAGTTTTAAGCACGCCGTTGATTGGTAAACCGTTGATTGGTTATACTCAAACTTTTATAGGTATTGGTGCATTTTCCACCTCTTTTGAAGCAAAATCAGCTTTAAAATATATTAAAAGTAAATTTTGTAGAACAATGTTAGGAATACTTAAAGTAACACAAGATAATAATAGGGAAACTTGGCGCTTAGTTCCACTGCAAGACTTTACTCACAATTCAGATATTGATTGGACAAAGTCTGTTTCTGATATAGATAAGCAGTTATACAAAAAATACAATTTATCTAAAGATGAGACTGATTTCATTGAAGCGAAAGTGCAGGACATGGAATAATGAATGAAAAGATAATAAAGTCAACTGTTCGTGTTAAAGACTTGGGTGAAGTTTTTACGCCGAAAAAAACAGTCAATCTAATGTTGGATCAACCAGAAACTCAAGAAAAAATTCAAGATCTAACTGCGACTTTTTTAGAACCAGCTGCTGGCGAAGGTGCATTTTTAGTTGAACTTTTGAAGAGAAAAATTAAGGTAGCAAAAAAAGAAAGTAAAAATGCAAATGAATTTGGTGAAAATTGTTTAATAGCTTTGTCTACCTTGTATGGTATTGAGATTATGGAAGACAACGTAGAAATGTTAGTTATGAACATGATCCTGACTTTCGAAGAAATGTACAATCAAATATTATTTGCAGACTTTTCCAATTCGAAACCGAAAAAAAATATTTTAAAAAGTGCACAAACTATTATCAAAGCTAACATAGCCCAGGGTGATACTTTAAAAGGTATCACAGCTGATGGAAAACCGATTATTTTCTCAGAATGGAAGATTATTAAAGGAAGACCCAGAAAAGTAAAGCGGTTAGAATATACATTTGAATCAATTCTTAACTGTAGTAAACCTGAAAAGGCACAAAAGAAAGTTTTTGAAGAAATAGACCTATTTGCAAGTTATTATGACGGTGAAGATAGAAGTCAAAAGCAAGAAACCAAAAAAGAATATGCAACAGTTAAATGGTCTGATATTTATAAAGAAGAATTAGAATAAGTTTTCAGGTAATTTTATCTATATTATTTCTTACAAAACGTAATTAAAGATAAGCTCAACTAAAAAGGAGGTTTTTGTTTGGCGAATAAGAATGTTTCCAATCAGAATTTAGCAATGAAGGAAGTTTTAATTGCTATGCATAAACTTGGTGGTCAGGTTACCAGAAAAGATATACGCAATGAAATTAGTGATAGTTCAAATGTTTTTTCTAAAGCTGATGTTGATAAGACACGGATTTCGCAAAAAACAGGTGAGAAGTATCATCCTTTTTATTACACAATGAATTTTGCAATTAAGTATTTAATATTAGTAAATTTTATTCAATCTGATGACAATCGAATTCTTGAATTAACTGAAAAAGGGCGTAAAGTTGATCTTGATACTTTTGATCCGGAAAAGGATGTCCGTTCCTTTTTAGAAGATAATAATTCTCAGAACTTAAAGAAAAAGAGCTTGGTGGAAATTGATTCTGCTAAAGATACAGCGGATGAAGAAACAGAAGAGGACCAATGGAGACAAGATCTGCTCGATGCTCTAATGAAAATGAATCCTAAAAAGTTTGAACTTTTTTGTCGTGGTTTACTAACCAAAATGGGAATCGATGTTGATAATACAATTGGCGTTAACTATGTTGCTGACGGTGGTCTTGATGGTTTCGGCTATGTTCGTTCAAACGATTATCGTACTACCAGAGTGGCTCTGCAAGCAAAACGCTGGCAATCCAATGTGCCAGCACCTGAAATAGATAAGTTTCGCGGAGCAATGGATAAATATAACGCGGAATTTGGTATTTTTATTACGAATTCTGATTTTACTCGCGGAGCAATTAAGACAGCACGTCAGGGCACCAGAATTATCACGTTGATTGATGGTGAGGAAATCTGTGACCTGGTGGCAAAATATAATTATTATGTTGAACCCGTAACTACCTATAAGTTAAAATCGTTTTATACCGATAAAGATTAAATTATTAAACTAGTATTTAGCAACACCAAATGAACAAAAACGAAACATTACATTACCTTGATCAACATGGAATTAAATATGAAATAGTGGAGCATCCAGCTGTTTATAATATGGCAGAAATGGAAAAGATTGCTCTGCCACACCCTGAAGCAGATGCTAAAAATCTGTTTGTGAGGGATGACAAGAAACGTAACTACTACCTTTTGACTATTAAAGGTGATAAAAGAGTTAACTTACAGCAATTTCGTGAAGAAAATGGCACACGCAGGCTTAGTTTTGCCTCACCGCAAGATTTGAAAGAAAAAATGGATTTGGAACCTGGCTCAGTTACACCTTTAGGTCTGTTAAACGATCCTGAGCATGAAATACCGTTTTACCTTGACTCATACTTTAGTCTGCAGTCTAGAATCGCTGTTCATCCCAACGACAATACAGCTACTATTTGGCTAGATCCGCAAGACTTGCTTAAAGTCATAAAAAGTTTGGGTAATCCTGTTAGGGTAGTAAAGATGTAACTTTTATTCTGAATATTATAAAAGATGGTAAATCTAAAAATAGGTTTACCATCTTTTTTATAGCAACTATTAAATTTCTTTTTTTAATATTTCAGGTAGGACTTTTTCCTTGATGGAATTGCTATCAATTTTAGTATAAATTTCGTACCCGCGTGCTAACACATCGCACAGATAAAGTTGAGAAACTTGTCCGGCTACAGAACCAATATTTATAAATTCTCCCACTGCTGTTTGTAATTGAACGTCGCCTAAATTTGCTATGGGCGAGCTCAATTCATTAGAAATAGTAATGATTTTTGCCCCGTTCTTTTTAGCTAGTTTTAAAGAGTCATATGTATCTTTGGTATGACCCGAAAGAGATAGGCCAATAACAACATCTTTTTTTGTTAGTAATGAACTAATTTGTACTTGAATGTGTGGATCAACTTCAGCATGTGCTATTAGACCTATCCTTAACCATGTTTTAGCAAAATCTTTTGCTGACTCTCCAGAGTGCCCTAGGCCAAATAAATAGACCCGCTTGGCCTTAGCCAGTATCTTAACCGCTTTGAGTAAATTTTGGGGAAATAACAAACTTTTAGTTTTGTTGATTGAATCGATCAATAAGTTTGCACTTTTATCATAAAAGTTGTTACTCGGACTCTCAACACTTAATTGATTCTGTGTCATTGACTCCTGTGCTAAATATATTTTCAGCTTAGAAAAGCCCGGGAAACCTAACTTTTTGCAGAGACGAATGATAGTGGCATCGCTGGTACCTGAAGCTATAGCCAATGATTTTATCGTATCGTAAATTACTTGTTCTGCGTGACTAGCAATGTAATTAGCTAATTTTACTTCAGATTTGGTCAACTCTTTTTTGTTCTCATTAAATAATTGAATAAAATTCATTTCTTAAAAAGCCTCTTTCGCTAATGAGTAAATTATATCATCCTTTTTCAAGAAAACGATTGCATTTCCCGTCGAAAAATAATATCATACTTTATGAAGTAAAACTTCAAAAAATAATATTAATGGAGTAAAAATACATATGGAAAAAGAAAAGTTTATCAATAAGATTCATAAGGGATTGATTGTTTCTTGCCAGGCTTTACCCGGAGAACCTTTGTATACTGAAAAAGGAGGGATAATGCCTCTTATGGCGAAGGCTGCTGAAGAAGCGGGTGCGGTAGGTATACGTGCAAATTCAGTCCGTGATATTAAAGAAATTCAAGCTACGGTTAGTTTACCTATAATCGGAATCATTAAAAAGGACTATCCACCTGAAGAGCCGTACATTACACCAACGATGAAAGAAGTAGATGAATTAATTGAAACCAAGGTTGACGTTATAGCTTTTGACTGCACTTTACGTCCTCGGCATGATGGACAAACCATTAATCAATTTATCAAAGAAGTTAAATTGAAATATCCGCATCAGTTAATGATGGCTGATATATCAAACTTTGAAGAAGCACAGAATGCTTATGAATGTGGCGTAGATTTTGTTGGTACTACCTTGGCTGGTTATACTGCTGAAAGTGAAAACAAGTCTGGACCAGATTTTCAATTAATTAAAAAAATTGTGGATGCTGACCTGCCACTAATTGCGGAGGGTAAAATTCATACTCCAGCTGAATTAAAAAAGGTAATAGACCTTAATCCGCTTGGAATTGTAGTTGGTGGTGCTATTACCAGACCTCTGCAAATTGCTAGGACGTTCACTTCAGTATTTAAAAAAGGGAGAGAATAAAATGACTAAAAATAAGAGATTCACTGCAATTGGTCAGTGGTTTACTCAATTAGGGCAAGCTTTTATGTTGCCAATTGCTATTTTGCCGGTTGCCGGTCTATTGTTAGGACTTGGCGGAGCTTTAACAAATGATGCGGCTGTTTCAGCTTTTCCAGTTTTAAATCAAGTTTGGTTACAAAATACATTAAAAATAATGAATTTTGCCGGTAACGCGGTCTTTAGTAACTTGGCTTTAATCTTTTCAATTGGATTGGCCGTTGGCTTAGCTAAAGGTGATAAGGGTACTGCCGGTTTAGCAGGTGGTGTAGCCTATCTTGTATATACTGCGACAATTTCTGGTTTGCTACAATTGTTTAACCCTAAAAATACAATTGACACCGGTGTTTTAGGTGCGATCGTAATAGGTTCCGTTGTTGCATACTTGCATAATCATTACCGTAAAATTCAGTTGCCACAATTTTTAGGCTTTTTTGGCGGATCAAGATTCGTACCAATTATTTCTGCAATTGCTGCTATAGTTATCGGTGCAATATTTTACTTAATCTGGCCTCCAATTCAAGGTTGGCTGACTACTGCTGGACATGCAATTGCTGCAATGGGCAGTTTTGGTAGTTTCCTGTACGGATTTTTATTACGGCTGACTGGAGCCGTCGGTTTACATCATACTATTTATCCGATGTTCTGGTATACGGCACTCGGTGGCACAGCAGAAGTAGCTGGAAAAACCGTTGTCGGAGCGCAAAATATTTTCTTTGCTCAATTAGCTGATCCGAATTTCCATGGTTTATTCACTTATGGTACTCGGTTTTTTGCTGGACGTTTTGCAACCATGATGTTTGGCTTGCCTGGAGCTGCTTTAGCAATGTACCTTTGCCTGCCAAAAGCTAACAGGAAAAAAGATGGTGGATTGTATCTTTCAGGTGGTCTTACTTCTTTTCTTACAGGTATTACCGAGCCTTTAGAATACTCATTTCTATTTGTAGCTCCTTGGTTATATTTGATTCATTCATTTCTTGATGGTTGCTCATTCTATCTTGCAGATATTATGAACATCAGAATTGGTAATTCATTTTCTGGTGGATTAATAGATTATCTGTTGTTTGGTGTTTTGCAAGGAAAAGATAAAACAAACTGGCCTAATGTATTAATTATTGGTGTTATTTGGTTTTTCCTCTACTTCTTTGTTTTCACTTTTTGTATTAAAAAATTCCACGTCAATATCCCTGGAATGCAAACTGAAGTAGATAATGACGTTGAAAAAAATAATCAAAAATCAGGAAATGCCACCAGTCTACATACAGAGTCTGAGCAAATTATTGCGGCTTTAGGTGGGGCTGAGAATATAAATACTATTTCTGCTTGTGCTACCAGATTAAGAATTTCACTTAAAGATAACAGTCAAGTTAATGAATCTGTATTTAAAAAATTAGGTTCTCCAGGTGTTTTAAAAGTTGCAGGTGGACTACAAATTATTTTTGGTGGGAAAGCCGATCTTTATAGTCAAGAAATAAATGATTTGCTAGCTCATCCTGAAAGAATAAAAGAGACCATAACTAGCCATGATGCTGAAGATAATACAGTAAGTGAAAATAATAAAATGACAATTGACTTTACTGCACCCGTTAACGGTAAATTTAAATCTTTAGTTGATGTTGATGATGAAGTCTTTTCTAAAAAAATGATGGGTGAAGGTTTTGCAATTGAACCAAGTGATCAACATATTTTCAGTCCAGTAGAAGGTGAAGTTGTTTCAATTTTTAAGACCAAGCATGCAATTGGACTTAAAACGAAAGAGGGACTGGAAGTACTATTACATATGGGAATCGATACTGTTGATCTGGCAGGCAAACCATTTACTATTAAAGTCAAAGAAGGAGAGAAAGTTTCTCCAAAAACTGAGTTGGCTGAAGTGGATCTTGAGCAAATTAAAGCAAGTGGTAAAAAGCCAACAATTATTACAGTAATTACAAATTCAGTAGATCATGTTATACAAGCAGGTGATGATGCTAAAACAGGCGATGAGATTCACGCTCAAGATGATGTTTATCATGCTTTAATCAAATAAATAAAATTGGTAGATAAGATGATATTGGTTAGCAAAAGTTTGGTCGTTTGTTGATTGTGATTTTAGTTTTAGCCAGTATTAAGAAGATATATTTCTCAAGTTAGAGTATTTAAAAATAATGTAATTAAAAGCTATTTTGTTGATAAAACCATACAGTAATTTATTTGTATATATTTATCAAATAAATACCACTAAATTATTAACAAAAGGTAAATATTTTTATTTATGAATGTAACTGGTTAAATTATATCAACTTTCATTGTAGAATCTTTTTCGTTGCCGTTAATCTCTGGTCAGGACTAGGATATTGCTTTTAAAAGCACCAAGAAATTAAGACCTGAACGCAGCCAATAATGGTAACGAATCTGATGTTAAAAATTTAGTTATCAGTTTAATCCTGACATTAATTAAACATTTAAATCATTGTTAATTAAGTATCTTTCTTTCTTGTGTATAAACCTAATTTCTCAATAAACTGTTGTTTTAGTTAGAATAATTAATATTCATTTAATCATTAAATGGTGATGGATTTCATCAGTTTAGTTTTTATTTGAATTTGCTAATATCTCATCAACGTTGAAATAAAATAGCGGATGATTAAAGCAAAAAGTTGAAGCTCTTGCCTTTTACATCTTTCAGGAAAAAGGATTGTTAGTTAATCAATTAAGCTAATACTAGTTACAAATTAGTAGAAAAAACGCATATGAGTAGGGATAGATTAATTATTAGCATTCTGGCTTAACGACTAAAAACAGTGGTAATCAAAACTAATTTAAAGTCGTAATTGGAGGTGTGGCATCAAAGCGGTTATCGATTACCTGTTACTAAAACTTTACCTAGCATAAACTTAAAAAAAGCAATATCATCAGGTTAAACAAAATAACTATTATAAAAACATCAGAAAAGTAAGGCTAAGATGATAAAATTTTTTACCATTCTTCGCCAAATAGTTAATGCTATACCCCCAAGTGAACTGCCGATTCTTCATTTTTACTTCATAGTGTTGACATAATTAATAAATAATGATAGATTAAAAGTCAATTAAATAAACAACATCTTGCAAAGCAGAGTAACTATTTTGTTGCTGATAAAGAGAGCTGATATTTGGTGAAAATCAGTTAGCAGTAAGTAGTGAACATGGGCTTCTAATTGATGTCCATTGGTGATAATCAGCCAGTGGCGGAGTTGCATCCGTTATTTTTGCAAGCTATTGTTTGATAGTTAATGAGGTTTATTACGTGAGTAATAAATGAATAAAAGGTGGTAACGCGAGCACTCGTCCTTAAGAAGAAAAGGATGAGTGCTTTTTTTATACAAAAATTTGGAGGTTTTTTAGATGACTAAAACTGCTTATACTAACGTTAATTTGTTTAACGGGATTGATGATAAAATTCAGTCTAATACAACATTAGTGGTTGATGACGAAAGTGGTAAGATTACCGAAATTGCTACAGGTACTGCACCTCAAGCAGATAAAACAGTTGATTTGCAGAATAAGTATGTGATTCCTGGCTTAATCAACTGCCATACTCATATTATTATGGATCCTTTGACTCCTGACGGTGGCAGTGAATCTGATGTTGTATCTTCTACGGTTCGTGCCGTTAAACATTTGCATGATTTATTGAAATCAGGTGTTACCTATATTCGTGAATGTGGCAGTACATATAATATAGATATTGCTCTTAATAATTTAATTAAGAAAAACAAATTGACTAAGGTACCAGAAATTGTGCCCGCAGGACACCCATTTTCTATGACTGGTGGACATGGTGATTTGCCTAACTTTGGTGTATTGGTTGATTCACCTGATGAGATGCGTAAGGCTGTTCGCCAAGGAATTAAGGCTGGTGCTAAAGCAATTAAGGTTATGGCAACAGGCGGAGTCATGACTGAGAATGACTCTCTTGATGACCCCCAATTAAGTGAAGCTGAAATGCACGTTGCAGTGGAAGAAGCTCACCACAAGGGTTTAACTGTAGCCGCACATGCGGAAGGAAATCCAGGAATTTTGAATGCGATTAAGGCGGGCGTTGACAGTATTGAACACGGCTTCTACGTTAATGATGAAGAAATTAAGTTGATGATTGAAAAAGGAACATATTTGACGCCAACAATAGTTGGAGCTTGGGCATTCATCGAATATGCTCCAGGTAAAATTCCAGACTGGGAAATGAATAAAATTTCCGCAGCTTGGAAAGATTTACGTGGCAATATTACTAAAGCCAAAAATGCTGGTGTCAAAATCACTCTGGGTACTGATGCTGGAACTCCATTCAATGACTTTACAATGACTCCTGAAGAATTGCCTTTGCTGGTAGAACAAGGTTTCACTAACTTTGAAGCTTTGGAAACCAGTTATAATTCCGCCAAACTCCTTAAAATCGCTGATGAATATGGTTCATTAGAGGAGGGTAAATACGCGGACTTTTTGGTACTTGATGAAAACCCACTTGAAAAAATTAGTGCAGTTGTCCAAAAGGATAAGGCAGTTTATAAAAAGGGTAAGAGAGCTTACTAAATAAAAACAGATAATTTTGTAATTTCGAACAAGTGTTCCATAATAAAAGAAGCTACTAAAAAGCAGCTTCTTTTAATTTTGGGAGGAGAAAAAATGAATCAAAAATTTTTAGATGTCATGAAAGATGAAGGACCTGTTACCATTGTTACTATTAATGCCAACCCTGCTAGTGTGGTAAATACGTGGATGTCGTATGTAAAAGTCGACGAGGAAAATAATCGCCTTTATCTCCCAGCAGCAGGCATGCATAGTATTGAAAATGATTTTGCTAATGACAATCATGTTCTTTTGACTATGGGTTCTAAAAAAGTAGAGGGTACAGCTGGTCCAGGAGCTGGCTTTCATGTTAAAGGAACCGGAAAATTTTGGGCAGAGGGACCAGAATTTGCTGAAATGAAAAGTCGTTTTCCCTGGTTAAGAGAAGTTTTACAGGTTAATATCGACCAAATTGAACAAAAAATTTAATTTAGCACTTTAAAATAATGTACAAATCAGAAGGGCTTATTCGCTTTCATATGATTAGGCTTAAATTATTAATTATTATTTTTAAAATTTATCTTTAATTTTATTCTAATTTTGGATACAATAAGAGATATAAATTTTTTATCCAAAAAGGAGGATTAATAATGAAAGCTTTACTTTACAATATGACCCCGGAGCAACAGGTTTATGCTGACAAGTGGAACAAAGATCATCCTGAAGATGAATTGGTTTCAACTGAAGACAAGCTTGATGCTAAGACTGTTGAGATGGCGAAAGGCTATGATGTTGTCAGCGTTTTGCAGGTCTTTGACATAGATGAGGAAGAGGTCTATCGTAAACTGAGCTCATATGGAATTAAGCAAATAGCTTTAAGATCTGTTGGGTATAACATTGTCAATTTTGATTTTGTGCATAAGTATCATATGATTGTAACGAATACACCGGCATATTCTCCACGTGCAGTGGCAGAGAACACTTTAACTTCTGCAATGTACTTGTTGAGAAAGTGGGGTCCTATTTTAGATAATGAAAGAGAGCACCTCAATTTTGTTCGGTCTGAAGATTTGATGAGTGATGAAATCTATAACCAGACAGTTGGTATTATTGGTGTTGGTCGTATCGGCTCTTGCGTTGCAGAAATGTTTCATGCTTTAGGAGCTAAAGTACTCGGTTATGACTTGGTTGAAAATCCTGCCAATGAGGCATTTTTGGAATATACCGATTTTGATACTGTAGTCAAAAATGCGGATATTTTAACATTGCATACACCGCTTGAGCCTTCAATGGAAGATATGATTAGTGCAAAGCAATTTAAAGAAATGAAGAACACCGCATATCTGATTAATGCAGCTAGAGGCCCATTGGTTAATACTCAAGACTTGATTGACGCCTTGAAGAACAAAGAAATTGCTGGTGCTTCATTGGATGTTATGACAGGTGAAGAGGCAATTGTCATGAAGAAATTCAAAGATATTTCTGAATTACCAGTTGAGTACCAGGAATTGGCGAAAATGCCTAATGTAGTCTTTACCCCGCACTCCGCATATTACACTAAGACCTCAGTCAAGAATATGATTGAGCACAGTATGACTGATGTTAAGCGAGTTTTAAATGGTCAAAAGCCAGTATATTTAGTTGAAGAATAATTTTTGTTTATTAAGTGATCGACTTTACAGCCGATCACTTTTTTTATTGTTAAAATTGTAGTTAGCAACTGTAGTGGAAAAATTGCTATAATGTACAGGTGTAGAAAAAATAAACGGAGATAAAGATGAAAAGGTTTCATCATAAGTTTACGCTACCTGCAATTCTAATCTTATTAGTTGTTGCGATTGGACTTCTTATCACTGGTATAGCCAATATGCATAACCAGACGACCTTGCCGCCAAACGGTAATTCAAGCGCAATTGGCGTCGAATTAAATCAAGATTATGGTTATGTTGATTTACATGAACTGCAGGCTAATGGTATTTCATTTGTCTATTTGAGAAGTACACAGGGACGTTCGTACTTTGACGACGATTATCTGTCATATCGTGATCAAATATTAGGAACTAAAATGGCTTTTGGTACTATTGTTGCCTACAGCAACGAATCAACACCATTACAGCACTATCAGTATTTTCTGAAAAAGGTGGGCACGGACACGGGAAGTTTGCCGATTTGGATAGAACCAGCTATTGATAACTATGATTTAGCATATATTAAACAAATGGCTCAATTTGTCAGCATGCTTCAAGGTTTAAATAAGCGCGTCATGGTAGATGTCCCGGTTAAATATAAAAAGTATTTTCCCCATGATGTGCAGTTCATTACTGGTGGCAAAAAGGCTCCGAACAAATTGCAATATTCATTTTGGCGCTATAACAATGACGGACGGGTAAAGTCTGTGAGAAATCTGGAAAGTGGGGTAGTTATGTTAACTTACAATGGTACAGTTACCCAGTACAAGGAGAAATACGGACAATTAACACAATAATGAAACAAGAAATTCAAGCAGTTTTAACAAAATTAAAAATGGCTGAACCAACTTTGATTCAGCAAGAAACGCAAACTCCAATTTTAAATGGTGCAAGTTGTATCGCACTTGCAAAAACGGGAACCGGAAAGACCTTGGCTTACGCTTTACCTGCACTGGAAAAAGTAGAAAAAGGCAAACCCAATAGTTTAATTATTATTGCACCAACAACAGAATTAGCGGTGCAAATTCGCCATGCCATTAATCCCTTTATTCATGCTCTCGCTTTAACTGGAATTACACTTGTTGGAGCAGGAAATCGCAAACGTCAAGAAGATAATTTAAAAAAGAAACACCCTGAAATTGTCGTTGCCACTCCCGGAAGATTTTTCGATTTCTTTTCCGCTAATCGCATCAAAGTTAATCAAATAAGAACTCTGGTAATAGATGAAGCGGATGACGTTTTAGAATTCAATAAAATGGAATTATTAAGTTCTTTAGGGCAAAATATGACAGCTGATGCGCAGATCTTGCTTTTTGGTGCTACGGAATCCGATATAACCAAACAGGCAGAAGATATTTTTGCCCGCAAATTTATCACGATAGATGTGCGACCAGAACAGAAAACAACTGTTAAAAATTATTTTTTGCAAATAGACAATGCGCATAAAGTTGATTTTATTCAGCGGTTAATGCGCCTTGATGGTTTTAAAGGTATCCTATTTTTTGATTCAAACCAAACAATGATGCGTTTTGCCGGAATTTTGGCACATACTAAGACTAAATTTGGTATTTTAGCTAATGAATTTGGCAAACAGAAAAGAGAGGCGGCTCTCAATAGTTTTAAAGTTGGCAGAATCAAATTGCTTCTAGCTACAGACTTGGCTGCTCGCGGTTTAGACTTAGCAGGGGTAACATATGTGGTGAACTACGACATTCCTAGTGAAGTTAACACCTACATGCATCGTGCTGGACGAACTGGTCGCATGGGTGCCAAAGGATTTGTGGTAACTTTGGGTGATGATCATGATCTGCGCGATCTCAGGAAACTGCTTGAACAGAGTGTTAAAATTGAACGTGTATATTTTGCCGGCTTTCATTTGACTACCAAAATGCCACGTAAAAAGGAAAATCAAAAGCAAGATCCAACTAAAGAAAAGAAGTTTAGTGGATCAAGCAAAAAACATAAAAAGCATAAGAATAAAAACAAGGGCTATCATCCCCATTATTTGAAAAGAAAGGAGCAAAAATGAGTCGATTAGTTACTTGGCTTGAAGACTATATTTTGCCTGTAGCTAACAAAATAGGGCAAACTCACTGGCTTGTGGCGCTAAGGGACGCATTTGTCTCAGTAATGCCTATTACTATTGCCGGTTCCCTTGCTGTGTTGGTCAAAAGCCTGATTGCTGCAGCCAAAACTGAATTAGGCTGGAACACTTTTGCCTGGTTAATGCAGCCGCTCTCATTAGTGTGTAATGTAGTTTGGCGCGGTACCTTTGCTTTATTTGCCCTCTTTTTGTCAATGTCTTTGGGCTATCATTTAGCTAAAAGCATGGAAGTTGATCCAGTTGCTGGAGCGATTGTTTCCCTGTCTTCTTTGGCCATGAGCATTGCTAATTTAACTAAACTTAAAATTAACGGCAAAATAGTTTCTGTTCAAAAAGCTTTTAATATTTCACAATTTTCAACTACTGGCATTTTTACTGCTATTTTATTTGGTTCAATCGGTGTTGCTATTTTTGCACTTTGTTTTAGAGCGAGAATCAGGCTTCATCTTTCTGCTAATTTGCCTTATGCAGAGCAGATGGCATTTGATTCACTCATTCCTGCAATTATTGCGATATTTTGTGTTGGTATGATTAATTTTGTCTTTCAGACAATTACGGGAACTTTTTTTGGCAACTGGTTGCTCAATTCGATTCAAACACCTCTAGTAAAATTAGGTCAAGGCTTCGGCATGGTAATGCTTGTAACCTTATTAGTTCAGATTTTCAGCTTTTTTGGTTTTAATGGCTTAAGTGTCTGGGCTCCAATTTTAGATTCAATTTGGTTAACTGCCCAGAATGTCAATGTCACAGCTGCTCGTGCAGGAAGAGAAGCACCTTTTATTTGGGTTCGCGGATCATTTGACGCATTTGCCTGGTTCGGAGGAGCAGGGGGAACGTTAATGCTGATTGTAGCCATACTGCTGTTTTCCAAACGGAGTGACTACCGAACAATTGCTAAAGTTGCACTTGCACCGGGAATTTTTAATATCAATGAACCAATTGTTTTTGGTCTGCCTGTAGTTCTCAATCCCGTTTATTTTATTCCATTTGTCGTTGCCCCTTTAGTTAATGTGGCTTTTTCATACGGTGTCAGCATGATGAATTTAGTTAATCCTGTACAAGTAGCAGTTCCTGCCGTTGTGCCACCAATCATCGGGCCATTTTTAGCCTGTAATTATGATTGGCGTGCTATCGTATTGTCAATTGTCAACATGCTGATAGCTTTAGCCATTTGGACACCCTTTGTTTTTGCGGCAGATAAAATTGCTGATTCTAATGCACCGAAACCATATTTTACTCGTCAATATTAATTACTAAAAAAGTTGGCTTTTATCACTCAAATTTGGTAAAGTTAATCTATTGCGACCCTGTAGTTTATCTGGATAGAACAATGGTCTCCTAAACCGTAGAGGTGAGTTCGAATCTCACCGGGGTCATATAAGGTATAATTTAAATGCAAATTTTACTGCATTTAAATTTATTAGAAAACAGTTGCTAATTTTTTGTAGCAGGATCATTTTCGGCTCTGTCCTGTTTTAAACAGATTGGCTTTTTTAGTTTAATTAGAATTTTTAAAAATGAATCCACACAAAATGTCTTTACCCGAGGTTTTAGATAATTTTCGGGCTCGTAATGTAACTTTTAAATTAAAAGATGGTACTAAAAAAACAATCTTTGTTAATGAAATTGAAGACGAAGATGATGACCAACCTGAAATGATTTTTATGGCTGATGATCCAAAAAATGATGTTTTTATCTCACAAGTAGTTGATGCAATTCCAAGCAGTGCCAATTTTTCTTTAGATATACATCAAATGCCATTCTGTGAATTAAAATTTGTCCTAAAAGGTCAAAAAGTAGAATTTATGCTTAAAGATGGTGCAATTAAAACCTTTTTGGTAACGAATGTTTTAATCAAAAACACAACAAAGACAAACTTTACATTTGTTGGTAACAAAAAAGAAGATAGTATTGATAGTTCAGATATATTAGGGGTAAAAATAATTGCAGACAAATAAAAGTCTGACTATCAAGAAGATAATCAGACCAGAATTTGAAAGATTTGTTATTTATGTAAATATGAATAAAATAAAGTTTATATTTTAGTTTGAGAAATATAGATTAATTAAAATGTCAGAATAGATAAAATATATGAAAATAGTAGTAATAACAATGTATCGATATATTAGCCTGCGGCTTTAGGACTGTCATGACCATATGAATTTTTAAGATTAATACGCCCGTTTCTTTTTTGACTAATTAGTTCGGTCTTTTCCTTTTGTGCCAAACTTTTTGCATATTCTAAAGCGTCAGCTTTGCGGTCAAAAGTTTTAGAGATTTTGTCGCTCCCGGCAATTTTAACAGCCCATTTGTCGCCGTGAGTAGTGACCCAAACATTTTTAGTGACTTCTGCCTTACCCATAATTTATTCACCTCTTTTCAAAATCATTATACAGCGAATTGATATATAAAGTGAAAGAATAAACACTTTTATAAAGTAATTATTTGTTGAATTACTGTTCTAGAGCAATTGCTGCTATATATTTAATATAAAGGCGATTCCAAAATTCGGATAACTAAAAAGATAATTATTATGAATAGGATTAATGCTATTCCAAGTAAAATTCTTTTGCTTTTGACCGTCTTTCTCTTATCAAAACTAAAGACAAAACAAAAAGCTGCTAAAACTATTAACAGACCTGTAATTAGTAATAATTTAAATCCATGATACATTTCTTCACCAACTTTTGTTATTCAATAGTTATTAAACCATAATTAACTTGTTTTTTTGCAGCTAATTTACTAATATATTAATAAAATGGAGGAAATTATGAGCAAAATTAAGGTAATGACGGTTTTTGGTACCAGACCGGAGGCTATAAAGATGTCGCCGTTGGTACAGAGACTAAAAAAAGATAATCGATTTGAGGAAGTTACGGTGGTTACAGCACAACATCGGGAAATGCTGGATCAAGTTCTTAATATATTTAAAATCAAGCCGGAGTATGACTTTAATATCATGAAGAAAAACCAAACTTTAGAGGGCGTCACAGCCAAGGTATTAATCGACATGACAAAAGTCTTAAAAGAAGTTAAACCAGATATTGTCTTGGTCCATGGAGATACAACCACCAGTTTTGCTGCCGGTTTGGCCAGCTTTTATAATAAATGTACCTTAGGTCACGTTGAGGCGGGACTGCGAACATGGAATAAATATTCACCTTTTCCTGAAGAAATGAACAGGCAAATGACTGATGATTTAACTGATCTTTATTTTGCACCAACTGCGGTTAGCAAGCAAAACTTGATTAAAGAAAACCACAATTCTGACAATATTTTTATCACAGGTAATACAGCTATTGATGCTTTGAAAGAAACAGTTCAAGATGATTACCACCATGAGGTTTTAGATTTGATTAAACCCGGAAGCAAGATAATTCTTGTGACCATGCACAGGCGGGAAAATCAGGGTGAACCTATGAGACGGGTTTTTAAGGTGATGAAACAGGTCGTAGACAACAATGATGATGTTGAAATTATTTATCCTGTTCATTTATCACCTAGTGTGCAAAAAGTTGCACACGAAATTTTAGGTAATGATCCGCGTATTCATTTGATTGCCCCTTTAGATGTGGTTGATTTTCATAACTTAGCCAAATTAAGTTACTTCATTATGACAGATTCTGGAGGAGTTCAAGAAGAAGCTCCTGCTTTAAACAAGCCAGTTTTAGTTTTAAGAGATACTACAGAGAGACCAGAAGGTGTTAAAGCTGGTACACTCAAATTAGTGGGAACGCAAGTTGATAATGTCAGAAACGCAATGTTGGAATTACTTGAAAACAAAAAAGTTTACGACCAGATGGCCAATGCCAAGAACCCTTATGGTGATGGTCATGCATCAGAAAGAATAATGGATGCTATTGCCTACTATTTTGCTCAAAATAAGGGTGAAAGACCAGCTGATTTTAAATGAGCCGTCTAAATTTTATTACACAAAAAGCCAAGAAAAATTTTCTTGGCTTTTATTTATCGTTTTTTTCTTTACGTGATTTAATTTTCTCTTTTGCTCGTGCAATCATGGTAGTTTCTTGAGCTTGAAAAACTGATCTCGTAGTCAGGTAATTAAAAATACCCACTAAAATTTGATCAACAATTTTTACTAGCAAGGCATCTAGATGAAGCCAGGACAATCCAACCAACATAATCAAACTGTCAGGGATAAGACTAATAATCCTATAGGTGAAAAAGACGACCAACTTTTGCCAAGTTGAATGCTCCTCATCGACGTTATTGATAAAGACGGCCTTTTGGTTAAATACAAAAGAGGCGAGGTTAGAAACAATAAATGCAATAGTATTTGATACTAAAACAATGCTGTGCCACCATTTATGCAAAATCATAAATACCACAGTGTTGATTAGAGCCGCTATAAAACCAAAGATCATGTAAACAAATAAATTGCGATGTCTTTTGACTACATTTTGTGCTAAGCGGTGAATTTTAGGATCAGACATTGAGTCGAATTTTTGTGAATCCGTTTTCTTATTCTTAACCATTTAATAGATCAGCCATTTCCTTAGCTGCATTATCAATTGCTTTTATATCATCATCATTCGGGGCATTTTCAATTGTAACAGGTTTTGTCACTTCTTTTGCTCCAACTTGCTTAAACATTTTTTCAAAATCAAAAACATTTTCGCAAAAATGATCGGCATACATCATGTCACCGCTACCCATCACGGCAAAATATTTCCCACTTAAGTCTAAATCTTTTAGTTGATCATAAAAGTCTGCAATGTCGTCGGTCATAGTGCCTTCGCCATAGGTATAAGTAATAAAGATGCACAAATCACTTGATAAGTAATCACTGGCGTCAGTAAATTCAGCTTCGCTCGTTTCAACATCAAAGCCCAAATCCTGCAAATCTTCTTCCAGAATATCTGCCATATCTGCATCGTTGCCAGTCATACTTGCATAGACTATTCTAGCTTTCATTAAATTCATACCTTTCACAAAAACTAATTCATCAAAACATTATACCTAATTTTGCGTAATTAATGAAATTCTTTAGTAAACTTTTAAAAAACGCTATAATGTAATCAAACATCATTTAATAGAGGAGAATTTAAATTTGATTACAATTAAATCAATTAGAGAGTTAAAGGGTATGCAGGCTTCAGGCCGATTATTAGCATCAATGTTTGAGGGCCTGCGAGACGTGATTAAACCTGGAATTACCACTTGGTCAATTGAAGAATTTTGTCAAGATTTTGTCAAAAGTCGTGGTGGCAGGTTGTCAGAGCAAGGCTTTGAAGGCTACAAATATGGGACATGTATTTCTGTTAATGATCAAATAGCCCACGCTACGCCACGTAAAGACACAGTTTTAAAAGAAGGCGATTTGGTTAAGGTTGATGTGACTTGCAATCTCAATGGCTTTGAAACAGACTCTTGCACAACTTACCCAGTAGGCAAAATTTCTCAAGCTGATCAGGATTTGATGGATACAACTAAAAAAGCCATGTACTTGGGTATTGATCAGGCAGTTTTAGGTAATCGCATTGGAGACATCGGAGCCGCAATACAGCATTTTGTAGAAGATGAACATCACTATGGCGACGTTAAAGAATTAGTCGGTCATGGCATCCAGCCAAGTATTCATGAAGATCCGGAAGTACCACATTGGGGTAAGGCAGGGCACGGATTAAGACTGCGTGAAGGAATGACTATTACTTGTGAACCAATGGTTGAAGCCGGTGGTGACTGGCGCATTGTAGAAAAAAGCGTTTCTGATCCTAAAGATGATTGGGTCTTTTACGCTACACCGGATGGCTCAAAATCAGCTCAATTTGAACATACTTTTGCAATTACTAAAGACGGTCCTAAAATTTTAACGCTGCAAAAGCCATACGACGGCTACGAAAAGTACTTACCACATTTTGACGAAATGGATGACTAAATTGCATGGGTAAAAAAGCTGAGGCAATCAGGAAACGCTCTTTTTTATTTTATAAAACTGTTTCCTTGAAATTTACTCAAGGTGAAGTTTTGACAAGCGCAATTGCGATTGCTTACTACGTTTTGTTTTCGATATTTCCGTTAATTATTATTATCGGAAATATTTTGCCGTTATTTAATATTAATACTGAACCGATTGCCAGTTATTTAAAACTAATTTTTCCAGATAAAATTGCTAAATTTATTATGCCGATAATTAACTCATTATTGAAAAGAAAATCAAGTGGGTATATTTCATTTGGTATTATATTGGCTCTATGGTCAGTTTCTTCGTTAGTTAATGCTATTAGAATTGGTATGAATCGGGTTTATGGTGTTCGTGCACAAGAATTAAAGCAAAAATGGCAGGTTACTGTTTGGACAAGATCTATTACTATTATGTTGACCAACCTCATGATTATAGTATTTGCCTTGCTTAATTTAACTTTGATTTTTGGTCAGCAGGTGCTGGAATTTCTACGACCAATTTTCTCCTTTTCTGTTGGCGAAATTGAGAAAATTTTTAGTTATCGCTATCCTGTCATTATAATCACGATGATGGGTTCGTTATATTACGTCAATTACTTTTTACCTAACATCAAATTAAAGAAAAAAGTTATTTGGCCAGGTGTTTTTACTACTTTATGCGGGTGGATCATTCTTTCCTGGCTTTTTAGTTTCTATCTGCATCATTTTCGTATTAGCTGGGAAAACTATGGCATTATCGGTACTTTTATTATTTTTATGTTGTGGTTGAATATTTCCTCAATTCTCTTTTTACTGGGGACATGTGTAAATGCTGCAATAGTGACACTAAATTATGGAGAAGTACACTATTCAGTGGGTCGCTTAGCTGAATATATTCAAAGAAAGCGCAGTCATTAAAAATTGGCGCATTCAATTTTATTTTGGTATATTAGTTTTATGATTTTAAAGAAAGCGTAAAAAATATGAAAGTAAGAAAAGCAATTATTCCTGCAGCTGGTCTGGGTACTAGGTTTATGCCGGTAACTAAAGCAATGCCCAAGGAAATGTTGCCGATTGTCGACAAACCAACTATTCAATTTATTGTTGAAGAGGCCAAAAAATCTGGTATTGAAGACATTTTGATTGTCACTGGAAAAAATAAGCGCTCGATTGAAGATCATTTTGACTCCAATCCTGAACTTGAACAAAATCTGCAGGAAAAAGGTAAGACTAGTCTGCTTAAAATGTCGCAAGAAATTACTCACCTGGGAATTAATATTTATTATACTCGTCAGCCTTATCCAGCAGGTTTGGGGGATGCAATTGCCCGTGGACGTAGTTTTATTGGGAATGAACCATTTGTTGTTATGCTGGGCGATGACCTGATGATGGACAAAGAACCGTTAACCAAGCAATTGATTGACCGCTATAACGATACGAATGCGTCAACAATTGCCGTTATGCCGGTACCCCATAAAGAGGTTTATAAATATGGCATAATTGAACCGGATAGTGAAATTGCACCTGGCTTAATAAATGTTAAATCTTTTGTAGAAAAGCCAGAAGTAGACAAGGCTCCGAGTGATTATGCTATTATTGGTCGTTATCTTTTAACTCCAGAAATTTTTCCAATTTTGGCTAAGCAAAAACCAGATAAAGGTGGGGAGATTCAATTAACTGATGCGATTGATACCATGAATAAAACGCAACGCGTTTTAGCCCATGTCTTTAAGGGAACCCGTCACGATGTCGGTAATAAAGAAAGTTACTTGGAAACTTCAATTGAGTATGGCTTAAAACATCCGGAAACTAAGGATGCATTGCGTAAATACATAATTGACTTAGGAAAGAAATTAAAAGAACAAAATCAACAATAACAAATAAATTATGCAATTAAAGGAACCATCATTTAATGGTTTCTTTTTTTATGTAAAATTTTTCTTAATGTCGGACTAATTACTGTCTTCGAGTAGAAAATTTTTGTATCATGCGACTTGAAACTTTTAGCTAGGGGATAGGTTAAATGAAAGATATATACATCGTTGCAGCTAAAAGAACTCCTTTTGGTCGCTATCATGGGTTATGGAGTGAAAAAAATGCAACAGAATTAGGAGAATTAGCCTTAAGAGAAACGTTAAAAAGCATTAGTCTGCCTGCTGAAAAACTGGACGCCTTATTCATGGGTAATGTTTTGGGTGCAAGTTTGGGACAAAATATGGCGCGGCAAATTGCTTTGAATACGGGTATGAGCCCTAAAAGCAGCAGCGTGACAATTAATGAAGTCTGTGGTTCAAGTCTAAAATCTCTCAGACTGGCTCAAGGACAGATGGAACTGGGCGACTTTGATCTGGTAGCTGTTGGTGGTGCCGAAAGCATGTCGAATGCTGTTTATTTAACAGAGGACAAAGAAAAGCCGCATTTTCAAAGTGAAATGCTGCAGAATGGCCTCATTGATGCTTTTTCTCATGAGCATATGGGATTAACGGCTGAAAACGTAGCAGAAAAATATGGAGTTACGCGTACAGAAATGGATGAATATAGTTTAGCTTCTCATCGCAAAGCAGTTGAAATTGTTCAGCAAAACTTTTTTCAAGATGAAATAATTGGCGTAGAAGTAAACGGTAAAATAATCCAGCAGGACGAAACAATTCGAGCTGATACTAATTTACAAGCACTAAGCAAGTTAAAACCTGTTTTTAAGAAAAATGGTTTAGTTACAGCTGGCAATTCTTCGCCCTTAAGTGATGGTGCCAGTATGATTATTTTGGCAAGCGCAGAAAAAGTAAAGGAACTCAAACTGCAACCTCTGGCGCGGTTGGGATCGTTTGCTGAATCTGGTACTGATCCGGCATACATGGGTGTAGCACCATATTTTGCAGTAGAAAAATTATTACAAAAAACAAACAATACCATTAATGATTATGATGCAATCGAAGTTAATGAAGCTTTCGCTGCACCTAGCGTTGTCTTAGCTCGAAAACTCCGAATTCCACCCGCTAAACTAAACATTTTTGGTGGAGCTATTGCACTAGGTCATCCTCTTGCTGCTACCGGAACTCGTTTAGTAGGAACAGCTGTCAATATTATGAATCATATCAATGGTCACAAGGCTTTGGTAACTCTTTGTATTGGTGGCGGACAAGCAATTGCATATGAAATAGAGAAATTTTAAATGAAGTTTTATAAGTTAGCACCAGAAAAAAGACGAGAAATGCTGCGAAAACAAGGAATTAAACTGGATCAAGTTGATTCACAGGTTTTGCATGACTTGGATTTATTAAGTGAAAATGTAATTGGTCAATTACGTTTACCCGTTGGTTTAGCACAAAACCTATTGGTTAATGGTCAAAATTACCAAGTGCCAATGGTGACCGAAGAAGCCTCGGTAGTTGCTGCGGCTAATAATGGCGCTGGTATCGTTGCAAAAGCTGGTGGTTTTACGGCAAGCAGTCAGCGAGACGGTATTTGGGGTCAAATTGTGATGCAGGTGGCTGAAAATTTTGAAGTCTCTAACTTGCAAGAAGTATTGCCTGGTCTTATTAAAAAGACAAATACCTATTTTGCCAGTCTTGTAAGTCATGGCGGTGGAGTCCGTAAAATAGAACTTAAGCAAATAAATGATTTGCTTTATATAAAAGTATTAGTTGATCCCGCGGAGGCGATGGGCGCCAACAAGGTAAATTCTATTTTAGAATTTATGGCAGATGAGTTAGAGGATTTTGCTGGCATTAAACAAAAATTATTTGCCATTTTGTCAAATTATCCTAGCCAAATCACAACGGTCAAGGCTGCAATTCCTGTTAATTTAATTGGTGGAACAGAAACTGCTCGGAAAATTGTTTTATTAAGTCGAATTGGTCAGGACGATCCAATGAGAGCCGTTACCAATAACAAAGGGATTATGAATGGAGTTGATGCTGTTTTACTGGCAACTGGAAACGATACTCGCGCAGTAGAGGCAGCTTGTGGTGTTTTTGCAAGTAAAAAAGGCACCTACGCCAGTCTCAGCAAATGGCAGCTTGAAAATGAAAATCTTATGGGAAAGCTAAGCATTCCCTTGCCAATTGGAACTGTGGGCGGCTCAATTAACACCAGAAAAGATGTTAAGCAAAACTATCGTATTTTAGGCGAAAAAATTACTGCAGAACAATTAGCTAATATTATTGCTGCCATTGGTTTAGCCAATAATTTAGCAGCATTACTGGCAATTTCTACCAAGGGGATACAAGCAGGACACATGAAACTGCAGGCCAGAAATATTGTGGCAGTTTTAGATGCTACTGCTGCCGAGAAAAAAGTTGTATTCCAAAAAATCATAAATAGCAAAAAATACAGTCAATCTGCAGCTAAGGAATTTTTAAAGGAAATAAGAGAGGAAAATAATGCAAGTCGGAATTGATCAAATTGGTTTTTATACACCAAACAAATACGTTGATATGGTAGATTTGGCAAAAGCGCGCAATGAAGATCCTAATAAATTTTTGATTGGTATTGGACAAAATAGAATGAGCGTTACTGATCAGACTCAAGATGCAGTATCAATGGGAATTAATGCAACGCTTAGATATTTAGATCAAATTGAACGTAAAAAAGTCGGTTTATTAATCGTTGGAACAGAAAGCAGTGTTGACCAGTCTAAATCGGCTTCGCTTTTCATCAAATCGGCTTTGGAATTACCGGCAAATGTCAGAACTTTTGAAGTAAAAGAAGCGTGCTTTGGTATGACTGCAGGCATCATGATCGCTCGGGATTATGTCCGCCTCCATCCGCACCATAGCGCAATTGTAATTGGCTCTGATATTGCTCGCTATGGCGTTAACACTGGCGGTGAGGTGACACAAGGAGCTGGCAGCATTAGCACGCTAATTAAGGCTGATCCGCAAATTTTGGCTATCAATAAGGGACACAGCTCATACAGTGAGGATATTAATGACTTCTGGCGTCCTAATGATTCAGCAGTTGCCATAGTTGATGGTAAATATTCTAAAAACGTGTATTTAGACTTTTTTAAACACACATTCAAGGATTATCTTAGACAAACTGGAATAAAAACTAGTGATTTCACAGCATTACTTTATCATTTACCATTTGTGAAAATGGGTTTTAAGGCAAATGAGTGGGCTGTTGCCGATCAGGATGAAAAGACTAAAAAGCGATTGACAGAGAATTTTACTGCTGCAGCTCGTTATGGCAAGGAAGTCGGTAATATTTACACTGCTTCTTTATATTTAAGCCTTTTGAGTTTACTGGAAAATGCTAAATTGCCCGCGAAGGCAAAGATCGGTTTATTTTCTTATGGTTCAGGGGCAATGGGTGAGTTTTATTCAGGACGAATAGTTGAGGGCTATGACAAGAATCTACATAAAAATGCAGATCAAAAAATGATTGCTCGCCGCCAAAAATTAACTATTCCTGAATATGAACAAATTTTTAATCAAGCTTTAGAATCTCCGCAAGATGACATAGAGCTTCAAAGTGACGAACAAACCGGCACCTGGTATTTTGCTGGGACCAAAAACCGTATTCGTCAATATTTGCAAAAATAGTTAGAAAAAGCTGCCAAGCGGCAGCTTTTTTAGGTTAGCCTAACTCCATTTTGATCAGGCAAAATTTGAATACCATAAACAGCAATTCTCTTTTTTTGGTTATAAATAAATATGGGAATACTGCGACCGTGGATATTTTTAACCAAATTAATCAGTTTGCCTTTTGTTAGAGGCTTTTTTCCGGGGAAAAGCAAACATTCACTGCTTGAAATTTTTACTTTTGCCAAAGGAATATTTTTCTGGTTAATAGTCAGATACAAGTTAGTTTGGTTGCTTAAATCATTGGTTAATTGTAATAAGTCTGTTAATCTCATTTTTTATTATTCCTATACAAATTTAAAATGTTATACTATAAGATATTATTTTAGTGAGGGTGGCTGAACTAATTGAAAAAATTAAAACATAAAAAGCTGTGGCTTTCATCAATTATTATTATTTTACTAGTATGCTTATTGTTTACCGGAGCCGGTTACTATTTCTTTAAAGTGGCATGTGTTCCAGGTAAAAAAAGTTTTTTAAGTTCTTCCAGTGATGTGATCAAGAAGTCAGATCCTCTTTACCGTGAAAAAATTTGGTTTAAAAAAACTGCTAAACAAAAGTGGTATATTGAATCCGCTGACGAAAAGTTTAAATTGGATGCGAATTTCATTCCCTATAAAAGTTCCAATAAGACAGCTATTATTTTACCTGGTTATATGGATACGAAGGAGGATATGGGAGAATATGACGCTTTGTTTCACCAGTTAGGCTATAATACTTTAACCCCAGATCCAAGAGCCCAAGGCAAGAGCGAAGGAAAATATATTGGCTATGGTTGGCCGGAAAAAGATGATGTCAAAAAATGGATCTCATATTTATTGCAAAAATATGGCCAGAACCAACAGGTAGTGATATACGGCTTGAGTATGGGTGCGGCAACTGCCATGATGACAAGTGGACTTAAACTGCCTCATCAAGTTAAAGCGTTTGTAGAAGACTGTGGTTATAGCAGCGTCAAGGATGAAATTGAGCATGAAGCAGGAGTCTTGTACAATATGCCTGCCTTTCCTCGTTTTCCACTAGTTGAAATTCTAAGCGGCATTAATAAGATAAAAGTTGGCTATTTCATGGGTAATGCCTCTAGTGTTAAACAATTACATAAAAATCATAGACCAATGCTGTTTATTCACGGCAGCCGTGATAATTTTGTGCCTACTAGAATGGTCTATCCTAATTATAAGGCTACTAGAGGACCGAAGGAAATATGGGTAGCTCCTGGAGCCAAACATGCCAAGTCATTTTCAAAGCATCCCAAAGAATATAAAAGACGGGTAGCAACATTTTTAGTCAAATATGTAAAATAAGCTATGCATTTTATTTGCTAGCGCTTACATTTATTTGCTATTATAAAAGTGTGGTCAAGGTTAACAAGATTTCTATCTCCATAATATGTTTGTTATCTACTTTTGAAATGACAATTTTATCGCGAAGTTTTTATAGTTTTATATATTTGTATATGATGGTTTTATCTCAAAAGAAAATAATCTCAATTGACACCCGATCCACAAAAATAGTTGTCGCTAATTGCGACAACTATTTTGCTTTTTATTTATCTTAAAGTTAGTTTAACGACACATTCACACCTTGGAGTCTGCGGCAACATGTCGACATTTTCAATCAGTCTGACATTGTAAGCTTCAGTCAAAAGGACTAAATCTTGTGCGAGAGTAGATGGGTTACAGGAAATGTAAACAAAGGTTTTAGGTTTTACTCTCAACAGGGTTTTGATCAAGCTTTTGGCCAGACCAGTTCGTGGTGGGTCCACAATCAGCGCGTCAATTGGAATTCCATTTTGAGCTAGTTCAGGTAAAACTTTTTCTACACTGCCCTGAATATAATTAGCATTTTTAATATGATTGAGTTCCACGTTATGATTGGCATCAGCAATTGCTTCAGGAATAGTTTCAATCCCAATAACCTGTTTGACTTGATCTGCCGCTAAAATTCCCAGCGTTCCCACACCACTATAGGCATCAATCAGGGTTTCATCTGGCTTTAAATCTAAAAATTTTAGCGCCCGTGAGTAAAGAGTAATGGTTTGCACCGGATTTAACTGGAAGAATGCTCGCGGTGACAAGGCAAATTTTTTCCCTAAAATTTCATCAGTAATTTGGTTTTTACCTGCTACTTTAGTGGTTTTATTGCCCCAGACTTGAGGATTGCGCCAATCAGTTTCATTTTGAAAAACACTGACTACATCAGGGAGCCTCATAATTTCTTTTGCAAGTTGTTCCAGATTTTTAAGACTGTGGCCCACTGTAATTAGAGTTACTTGAATTTCGTGAGTGGCATAAGCTTGACGAACAACTATAGTTTTAAGTCCGTCAAAGTGACGGTAAGGATCGGCAATTCTAATGTGCAGCTTTTCAACTAGAATTTTAATTTTGCGTTCAGTATCTTGGGTTGCCTGACTTTGCGTTGGCATTTCGGGCAAATCAAAGAGTTCGTGCGAATTAGGGGCAAAAAGTCCTAAGCTAATTTGACCATGTGATCGTTCAATTTGATATTGCGCTTTATTGCGATAATGCCATTCTTCTGGAGCCGGAATGGTCTTTTTGACTTTATACTTGCTGTAACCACGGGGATGAAATTTCTTGAGGGCTTCAAGAACATTGTCCCGTTTAAATTCTAACTGCTTAGGATAAGCTAAATGAGCCAGTTCGAGTCCACCAATTTCTGGATTGACATTAGTGGGAAAAGGTACTCTGTCAGGACTTTTTTCTTTAATACGAACCAGTTCTGCATCAATATAGCGGGGGTATTCTGTAATAATTTTGGCAACAACTACTTCATTAGGCAAGGCACCTGGAATAAAAATTATTTTTTTACGGTAATAGCCGATGCCCTCACCATTAATACCCAGTCTTTTAATTGTAATAATAATATCTTTTTCTTTTGGTTGATTTTGATTAAATTTCTTGTACATAATTTTCTTTCTACAATAAAATATTAAATGTTAATAATTAATTGTACTCCCAGTAAAAAGTATTTAGCAAGAAAGAGCAAAATTTGCTAGCATGGAATTAAGCGAGAGAAAGGTGATTTTTAATGCCAATTATTACTAAAGTCAGCAGTCAGAAAAGACCTGGCCGTTTTAATATCTTTTTAGACGGTAAGTACTCTTTTTCGGCCACTGAACAAACTGTAGCTGAATTCGTGCTCTTAAAAGGGCAGGAACTGTCTGAAGAACAAATTGTGGAAATTAAGCAATTTGATGCTGATGCCAAGGCAACAAATATTGTGGCTAATTATTTGAGTTACGAGCCTCGGACTGTTTTTGAAGTTTTACAATACCTCAATAAACATGGTATTGATAATGAATCTGCCCAGGCTGCGGTTAGTCAGATGACAGAGATGGGCTTTTTAGACGATGCCAAGTACGCCCAATTATTGGTCAGACAAAATCTGCGCATTGGCACCGATGGCCCTCTTAGCGTCAGTAATAAACTAAAGCAAAAGGGAATTGATCCTGAAATAATCGACAATGCTTTAGCCGAAATAGCTGACGATAAATGGCTGGATGCTGGCAAAAGAGTACTCAAATCAATGAAAAGCAAAGTAGGTAAGTTGTCAGAGCGAGAATTGGAACGCAAAATGACAACTAAGTTGTTAAACCATGGCTTTTCCAGTGCTCTGGCAAGTGCAATAATTGGGCAAATGGATTTTGCTCAAAATGATGAAGATCAAATCGCAGCCTTAAAAAAGCAGGGCATAAAAGCATATAAACGTTTTCGCCGCTTACCTGAAAGCCAAAGACAGAATAAAATACGCAATTATCTTTTTACACATGGTTTTGCCAGCAATGAAATTGATGCCTTTCTGGCCGGTGAAATTATTCCTTTAGATGAACTAGCTGAGTATTAGGAGAATTTATGAAAAAACTGCAAGAAAAAATAACATTTGTTGGTCGTCCTTTTCCAGATCAAGTGATGGATGAACAAAAAACTTTTAATCAGGCAAACATGGAAATGGAACAAAATCAAGCTTTTCAAGATTTTATTAGCAAAAACAATTTGAAAAATACTAGGAGCAGCCTAATAGTTTTTGGACCTGAAAACTTTATGTATTGGTATGGTGTCGTTGCACCAAATGATGTTGAAGTTCCTCAAGGCTTAATGAGATTTGTTTTGCCTGAAACTCAAGTAGCAATTGAAGAAAAAACTGATCAAAATATTTCCTTTTTTAGTCAACCTTTAAATGTGGTAATTTCACAGTTTTTAGCTGCTGTTGCGGATGAGGGCATTAAAATTTATCAAAATCCGGGAGATAGTTTAACTCCCTATGTTTTGCAAAACTTGAATTTAGACACAAAAAAACTGACCCAAGAATTATATCTTGAAGACAGTCTTAAAAATTAGTGTTGCTTGGGATCAATTGACAGGTTGTCGTATTCAACATATGCACCCAGACAAGTTGACAAGAGCATAATCAGCATCACAATTCCGACTGATTTACCCACAATTTGGTCAAGTGTTAAAAATTCTCTAACCACAAAAGTAGCAGCAAAACAGAGAATGAAATCCAAAATTACGTTAGCAATTTGCAAAAGGTAGCGTCGTCTGATACTGAAAAAACGTAACAATTGCTTCAAGAAGCCATCGTTTATTTCTACTGCCAGCAAGTCGACCGGTCTTTGAATCGTTGCCTTAATGGCAAACATAATTAAGGCACCGACTGTTGCTCCAATAGTAGTGCGCAAAAGATCAGCCGAATGCAAAACCAAAGCATCATAGCCAATACCAATAATGGTGAGACTACACAGATAGGGAATTAACAGCAGAAAGGTGAAAACAAGTATGACATGACTTTTTTTCATAGTTTGACCTCATTTCTTACGTGCTATTCTAACATATTGTGTGCGTACATGATATAATGTTGGTATTTAATACGTTATTTTAAGAAAGAGAGCAATAAAATGGCTAGCGACCCCGACAAGGGGAATTTATTTGAGCGTTTCAAGAATAAATTTTCCCCTACAAACGATGAAGAAACAAGAGAGCACTTAATTTCAGAAATTGAAGATTTACATAAAAATAAGAAAATTAATGACAATGAATTTTCAATGTTAAATGCAGTTTTGGATTTTCAGGGACGGATGGTACGTGAAGTGATGGTACCCAGAATTGATGCTTTTATGGTTGATTGCCAGGAAAGTTTACAGGATCATCTCAAAGAAATACTGCGTGAACCATATTCCAGAATACCGGTTTATCAACATGATAAAGACAAGATAGTTGGTATCATTCATATTCGTACTGTTTTGCGTAAGGCCTGGGAAAAAGGCTTTGATAAGATTACCTATGATGATGTCATGAATCCGCCACTTTTTGCGCCAGAAACAACCGAACTTAGAGAATTACTAGTTGAGATGCAGCAAACACAGCAGCAATTAGCTATTTTAACCGATGAATATGGTGGGGTGGTCGGAATTGCAACCATTGAGGATATTATCGAAGAGATAGTCGGTAATATTGATGATGAAGTGGACCAAACCGAAGTTTTAGTGCATCAAATTGCCCCTAATAAGTATGTCATTTATGGTAAAATGCCTCTTGATGATTTTAACGAACAATTCGGCACAAATCTGGAAATGGAAGACGTAGATACCATTGCCGGCTACATGATCACTAAATTAGGCATAATTCCTGCCAAAGGAGAAAAACTATCGGTTAAATTAGATAACGGCATGGTTTTAACTACCAGAAGAATGATGCGTTCGAGATTGATGACCGTTTTATTAACTATACCTGAAGAAAAACCTAAGAAGAAAGAAGAACAAAATACTTAATGAGTAATGAACTGTTAGATAAGGTAAATAAAAGAAGAACATTTGCTATCATATCGCACCCAGATGCAGGGAAGACTACGATCACGGAGCAAATGCTTCTTTTTGGTGGTGTGATTCGCAGTGCCGGGACGGTTAAAGCGCGTAAAAGCGGCCATTATGCTACTAGTGACTGGATGGAAATTGAAAAACAACGTGGTATCTCAGTTACCAGCTCCGTCATGCAATTTGAATATCAGGGAAAGAGAATTAATATTCTTGATACTCCTGGGCATGAAGACTTTTCCGAAGATACTTATCGTACTTTAATGGCAGTTGACTCAGCAGTCATGGTGATTGATTCTGCTAAAGGTATCGAACCTCAAACTAAAAAATTATTTAAGGTCGTAAAACAAAGGGGGATTCCAATTTTTACCTTCATGAACAAGTTGGATCGTGACGGCAGACCGCCGTTAGATTTGATTGCTGAACTTGAAGATCTGCTGGGCATTGAAGGTGTGGCCATGAATTGGCCTATTGGCTCGGGCCAAACCTTGCAAGGACTATATGATATCGCTAATAACCAAATTGAAATGTATCATAAAGATGGCCCTGACCGCTTTTTGCCACTAGATAAAGATGGTAAATTGCCAGACAGTGAACCCTTTAGTCAGAACCCGCAGTTTCAAGATACCCTAGGAGAAATTGAATTAATTAAAGAAGCTGGCAACCAATTTGACTTGCAAAAAATTGCTAAAGGTGATCAAACCCCAGTATTCTTTGGTTCTGCCTTAACCAATTTTGGTGTTGAAACTTTCCTGCAAAGCTTTGTCAAAATGGCTCCTGCTCCTGCAAGTCATACAGTTAATGAAACTGAAGACCTGGCTCCTGATGATCCTGAGTTTTCTGGTTTTGTGTTTAAAATTCAGGCTAATATGAATCCGCATCACCGTGATCGTATTGCTTTTGTCCGTATTGGCAGTGGCGAATTTAAAAAAGGCTTGGATGTAACTTTGGCTCGGACTGGTAAACCGATTAGACTTAACAATGCCACCGAGTTTATGTCGAGTGAAAGGATGCAAGTTTCAGATGCAGTTGCCGGGGATATAGTTGGCTTATATGATACCGGTAATTTTCAAATTGGTGATAGCATTTATGCTGGTAAAAACAAAGTGGTTTATCCACCACTACCAGAATTTACTCCTGAATTATTTGTCAGAGTCACTGCAAAAAATGTGATGAAACAGAAATCATTTCATAAAGGAATGGTCCAACTGGTTCAAGAAGGTGCGATTCAGTTATACCAAAATTATCAAACCGATGAGTATATCTTGGGTGCTGTTGGTCAATTGCAATTTGAAGTTTTCAAATTCAGAATGAAAAATGAGTACAATTCAGACGTTGAGATGACCAATATTGGTCATCGCGTAGCGCGCTGGATTGCTCCTGAACAGCTTGATCCAGCTATGGCAAATAGCCGAAATCTGCTAGTTAAAGATCGTTATGGTCAACCACTATTTTTGTTTGAAAATCAATTTGCAGAGCGGTTTTTCAAAGACAAATATCCTGATGTTAAACTAACTGAAAAGTTGTAATAAAAAACTGGCATTGAAGCCAGTTTTTTTATTTATCAATATGGATTTCAATGACATGTTGACTTTTATCAAAGGTCAACATATATGAAGGGTCTTTTTCTTTAATTAAGCGTTCAATCACAAAATCTGTTTCCTCTTTGCGCACTCGGCGATTGTGATTTTCCAAAACAATTCCGATCGCTTTATCACTTTCGGTGTAGATAACAGAGGTATTACCCAAAGAGTAAACCTTAACATAATTTACATTGGTCGAATTTAATTGACTGTGAACTAGGTCCCTATAGCTATTGGTTACATCTATTAAATGCATGGATTTCACCCGTTTCTTCTAGTAGTTCTTTTTATTTTAGTATACAACTTATCAACACTTTTTTCTTTAATAAAAAGCATGATTATTATTATCTGTAATAATCATGCTTAATGAAGAGTTACTTTAACTAATTATTTGTAGTTTGATCAACTGACTCACTGGCACTGTTTTCATTAGTATCTTCACTAATGATAATTTGATTATCAGAAACACTGGCAAGTAAGTTCTTGGCAGTTGGATGATCAAGTTTGTAGTCAGCAACCTTGTCTTCAATTTCCTCCTGAATAGTTCTACGTAATGGTCTTGCACCCATAGCAGGATTGTAACCTTCCTCAACTAGTTTCTTCTTAGCATCTTCACTAACCGTGATTTGTAAACCTTGGTTCTTAACCATGTCGTTAACATCGGTGAGCATTAAGTTGACAATTTTCACTAAGTCGTCCTTAGTTAATTCGTTGAATTCGATCACGTCATCTAAACGGTTTAAGAATTCAGGCTTAAAGAATTGACTCATTGAGTTTCTAGCAGTATCAGGTTTATCTTTAGCATTTTCAGCAGCAAAACCTACACTGGCATTTTTAATACCCTGACCAGCATTAGAAGTCATGATAATAATTGTATCTTTGAATGATACCGTTCTGCCTTGAGAATCGGTCAAGCGACCATCATCTAATATCTGCAGGAAAAGATTCATAACAGCTGGATCGGCTTTTTCAATTTCGTCCAGCAAGATCAAACTATACGGATGACGACGTACACGTTCAGTTAATTGACCAGCTTCTTCATAGCCGACATAACCAGGTGCCGAACCAATCAATTTGGAAACTGAATATGATTCCATATATTCTGACATATCGAAACGAATTAGAGCATTTTCTGAACCAAACATTTGCTTGGCCAACTGTTTAGCCAGTTCAGTTTTACCGACACCAGTTGGTCCAACAAAGAGGAAGGAGCCAATTGGACGACCTGACTTATTAAAGCCAATCCGATTACGCCTTATTGCTCGTGCCAGCTTGTCAACAGCTTTATCTTGACCGATGACATGTGCTTTCAAATTTGGTGCCAAGTTTTGTAACTGGTTTTCTTCCTGCTTTTGTAAATCGCCAACGGGGATGCCAGTTTTTTCTTCCACGATCTTATTCATAATTTTACTAGTGATCACTGGCGATTTATCCGGATCAACCTTTTGGTCTTTCATCTTATTATATTTTTCAATTTGATCGCGGTAGTAGGCAGCTTTTTCATAATCTTCGTTCTTTAAGGATTCCTGCTTTAGTTTTTGGGCTGCATCAATCCGTTCTTTCATTTTATCTTTATCAACATATGGAATTGTCAGATTCATGCGTGAACCTGCTTCATCAAGCAAATCGATTGCCTTATCAGGTAAGAAACGATCTTGAATATAACGCTCAGATAGTTCAGCAGCAGCCTTAATGGCATCATCAGTGTAGTGAACGTGATGATAATCTTCATAGCGCTTTTGAATACCCTTTAAGATCTGGATAGTTTCTTTAACCGAAGGCTCTTTAACGTCAACGGGTTGGAAACGTCTTGCTAAAGCAGAATCTTTTTCAATTTCACGATATTCCTTTAAAGTTGTCGCACCAACTAGTTGTAAATCACCACGGGCAAGAGCCGGCTTAATAATATTGCCTGCATCCATTCCGCCTTCAGCATTGCCTGCGCCGACTATTTCGTGAATCTCATCAATAAAGAGAATAATATCATCGTGATTTTCCACTTCTTTAAGAAGTTGCTGCATACGCTGTTCAAATTGACCGCGAATGCCTGTACCTTGCACTAAAGAAACAACATTTAATGATATTATTCTTTTGTCTTGCAGCTTGGCAGGAACCGAGCCATCGACAATTTGTTGGGCCAGGCCTTCAACTACAGCAGTTTTACCGACACCGGCTTCACCAATTAAAACTGGGTTATTTTTTGTTCTGCGGTTTAAAATTTCAATCACACGTGCGATTTCTTTATCGCGTCCGATGACTGGGTCAATCTTGCCCTTTCTTGCCAGTGCAGTTAGATCTGTTCCATATTGATCTAAAAGTGAACGACCACCGCCAGCACCATTGTTTCCATTGGCATTGCCGGGTCCGCCATTACCCATTCTTGGATCTCCTGGGTTTCCAGTGTTGCCACTGTAATTAAACAGGTCACTAAAATCACCAAAAAAGCCATTATTGTCATTATTCATATTAATATTTCCTTGTTGTTTAAGTTGTTGATAACATTGTCCGCATAAATTAATTTCGCGACTTTGTCCATTGACCTTTGCAAATAAGTGAATGGAAGCTGGTCGTTTTTGACAGTTTTGACAAAGCATTGTATTACCGCCTTTCATATCAGTTTACTAAATTATATAATTAGCACTCGGAATAATCAAGTGCTAAAACTTGGATCTTATTATTTGTAAGTATGCTAAATATGCTAAAATACATATAGGCAAAAATCAAAAATGTTGCTGAAATAATATAGGATAAAAGCGGTGGTAAATTTGGATTATCAAAAAATTCTTGAGCAGTTGGCAGATGGTGAACTAGATCATTATGAGGTTGATCCTAAAGATGCTTTTGAATTTCAATCTGCATTAAGGTCTTTTGGTAAAAGGCAAAACATAACGGGAAAGGCCTTGCGGGGCGGTAAAATAATTTATTCGCAGTCCAAGACTGGAGTTTAATGATGTAAACTGTTACATTTATGTTGTCTAATTCACAAAAAAATGATAGTCTAAGTAAGCGAATAGGTATTTACTACCGTTTTGATTTTTTGAATTAAAAGGAGATATATATAATGGAAAAACGCGATTTTCATGTTGTTGCAGAAACAGGTATTCATGCTCGTCCAGCTACTTTGCTAGTACAAGCAGCTTCTAAGTTTGGTTCAGATATCAACTTGGAATACAATGGTAAATCAGTTAACTTGAAGTCAATCATGGGTGTCATGTCACTCGGAGTTGGCAAAAATGCTGACGTTACGATCAGTGCTGATGGTGATGATGAAAAAGACGCAATCAACGCTATTTCTGAAACAATGAAAAAAGAGGGTTTAGCTGAATAATGACCAAGACTTTAAAAGGAATTGCTGCAAGTGATGGTATTGCTGTAGCACCAGCCTATCTCTTGGTTGAACCTGATCTTTCATTTTCAAAAACTACGGTTAGCGATGTTGAAAGTGAATTAGCACGCTATAAGAAGGCAATTTCAGTGTCAACTGCTGAAGTTGAAAAAATCCGTGATAGCGCAAAAAAGAGTTTAGGTGAAGATGAAGCTCAAGTTTTTGAAGCTCACCTGATGATCTTAAATGATCCTGAATTTACTGGTGCCATCGAGAATGAAATTAAGGAACAAAAAGTTAATAGTGAAGCTGCGCTAGACGAAACTGCACAAAAATTTATCAGTATTTTTGAAGGAATGACTGATAACACTTACATGCAGCAACGTGCAGCTGATGTACGAGACGTTTCTAAGAGAATTATGGCTCATTTGCTGGGCAAAGAATTACCTAACCCTGCATCAATTGATCACGAAGTAATTGTGGTAGCTCATGACTTGACACCAAGTGACACTGCTCAATTAAATAAAAAGTTTGTTAAGGGCTTTGTTACTGACATTGGTGGTAGAACTGCGCATTCAGCAATTATGGCTCGTTCTTTAGAATTACCAGCTGTTGTAGGTACTGAATCAATCACAAATGATGTTCAAAATGGTGATACAGTCGCTGTTGATGGCCTGAATGGTGATGTTGTCGTTAAGCCGACTGACAGTGAGATTGCGGAATATAAGCAAAAGAGTGCCGACTTCTTGAAGCAGAAAGCTGAATGGGAAAAATTAAAGAATGAACCATCAGTAACTGCAGATGGTAAAAAATTCACAATTGCAGCTAATATTGGTACGCCAAATGACATGCAAGGGGTAAATGACAATGGTGCTGAGGCTGTAGGTCTTTATAGAACTGAATTCTTGTATATGGACTCAAAGGATTTCCCAACAGAGGATGAACAATTTGAGGCTTATAAGGAAGTTATCGAAGGCATGCACGGTAAGCAGGTTATTATCAGAACCATGGACATTGGTGGAGATAAGCATCTTGATTACTGGGACTTACCAGAAGAAATGAACCCATTTTTAGGTGTACGTGCAATTAGACTTTCACTGCAAAATGAGGATATTTTCCGTACTCAGCTTCGTGCTTTATTACGTGCGTCAGCTTATGGTAAGTTAGGCATCATGTTCCCAATGATTGGTACCTTAAATGAATTACGCAAGGCTAAAGCAATTTTAGCTGAAGAAAAAGACAAGCTAGAGGCAAAGGGCGTTAAAATCGGTTCAGACCTAGAAGTAGGAATGATGATTGAAGTTCCAGCTGCTGCCGTTTTAGCCGACCAATTAGCAAAAGAAGTTGACTTCTTCTCAATTGGTACTAATGATTTAATCCAATATACAATGGCTGCTGATCGTGGTAATGACAATGTTTCTTACCTGTATCAACCTGCAAATCCATCAGTTCTACGTTTAATAAAACATACAATTGATGCAGCTCACGAAAATGGTATTTGGTGTGGCATGTGTGGTGAAGCTGCCGGTGACAGTACCATGTTCCCAATTCTCTTGTCAATGGGCTTAGACGAGTATTCAATGAGTGCTACTTCAATTTTACGAATCAGAAGTTTGATGAAGAAACTTGACACTAATGATATCAAGGAATTAGCTAATAAAGCTTGTTATGTTTCAGAAACTGCTGAAGAAAACGAAAAATTGGTTAGCGATTTAATGAAAAAAGTGAACAATTAAATATATTTTTTAAAAAGGGTACAATTTTTAAAATTTGTGTATCCTTTTTTAATTTCTTTAATCTTTCTTGGTAAAAAATTCACAGAATATTCATTTTTTGAACTTAACATAAGAATATAGTTAATTGTGGAAAACACTACTTACAAAAAAGAAGTAGTATGTTATAATAATTTAGAAAACAATTTAAAGGAGCGTGAAATATATGGTCAACTTATATATATCTCCGAGCTGTACATCATGTCGCAAAGCAAAGGCTTGGTTAAAGAAACATGATATTCCCTTTAAGGAAAGGAATATTTTTTCAGAGCCCTTGACAAAAGACGAGCTGATGCAAATTTTGCGAATGACTGAAAACGGTACGGAAGAAATTATTTCTACGCGTTCAAGAGCCTTTCAACAACTTAAAGTTAATCTTGATGATCTGTCGATAGACCAACTGCTTGACTTAGTGGAAAAAAATCCTAGTTTATTAAGACGTCCAATTATTATGGATGATCGGCGTTTGCAAGTGGGGTATAATGAAGATGAAATTCGGCGCTTTTTACCAAGAAAAGTGCGTCGTCTTGAGCTTGAAGAAATGCAAAAGATAGCTGATTTATAAAATTCAGGTAAGTTTAAAATAAAAGCGTTAGTTTTTAAACTAACGCTTTTATTTTATGAGCAAAGTACGCTACAATAGAACAAAGAATCTGATGGAGGTGAGAACTCATGCAAGTAGATCATATAAACAATAATACGATTCGCGTGAGAATAGGTAAACAAGAATTAGCTAATCGTGGTCTCAAAGTTTTAGATTTACTAGGTGATAAAAATAAAATCCAGCATTTCTTTTATTCAATTTTGGATGAAATTGACACTGATCATTCTTTTAGTCAGGATGCACCGGTAACTTTTCAAGTAATGCCTAATAACGGTGGGCTTGATTTATTAATCACTAAAGTGACAGAGAAAGATCGTAATAATCTTGCCCAATTATTTGATAATGATTTTATTGACAACCATAAAAAGAATAATGATGCTCGTAAATCTTTTCTTGACCTTGAGCCTGAAGATGAAGAAACAGATAAAGATGATTCAAATGAACCAGCAGATTCTTCTCAACCTAAAGTTAAGAAGCAGTTTTGGAAATTGCAGAAAAAGCAGGCATATAGTTTTACTGACCTTGATCAAGTGACTGAATTAGCGGATAGTCTTAAAGCTAATGATTTGTCTTCCAGTCTTTATTTTGAGCGGGGGAAATTTTACTTAGAGCTGATTTTTACTAGTCAAGACTATGCAGAAATAAAGCCCGCTAATGCATGGGCAATTGCAAATGAATATGGTATTAAAGTAAAAACAAGTGAAATGGCTCGTGTACGAACTAATGGTAAATGTTTGCTAACTAATGATGCATTAGATCAACTGCGGCATTATTTTAGCGGTATTAAATAAAATAATATAATAGCTGAATAAAAAGGGCAGGTTAATTCCTGCCTTTTTGCGTACTTATTTTTAGGTGATAAATATGTACGCAGCACTGTTAAATAATACTTTGGTTTTAGCTGTTGAGGAAGCTAAATTGACCAAAAGGAATAACGAAGTAAAGAAACATTATTTTTGCCCTCATTGTGAACGAGAAATGCAATTAGTATGTAAAGATACGCAGTCCTATTTTAAACATATACCTTCCAAAATAAACTTATGCGGGGAAAATAAAGAACATGCCCAGAGTAAAAGAATACTGACACAAGCACTGAGAGAAGTACATTTTAATGCGCAAACAGAAGTTAATCTTGCTAATGGACAGTTGCGAGCTGATATATTAGCAGGCTCAAACTTAGCCTTCGAGATTCAGTGCGCTCCTTTAAATAAGTCAGAATTTCGCCACCGCCATTTTTTGTATAGGCAAATAGGCGTTAAAGATATCTGGATAGTTGGCAAGAGGCATTTTTTAGAACAAAACTTAAAAAAGTCGCAGCTTATTTTCTTTCGCAGAAACAATTTTTGGCGAGATTATTATTTAGAGATTGATCCTTTTAAAAAAATTATTAGGCTAAAATATAACGTTTTGCTTGAGCCATTAACAAACAAGGTTCATTTCCAAAAGGAAAAATTCGCTATCAGTGCAAAAGGTTTAAAAAGCTTGTGGCATTTTCACCCTTTATTGCAAAAATATCATGTTAATCCTAAAGAGCAAAAGCGATATCTGCAAATACAGCTCAAACATATGAGTTTGAAGGGCATGCAAATTGCAAATTTGCTATATAAAAAAAGGCAAACCATAGATGATTTGCCGCCTTGGGTTTTTACCAGTTTTCGAAAAATAGATTCACCAGATAATGTAAGTAAATATTTAAATCAGTCGTAAATGTCGCACCGGATAATAGCCCTTTGGGTCACTGGCGACACAACCCTTATCCTTAAGAAGCTTTATTAGTTTGTCATGTGCAAGAATGCCTTCTAGCATTACGCCATTATAATTGCCACTTTCATTAAAAATAATAGTTGTAGGGAAATTGCGAACATTAAATTTACGTGCAAGATCCTTGTCTTGTTGGATAGATTCATCAACATAGTGGGCAATTTTGCGATCATTTATACGATCAAAATCCAAGTCTAAACTTTCTGCAATTTGTCTAGGCAAATTTTCTGAATATTTATTAAAATCGGTGCTAATAACACGCTGCAAAGCAACTAAATAAGCACGTGCCTTTTTGTTACCATATTCTATCTTAATCGCATTGTAATGCCGTAAGACCTGAAAAGAAACAATTGTATATTGCGGTACGTCTTTTATTTTCTGTCCATCATTTTTTCTTCTAATAATGTCCTCTTTGATTACTTTAGTATTTATAATCGGAACAAAATGAAATGAAGAGTTGATATTAAGTTCATTAATTGCGTCTTTGATTAAAACTTCCGTATTATAACAATATATACCAACGGGATTAACAAAAAGAAAAATCTCGAACATGATCAGGCTCCTCCAATACTGATTATTAAGTATAAAATTTTTAAATATCTATCCTTTGAAAAGTTACCTTCAACTATATTCTAACACGATGTCTGTAAGCGCGTGCAATTTTCGCCTGGTTAGTGTTAGCATAATTTTGCGTAAACTGATATTCTTTTTTTAATTTTGCCAGAGTTTCTGCTATCAAGTCTGGGTTGCGATTTTCAATCTCAAGTTCAAAATCTTCGTAGTTGTCTGGATAAGTGTTATCATCAAAAGTTAACTCACAATTTTTTGGTCCATTCGCTAATATGCGATGAGTTTTGCAATAAGTCTGTAAATGAAGGCTTAATTTCTGTGAAAATTTCTGATTTAAATATTTTCCTGCACTATACTTAAAAATTATAGGCGATCCAGCGGCTCCCTGCTTAATAAATGCTTTTGCTTCATTTAATTTTAAGGAATCATTAATTTCTATTGCTTCATGGAAATCGTTTTGTATGGGATTCTTATTTGGAACCTTAAGAGTTTGCTCTGCATGGTCACGAAAAAGCCTAATGCGGCAGCTTATATTAGATTGTTTTAGCAAACCGTCACTGGTATCAAAATAATAATTTTCCTGGTTAAAACTGTGTTTTAGTGGAAAATCATGACAAAGTTTTAGATATATTGCCTTAGGTAAAATGATTTTAGCTTCAATTTCATTGTTTTGTGACATTTTATAATACTCCATTCAATATTGTGGCTATCAAAGAATTCCCTGTAACATTTCGTGCCGAAGTCTATATTTATTTTAAGAACTATCCTTTAAAAATGAAAAGCGACTGCAGTTAAATTTTAAAATTCCCCTAAATTAGTGAAAAAAGCGCTAAAGCTATGATAGTATAGCCTAATTGAAATTAATAAATTTATCATATTATTAAAAGGTTCAATGTGCAAGAAATAAGACCTTATAATAACTTTTCTAGTTTCTGTATAGGAAAATGCCATTTTATTAAGGCAAATGATTACATGAAATTGCTATCATATAATTTATGTTAAAATGAATATGCTGTTTGAGAAAGGGTTATTTCTATGAATTATGATTGGGATAATTTTTTATGGCCATATGAAGAGGCCGTGCGAGAATTAAAGGTGAAGTTTCGTTCTTTGAGACAAAGTTTTTTGACTCAAGAAGAACATTCACCGATTGAATTTGTGGTCGGCAGAGTAAAAACTGTTGATTCAATTAAGGAAAAAATGCAAAGGCGTGTTATCAGTCCAGATGTGATTGAGACTGATATGCAAGACATAGCCGGAATAAGGATAGTCTGTCAATTTGTCGATGATATTTATAAGGTGGTAGACTTAATACATGCACGTGATGATATGGAAGTCATTGAAGAACGTGATTATGTTAAAAATGCTAAACCTTCAGGCTATCGCTCTTATCATATGGTTATTTCTTATACGGTTTACTTGCCAACAGGACCCAAAAAATTATTAGCTGAAATTCAGATTAGGACTCTAGCAATGAATTTTTGGGCTACTGTTGAGCATACTCTTAATTATAAATATCAGGGTTCTTATCCAAAAGATATTTCTGAAAGACTAAAATCTACTGCAGAAACGGCTTATAAACTTGATGAAGAAATGTCTTTAATAAAAGATGAAGTACAAGAAGCGCAGAAGGTTTTTACTAAAAACAAGGGTAAGGAAAAATAATGAGAATTACAATTGCCCATAACACCAATCAAGAGACTTTAAAGGTGGTAGCGCACTTGCGAAAATTGTTAGAAACCAAAGAGGGCGTTGTCTTTGATGCCAAATATCCAGATGTAGTGATTACTGTCGGCGGTGATGGCACTTTGATCAATGCCTTTCACCGATATGAAAATCAAATTAGTTCAATTCGCTTTATCGGTATCCACACTGGACACTTGGGCTTTTATACTGATTGGCGTGGTCCAGAAGTTGATAAAATGGTAGACGCATTGTTTTTAAGGGAACCTGAATCTGCCAGCTATCCGCTCTTAGAGGTGGAACTTTTAACTGAAGCTAATGAAAAAAAGCATTTTTTAGCTTTAAATGAGTCAGCAGTAAAGCGCGTATCACACACTCTTGAAGCTAAAGTTTATATTGATGATCAATTATTTGAGAATTTTAGGGGAGACGGATTGTGTATCTCAACTCCAACCGGCTCAACAGGGTATAATAAATCGCTTGGTGGTGCAGTAATCCATCCGAGACTTAAAGCGTTGCAAATGGCGGAAATAGCTTCTATCAATAATCGTATTTTTAGATCCTTGTCATCACCAATTGTACTCGCTCCCGAGCAGTGGATTACTATAGTTCCTAAAGCTGATCACTTTGTGATGACTATTGACGGTCGTCGGATTAACATTCGCAATGCCAAAAAGATTGATTACCGTATTTCTAGTAAGGAAATCCATTTTGACAGGTTTGGACATACCCATTTTTGGTCAAGAGTTCAAAGTGCATTTATCGGAGATAACGATGACACTATTTAAAGTTACTGTGGATGAAAAAGCCCCCAAAAAATTGGGGATTTTTTTATTAAAGAATGGTTTTTCAAAAAGAGCTGTCAATAATGCTAAAAATGCTGGTGGAATGATTCTTGTTAATCATAAAAGGCGCTATACAAACTTCATTTTACATACCGGTGATGAAGTGATTTTCATTCCAGGTCAGGAAAAAAGCAATCCATGGCTGGTACCTTCTCCAGAACCTCTTGAAGTTGTTAAAGAAACAGGAAATTACCTCGTTGTCAATAAACCTGCAGGGATTTTATCGATTCCTTCTCGCTACGATGATAACGCGCTCGTTAACCAAATTTTAGGTTATTTTGAGCGCAAAAAAAGTGTGCATACCAAGCCGCACATTGTAACGCGACTTGATCGCGACACTTCTGGTTTGGTTTTGGTTGGTAAAAATGCTATTGCTCATGCACGTTTTAGTCAAATTCCTAAGGACAAATTTGTTAAAAAATATCACGCAATTGTTCATGGAAATTTTGACTTAGATGAACTAACGGGTATCATTGATCAGCCCATTGGACGCAAGGGAACTTCTATCGTGCGCAGTATTGATTCTTCAGGTAAGAAGGCAAAAACAGTTTATAAAGTGATTGCACAAAAGCCCAATGCCAGCTTAGTAGAATTGCGTCTTTATACCGGGCGAACTCATCAAATTCGCTTGCACATGCAGTTTATCGGTCATCCGCTATATGGGGATCCATTATATGGGGAAAAAGATAATTTTAACAGGCAAGCACTAAATTGCTTTTACTTAGAATTTTCTGATCCTTTCAGGAAAGAAAGGCAAGTTAATATTGAGATCCCTGATCCACCAGATATGCAAAAATTGTGGCAGGGTATTCCTAAATAATTTTTAAAAATATATACAATAAAAGAGTTGCCTTTAATCAGGACAACTCTCTTTCGTTTTCCGAAATTATTCACTAAAAAGTACGCGGGTTCCTTCTGGAACAAAAATATTCTTTTGCACAGGAGTCAAACAGCCATTTTTAGAATCACGGGTATATAAAGTAGCATTATCTGAATTTTGATTAGTTGCCACCACGTATTTTTCGTCTTTATCCCAGTTAAAATCTCGCGGAAATTCACCAAAGGTTGAGATTCTTTGGCGTAGCTGTAATGTGTGATCATCATTGACTGCAAAAACAGTAATGGTATCGTGGCCACGATTGGAAGCATAAATAAATTTACCATCTTTACTAATTTTAATAGCAGCTGCGCCATTGTGGTCTGAATAGTCATCAGGGATGGTTGAATAAGTGGCAAAATTCTCAAATTGCCAGTTAGTTTCATCAAACTTGACTAAATTAATTTTACTTGAAAGCTCACCAACAACATAAAAATAATGGCCATCAGGACTGAAAACAATGTGGCGACTGCCAAAACCGGGTTCGTTTTGATACTTGGCTAGGTGATGCAGCTTATTATTTTTAAAACTGTAAAAATCAAGGCAGTCATTACCTAAATCACAACTTACTAAATTGCCTTGCGGTGTTTGATCAAAAAAGTGCGGGTGGGGACCATCAGCTTGTTCGGGACACGGCCCCAAAGAATCAGCAGTGTGCGTAACAGAATCGAGCAAACTTAATTTACCTTCATCATCATATGCAAATACAGCAAGAACAGCTGTATGATAATTTGCTGTATAGAGTAATTTCTTTTCACCGTTAATGCCAATGTAAGCGGGTGACGAACCGGCAGTTAAGTAGGAATCTTTTTCTTGATACTTACCGTCAACGAGCTCAAATGAGCTGATGCCACCCTTATCGCCAGCATTATTAATAGTAAAAATGAATTTGCCGTCTTGGACAAAATAAGTTGGACCTCCAACTTTTATTACCTCTTTAGCTGGTCCCATCTGCATTTCTAATCCATTTTCTGCACGGGTAAGTGGTAATTCATAAATTCCCGTTGACTTTTTTTTGGTGTATCCGCCGATTAATAATTTCATGCTTGAAAAGCCTCCAATTTCATTTATAATTGTCTCAACAATTAGTATAGCATGACACGCAATTGTAAAAATATTGAGTGACTTTAACATTTTAAAAAGTGGTAAAGTATGGTGTCGGCTTTATTAGTTTAAAATTGAAAGTTTTGAAATAAGAGGTATGTTGGGAATGGAAGAAAATAAAATTCGAGAGCTTTATGCTAAGAATGATATTTCTGAAGTTTATACTAATCTTCACTCATCTTCTGCAGGTTTAACTACTGCAGAAGCAACCGCAAGATTGGCTAAATATGGTCGTAATGAAATTAAAAAATCTCAAGAAGAGTCTGAATGGAAGACTTTTTTTAAGAACTTTATAAGTATGATGGCAATCTTGTTATGGATTTCCGGAGCTGTAGCAATGTTCAGTGGCACCCTTGAATTGGGAATTGCCATTTGGCTGGTTAATATTATTAACGGTTTGTTTAGTTTTTGGCAAGAAAGAGCTGCCAAAAGAGCAACCGATGCTTTGAATAACATGTTGCCAACCTATGTTCAGGCAATTCGTGACGGTAAAAAAACGCAGATTGATGCTAAAGAACTGGTTCCTGGAGACGTATTTATTCTTCAAGCAGGTAATGCTATTCCAGCAGACGCCAGGTTAATTACTGCCAGCTCGATGCAGGTTGACCAAAGTGCCTTAAATGGTGAATCTGTACCTGAATCAAAAACTACGGATTACGCACCGGGCGAAGGCAGCTACGCAGAAGCTAATTTGGTTTATTCAGGAACAACAGTTGGCTCAGGCACAGCTCGTGCAATAGCGTTTGCTACGGGAATGAATACTGAATTCGGTAAAATAGCACAGTTAACTCAAAAGCAAAATAAAGTCGATAGTCCACTAACACAAGAACTAAACCGTTTGACTAAGCAATTATCAATTATTGCTGTTTCGATAGGTGTTTTGTTCTTGATTGCAGCAATTTTCTTTGTGAAATATCCGTTTGCTAAAGCATTTATTTTTGCTTTAGGGATGATTGTAGCTTTTATCCCAGAAGGATTATTGCCTACTGTAACTCTTAGCTTAGCCCAGGGTGTTAAACGCATGGCCAAAAAACATGCACTGGTTAAGGAATTAAATTCTGTTGAAACACTAGGCGAAACTACAGTTATTTGTTCCGACAAAACGGGTACCTTAACTCAGAACCAAATGACTATTCATTACATTTGGACTCCGCAAAATGAATACAAGGTCACAGGCAACGGCTATGTCAATAATGGCCAAATTGAGTTAAACAATAAACAGTTGTGGTATGAGGAAAACCCCGACTTGCACAAGTTGGTGCAGATAGCATCTCTCGACAATGATACAGCTGTTCAACCCAGCAAGGTTAAAGGGGGCAAACCTAAGATTTTGGGCACCCCAACTGAAGCTTGTTTAATTATTATGGCGGAAAAAGCAGGCTTTGATCGCCAAAAGGTTTTAGTAAAATATCCCCGATTAAGAGAATTGCCTTTTGACTCTAATAGAAAGCGGATGTCAACTATTCACCGCTGGAATGATCACCAATATATCATTTTTACTAAAGGTTCTTTTAGTGATGTGATTAAGCAGTGTGACCAAATTCAAGTAGACGGTAAAGTTCGAGCCCTGACTGACGATGATAAGAAACGAGCCGAAAAACATAATGCTGACTATGCTGCTAAAGGACTTCGCAGTATGGCCATGGCTTATCGAATTGTAGAAAAAGAAAATACTGATGTTACCAAGTTGACTATTGAGACAGCTGAACAACATTTAGTATTTGTGGGCTTGACCACAATGAGTGATCCACCTCGGCCAGAAATATATAGCGCTGTTAAACGTTGTCACCAAGCAAAAATTAAAATTATCATGGTAACTGGGGATTCCAAGTTGACAGCCAAGTCTGTTGCTGTCCAAATTGGTTTAACATCAGACAAGGCACGAGTCATATCTGGCGATGAACTGGAAACCATGAGTAATGCAGATTTACGCGAAGCTTTAAAAGGAGAAGTAATTTTTGCGCGGGTAGCTCCAGAGCAAAAATATAAAGTTGTCAAGACTTTACAGGAAAATGGTGAAATTGTAGCTTCTACCGGTGACGGAGTTAACGATGCTCCTGCTTTGAAGCAGGCAGATATTGGTATAGCAATGGGCCTGACTGGCACTGATGTAGCTAAAGATGCTGCTAATATTATCTTAACTGATGATAATTTTGCTTCAATTGTTGCCGCGATTGAAGAAGGCCGTGCCGTATATAGTAATATCCGTAAGTTCTTAACCTATATTTTGACTTCCAATGTACCAGAAGCCTTTCCCTCAATATTGTTCCTATTTTCTGGAGGCATGATTCCTTTGCCGATGACTGTAATGCAGATTTTAACAGTCGACTTGGGAACGGATATGTTGCCAGCATTAGGACTTGGCGGGGAAGCGGTTGATCCAGATGTTATGAAACAAGCACCGCGAAAGCGTAATGAGCATTTGCTCAATAAAAGTGTCATCATTAAAGCATTTTTGTGGTACGGTTTGATTTCCAGTGCTATCTCCATTGGCGCATATTTCTTCGTGAATTTCCAAAACGGTTGGCCGCATGTGCCTTTAGCAGCTAATGGTCCAGTTTATATGCGTGCAACCACAATGGTTTTGGGAGCAATTATTTTTACGCAGATCGCAAATGTCTTAAATTGCAGAACAAATAAAGTTTCACTGTTTAAGAAAGGCATATTTAGTAACCGGAACATTTGGTACGGTATTGTATTTGAAATACTACTGTTTTTAGCTTTAACGGTTACGCCTGGCTTGCAGCAGTTATTCAATACGACAAGATTATTGCCGGTTGACTGGCTATTCCTATTCTGTTTGCCAATACCGTTAGTTATTATTGATGAAATTAAAAAATGGCTACTTTACCATAAAAAATAAAGAAGTAACAAAAAAACCGCCTATATATTAGTTAAGCGGTTTTTGTTATGCTAAAATTAAAGCTTAAGGAGAACAATTATGAAATGGACAGCAACTATTACAAAAATTGGTAAACAAGCTATTGAACCTAAGGGTAATATGGTGATTTTATTTGGTGAAAATGTCACTCCAGAATTAGTCGATGTTTCAGTTATTCAAAAGTTTGATCCCCAAACTCTTCCCACTGGTTTTATTATGAAAAAGGGCGATACAATTACTATTGATGGCCAGACCTATGTTGCTGACTTTGTTGGCTCCATGGTTGCCAGCGATATGAGAGCTCTGGGACACGTTACCTTATTTTTTAATCAGAAAAAGTCAAAAAATCCACTAGCTAACGGTGTGTATTTCACTTTAGAGGATAAACAGACAATACCTGAATTCAATATCGGTGATGACATAATATATGAGCATATTTGATTAGGATGATTTGATGGACTACGAGAAGAAGCATAAAAAAAGAACCATATTTCAGAAATGGTTTTTGAATAATCGTTTTAGTATTGCGCTACTAAACATTTTGTTGTTCTTCCTTGTGATTTGGTTGTTCAACAAGATATCATTTGTTTTAAATCCCGCTAAGGTCTTTGTAAGTGCAATTCTTCCCCCACTGATGCTGGCTTTGATTCAGTTTTATATTATGAATCCGCTGGTAGATATTTTAGAGCGGAAGTTTAAAGTACCAAGGATTATCACTATTCTTGGGTTATTTGTTTTGGTAGCAGTTTTGCTCGTTTGGATAGTTAATACTTTATTGCCAATTGTTCAAAGTCAAATTAACTCGTTAATTGTACATTGGCCTCATATCTGGAAGGATGCAACAAATGCGGTACAGGATTGGCTGAGTAATCCGCAACTGCATAGTGTAAAGGGCAATATTAATGATGCTATCAATCGTGCTCAAGATATGCTCTTTAAATCAGGTCACGAAGCTATCAATGCAACTTTAAGCAATATTTCTTCGGCAATAAGTGTTGTAACCATTATTGTTATGACTTTGCTTACTGCACCCTTTATTCTTTTCTTTATGTTAAAAGATGCTCATAATCTGAGGCCATATTTAACACAATTTGCACCGAAACGCTGGCAAAAAAGTTTTGGTGAGCTTCTTTACGACATTAATACTGCTCTAGCATCTTATATTAGGGGACAACTTACTGTTGCCTTTTGGGTCGGAATCATGTTTGCCATTGGTTACAGTATCATTGGACTTCCGTATGGCATTGCCCTTGCCGTTTTAAGCGGTATTCTTAACCTTATTCCATATTTTGGTACTTTTATTTCCTTTATACCTGTAATCGTAATTGCTATTATGCTTTCTGTGCCAATGGTAATTAAAGTTTTGGTAGTTTTTGCAATCGAACAGACCATTGAGTCTAGAGTTATTAGTCCTTTGGTAATGGGAAATAAGATGGAAATGCATCCTGTTACTACTATTTTATTATTGATAGGCTCAAGTGCTGTTTGGGGACTTTGGGGCGTCATTTTTGGTATCCCCATTTATGCTATTTTAAAAATCATCATTTTACGTGTTTATAATTATTACCGGAAGGTTTCGCAAGTTTTTAAGGAAGATGAAGAAAACGTCCAAGTTGTGGCTGAAAACTCGAATAATTTAAGCGGGAAATCAGAAGAAAAGGCGCCAAAAAAATAATTCTTATTTGTGAAAAAATTAGTGAAGGAGAAAAAGATTGACAAATCACGTAGTTTTATACGAACCACTGATGCCGGCTAATACTGGTAACATTGCTCGGACTTGTGCTGGAACTAATACAGTTCTTGATTTAATTGAGCCATTAGGTTTTCAAATCGATAATAAAAAAATGAAGCGAGCGGGTTTAGATTATTGGGATAAGGTTGATGTTCACGTACATGAAGATCTTAATGCATTCTTGAAGCAACTTGGTCCCCAAGATGAAATGTATCTTATTTCTAAGTTTTCTTCCAAAAATTATGCGGAAGTAGACTATACAGATTCTGCAAAAAATTACTATTTTGTATTTGGTAAAGAAACAACTGGTTTACCTGAAACATTTATGCGCGAATATTATGACCGCAATTTGAGAATACCAATGTCTAATAATATTCGTTGCTACAATTTAGCCAATTCGGTAGCGATAGTTTTACTTGAAGCATTGCGTCAGCAGGGTTTTCCTGATTTAGAAACTACACATCATTATGAAAATGATAAATTAAAAGATAGCTATAATCGCCCAGAGCGGTATGAAAGAAATTTAGGAGGAAACTAAGATGGATTTTGAAAAAGAAACTCCTGTTATAGTCAAAAACTTTCATTATGATATTAATGAAGAGCCGGAAACTAAAGATCAGGTAAATTTTGGCTTGAAAAAGGTTGAAAAACAAAATGATGATGGCACAACTGATGCTGGTACTGACGGCAATTATTTTGATGTAACCGTTGTTTTTGACGTGGCACCTGCGCCAGGAGATTTTTCTGTAAGCGGAATGATTAGTCAAATCGTTAAAATTAAAGATTATTTTGGTGATGGCAGTGATCTGGAAAAAAGTGACTATAAGTTGCTTAGTCGGCCATTAGTTGAATATATTGAAACCCTTACTTATGAAGTTACTCAAATTACTTTGGATGAGCCAGTTAATTTGAACTTCCAAGCAAATTTTTAATTGCTGATTAGGTAGTATTATGCCTAAAAAGAAAAGGAGAAAAACCACCAAGGCTCATCAGAAAAAACAAAATACTGGAATTACCTGGGCAATCATTGGACTGATACAAATTCTTATATCAGTCTTGGCATTTGTTAAATACGGAATTTTAGGAAAACAAGTTGCTAATATTTTTCGTTTCTTCTTTGGAGATTCCTATTTATTAGCAGCTGGAATTTGCATTATTTTTGGTTTGGTCATGCTAATTTACAATAAGCCAATGCACTTTAAATTTAAACGCAGTTGTGGCCTGTTTTTTGCAATACTGGGATTTTTATTAATCCAAAGCAGCGTTTATTTTGAAAGTGAATTTGTAAACAATGCATTTATGAATGCCTTTTGGCATGAAATTTCTGCTGAATTTGGTCGCATGGCTGTTACTAAACATGTTGGGGGAGGAGTCATTGGCGCATTATGCTACCAATTATTTTATCCCTTACTAGGCCATATAGGATTGCGTGTAGTTGCGATTTTACTGATTCCATGCGGCATTTTAATGTTCTTTGATGTAAAATTGGCCACGATAATCCAAAAATTTCAGAAGGTTAGTCAGCTTTTTATTAATAAAAATAAGGCAGCCGGCACGAAAATAAAAAATAAATATGGTTCTTTTAGAGAGAAAAAGAAACAGAAAATCTCAGACGAACAATCTCAGAATTCACAGGAGACATCAAAATCTAAAAATATGGTTTTTCCCGATGTTGATGATTTTGCCGTTAATGACGAGTCTTCTGAAGAATTCACAGATACTCAGGATACAGACGATGCAGTTGCAAACGAATCTGAATTTGGTGATATGCCAGAGCATGCCCCAGTTGAGCCGCAGATTCAGGTGGCCAGTCAAAATGATAATGAAAAAGGGAGAAAAGCAACTAGTTCTAGTAGCAATTTACCCAAATCTCATTCTTTTGCTGAAGAAGACAGAAAAATTAAACAAGAATTAGGATCTGTAGATCATGGCGAACTTAAGCAAGACCAAAAAGTTAGTCCTAATTATCAAAAGCCGCCAATAGCCTTACTTGATAGCATTAAGAATATTGACCAAAGTACTGATAAAGCTCTCATTCGCAAAAATACGCAAACCTTGCAGTCTACTTTTAAAAGTTTTGGGGTCAAAGTTATTATTAAAAAAGCAATTTTAGGACCAACAATTACACGGTATGAAGTTCAGCCTGCTGTTGGGGTTAAAGTTAGTAGAATTGTAAATTTAGCAGATGACTTGGCTCTTGCTTTGGCTGCAAAAGATATCAGAATAGAAGCACCTATTCCGGGTAAGCCATATATTGGTATAGAGGTACCTAACAAAAATACTTCAGTTGTTGCTTTTAAAGATGTAATGCAAAGTCAAGATAATAAAGCTAAGAAAGACCCTATGCAAGTACCTTTGGGAAAAGACGTTAGTGGTCAAACTATCTCAGCAAACTTAACTAAAATGCCTCACCTTCTCATTGCTGGTTCAACAGGTTCGGGGAAGTCTGTTGCAATCAATACTATTTTAACGAGTATATTAATGAAGGCACTGCCGGATCAAGTTAAACTGATTTTAATTGATCCCAAGATGGTGGAACTTTCTGTTTATAACGGTGTTCCGCATTTGTTGATACCGGTAGTTACAGATGCCAAGCTGGCCGCAAATGCTCTAAGTAAAGCTGTTAAAGAAATGGAACGACGCTATAAATTATTTGCCGCAAGTGGTGCTCGTAATATTGGCGAATTTAATGATAAGGTTCGACTTAATAATCAGGAAAAGTCAAAGCCGAAAATGAAACTATTACCTTATATTTTGGTCGTAGTTGATGAGCTTAGTGATCTGATGATGGTTGGTGGCCGCGATGTTGAAGGTGCAATTGTCCGCCTAGGGCAAATGGCTCGTGCTGCAGGAATTCATATGATTCTGGCTACTCAAAGGCCGAGTGTTGATGTTATCACCGGTTTAATTAAGGCAAATGTACCATCGCGAATCTCTTTTGCCGTTTCGAGTGGTATTGATTCAAGAACAATTTTAGACCAAACTGGTGCCGAGAAACTGCTTGGCAGAGGTGACATGTTGTACATGCCGGTCGGAGCGTCTAAACCTGAGCGTATTCAGGGTGCTTATGTTTCTTCTAGTGAAGTTGAGAAAATAATTTCTTGGGTAAAGAAACAACAAAAACCTGAATATGATCAAGGTATGATTCCACAAAAAGGTCAAGAAAATTCTGAGAAACAAGATGACGAACCAGAGGATGAATATTATGATCAGGCTGTTGAACTGGTCAGACAGCAACAAACAGCTAGTGTGTCACTCTTACAAAGAAGGTTTCGCATAGGATATAATCGTGCTGCCCGAATTGTTGATGCAATGGAAGAAAAAGGCATTGTGGGCCCATCTGAAGGTTCAAAACCTCGTCAAGTATTATTACCGCCTAAAAAAGATGAAGACAAAAGCTAATTTTTAAGAAAGTTTATCAAGTCGCTTTATTAGTTCAAACTTGCCAAAAAATAATGTTAAAATATAATCGAATATGAATGCATAACTGAATTTATTTTCTAAAAATAGTTTAGCTATATGGTCATCTTCATACAATTTTAAAATAAAAGGAATGTTTTAATTGCAGCGAGCGCTTGTATTTGGTGCAACAGGTGGCATTGGTCAAGCTATTTGTGCTGACTTAGCCCAAGCTGGTTGGTCTCTTTATGTTCATTGCAGTAAAAATTGGCAGGAAGCCTATACTATGGCTGAAGGAATGAGTCAGAAATATCCTAATCAGGACTTTATTCCTATAAAATTGGATTTTTTGGCTAAAAATGATGAGTTAAAAGAATTTGTTAATAATCTTTTGCCAGTAAATGCTGTTGTGTTTGCTCAGGGAATTACAGATTATAATTTTGTAAGTAGTCAAAATATGGCAAAAATTGATGATATTTTGCACATTAATTTGATTACACCAATTAAACTAACAGGATTATTAGAACCCCATTTGATAAAAAATAATTATAGTCGTATCGTTTATTTAGGTTCGGTTTATGGTGGTTCAGGCAGTGCTATGGAAGCTGTTTACAGTTCTTCTAAATCAGGTCTTGAACGTTTCGCACAAGCATATTCCCGTGAAGTTGCTTCAGCCAATCTTACGGTAAATGTTGTAGCACCTGGTGCTGTTAATACAGCAATGAATTCAATATTAGCACCTGAAGCAATGGAAGAAGTTAGAGGCGAAATACCTGTTGGCCGTTTAGCAGAAGGCAAAGATATTTCCTATTGGGTTAGGACACTACTTGACGTCCATTCAGGATATTTAACTGGACAAACAATATATGTTAGTGGCGGCTGGCTCATATAAATGTAAAAATAATATGTAGTATATGTTATACTCAAAGAGTAAATTTAGAATTTAAAGAGGTAACTATGGCAGATATCGGAGATAAATTACGCAGTGCCAGAGAGGCTAAGGGACTTTCAATTGAAGATATTGAAAAAGCAACCAAAATTCAAGGCAGATATCTGACGGCGATCGAGCAAAACGATTTTGATAAACTTCCTGGAGATTTTTATGTAAGAGCATTTATCAGGCAGTATGCCCAAATAGTCGGTTTGGATGGTAAAAAGCTTTTAAGTGAATATCATGAAGATATTCCTAAGGCAGAGCCTGATGAATTTGTCGAAGATTCGATTGACAACAAAAGTGAAGAAGTCCGTAAAACTACTAATAACAAGAAAAAAATATGGCAGGATTACCTTCCACGGATTATTGTTGGTCTGGGAATAATCGTTGTTGTTTTGGTATGCTATGTTGTTTATGCTCATTTTTCTTCTAGTCGCAATCAAAATAACAATACAACAGGGGATGTTTCTGTTTCTTCAGATAATGGCAAACGTCATCAGAAGGTTAAAAAGCCTAAAAAGAAAAGCGTAAAAATTAAAGAATTGGCAGCAAACCAATTTCAGATTACTGGTCTAAAAAATAATCGCAACTTAGTCGTGCGGGCTGGTGATCAAGCCACTACTGTTTCTATTGCAATGAATGGCGTTAACCAAAGTGGTCAGACATTAACCGCTGGTCAAAAGCATACGCTGAGGATTCCTGAAACTGCACAAACAGTTGTTGTTACATTCAGTAATGCTATTGGAACTTCAGTTACAATTGGTGGTAAAAAAGTTCCATACACTGCTCAGAATTCGAATCTTTCTTTGACATTTTATATTGGTAAACGTCATAATAGTCAAACACAGAGTGGCCAGAATAATTCTGGAACCACTAATTATAATTCTGAACATAGTAACTCAAATCATCAAAATCAGAGTCATAATCAAACTGGCGGTCATAGCAATAACAATAATGCTAATGCTAATGACAATAATCATTCTAGTTCGACCAATAGCCAAGAAAATAATCAAAATAATAACCAGAGTAATCAAAATGGTCAGTCAGGTCATGACGACAATCAGTCAAATAATAATGATCATAGTAGTGAATCTGGTCATTCTGGAAGCAATTCTTCCAGTGGGAATGAAAGTAATGAAAGATAACTATTTTGGGAGGAAAAGTTAAGAATGAATTTACCTAATAAGTTAACGGTTTTTAGAATATTATTAATACCAGTTTTTATGTTAATTGTCATTTTTGGTGGCGATGCCAGCGTTAAAGTAGCAGGAACAACAGTTTATTGGAAGTTAGTCATTGCTGCTGTTGTTTTTGCGGTGGCATCTGCAACCGACTGGTTTGATGGGCATATAGCGAGAGCACGTAATCTGGTTACCAATTTTGGTAAATTTGCTGATCCGCTGGCAGATAAAATGTTGACTATGACTGCTTTCATAATGTTAATTTCGCTAAATCTGGCTCCTGCCTGGGTTATCGCTATTATCGTTTGTCGTGAATTGGCAGTAACAGGTTTACGTTTAATACTGGCAGAAAATAAGGGTCAGGTTATGGCTGCAGCTATGCCCGGTAAGATTAAAACGACTTGTCAAATGCTATCAATAATCTTTTTATTAATTGGAGATTTCTATCATATAGGAACTATTTTACTATATATTGCACTAATTTTTACTATTTACTCAGGCTGGGACTATTTCCACAGCTCATGGGATGTTTTTGAAGGTTCAATGTAAATTTAATGATGGGATAAATTATAAAAAAGCACTACTATAAGTGGTGCTTTTTTGTGCGTGATTTTTAATATAAAAGTCTCCAAAAAATGCTGATTGTTGATTATGTTCCATTTACTTGTTAGGATTAGATTAAGGGAATATTGGAAAAGGAGGAAATTTTATGGTAGAAAAAGTACCAGCAGTTGAATTTAGGGATGTATCAAAAATATATCCTAAGATGAAAAATGCAGCTGTAAAACATATTAGTTTCAAAATAGAAAAAGGTGATTTTTGCTGCCTGATTGGTACCTCCGGTTCAGGAAAAACTACTTTAATGCGTATGATAAATCGCATGAATAGTGTAACTAAGGGTGAAGTGCTTGTTGACGGCAAAAATGTTAAAAGTTTTAACCCAGTTAATTTACGGCGGCACATAGGTTATGTTATTCAGAATAATGGATTAATGCCTCATATGACCATCAGGGAAAATATTATTTTAGTACCCAAATTACTAAAATGGCCTAAGGACAGGCTGGCTGGTGAGGCGCAAAAACTTATTAAAATGGCTGAATTACCTGAGTCATATTTAGATAGATATCCTTCAGAGTTATCGGGCGGTCAGCAACAAAGAATTGGAGTTGTGCGTGCATTAGCTGCAAACCAAAACTTGATATTAATGGATGAGCCCTTTGGCGCACTGGATCCAATAACTCGTGAAAGTTTGCAGAATTTAATTCAAAATTTACAAGTGCGATTAGGCAAAACAATTGTTTTTGTCACTCATGACATGGATGAGGCATTAAAGCTTGCCACTAAAGTAGTTGTTTTGCATGATGGGCAATTGATTCAAGTAGGAACACCTGACCAGATTCTACATCATCCTGCAAATGATTACGTTAAGAGCTTGATTGGTGAAGAGCGTTTGTCAGAAGCAAAATATGAAACTGTAAAAGTTAAAAACGTGATGTTGACTAACCCAACTAAAATTGATTTAGGAGCTTCGCTCACTGACGCTTTAACCATGATGAAGGAGCATAGAGTTGATACGCTTTTAGTCGTTGATAATGGGGACCACCTTAAAGGCTACATTTCAATTGATGATTTGCAACGCAATTACCCTAAAGTAAGTAGTGTCAGTGATATTTTGATTACTAAACTGAGCACTGTCGGTCCTGAGGAATATTTGCGTGACAATTTTAGTCGGATCATGAGTCGGAATAAGAGCTACATACCCGTAACGGATTCTGATAAAAAATTAGTAGGTATAGTCACACGTGCTAGTTTAGTAAATGTTGTTTATGAAAAAATATGGGGCGATAAAAGTCGCCTGCAAAATTCTTCAGAAAAAGAGGCGAAATAACAATGTCAGCCTTTTTTGCACAACACGGTTCAGAATTATTAGTAAAAACTTGGCAACAAATATATATTTCTGCTATCTCTTTAGGGTTAGGAATAATTGTTGCAGTTCCCTTAAGCGTGATATTAATGAAATTTAAGCGAATTGCTAAAGTAGTAATAGCAATAGCCAGTATGCTGCAAACTATACCGGCTTTGGCTTTGCTGGCAATCATGATACCGTTTTTTGGTGTTGGGAAACTGCCCGCAATCATAGCTCTTTTTCTTTATAGTTTAATGCCCATTTTACGCAACACATATGTAGGGCTAACTGATGTTAATCAAGATACAATTGATTCAGCACGCGGGTTAGGCATGACTAATATGCAGCTTATTTTAAAAGTTGATATTCCTTTAGCTATGCCCGTAATCATGGCAGGAATCAGACTTTCTGCTATTTATGTAATTGCCTGGGCGACACTTGCTTCATACATCGGAGCTGGCGGCTTAGGAGACTTTATTTTTAATGGACTTAGCCTCTACCAAACAGACCTCATTTTTGGAGGAACGATTCCTGTAATCATTTTGGCTCTATTAACGGATTACCTATTGGGTAAGCTGGAACGTAAGCTGACGCCAAAGGGAATATAAGGAGGTGTTCATCGTGAAAAAGTATTTGCAAAAAATATTGCTGATGATAACCACCTTGCTCATACTGCTTACTACTAGTGCTTGTGGTTTACCAGGACTTTCTGACAGTCAAGGTAGTGAAAAAGATATTAAAATTACGGCACTGACAACGACTGAATCGCAAATTATGGCAAATATTGTTGCCCAATTAATTGAGCACGAGACGTCATATAAGACTTCTATTGTTAATAATTTGGGTTCTGCACCGATGCAGCACCAAGCTCTAATTCGGCATGATGCTGATATCCAAGCAGCCGCGTATGATGGTGGCGAGTTAACAGCCAATCTGCTGCTAACTGCGATTAAAGATTCCAAGAAGGCAAATGATACAGTTCGCAGAGAAGTAAAAAAGAGATGGGACCAAACCTATTTGCATACCTATGGTTTTGCTAATAATTATGCCTTTATGGTTAGAGCAAAAGATCAAAAGAAATATCATCTTTATAAAATTTCAGATTTAAAGAAAGTTAAAGACAAATTTTCTTTTGGTGTAGCATCTGAATGGGTTAATGCTCCAGGAGTGGGTTATCCGGCTTTTCAAACAGCTTATGGAATGACTTTTGCTAAAGCCCATCCTATGAATATAGGTTTAGTTTATTCCGCTTTGAATAGTGGAAAAATGGATGTTATTTTGGGTTATTCAACAGATGGTCGAATTGACAGCTATAATTTACATCTCCTCAAAGATGATAAACATTTCTTTCCACCGTATAATTGTGGGATGTTAATCAATAATTATTTATTGCGTGAGCATCCTGAATTAAAGCCAATACTGACCAGACTAGTTGGCAATGTGAGTGTGCATGATATTCGTAAAATGAATTTTCAAGTTGATGACAAGTTGCTCGAGCCGTCTATTGTTGCACATCAATTTTTAGTAAAACATAATTACTTTAAGGGGGAGAAATAATGTCTCATTTATCATTGTGGCAGCAATTTATTTATTATTATGCCCATAATGGCAGTTATGTATTAGAACAATTTAATCGCACTTTCCTCATTTCAATCTACGGGGTATTATTTGCTGCAATTATAGGTATTCCTCTAGGAATTTTTATCTCTCGCAATGGTCATTTAGGTGATTTTGTTGTTGAAATTGCCAATTTTATCCAAACAATTCCATCTTTGGCACTTTTATCCATCGTAATGATTGGCTTGGGTTTGGGCGTTATGACTGTTATCGTCACTGTTACGCTTTATTCACTTTTGCCTATTATTAAAAATACATATACTGGTATGAGTAATGTTAATAAAAATGTTATTGATTCTGGTAAAGGGATGGGTATGACAAAATTGCAGCTGCTTTACATGGTTCGTTTGCCTTTATCAATGTCAGTTATTATAGCAGGCTTAAAAAATGCTTTAGTCATAGCTATTGGTATTACATCAATTGGTTCATTTGTAGGTGCTGGCGGTTTAGGTGACATTATTATTCGTGGTACTAATGCTACCAACGGCAGTGCAATCATACTGGCTGGAGCTCTTCCTACAGCATTAATGGCAATTTTAGCAGACGTCATTTTGAATTTTTTGCAGAAAATATTACAACCCAAGGGATTAAAAAAGGCAAACTAAAAAAGTTTTTGGCAATTTTTACGTAATTATTATTGTGAATAAAATTAATAAACATTTGTTCGCCTTTTTTCTTGCAAATATACACTAAAGCAAAGTATAATTATTACGTATTAAAATGATGAAACTATTTATAGGAGGACAAGAGTCTTGGCCAAAGATGAAAAACAAGCTGCATTGGAAAATGCACTTAAGAAAATTGAAAAGAATTTTGGTAAAGGCGCCGTCATGCGAATGGGCGATAAGGCCGACACCAAAATTTCAACTGTTCCTTCAGGTTCGCTTGCTCTTGATGCGGCCTTAGGAGTTGGCGGCTATCCCCGTGGTAGAATTGTAGAAATTTATGGACCAGAGTCTTCTGGTAAAACGACAGTTGCGTTACATGCGGTTGCTGAAGTGCAAAAAAGAGGTGGCACGGCTGCTTATATTGACGCTGAAAATGCCATGGATCCGGCATATGCGGAAGCTTTAGGCGTTGATGTTGATTCATTAATTTTATCCCAGCCTAACACTGGTGAAGAGGGATTGCAAATTGCGGATACATTGATTACGAGTGGTGCGATTGACATTTTAGTAGTTGATTCGGTTGCAGCACTTGTGCCTCAAGCTGAAATTGACGGCGAAATGGGCGACAGCCACGTTGGACTGCAAGCACGTTTAATGAGTCAAGCATTGCGTAAACTTTCAGGTAATATTAATAAGACTAAAACTATAGCAATTTTTATTAATCAAATACGTGAAAAAGTGGGGATCATGTTTGGTAATCCTGAAACTACGCCAGGTGGTCGTGCACTTAAGTTTTACGCAACTATTCGACTTGAAATTAGAAGAGCAGAAAAAATTAAACAAACTGGTGGTGAAATCACTGGTAACCGCGTAAAAATCAAAGTTGTTAAGAATAAAGTTGCTCCGCCTTTTAAAGTTGCCGAAGTTGATATGATGTACGGCAAAGGTATCTCTCAAAGTGGTGAACTTCTAGACATGGCTGCTGACAAGGACATTATTGCTAAAGCTGGTTCTTGGTATTCATATCATGATGAACGAATTGGGCAAGGACGAGAAAATGCCAAAAAGTATCTTGAAGATCATCCTGATGTTTATGATGATGTTCAGAAACAAGTTCGTCAGGCTTTCGGCATTGATGAAGAATCCGTAGCTGAAAGAGAAGATCCAGAAAAAATAAAAGAGAAGAAAGCTAAAAAGGCTGCAAGCAAAGAAAAGGAAGCTTCTGATAAAAAAGAAGCTGACAGCAAAAGCTAATTATGAGGAAATAGACCTTGACCTGTGAAAACTGGTCGAGGTTTTTTTCATGACGTTTGACATAATCTCCGTGGTTCTTTATCATTAATATTGTGTGAATAATCTAAAAAAATAAAAAAAGGCGATAGAAATCATGATGAGTAAATTTTTGATTCCCGTCGCGATTGCTATTATTTCAATTATAGTAGGCATAGTTGTAGGATACGCTATACGTAAAAATATCTGGGAAAAGAAAGCCCAAAATGCTCAAAACGATGCCGATCATATTTTAACCGAAGCAAAAGCACGAGTCGATGCTGCTAAAGCAGAAGTCAATGCACAAAAGCAGGCAGCTGACGCTGTAAAACAAAGTGCGCAAAACACCAAAAAAGAAAAAATTCTTGAAGCCCAAGAACAAATTCAAGATTATCGACAAAAAGTTGAAGATGAATTAAACGACAAACGTGATACAATAGCACGTGATCAAAATCGCTTAACTCAACGAGAGGATACTCTTGATCATAAAAACTCTTTGCTAAAGGAAAAAGAGGATGATTTAGCTAAAAAAGACGAACAGCTAGAAAATAAGCAAAATGAATTGACCACTAAGTTGCAAAAGGCAGATGAATTAGTCGAACAGACTACACAAAAGCTCTATGAAGTTGCTCACTTAGACAAGGAGCAGGCGCGAAAGCTTGTTTTAAATCAATTGTCGGACCAATTAGTTAAAGAACGAGCAGAAATGATTAGTAATAGTAATCAAGAAGTGAAAGCCAAGGCGGATCACTATGCACGTAAAATCATTATTGATGCTATTCAAAGCAGTTCCGCTGATACGGTAGCCGAAACTACGGTGTCAGTAGTTGATTTGCCTAATGAGGAAATGAAAGGCCGAATTATCGGTCGTGAAGGGCGTAATATCAGATCTTTTGAAGCACTAACGGGTGTGGATCTAATTATTGATGATACACCTAAAGTTGTGACACTGAGTGGTTTTGATGCAATTCGGCGTGAAATTGCTAAAAGAGCAATGGAGCGTTTAATTAAAGACGGAAGAATTCACCCAGCTAGAATTGAAGAGACAGTTGATAAAGCTCGTAAAGAAGTTAATGATGATATTTACGAAGCTGGCGAAAGCGCTCTAATGGAACTGGGGATTCACAAAATGAATCCAGAGTTGGTCAAAATATTGGGTAGACTCAAGTACCGTACATCATACGGTCAAAACGTTTTGGGTCATTCGATTGAAGTTGCAAAACTAGCTGGAACAATGGCTGCGGAGCTTGGATTAAATGAAAAATTAGCGGTTCGCGCGGGATTATTACACGATATTGGAAAAGCAGTCGACCATGACATTGAAGGGTCACACGTTGAAATTGGCGTGGAATTGACCAGGAAATATCACGAGCCGGATGTGGTTGTTAATGCAATTGCAGCACACCATGGGGATGTGCCGAAGTTATCATTTATTGCTGAACTGGTAGTTGCAGCGGATACAATTTCTTCTGCAAGACCTGGTGCCAGAAGCGAGAGTTTGGAAAACTACATTAGAAGACTTACTGACCTGGAAGAAATAGCTAACAGGTATGAAGGAGTTAAGCAGGCATATGCTATTCAGGCTGGACGTGAAGTTCGCGTGATGGTTGAACCTGATAAGATTTCAGATGATCGTATTACAGTACTGGCACGAGACATTCGTAATCAAATTGAAAAAGAACTTGATTACCCGGGTAATATTAAAATAACAGTTATTCGTGAAAAGCGTGCTGTAACTATTGCAAAATAAAAGTATAAGGTTGAATTCTAAAAAATTCAGCCTTTTTTATTTATTTATTTTTATAAAAACAAATAAAATGTGGCACATTTCGACATATATTATCGTAAATAGACATATTTTGCTAAAGTGAAAGGGTATACAATTAAAATTGAATGGAGGAAACTGCTGTGAATTCAAAAATAACAATTGAGCTGAAAGATTTTTTGCAAGAGCTAGGGTATCCATTTGATTCTATTTCTGGTTTACTTGATTCCAGCGTTATGGATAAATATCTCAATGCTAAGTGGATTAAGAATTCACATGTATTTCAGGTGCTTGATAGAAAAGCAAGTGACGAACAGTTGCTGGCTTGCAGCAATGTCCGCAATTTTTACCAGTTTGTTCCTCCATATTTTGCTGCACTGTCAAGTAAAAACGGAAAACAGGCGATTTCCCGTTTGGCGACTTACCAGCAGCTTATAGGGCCAATCGAAATGGGCAGATTTAAAGAAGGTGAAAATTTAAGAATTCATATTAGATATTTAGATCAATATCGTAAATACTCACGATTTAGTTTACTGGTTGATCAAATATCTTTGGTTAGTCTGATTAGAGCAGGAACGAATAAAACTATTATTCCCGTGTCTATTGGTAGCAAATACAAATATGGATCAAAAATTAACGATTATTTAGGCATTAAAGGTCAAAATAGTTTAGACAATTATTTGGTGTTTAGAAAGCGTGATTTAGAACAACCATTTATAACTAAAAATGATGTAATGTGGAACTTTATTGAACCCGGTTTAAAAAAGTACATCAAAAAATTAAATATCAATCCTCCAATTTCAGCTGTTGTGCAAAACACTCTTTTTAAACTGATTGCTGGGGGTAATTTTCAGCTAAACGATGTAGCAAATAAACTGGGTATTTCTTCACGGACCTTGCAAAGATGGCTGCAAAATGAAGGTACTACATTTAAAGAGCAACTCAGTATTGTGCAAAAGATTTTGGCACAAAACCTGCTTCAAGATAAGACTTTAAATACTGCTGAAGTAAGTTTTTTAGTCGGTTTTAATAGTGTTGCTTCATTTTATAAGGCTTTTAAAAAATGGTCTGGAGTTACGGTCAGAGAATACAGACTGCAAAAAATTCTACAATCTAATAGTATTAATGCAATTTAATTGAGGAGAAAACAAAATGTTTTTAAAAGATAATGAATCTTGGAATGCTACTTATGATGTTGTTGTAATAGGTTTTGGCGGAGCAGGTGCTACAGCGGCGCGTTTTGCAGCAGATAAAGGAGCAAAAGTTCTTCTAGTTGACAGTGCGCCGGAAGGACATGAGGGTGGTAATACCCGGTACTGTGGTCAGATTGTTGAAGCAGGTTATGATTATGACAAGCTCAAAAAGTATTATCAAAAAATGACTGCCCCACTGGATTTAGATGAGCAGGTGCTTGAAACTTTTGTAAAAGGGATGGTCAATTTACCAGATTACTTTGAAAAATATTTGGGTGGTAAAGCATTCAGCGTTAAAAGCAATCCAGGAAACAAAAATGTTGCTATGCTGGCTTATATGAGTGCTGAATATCCTGAATTTGAAGGCGCAGACACCAATGATGACTTGTTAGTGCATGATCAGATATTTGATGCTGCTCTTTGGAAAAAATTGCGACAGAATGTGCTGGATCGCAGCGACAAGATTGATATACTTTATTCAACACCAGCAAAGCATTTAATTCAGGATACAGGTAAGACAATTGTAGGTGTACAGATTGAAAATAAAGGCAAGCTGTTCAATGTTCAAGCAAAAAATGGTGTAGTTTTAGCTCTTGGTGGATTTGAAAATAACGAACAAATGGTGCAGGACTACTTAGGTGAAACTAATTTATTACCATACGGTACGCTTTATAACAATGGCGATGGCATCAAGATGGCTATAGAAGTTGGTGCAGATTTATGGCATATGAATAATTATGAACCCGGTGGGACTGTTAATTTAGCTGCTCCTAAAGGCCAAAGAGCTCATAACATTATGGCATGGAAAGCATTATTTGCTGGATCCTTGATCACAGTTGGTGATGATGGTACGCGTTATGTAGCAGAAGACGATCCAACTCGTCATGGTCATCGCTATAATCATGGTCTTTGGAGAATTCCTTTAGCTCAAATACATCCTCATATGATTTTTGATCAGAAAAAATACGATGAACTGTTCTCAGCTGATAATGATGAATTTCAAAAAGAGGCTCTAAGTAAAGTAGTTAAGTCAGAAACTATCGCAGATTTAGCTCAAGAAATTAAAGTTGATCCGGCAGTTTTAGAAAATACTTTGAACACATATAATTTCTTTGTTGATCAGGGAGTCGACTATCAGTGTGGACGTAAGCCAGAATCAATGGTCAAAATTTCACTTACAGGTCCGTTCTATTCGTTAGCTCAACAACATACCATGTTAAACACCCAAGGTGGTCCCCGTCGAAATGAAAATGCTGAAGTCATAGATACAGATCAGAAAGTTTTGCCACACTTATATGCTGCTGGTGAACTGGGTCATATAGGTGCAAATCAATACAATGGCGGGGGTGACATGGCTGACTGCTTAATATTTGGTAAAATAGCCGGAGAAAATGCCGCCAAAATTAAGAATGATCAAGTAGTCTCAGGTGCCAGTGTTAGTGAAAATAATGCTGATGTTGCATTTCCTGAATCAGATGTTAAAGAAGAAAGCTATTCAACTGCTGAAAATCAATATATTGGTAAATCTTCAAGCGGCATGGGCAATGAAATTGTAGTGCGAGTAACAGTTGACAGTGATAAGCGTCCAACCAATATTGAAGTTTTAAAAGAAAGCGAATCGCCCGACTACGGTGAAAAAGCGATTAAGAAAATGAAACAAGAAATGTTGACTAACAAAACAGCTAACGTAGATGCTGTCTCTGGAGCTTCTGCATCAAGTCGCGCATTTAAAGAAGCAGTAGAATCTGCGTTGAAGCAGGCATAGATTTTGACGAAAGGATAAGAAATGGCAAATTTAAAAGATGGCGTTTATCAAGGACAAGGTTCTGGTAATCGAGGTGAAGTCAAGGTTTCGGTAACAGTCAAAGACAATAAAATTACGGATGTAACAATTGATAAGCAAGATGAAACTTCTGGTATAAGCACTGCTGCATTGAAAAAGGCACCAAAGCTAATTGTTGAGCATCAGTCATATAACATTGATGCAGTTACTGGAGCAACTATTAGTTTTCAAGCCGTCCAAAAAGCAGTCAGAGATGCAGTTTCAAAGGCTGGCGATCCTAGTGGTCTTGATAAAAAAGTAGATTTGAGAAATACTGCAAAAAAGGTTAATGGTGAGGACTACCGTAACGTTAATCCAGATGATTTGCAATTTGAAGATCAAACTGATGTTTTAGTAATTGGTGCAGGTGCCGCTGGTCTTTCAGCTTCTATTTCTGCAAGGCAAAAAGGTGCCTCAGTAATTTGTTTAGAATATACTTCAAGTTACATGCTGTCCGATATGACTCTGTCTGGCGGTTATTACAACGCTGGTGGGGGCACTAGTTTGCAAAAATCTCAGGGAATAAAAGATACCAAGGAAAACTGGAATAATTATTTAAAAGCAGTTGGTCAAGGCTATGAAGATGCGGGCATGAGAGAAACAATCGTTGAACATGGTGCAGAAGATTATGAATGGCTGGCTGATGAAGTTGGTGTCAATTTTCAAGAAGTCCAAGAAATTGGCAATGAAGAAGCAATGAAAGACTATGCTATTCCGGCAGCCAGATCACATTTAACTGTCGAAAAAAGTGGCTATGGTCTGTCAAAGCCGCTTTACAATAAGGCAAAAGAAGTTGGCACAAAATTTATTTTTAATATCACAGCTGAGAGCTTAATAACTGACGAGAATAATAATGTAGTGGGTGTACATACTAATAAGGGTAACTACAAAGCCCAAAGTGTTATTATTGCTACAGCAGGCTTTTCTCGTAATAAAGAAATCCTTAAGAGTTTTGCGCCTGATTTTGCTGTTGGAGAATCATATGGCTCAATCAGACAAATGGGTGATGGTATCACTATGGGCGCTGAAATTGGCGCTAAGTTAAAAGATATGTGGATGCCAATAGCCAACTCAATTGGTACTCAATCCGGCGATAATGTATGTATCGGTCCTCTGTGTACTGCCTGGACAAAGCCTTACATTTGGGTAGGCACAGATGCTAAAAGGCACTTTAGGGAAGATATGTATTTTGAATATGCCTCTAAGAAAATCGCAAGTCTTGATCAAGGCTACGTTTGGCTAATTTTTGATGAAGGCATGGCAAATGAAATGCCAGCTGCTTTTTCAGCACCAGCTCCGTCACCACATTTAAAACGTGAGGTAGAAGATGGTTACTTCAAGAAAGCTGATACGATAAAAGAATTAGCTCAACAGATTAACCTAAACCAAGAGGTATTAGAGAAAACAATTAAAAAGTGGAATAATGACGTTATTAATGGTGAAGATACAGAATTTGGTCGTCAAAAAGATTTAACAGCTTTCAAAGCACCATTTTATGCTGCTAAACTAGCTCCCTCAACACCAGACATGGCAGGTGGATTAGCTATTAACACCAAAGCAGAAGTTCTGGACAATTTTGATAAAAAGATAAACAATCTTTATGCTGCAGGAAGTACTACAGGTGGTTGGCGCGGAATGACTTATCCTGGATGTGGGATGGGCATTACTAATGCTGTTGTTTTTGGAAGAATAGCTGGAGAAAGTGCTGCAACTAATGTCAAAGTAGGGGCTGATGCAAGTTCAACTGCCTCTCACATGTAGTTTTTATATTTTGTTAATTAATCAGAACTGGATTCATTTGAACCTAGTTCTTTTTATATTATAAATAACAATTTTTTGTTAAAAAAACCAGTATTCAATTAACCTAATTTGTGCATTTTTATTCGAGCTTGTATAATTAAGACAACTATAAATGAAAGTAGCCGACTATGTTTAAAATTATTGTTGAATTATTCTTTTTAGTGATTATACAAGCTTCGATCACGCCTTTTATTAGGAGATTGGCTTTTGTATTAGGGGCAGTCGACATTCCAAATAAAAGAAGGGTAAATAAAAAACCAATGCCAACTTTAGGCGGATTGGGTATTTTTGTGACCTTCAATATTGGCGCTTTTGTTTTATTGCGTGAGCAATTTCCAACACATGAGGCTTTTAGCATACTTTTAGGATCCAGTGTGATTGTCTTAACCGGCATAATTGACGATATTATGGAGCTAAAGCCAAGGCAAAAAATGTTGGGTATATTTATTGGTGCTTTAGTAATTTATTTTCTTGCCGGCATCAGGATGAACGTCTTGAATTTGCCCTTTCTTAATAAACAAATACAATTAGGCTGGTGGAGCTTACCAATTACTATTTTTTGGATATTAGCCTTAACTAACGCAGTTGATTTAATTGATGGTCTTGATGGCCTGGCCGATGGGGTTTCAATGATTTCACTTATTACCATGGGGATCGTTGGTTATTTCTTCCTGCATACCGGTCAATTATACATACCTATTGGCTGTTTTATGCTTGCAGCATGTCTATTGGGATTTTTGCCCTATAACTTTCATCCTGCAAAAATATTTTTGGGTGATACAGGGGCGTTATACATTGGCTTTATGATTGCGGTGTTTTCACTTAAAGGTTTAAAAAATGTAACTTTTATTTCTCTGTTAGTACCGGTCACTATTTTAGGCGTTCCCATTACAGATACAATTTATGCCATGATTCGGCGCAAATTAAATAACCGTCCCGTTTCGCAAGCCGATAAGCACCATTTGCATCATCAACTAATGAAAATGGGTTTGACCCACAGACAAACTGTTTTAACCATTTATGCTTTATCGCTTATTTTTTCATTCATTTCTCTCTTGTTTTTGTTGTCACCAATGTGGGGAATGTGGGTTTTAATTGCTGGTCTGGCAGTTGCCTTAGAGTTTTTTGTGGAATCTATTGGTCTTTTAGGAGAAAAATATAAACCGCTGATGAATTTGACCCAAAAACTGATTAATTCTCGCAGTAAAAAAGATCCTACGGTGGAAGTTTGGCACCTCGGGCAAGACAAGCCTGAACAATTAAAGAAGAAAAAGAAAGATTAAACTTGGCAGATACTGACAAGAGATTTTAGTTTAAAAGTTAATTTGACTATTGCCAAAATTAGCAAGAAAAAAGAAGACAACTTCTTTAAATGTGGATTGTCTTCTTCTTTTATATAGTTATTGAATTACGCTTTTATTGATCATGATAATTGTGCTGAGTAATGGGAACCTCATTATATCTTTTAGGCAGAAAAATAAACTGTATTTTTCCGGACAAAATATTAGTGAGATCATTTTCCAATTCCTTTAATTTGCCTTCATCAATGTAAATTGAAATTGTCACGCTGACGCCATAATCAATATTGTCAATAAAGATTTTTTGTTGATTAAGATAGTGTTGGATTTCATCAAATTTTTTATAATCGACTTGAAATTTAACCCCCTGTTGCTGAACTCGTTTAACTACGCCTATGGCTTCCACTGCCTTAGTCACACTATTAGAATATGCACGTATCAAACCTCCAGCCCCTAATTTTATTCCGCCAAAATAGCGCGTAACTACTGCAGTGACATTTTTAAGTTTCATTAACTGCAAGGCTTTTAGTTCTGGAACTCCGGCCGTACCAGAAGGTTCGCCGTTGTCGCTGGCTTTAACATGCTCATCGTTGAGACCAATAGTATAAGCAAACGTATTATGAGTGGCATCACGGTATTTGTCAGACACAGCGGCAATTGCCTTTTCAGCTTCTTCAATAGTTGGGGTCCGTATTAAAGTCGTAATAAAACGACTTTTTTTAATCGTTAATTTGTGATTGCCATTTTCTTTAATGGTCAAATAATTTTCTTTTTCATTCAAAAAAATCAGCCCTTTTTTGCGTATGTATTATTGGAGGACAAAATGGAAGATATTTCAAATCTTGCAGGCCGCCAATGGCTTAGTAGTCAAATGGATTTTAGCACAAAGGCTGGCTTAACCAAAATCGAGGCAATTAAAAATGGTCGCTGCTTACGCTGCAATGCCAGGGTTTATGCCAAACTGCCAAGTGGCAAAAAATATTGCAGAGCATGCATTGGTCTGGGAAGAATTGTGGAGGGTGATTATTTAATTCGCAATGAACAAAAAATAAATTTCTCGATAAAAGCAAATGGTGGATTAACGTGGAAGGGTGAACTAACCTCACTACAAGCTGAGATTGCACATAAATTAACTGAAAATTATGTATATGGTCGAGATTCATTAGTCCATGCGGTAACCGGTGCAGGTAAAACAGAAATGTTATTCCCGTTAATAGCACACTGTTTGGCAAAAGGAAAAAGATGTTGTATAGCCACGCCTAGAATTGATGTTGTAAACGAGTTATACCCGCGTTTTCAAAAAGCTTTTAGTGAGATTAAAATCGGTAAATATCATGGGCGTGAGTATCAAGAGCCTGGACTGGAACAATTAACCATTTGTACAACACACCAATTATTAAAATTTTTCCATGCTTTTGATCTGCTTGTTATCGATGAAGCTGATTCCTTTCCCTATGTCCATAATTCGGAATTACATTTTGCAGCGAAAAATGCAGTTAATGATAGCGGTCAACGCGTTTACTTAACTGCAACGCCTACTAAAGATTTATTGGTATCTGTAGAAAAAGGTAAATTACGAAAATTAAAGTTGAAAAGAAGATTCCATGGAAATCTTTTACCTGTACCAAAAGAAAAATTGTTTCTTCGTCCTTTTCTGCGCCAAAACAAGATCAATGTTAGGCTCATTAAAGAAATTATAAAAGTTATAGCAGCAGGCCATCCATTACTGCTTTTTGTACCTCGTGTTGATCAAATAAACTTTTATATTGATGCCCTGAAAAAAGAGCCAAAATTTAGTCAAATTAAGATTTCTGGAGTTCATGCAAATGATATTAATAGAATTAATAAAGTTGAAAAGTTTCGAGCAGGAGAAATTCAGCTGTTAGTGACGACTACAATATTGGAACGAGGGGTTACTTTTAATCATGTCTGGGTAATTGTTGTTCAAGCAGATGATAAAATTTATTCTGCTTCGAGCTTAGTACAAATAGCTGGTAGAGTGGGTCGAGCTAAAACAGATCCCAGTGGTTTAGTTTTATTTTGTTATCATAAATATACTAAAAGTATTCGTGATGCTATGAAACAAATTCGTGAGATGAATAAATGAAAAAATGCTTACTGTGTGGTCAGTTTTTTGTTGCTAAAGTGTCATTTATCCAATTATTCTCTTGGAACAAACAGGAAACTAAATGCATCTGTTCTAATTGCCAAAATAAATATATGCGGATTCCTGATAAACACTGTCCAATTTGTTTTGGCAAATTGAGCCAAGATAAAATTTGTTCAGATTGCATTAATTGGCAGAAAATCTATGGCCCAAAATTATTGAAAAACCATTCCGTATATTTATATAATAGGGCTTTTCATGACCTAATGGTTAATTATAAGCGGTATGGCGATTATGCTTTGCACAGAGTATTATATGATTTATGTCAGGAAGATTTGGCTAAGTTTAAAGCTGATCTCTATATTCCTGTGCCCACTTCTCCAGAGCATCTTGAACAAAGGCAATTTGATACTGTCAGCTCAATATATGGTAATCTTGTTTCATTAACCCATGTATTGGAGAAGAAGGCAGGACTTGGTGCACAAGGAGAAAAAAACCGCGCGGAAAGGTTAAGTAGTGAGCAAAGCTTTTTTGTTAAGAAAAACTTTACGATTAGCTTTCAGAAATGCAAGATACTTTTATTAGATGATATTTATACTACGGGCAGAACGCTTTATCATGCACGGGATGCACTGGCAGAAGTTTTTCCTAATGCAAAAATTAGTAGTTTTACCTTATGCAGATAAAACTAAATTGTTCAGCGCTTTCATGTTTTGCTATAATTTTGCTATAATATAGGTAACATAAGACTGCAAAAGCAGTTGAAAGGAGAATCTCATATGTTAAAGTATAATGTCCGTGGTGAAAATATTGAGGTAACTGATGCTTTAAGAAGTTACGTTGAAAAGCGCCTGAAAAAATTGGAGAAGTATTTCGATTTGAATCAAGATATGATTGCCCATGTTAATTTAAAGGTGTATCGTGATCACAAGGCTAAAGTTGAGGTAACTATACCACTACCATACTTAGTATTGAGAGCTGAAGAAACTACTGACGACATGTACCGCAGTATTGATTTTGTTTCTGAAAAACTTGAAAGACAGATTAGAAAATATAAGACCCGTGTGAATCGTAAGAGTCGTGAAAAAGGCATTAATGACTTCTTTGTTGAGAGTGCTGAAGAAGAGACCAAAGGCAAAGAGAGTAACGAATTTTCTATTGTGCGCAATAAGCAAATTGGCTTAAAACCCATGAGTCCTGAAGAAGCTATTTTGCAAATGAATATGCTTGAGCATGACTTCTTTGTTTTTCAAGACGGTGAAACTAACGGCACAAGTGTTGTCTATCGCAGAAATGATGGCCGTTATGGTTTGATTGAAACAAAATAAAAATAGTATTATCAAGCAAGGGCCCCACATTTAGTGTGAGGTTTTTGTTTTGTTTATTTTTCATTTGGCGTCAATCATGGTAAAATTATCATGTGTTTTTATACTTTAACTACATATAAGGATCGATTAAATGGTAAACATTTTAAAGAAACTATACAATAACGATAAAAGAGAACTGAAAAAGTTTGAAAAAATTGCTAGTAAAGTTGAAAGTCATGCAGAAGAGTATGGTCAACTTGCTGATGAAGAATTGCAGGCAAAAACGCCTGAATTCCGTGACCGGCTAAAAAATGGTGAAAGCTTAGATTCACTTTTGCCAGAAGCTTTTGCAGTTGCTCGTGAAGGAGCTAAAAGAGTTTTAGGCCTTTATCCATTTCATGTGCAGGTTCTAGGTGGAATTGCCCTGCATTATGGTAACATCGCTGAGATGATGACCGGTGAAGGTAAGACCTTGACTGCGACCATGCCAGTATATTTGAACGCATTAACTGGAAAAGGTGTTCATGTTGTTACTGTCAACGAATACTTGTCCAGTCGTGATGCAGAAGAAATGGGTCAGCTTTACAAATGGCTCGGTTTAACTGTTGGTCTTAATTTGAACGCAATGTCTCCAGATGAAAAACGAGAAGCATATAGATGTGACGTTACTTATTCGACTAACGGTGAACTTGGTTTTGACTATTTGCGTGATAACATGGTTGTTTACAAAGAACAAATGGTTCAGCGTGAACTTAACTATGCTATTATCGATGAGGTAGACTCAATTTTAATCGATGAAGCCAGAACGCCATTGATTATTTCTGGCGAAGCCGAACAAGCTAATGGTGACTATATTCGTGCAGACCGTTTTGTCAAAACTCTTCAAGAGGATAAGAGTGATGATGATGCAGACGATGACAAAGACTATGGTGATTATAAGATTGACTGGCCTACTAAGACTATTTCGTTAACCAGAACAGGTATTCAAAAAGCCTGTGATCATTTTGGACTTAAAAATTTATACGATGTTGAGAATCAAAAATTGGTGCACCATATTGATCAGGCCCTGAAAGCAAATTATATTATGCTTAAAGATATTGATTACGTTGTTCAAGATGGCGAAGTTTTAATAGTTGACTCGTTTACTGGTCGTGTAATGCAGGGACGGCGCTATTCTGATGGTTTACACCAAGCTATTGAGGCAAAAGAAGGCGTTAAGATTCAAGAAGAGTCCAAGACGCAGGCTACAATTACCTACCAGAACTTCTTTAGAATGTACAAAAAACTTGCGGGGATGACTGGTACTGCTAAAACTGAAGAAGAAGAGTTCCGTGAAATTTACAATATGCAGGTCATTACGATTCCGACTAACCGTCCTTTGATCAGGAAGGATAATCCGGATATTCTTTATCCTACTTTGTCATCCAAGTTTGCGGCAGTTGTCAATGAAATAAAAGAGCGTCATGCAAAAGGACAGCCAGTTTTAGTCGGTACTGTTGCAGTCGAAAGCTCTGAAAGATTGAGTAAATTACTTGATAAAGAAGGAATTCCTCACGCAGTTTTGAATGCTAAAAACCACGCTAAGGAAGCGCAAATCATCATGAATGCTGGTCAGCGTGGAGCAGTCACTATTGCTACTAACATGGCTGGTCGTGGTACCGATATTAAATTAGGGCCGGGCGTTAAAGAGTTAGGCGGACTATCAGTTATTGGTACTGAACGTCATGAATCACGTAGAATTGATAATCAACTCCGTGGACGTTCGGGTCGTCAAGGTGACCCCGGTGTTACACGCTTTTATCTCTCACTTGAAGATGACTTGATGAAACGTTTTGGTGGCGACAGAGTCAAAGACTTCCTTGACCGCTTATCAGATAATGATGATGATAAAGTGATTGAAAGTCGTTTGATCACCAGACAGGTTGAATCAGCACAAAAACGAGTTGAAGGTAATAACTACGATACTCGTAAGCAAACTTTGCAATATGATGATGTTATGCGTATTCAACGTGAAATTATTTATGGTGAACGGATGCAAGTTATCGGTGAAGAAAATTCACTTAAGGATGTTTTAATCCCGATGATTCGGCGCACCATTAACAGTCAAGTAGACATGTTTACACAGGGTGATCGCAGCAAGTGGCGGCTTGATTCACTGCGTGACTTTATTTCTTCCAGCTTAACCAATGAAGAAGAAACAGATGCCATTGATTTCAAAACAATTACTGTATCTGACTTAAAGCAAAAATTATATGATCTTGTTGAAGCCAATTACGAAGAAAAAGAAGAGATTTTAGCTGATCCTTCAGAAATGCTTGAATTTGAAAAAGTTGTTATATTGCGAGTAGTTGATGATCGCTGGACTGATCATATAGATGCAATGGACCAATTACGGCAATCAATTAGTCTGCGCGGCTACGGTCAACTTAATCCGTTAGTTGAATATCAGGATTCTGGTTACAACATGTTTGAAGAAATGATTTCAAATATTGAGTTTGACGTAACTCGTTTATTTATGAAAGCTGAAATTAGACAAAATCTTAGTCGTTAATAGTTAAGATGAAGAGAAAGCAGCTGCTTTCTCTTTTTTACTGAAATTTTATTAAAATAAAGGAGCTATTGCTAAAAGATGGAAATAAGTGAAATTCAAAATGAATTAGATAGTTTAAATAAGCGGTTAGACCACTTTAGGGGGTCTCTTTGACTTAGATTCAATAACTGAAAATATTATTGTTAATGAGAATAAGATGCAGGATCCCTCTTTTTGGGATGATCAAGAAAAAGCCCAAAGCTTGATCAGTGAAACAAATTTATTAAAAGAGAAACGCAATTCTTTTAACAAATTAAAGTCTGATTATGAAAATGAAATAACTGCAGTAGAGTTGCTGAGAGAAGAACCAGATAATGACTTACAAAAGGAAGTTGAAGCAGATTTACAACAGCTGCAGACTGAATTTCATGATTACGAATTAGATTTGCTCTTATCTGGTAAATATGATAGTCATAATGCGCTGATTGAAATTCATCCAGGAGCAGGTGGTACCGAGGCTATGGACTGGGGACAAATGCTCTTGCGGATGTATCAGCGTTATGCTGATATTAGAAATTTCAAGTTTGAAATTAATAACTATGAACCTGGAGAAGAAGCTGGTCTTAAAAGCGTCAGTGCTAAAATTACTGGCAAAAATGCTTATGGCCTAATGAAGTCGGAAAATGGCGTTCACCGGTTAGTCAGAATTTCACCCTTTGATTCAGCTAAAAGAAGGCATACGTCTTTTGCCTCCGTGGAAATTATTCCAGAAATTGATGATAGTATTAAAGTTGATATTAATCCCAAGGACCTTCGAATTGATGTCTACCGCTCAAGTGGTGCAGGAGGACAACATATTAATAAAACTTCAAGTGCTGTTAGAATCACTCATTTACCCACAGGAATTGTAACAACATCTCAGGCACAACGTTCTCAACTGCAAAATAGGGAAACTGCAATGAATGAATTACGGGCAAAATTATTTCATTTAGAAGAAGAGAAAAAGCGTCAGCATAAGCAGGAACTTAAAGGTGACCAAAAAGAAATTGGCTGGGGTTCTCAAATTCGGTCTTATGTTTTTCATCCTTATAATTTGGTTAAAGATTTGCGCACAGGCTATGAAACTTCTGATACAAATGGTGTAATGGATGGTAAGTTGCAACCATTCGTTTATGCGTATTTGCAGTGGCTTTTAAGTCAGGAAAATCCGGAGTAGGTGATTAGATGAGTTTTTGGGGAATTATTGGTTTAGTTTTACTTGCTGTAGTCATTTTGAGTATTATTTACGCCATGTTTCATGTCTTTATTTTGTTATTGCCCGCAGCTTTAGTTATTATTGGCATTATATGGCTGATTAATCATTTTACTAAAAATGATGAAAATAAGAGCGGAAATTCTGGTCCTGGTCCTTATAACTGGGGAAACTGGAACCAAAATAATGAAGCCAGACCAAAGCGTAAAAAAGTACGTGATGCTAAAACTAAAGATGTCGACAAGTAATAAAGGGGCATTTTAAAATGACAAATGCGGTCAAATTAAAAAATTTAATTCGAGATAATAAAATTGTCCACGTTGTGCAAGGTAAGCAATACATCAAGGATAAAGAGATTGTAGTATCTGATATTTACAGACCAGGATTGGAATTGACAGGGTACTTTGATTTTTATCCGCGTCAGCGTATTCAGTTATTGGGTCGAACAGAAATTTCTTATGCTGCCAGGTTAGATCACGATAGCTTGGTCGATGTTTTTACTAAGCTTTGCACACCTGATACGCCGTGCTTTTTTGTGTCACGTTCTCTGCGTGTACCGCCTGAATTAGTTAAAGCTGCTGATGATGCCCAAATCCCAATCCTTTCTTCACCTGAATCAACCACTTATGTTTCGAGCATATTAACGGAATATTTGCGAGAACGTCTGGCCGTTCGCGATACTATTCATGGTGTTCTGATTGAAGTCAAGGGTATGGGTGTCCTTTTAACTGGTGATTCCGGTGTTGGGAAATCTGAAACTGCCTTGGGTTTGATTCATCGTGGTCATCGTTTAATTGCCGATGATCGGGTCGATGTCTATCAAAAAGATGTTGAAACGGTGATGGGCGAAGCACCGGCCATTTTGAAGCATTTAATGGAAATTCGCGGCATTGGCATAATTGATGTCATGGATTTGTTTGGTGTTGGTGCCGTCAAAAACCGTGAAAGTATTCAACTGGTAATCAAGCTAGTTAATTGGGATAATAAGGCAAATTACGATCGTTTAGGCTTTGAAGAGAGCAAACGTGATATTTGCAATGTTGAAGTGCCACAAATTACTATTCCAGTTAAAGTAGGCCGCAACATGGAAGACATTATTGAAATTGCCACAATGAATTTCCGTGCCAAAAGAAGTGGTTATAACGCCACGAAAACTTTTGATAATAACTTAACGAAGTTAATTAAGAAAAACTCTAAAGAGGATTCAGCAAAGGATAAGAATAAATGACATTGACCATTAATCCTGTAGCATTTAAATTAGGAAACTTAAGTGTCAAATGGTATGGCGTTATCATGGCGGTGGCGATTATTTTAGCCGTATCAATGGCAATTATTGAGGGACGCAAGCGACAAATTGAAAGTGACGACTTCATGGATTTGCTATTATGGGCTGTTCCAATCGGATATATTGGCGCACGTATTTATTATGTTATCTTTGAGTGGGATTATTACTCACAGCATCTCGATCAGATAATTGCTATTTGGAATGGCGGTATCGCTATCTATGGTGGTTTGTTGGCCGGTTTGGCGGTTCTTTTGGTATTTTGTTATAAAAGAATGCTACCCCCATTTTTGATGTTGGATGTTATTACCCCAGGTGTAATGGCGGCTCAGATATTGGGACGCTGGGGGAATTTTATTAACCAGGAAGCCCATGGTGAACAAACAACCTTAGCGTTTTTACAAAGCTTGCATTTGCCTAATTTTATCATTAGCCAAATGAAAATTGGTGGCATCTACTACCAACCTACTTTCTTGTACGAATCTTTTTTTAATTTGATTGGTTTGTTAATAATATTGTTTTTGAGACATAAAAAGCATTTATTCAAACAGGGTGAAATATTCATGCTTTATTTGGCGTGGTATGCTGTGGTGCGCTTTTTTGTGGAAGGGATGCGGACTGACAGCCTTTATTTAATGGGTTCGATACGCGTTTCACAAATGCTTAGTTTAATACTATTTGCTGTGGTCGTAGGGTTATTTATTTATCGCAGAAAAGTAGTTAAACCGAAATGGTATCTTGACGGCAGCGGCTTGAAGTATCCTTATAGTCGAGACTAAATAATTGTTTTAAGTGAAAGAGAGTTAGAAATGACAAAAATTGCAGTTTTAGGAGCAGGTTCATGGGGCACGGTTCTGGGATCGATGCTTGCTGATAAAGGTTATGAAATCGTATTGTATGGTAATAACGCAAAAGTTAATAACGAAGTTAATCAGCATCATACTAATGAACATTACATGAAGAATTGGCAGGTAAATGAGACAGTTACCGCAACGGGTGATTTAAATCAAGCACTAAAAGGTGTAGAAATCGTTCTATTTGTTCTGCCTACTCAGGCTATTCGCAGTGTTGCCCAAAATGTAAGTAAAGTATTACAAAAGACTAATGCTAAGCCACTCATAGTCACAGCTACTAAGGGTATTGAACCGGGATCCAAAAAGCTCATTTCTGAAATTTTGACAGAAGAAATTTATCCTGATGATGAAGACAAAATTGTAGCAATTTCAGGACCGAGTCATGCAGAAAGTGTAGCTCAAAAAGATTTAACTGCAATTTCATGTGCTTCAACAAGCAGGGAAAATGCCCAAAAAGTCCAGCAGTTATTCTCAAATGATTATTTCCGCCTTTATACCAACAGCGACTTGATTGGTGTTGAAGTCGCGGGAGCAGTTAAAAATGTTATTGCCATTGCTGCGGGTATTTTAGTAGGAAAACACTACGGTGATGATGCTAAGGCGGCTTTAATGACGCGTGGTTTAGCTGAAATTACGCGCTTAGGAGTCAATTACTTTGGTGCTGACCCGATGACTTTTAGTGGTCTTTCCGGAATTGGTGATCTGATTGTTACTTGTACATCTGTTAATTCGCGTAATTGGCGCTGTGGTAAGCAACTAGGTGAAGGTAAAAGTCTTGACTACATATTGCAGAATATGGGTCAAGTTGTAGAGGGTGCTACAACGGTAAAAGCTGTGCATGAATTATGTCAAGAAAAACAAATAGATATGCCAATCAGTGAAGCAATTTACCGAGTTTTATACCAAAATTCCAATGTTGATGATGAAATTACCAGGATGATGGGCAGGAGTCCTAAACAAGAAATTAGACTTTAGCAGGCAATTCGTTGTAACATTACTTACGAAAAATAAGAAAGTACTGGGGGTAAAACTATGACGGAAAAATATGATGTGATCATTATAGGAGCAGGACCAGGCGGATTAACTGCTGCTCTTTATGCTTCTCGTGCAAATTTATCAGTTCTAATGCTTGATCGCGGTTTGTATGGCGGGCAAATGAATAATACCGATGCGATTGATAATTATCCTGGTTTCAGTGAAATAAAAGGACCTGAACTAGGTGAAAAAATGTATAATTCAATCATGAAATTTGGTACAAAATTTGAGTATGGCGATGTTCAAACAGTAACTATAGATGGTGACCAAAAAATAGTAAAAACAGATGCTGGTGAATATAGTGCCCCTGCATTAATAATTGCTACAGGAGCTGATCATCGTCATTTAGGAGTACCAGGTGAAGACGAATATTCCGGTAAAGGTGTTTCTTATTGTGCAGTTTGCGATGCAGCCTTTTTTAAGGATGAAGACATTGCTGTTATAGGTGGTGGCGATTCCGCTATTGAAGAAGGAATTTATTTGGCACAAAGTGCTAAATCAGTCACGGTTATTCATCGTCGTGATCAATTAAGGGCTCAGCCGACTTTACAAAAACGTGCTTTCGCAAATTCTAAAATGCACTTTATTTGGAATGGCTTGACCGAGTCTATTGATGGCGATGGTGAAAAAGTTACTGGGGTGACATACAAAGATAAAGAAACAGGAGAGGAAAAGCATTTGCAAACTCGCGGTGTCTTTATCTATGTTGGGGTTATTCCTCAAACAGCACCATTTAAAGACTTAGGCATAACTGACGAAAAGGGCTGGATCACAACTGATGAACATATGAGAACTAAAGTTGCTGGCATCTTTGCTTTAGGTGATGTACGTGCTAAAGATTTGCGTCAGATTGCTAATGCAGTTGGTGATGGCAGCATTGCTGGTCAAGAAGCTTATAATTATCTCCAAGACTTAAATGATCGTTAAATATAAAGATTAAAAAAAGAATTCATCTTAATTGAATTCTTTTTTTATTTTTACGGATGATAATAATGATAAATGCTAGAATAGAATCTATGAAACCGAATTTATTGCTAGAAAAAGGGGTACCTTATCTAAATGAAAGCTGAAAAAACATTTCAAGAATGGCAAAATGCACACAACATGCCTGATTACTTGCAAGAACAGTTAACAAAGCTTAGTCAAGATCCTAAATGGATTGCGGATGCATTTGGCCAAGACATCAACTTTGGAACCGCTGGAATGCGGGGCAGACTTGAGCCAGGGACTAATCGTATTAATTTATACACTATAGGTCGAGTGACGGAAGGTTTGGCCCGTCTGATTGATGAAAAAGGTGAAAAAGCTCAAAAAAGGGGCGTGGTGATCTCTTTTGATTCTCGCTATCACTCTCGCGAGTTTGCGGAGCATGCAGCTCAAATTTTAGGAGCTCATAATATTCGTGTTTATCTTTTTGATGATCTAAGACCAACTCCTGAGCTTTCATTTGCAGTAAGATATTTACATTCGTATGCAGGAATTAATATCACTGCTTCTCACAATGCCAAGCAATATAATGGTTACAAGGTTTATGGTGCTGATGGTGCCCAAATGGGGCCTGAAGATGCAAATCGTGTTTTTGATTATTCTCAAAAAGTAACACATATTTTTAACGTTGAAGCAGCTCCAATAGTACAGCTGCGTGCACAAAAGACCTTGCAGCTGATTGGTGAAGACATTGATGAAGCTTATTTAGCAGAACTGAAAACAGTAAATGTTAATACTGAACTTATAAAGCAAAATGCCGACAGGCTAACAATTATTTACACTCCTTTGCATGGCACAGGCAAAATACTTTATGAACGGGCTTTTAGGCAAAATGGTTTTACCAATGTAATACCTGTCCCTAGTCAGGCAATTATCGACCCGGAATTTCCCACTACTAAAAAACCAAATCCAGAATACCGTGATGTTTTTGATCCAGGGATTAAGCTGGCAAATGAAAAAAATGCTGATTTAATCATTGCCACTGACCCTGATGCAGATCGTATGGGTGCTTGTGTGCGAACAAAAGATGGTAGCTTTCAAGTTTTAACAGGTAATCAAATTGCCACGCTAATGATTTACTATTTATTGGTTAATTTGAAAAATAATGGTCAACTCAGAAGTGATTATGAATTAATTACTTCAATTGTTTCCAGTAGTATGCCACTTAAAATTGCGGATGACTTTGGTATCAAGACAAAATCTGTTTTGACAGGTTTTAAATTTATTGGCGAAGAAATTGACCGCATGAATAAAATGCATGATGGCAAATTTTTAATGGGCTTTGAAGAAAGTTATGGTTACCTTTTTAAACCATTTGCTAGAGATAAGGATGCTATGCAAGGTGCGTTAATGTTTGCTGAAGTAGCCTCTTATTATGCCTCAAGGAATATGACAGTCTTAGATGGTTTGAGTGAAATCTGGCAAAAATATGGCACATCGTATGAAATTACCAAAGCTATAGAAATGCCAGGAATTGGCGGACAAAAGAAAATGGCCGAATTGATGGCAAAATTGCGTTCTGAAAACTTACAAAAAATAAATGGAATCCCGGTCGTTAAAATTCAAGACTTTTTAAAGCAACAGGAATCTAATGAAGATGGCACTAAACCAATGAGAGACTTACCTAAATCAAATGTATTAAAATACTTTTTGGCCGATGAAACTTGGCTGGCTTTGCGGCCCTCAGGTACAGAACCAGTAATTAAAGCTTATGTTGGAGTAAATAAACCAGATATTGAGACTGCACATGAAGCTGCTGAAAGTTATCAAAAAGCATTGGCAAAACTGTTAAAATAAAACAAAAAGGATGCGAAAATACGTTCGAGAGTGTAAAATATAATAAGTCAAAATGAAAGTTGGGCTGTTTTGTCCAACTTTTTCTACGAGAGGTTTTTCGATGATTAAACGACAAGAAGAACGTAAATTTGATCTGGTTTCAAAATTTAATCCAGCAGGTGATCAGCAACAAGCTATCGACAAATTAGCTGCCGGTTTTAAAAAAGGCTATAAGGAACAGATTTTAGAAGGTGCTACTGGTACAGGTAAAACTTTCACAATGGCCAATATTATTGCAAAATTAAATAAACCCACTTTAGTTATTTCTCATAATAAGACTTTAGTTGGTCAGCTTTACGGAGAATTTAAAGAGTTTTTCCCTCACAATGCCGTTGACTATTTCGTCTCCTACTATGATTATTATCAACCTGAAGCTTACGTGCCGCAATCAGACACTTATATTGAAAAGGACTCGGCAATTAATGATGAAATTGACCAGTTGCGTCACCAAGCTACCAGTGACTTAATGGAACGTAACGATGTCATTGTCGTTGCTTCAGTTTCGTGCATCTATGGCTTAGGTGATCCTAAAGAATATGCTGCGAGCGTGATTACAGTTCATGAGGGCGAAGAATATCACAGGAATACTTTGCTGCGTGATTTGGTCAATATCCAATATGACCGTAATGATATTGACTTTCAACGTGGCCGTTTTCGCGTTCGCGGAGATGTTGTAGAAGTTTTTCCTGCGGGCAATTCTAACCACGCTTACCGGATCGAATTTTTCGGTGATGAAATTGACAGAATAGTAGAAGTTGATGCCTTAACAGGTGAAGTAGTTGGTGAAAGAGAGAGTATTTCACTTTTCCCAGCAACGCACTTTATGACCAATGAAGAACAGATGAGACGTGCTCTTAAGGCAATTTCACAAGAAATGAATATTCAAGTGAAAAAGTTTGAGGGCGAAGGCAAGTTGTTGGAAGCTGAACGGATTAAGCAGCGCACTACCTTTGATATGGAAATGATGGGCGAAGTCGGCTATACCAACGGTATTGAAAACTATTCTCGTCATATGGAAGGCCGTAAAGAAGGAGAACCACCTTATACCTTACTTGACTTTTTCCCCGATGACTTCTTGATTTTAATTGATGAATCCCACGCCACCATGCCGGAAATTAGAGCAATGTATAATGGCGACCGCAATCGTAAAAAGACTTTGATTGATTATGGCTTTCGTTTACCGTCTGCTCTTGACAACAGACCTCTAAAACTGGCTGAATTTGAAAAGCATGTTAACCAAATATTATATGTTTCAGCCACTCCGGGCGACTATGAATTAGAGCGGACTGATCACAAAGTTGAACAAATTATCAGGCCGACTGGACTACTTGATCCTAAAATTGAGGTTAAACCAGTTGAAGGACAGATCGATGATTTGGTTGCTGAAATTAACAAACGCATTGACAAGAACGAACGTGTTTTTGTTACGACATTAACGAAAAAAATGGCTGAGGATCTGACAGATTATTTGAAGGATCTAGGCATTAAAGTACAGTATCTGCATTCAGATGTTAAAACTTTGGAACGGATGCAAATTTTACGTGATTTGCGGACAGGCAAGTATGATGTCCTAATTGGTATTAACTTATTGCGTGAAGGTATTGATGTGCCGGAAGTATCGCTGGTTGCAATCCTTGACGCGGATAAAGAGGGATTCTTGCGTTCATACAGACCTCTCGTTCAGACAATGGGTCGTGCTTCTAGAAATTCTGATGGTGCAGTAATAATGTATGCTGATACGATTACTGATTCAATGCGACAAGCCATTGAAGCAACGCAGAGAAGACGTAAATTACAGATTAAGTTTAATGAAGAACACGGCATGAAACCGAAAACCATTGTTAAGCCTATTAGAGATGTGATTTCTGCCACAAAAGTTGCTGATGAAGACGCTCAAACTGACAGTTTTGCCGATTTGAATTTTGACGAATTAACAGTAAAACAAAAGAGAACCATGATTAAAGACTTGCGTAAGCAAATGCAAGAAGCTGCTAAGAAGCTTGACTTCGAAGGTGCTGCGACCTTGCGGGATGCTATCATGGAATTGGAAAGTTCAACTAGAAGTCCAATTAAGAAAAAAGGAAAAGCTTTAAATGGTAAATGATAAAATTGTTATTCGGGGTGCACGTGAACATAATTTAAAAGACATTAATCTGTCAATTCCTAAGGATAAATTAGTTGTTATTACCGGCCTATCGGGTTCTGGAAAAAGTTCTTTGGCTTTTGATACTTTGTATGCTGAAGGGCGCAGAAGATATGTCCAATCACTATCAAGTTATGCCCGCCAATTTTTAGGACAAATGGATAAGCCTGATGTTGATTCAATTGATGGCTTAAATCCTGCAATTTCGATTGATCAAAAAACGACATCACATAATCCTAGATCAACTGTGGGCACAGTTACTGAGATAAATGATTATCTCAGATTATTGTGGGCTCGAGTTGGGCACCCAGTCTGTCCTAACGATGGTACTTTGATTGAAAGACAGTCGGTTGAACAAATGGTTAATCGCATTTTGGCTTTGCCTGAGCGTAGTCGCATTCAAATTTTAGCACCGGTAATTAGAGCTAAAAGAGGAGCACATAAAGAAGTCTTTAAACGTGTCCAAAGGGCTGGTTATGTGCGCGTCATCGTTGATGGCGATATGCATGAGATTGGTGAAAAATTTGCTTTAGAAAAAAATAAGCGCCATTCAATTGATATTGTGGTTGACCGTTTGATTGTTAAAGAAGGTATTCGCTCACGCCTTTTTGATTCAGTAGAAGCTGCCTTGCGCTTATCAGATGGTTATATGAATGTTGATGTTATCGGTGGTGATATGATCAACTTTTCAGAATATTATGCCTGTCCTAAATGCGGTTTTACTGTAGGAGAGATGGAACCACGGCTTTTCTCTTTCAATGCACCGTTTGGCGCTTGTCCAGACTGTGATGGCTTAGGCGTTAAGTTATCAGTTGATGAAGATTTGGTTGTTCCAGATAAAAACAAAACTTTGGCTGAAGGTGCAGTCGCACCATGGAAGAATTCGAAGTATTATGGGGAAATGCTTGAACAAGCTTGTGCGGCATTGAAAATTCCTCTAAATAAACCTTTTGGTAAGCTAACCAAAAAGCAAAAAGAGACGATTTTGCATGGCTCGGCCAAGAAAATCAAATTTCATGTCACTGGTGATTTTGGTGTCAATGATACTACAGCACCTTTTGAGGGTGCTATGGAAAACGTCGAAAGGCGCTATTATCATCCGATGTCTAAGTTCATGCGTGATGTTATGGGCAAATACATGACTGAACTTACTTGCTCAACCTGCCATGGCAAAAGGTTAAATCGTAAAGCATTAGCTGTTAAAGTTAATGGGAAGGATATTGCTGAAGCATCAGAATTGGCAATCAGTCATGCTCTCGAATTTTTCAATAATATTAAACTTGATGAGCAAGAATCTGTCATTGCCAAGCCAATATTAAAGGAGGTCCGTGACAGACTCACTTTCTTAAATAGTGTAGGCCTGGATTATCTAACCTTGTCACGTTCTGCTAATACTTTATCTGGCGGCGAAGCTCAGAGAATTAGGCTTGCGACTCAAATTGGTTCTAATCTTTCAGGAGTAATGTATGTTCTAGATGAGCCATCAATTGGTTTGCATCAACGTGATAATGACAGGTTAATTGCTGCATTGAAGCGCATGCGTGATTTGGGTAACTCACTTATTGTTGTCGAACATGATGACGAAACTATGAGGCAAGCAGACTATTTGATTGACATGGGACCAGGCGCTGGTACTTACGGCGGTGAAGTCATGGCTGCTGGTACCCCGGAAGAGGTTGAACAGAATGACAAGTCTCTGACCGGGCAGTATATGGTTGGCAAAAAGTTTGTCCCAGTTCCTTTAAAAAGACGTAAAGGTAATGGCAAAAAAATTACTGTTACGGGTGCAGCGGAAAATAATCTTAAAAATCTGAAGGTAGAATTTCCATTAGGCAAATTAATTGTGGTTACCGGAGTTTCTGGATCCGGCAAGTCAACTTTAGTTAATATGATTTTAAAGCGGGCTCTAGCGCAAAAATTAAATCGTAACCAAACAAAGCCTGGCAAATACAAATCCATTAGTGGCTATCAAAATATTGAAAAGATCATTGATATTGATCAAAGTCCAATTGGTCGGACTCCTCGTAGTAATCCTGCTACTTATACCAGTGTTTTTGATGACATTAGAGCTTTATTTGCCCAGACAAATGAAGCCAAACTTAGGGGTTATACTAAGGCACGTTTTTCATTTAATGTTAAAGGCGGTCGTTGTGAAGCCTGTCATGGTGATGGCATTATCAAGATTGAAATGAACTTCCTACCAGACGTTTATGTTCCTTGTGAAGTATGTCATGGCAGTCGTTATAATTCTGAAACTTTAGAGGTTACCTACCGCAAGAAAAATATCGCACAAGTGCTGGATATGACTATCAGCGAAGCCTGCAACTTTTTTAAAAATATCCCTAAAATTGCCCGCAAATTGCAAACGATTGTAGATGTTGGCCTAGGCTATGTCAAATTAGGGCAGTCTGCGACTACTCTTTCTGGTGGGGAAGCTCAAAGAATGAAGCTGGCCGCTGAACTGCAAAAGTTATCCACGGGAAAGAATTTCTATATTCTCGATGAACCAACAACTGGACTTCATACTGATGACATCAAGCGACTGCTAGAAGTCTTGCAAAGATTGGTTGATCAAGGAAATACCGTTTTGATAATTGAACATAATCTTGATGTGATAAAAAATGCTGACTGGCTAATTGACCTTGGCCCTGAAGGAGGAGAAGGTGGTGGCAAAATAGTTGCTACGGGAACGCCGGAACAGGTGGCACAAGTTAAGGAAAGTTATACTGGTCAGTACTTAAAACCTGTGCTTAAGCGTGACACGGCATTAACTGAAAAGGCTAGTAAAAAAGCAAGTAAATAGTATTAATTTATTGCGATAAAGTGTACAATAAAGCGCAAGGAGGAATAGAAATGGATAATTTTTCTAGTTACAGAGAAAATCGCGGGTTTAATTGGGCAGCATTTATCTCTGGTATTTTAATGGTAATTGCCGGATTGTTCTTGTTGCGTCATCCTGGTAAAGCACTCCATGCCTTTGTATTGCTTTTTGCTATTGTGTCAATTGTTCAGGGATTCGTGTGGCTGGTATTCTACAGTCGTTTTCGGTATTTTATCCCTTCCAGTTGGTTGTCGATTGTTTCAGGGGTGCTTGATATTATTGTCGGAATTTTATTTCTCTATTCCTACGATGCCGCTGGCTTAACAATCGCTTATTTGTTTGCCTTTTGGTTCTTATTTGATTCAATTACCGGGATCATTTTTTCTTGGAGTATGAGAAAGATTTCTACCTTTTTCTTTTGGCTCAATTTAATATTAAATATCTTGGGATTACTGATAGCAATTAGTTTGATGTTTAACCCTGCTTTGTCAGCTTTAACATTAATTTGGCTAGTTTCCTTCTGGTTGCTAATCTTTGGTATTAATCAGATAATTGCAGCATTTGTCAACAGATAAATTTGAAAAGTTCATTTGAACTTTTTTTTTGCCAAAAAAAGTAATGAAACACCTGGTATGTTATAATTTTAGTAATAGGAGGTCAGCAAAAATGGCTAAGCATAAAAAGCAGCTACTGATTGTTACAGGCATGAGTGGTGCAGGGAAAACCGTGGCTTCTCATGCTTTAGAGGATATGGGCTATTTTGTGGTTGATAATTTACCTCCATCGCTTTTATCTAGTTTTTGGGACTTAATTGTTAACTCGGATGATTTTACTAAAGTAGCAGTGGTAATTGATTTGCGTGTTAAACGATTTTATAAAGATCTTGATAATGAAATTAATTCCCTGGAAGACAATGGTACTGTCCAAACTAGAATTATATTTCTAGATGCGGCAGATAATACTTTAGTAGCACGTTATAAAGAAACAAGACGTGTTCCGCCATTGGCCAATAATGGTCGCTTACTTGATGGTATTCAGGAAGAAAGACGAATTTTAACTGGTATTAAGAGTCGGGCAAATGACATAATTGATACTTCTAATTTAAGTCCCAAAGAATTAAAACAAGAATTGGCAAATAGGTTTAGTAAACAGCATAAACAACCCTTTTCAATTGAAGTATTATCTTTTGGTTTTAAATATGGTATGCCGATTGACGCTGATATTGTAATGGATGTTAGATTTTTGCCTAATCCGTTTTATATACCGGAATTGCGCCCTTTTACTGGTCTTGATAAGAGAGTTTTTAATTATGTGATGGAGAAAAAGGAAACGCGCAGCTTTTATCAAAAATTTTTGGACTTATTAAAAGATGCTTTACCAGGCTATATCAAAGAGGGTAAAAGCAAGTTGACTATTGCTATCGGTTGTACAGGTGGACAGCACCGCAGTGTAGCAATTGCAAAGCAATTAGCCAAAGATTTGGCTGAAGATTACACGGTTGACCTAACCCATCGTGAAATTAGTCGTTACACTAGAAATAGGTGATTATATGACATTTGATGAAAAAGCAAATCATACCAGTAAAAGCAGGAGACCTCATGTTGTAGTTATTGGTGGCGGTACAGGTCTACCTGTTGTTTTGAATGCACTCAAAGAGAAAAATGCTGATATCACAGCAATTGTAACAGTATCAGATGACGGTGGGTCTTCTGGTTCAATTCGCAACTTTATTAATGTTGTTCCACCTGGTGATATCCGTAATGTCTTAGTATCGTTAAGTGAAATTTCCCAAGAAGAAAAAGACGTTTTTCAATATCGTTTTGAATCTTCCGATTCCTTTTTCTCTGGTCATGCCATTGGCAATTTAATTATTGCTGCTTTGAATGAAATGCACGGAAATATTTTTGATGCTGTCCAGTCTTTATCTAAAATGATGAAAGTGGACGGACATGTTTTCCCAGCTTCTAATGAACCCTTAACGCTTAACGCTGAGTTTGTTGATGGCTCCATTCAAGCTGGTGAAAAAGAAATTACTGATAAGGATAAAAGAATTAAACGGGTGTGGGTCACTGATACAAACTCCAAGTCGGAACCAGAAGCCGTACTACCTGTTTTAGATGCAATTAAAAATGCTGATGCTGTAGTCTTGGGACCGGGGAGTTTGTTTACTTCAATTTTGCCTAATCTGATGATTCCTAATTTAGGGGAAGCAGTCAAAAAAACTAAAGCAGAAGTAATATATATTTGCAATATCATGACTCAGCTAGGCGAAACGGATCACTTTTCAGATTGTGATCACGTCAGAGTAATCAATGCCCATCTCGGCGGACACTATATTAATACGACATTGGTCAATGGTGCCAAAATAGACATGTCCAAGTTTAATCCTAAAGATTATGATGCCTACCTTGAGCCTGTTAAAAACGATTTCAAGGGGTTACGTGAGCAGGGCTGTCGCGTGATTACTGATGATTTTATTGACCAACATAGTGGCTTGATTTTTCATGATGGCATGAAAGTAGCTAAAGAAATCATCAACTTGGCATATGCCGCAATGACTCGCAGAAAGGATTAACAAATAATGGCAAGCTATGCAAGTAATGTGAAAAAAGAATTGACCTCATTGCCAATTCATCCTGAACATGCTAAAGCAGAATTAGCTGCTTTTTTGCGTATGAATGGAGTTTTAAATTTTCACGAGCATCAGTTTAGCCTTGATATTACTACTGAAAACCCTGCAATTGCTAGACGGATATTTTCTTTAATAAAGACCGCATATAAAGTTGAACCACAACTAATAGTTTCACGAAAAATGAAGCTTAAGAAAAATAACCAGTACTTGGTACGATTGCAAAATCATGTTAAAGAGATACTGAATAATTTAGAAATTTTAACGCCTACGTTAAATTTAATTACTAGAATTCCAGACAGAATCATTAAATCACGTGAAGGAGCAATGTCCTACCTTAGGGGTGCGTTTTTAGCTAGCGGTAGTGTGAATAATCCCAGCACTAGTAGGTACCATTTAGAGATTTATTCTATTTATCAAGATCATAATGATGATTTACTTAAGATTATGAATGATCGCTTTAATATGAATGCTAAAAGTACGAAAAGGCGACGGGGTTACATTGTATACCTAAAAGAAGCCGAAAAAATTGGTGACTTTTTACATATTGTTGGGGCTTTAAACGCAATGTTGTCTTTTGAAGACCTGCGTATTATGCGTGATATGCGTAATTCTGTCAATCGGCTTGTTAATTGTGATACAGCCAATTTAAAAAAGACGGCAAATGCTGCTGCGAAACAGGTTGAAGACATAGAACTAATTGAGCGTAAAATTGGCTTAGAAAATATTCCTGAAAAATTGCAGGGTTTGGCTAGACTAAGATTAGAGGAACCAGAACTTTCACTCAAAGAAATAGCACAGCAAGTTCCGGACGGTCCGATATCAAAATCAGGAGTCAATCATCGTTTTAAAAAAATTCATGATATAGCAGAAAACATCCAGAAATAAAAAAGAAACTCATCCATGCAGATGGGTTTCTTTTTACTACAAGTTAATTACTAACGCTTATTTCTTTTGGTTAACCATGATTTCATCAATTAAACCATATTCTTTAGCCTGCTGAGCGGTCATGTAGTTATCGCGCTCGGTATCCTTTTGAATCTTTTCTAAAGGTTGACCAGTAGTTTCATGTAAAATCCGGTTAATCTTTTCACGGCTCTTTAGAATCTCATTGGCTGCAATTTGAATATCAGTTTGCTGACCTTGAGCACCACCTAAAGGTTGGTGAATTAGAACCGTTGAATTAGGTAATGCAAAACGTTTACCTTTTGCACCGCTAGTAAGTAAAATGGAAGCCATAGAGGCTGCCATACCAATAGCGATGGTTGAAACATCTGATTTAATAAAGTTCATGGTATCCATGATTGCCAAACCAGAAGTAATTACACCACCTGGTGAGTTAATGTAAAGTGAAATATCCTTGGTGTTGTCTTGAGCATCAAGAAATAGTAATTGTGCAATAATTGAATTTGCCATATCATCGTTGATTTCACCACTTAGCATGATGATTCTGTCTTTCAATAAACGTGAATATATGTCATATGCGCGTTCGCCACGTGCAGTTTGTTCAATAACTGTAGGTACAAGCATTTTTCTACCTCCTAAATATAATTAGCACTCTATCAAGTACAGTGCTAATTAAATCACTTACATTACTTGCTGTCAATGAAAGTGTATTAAAATTGTATTCTTTTTAATAAGGTTTTTATTATATAATTTAGATGTAAACTTAAATATTGGAGGATATATTTTGAAGCTTTATAAGAAAACAATAACCTATTTACTGACTCTAGTTGCCGGACTATTGATCTATACCGGTTTTTCAACTACATCAGTTGCGGCAGATTCCAGTAGCACTCAGCCGCCAGTTCAAGATGATAGTAATAAATCATCGAATAGCTCAACTGATGCAAATTCTGATAATACTGATGCCAATAAGTCTGGTCAAACTGATCAAAACGGCACAGATGATCAGGATAATATTAAACCTAAGCCAAAACAGGTTGTTACCGGTTTTGCTATGATGACAAAAGTTGCCGGTAATAAAAACTATAAGGTTTGGAAAGAAGTTAAAGACGGAAAAGTTAATACCAAAGTAGCCGACGGTATTAATTTTCAATATAGTCATATTCAGTCGGATCAATTGATTGAAACCAAAAAATACCGTTACTGGCGAATTTATGTCAACGGACGTGAAGTAGGCTATGTAAACGAAAATTATTTCGACAGAAACAAAATCGCTGTGCCTAAGACAGTAACCCTGGTACGTAATGAGTTCTACGACTTTTCTCCAAGAGATGCTATTTCGTATGTTACTAACAGTATGGGTACAGTAATTGACAACAGCCAAGTAATTATTTCAAAAGATAGTATCAATTGTGGTACACCAAAAACATATAAAGTTAAATATACATATGGGGATGCGACTGCCACCGTTAAAGTAACGGTTAGAAAGAGCACTAAAGAAGGGATTGTTAATGCTGATACTTTTAATTCCTTCCCAGCTCAACCGGGCACAAATGATTATCAAGCTTGGAAAACTCATTATGGTTCATCCTTAAACTATGTTAGTCCAACAGAGTATAGTCCTGAAGATAGTAAACATACTTTAACCAGCGGTAATTTGACACTGAAAACTAAGTTTTATCAACCAGTTTTATTAAGTGTTGCAGATCCAACAGATGATAATATTAATCGTGTCGGCCATATCCCAGAAGGAGTAACCGTTTCTGATGGTTGGGCCTATACTAGTCTTTTGAGTCATACCGATGTGATGTCTGGTCATATTGTAGGTTACGATTTGAACAAATTAACTAGTCCATATAATGCACAGCACCTACTTGATATGACCCAAAAGAAGTTTAACAATTACGTTAAACATATCAAAGTTAGTCCATATATTCCAATCGGCCACGGCCAAGCTATGGGCTCAAGTGACAAATACATTTATGTTTTAAACAACGACAATACTTTAAAAGACACAAATGATTCTGAAGAATTAATTCAAATACGTAAAAGTGACTTGCAGATTAATAAAATTTGGACAATCAAAACGTGGATTGATGACGGCACGACTAACCGCTATTTCCATAATGGCGTGATGATTTCTGATTATGATATGTACACCGTTTATCATGATTCTGAAAATAATTGTTATGAATACTGGGAATTTACTCGTAAAGGAGATAACTGGTATCCTAAATTAGTAGGAAAAACGGATGGCAACTTCGTTAATAACAATTCACCTGTCCAGGGTTTTACTTATGATCCCAAACATAAAAACTTTTATTTAGCCTTTAATGATTTGATTTTTAAAATCGGCCGTAATGGTAAAATAAAGGATACTTACTCATTTGATACTGGTCGAGAAATCGAGGGCATCTCAGTTAGCGATAATAAGCTATATGTAAATCTAGCTCAAAGAGCTGAATTACTCGTAAGTATGAATATGAATTAGACAAAATAATTTAAAATAAGAGCTGAAGAGCTCTTTTTTGTTTGCAATTAAATAAATAAAATTACACGTTTAGAAATCCTAGAGTTAATTATATCTTACTAATTTATATCTTTATAATTACACTTATGAATTATGAATAAATAACAATATTGTATAAAAACAAAAAGCTAAAAAGCATTTTTAATAGTAAAAATGCTAAATTTGGTCTAAACCGTTTTTGTATGTTCATAAATGAAAAGTATACTCTCACTATAATCTTTGTTTTTATTATTTTTATATGATGTTCCAAAACCGTTACAGCAGTTCTATTATAATTTATAGCGCTTTTAAAATTAGTTTTACGTATTAACTAAAGTAATGGTGTGCAGTATAGTATTTGGTCTTTTGGTAGAAAAAAGACATATTAATTAATCTTTCATTTATATAATAGAAATAATCATAATAGATATATTTAAGTTAAAAATGCCGGATTTGAATACTTGTTATTTATAGGAGAAAATAAATGAAAAAATGTCCCAATTGTGGTGCCTTAATGGAAGCTGACGTTAACTTTTGTACTAAATGCGGTACGGACTTGCGTAACATCAACAATGCTCAAGCTAATAAATCAGAACTTAAGCCAAATGTTAACCCACCAATTACTCCGGAAAAAATTGAGTCGGAGCATATGAAACAAAGTACAACTCCGAATGATCAGCAAACTACTTCTGAGCAACCTAGTCAAACTGAAAGCCAGTTTGCACAAGCTAAGGCCACGCCACCAAATCCGCAAAATTACGTTCAACCTGCTATTTCAAATCAAGAACAAGCTAATAATCAGTATCAAACGTCAAGTAGTGCAAGAAAAGAGAAGTTTAACAACTATTGGCAATGGTGTGTGGCATCATGGAAACATCCATTTTCAGAACTTACTGGAGAAAGTTGGTATGGCTGGGTGACTATCCTTGCAGAAGATATTGTGCTAGTTTTAGGAATTTATTTTGGAATGAAAGTTGTTGCTAATAGATACAATGCGGGAGGTTTTGGTCTAGGAGATACAGTTTCTGGAATTGCCTTTAATGCTACAATTGCACTATTATTTTTCTCAATTCTTTTTGAAGTGATAGTTATTGGTGGCTATTATGCAGCTTATAGATTTATTTATGGTCGCGGCAAAAATTTGCTCGAATTTGTTAATTCTGGTGTTCATAGTAGTAATTTGAACTTAATTCTGACTGTTTTAACGTTTATTATCATGTTATTAGGGTCAAGTAACGGCTCAATGGCAGCTTTATTGTTTTTGCTAATAATTGCTAACTTCTTTATGGGTTTTCAGGTGATTACTTTAGGTGAAAATCTTAAGCCGGTACGTGACAAAATGTATGGTTACATTATTTCTTTCTTTATTATCATTATTGCACTAATAATCTTGTTTTCGCTGATATATAGTTCAGCTTATGATTCATTAATGAACCAGTTGTTTTCAGCCTTTAGCTGATAAGGTTAAAGGAGTAGGTAATAATGAGTGAAAAAAGATTTTGTCCCAATTGTGGCACAAAGTTAGAGAACAACGTTGAGTTTTGTCCTAACTGCGGTTTCAAATTAGCAATAAAACATGCCAGTCCGTCAAGACAAGCATATCAGCAAACAGTTAAGAAACAGGGCTCAACTAAAGGACGTCAAGCTTATCATGCCCAACCCATGAAAAAGAAAACGAAAGTTTTGCTCACATTGGGTGTAGCATTTTTAGCAGTTTTTACACTATTTTATGCTTGGGGCTCAAACCATTATTCAAAAGAAAATCAAATTAATAGAATTAAATCAGATTTAATTGATACAAAAACCGGATTAGCTAAAGATGTTGTTGCGGACGATTCTGCCATGCAAGTAACAGATGCGGCTTTAAAACCAACTCAGACTTATTTTGCAGAACATCATAAGGCTGCTAACGAATTAATTAATTATTTAAAAGAAGACGCATCATTCAATAGAATTCATCTTGTTCAATCTGGCCGTCATTTGCTGCTTTTTCCGCGATATGTATTAAGAGTGCCTACAATTTATGCAACCGTAGCCACTAATCATTCAAGTTCTTCTGTAACTATCAATGGTAAATACATTGGTCATGTTAAACGAGGAAGCTTTGATAGTGAAAAACAAGATAATAAATATGGTGTTAAATTAAAACGCTTGTTCGTCGGAACATACCACATAAAAGTGAAGTCTAATATTTCAGGCAGGAATCTTTCGACTACTTCAAATTATGACTTGTGGTCTAGTGGCACAGTTGATATGGGAATTAGGACTGAAAGTTTTACGGTTAAGAGTACTCCAGGCGCAATTCTTTATTTAAACGATCAAAAAGCTGGCACTTTAAATAAAAAAGGTCAACTTACGTTTAAAGACTATCCGGTAACCGATAAGTTAAAAATTTATGTTAAGGCTAAAGTTGGTAATAATACTATTAAATCTCAGGAAATGAATTATGGCGATGTGCAATATGATGACGCAAATGACAGTCATAAAACCATTGAGCCTAAGTGGGATGGTCTAATTGCCAAGGAAGATGCCCAGCAAATATTAGAGGACAATTTTAAAGATCCTGATGAAGATGCTTTTGTTAATGGAGCGGAAAACAAGAGTTATCAAGAGTTACGCAAAATGGACAAAGGATATGACGAAGATGACGACATTGACAGTTATGATATGTCATGTTCTGTAATTTCTGTTAGTCCTGCACCAAATAAGTCCAGCAATATAGTTTATAAAATCACCTTTACTTTTGAAGTTGGTGATACTGAAAGAAAACAGGTTTTGCTGTATAAAGGTGCTTCATTCCGTTCATCTGGCAGCGATAATGAAAGTCAAAAAATCAAATCAATTGGAACAGGCAAAATAGTTAGTGATAAAAAGTATTAGTTAAGAAATTTAATTTAGAAGTAATAATATATAAATGTGTTCATTAATGTGTTCATTTTCTTTACCAGTATAATTATCTCAAACATTAAACAGGAAAAATAATATGGAATCAAAAAATATACACAGAATAATTTTCAGTTTTTTAATTGTTATAACGTTAATAACATGCGTCATTGGCATCATGCGAAATAATGTTGCAGCTTCCAGTAGAATTCATTATGGCTCACTTTTGCATTGGGAACGTGTATTCAGTTATCAAGGAAAAAAGGGACATCGAAAATTAGATTATGTCAAAACTGGTAAAAAAGTTCTTTTACCGGGAGATAAAGTTCGCATATATGGTAAAGAAAACAAATATATGTATAAAATTGGCAAAAATCGATATTTACCGATTGTAGCTGTTGACGGTGTTAAACGTATAATTAAGAGAAATACTTACTATTACAACGATAAAGAAAGACCAATTAAGAGCCGCAAACTATATAAGGGGCAAACGGTTAGAACCTATGTACAGATGTCTTTTCTAGGCAAAAACGATCATCTTTACTATGAAACTCATTATGGCTGGGTTAGGGCAAAGGACATAAAAAATAAGCTGAAATAACTAGCCCTAATATAAAAATATTATTTTGCTTAATTTTTAATTGTATAAAATACTTAGTAATGAAAATAAAAACTTTGATTGTGAAATATTGGCAGATGATCGCATACCTGATTTTTGGTGGCTTAACTACTTTAATTAATTTGTTATTATTTAATTATTTATATACTTGGAAACATATGACTGGCTACCAGATGGCCACCTTTGTGGCTTGGCTGGTGTCAGTCATTTTTGCCTATGTTACCAATAAACTATATGTGTTTCATGCACATTCTCGTACAAAAAAGCAAATGATTCGAGAAATTTTTTCCTTTTTCTTCTGGAGAGTTCTCAGCTTATTAATAGATTTTTTAATTCTGAAGATTGGCATTGGTATTATGAACGCAAATGCTTTTTGGGTAAAAATTGTCGATAACGTAATTGTCATTATTGCTAATTATCTGTTTAGTAAAGTATTTATTTTTAAAGATAAGACTTGGCCAGATAATTAAAAGATGTGGTTAGATTTAGGAAGAATGTAAATCGTGAACAAATGAATATAAATTTTTCAAATTGGGTATCTAAAATTTTAAAAATTTGTTTTTTATTATTTAGCTGCCTTGTGACACTAGGAATTTTAACTTATTGCTTCCTTTTATATCAAATGAGGGGGCTAAAAAGTAGCGTAGTATTAATTTTTTGTATGATTTGTGTCTTTTTAGCAATAGCTTTTGCGTGTTATATTTTAGCTATAATTCCTGAAAGCGAGAGAAATAATATAATTGTTTTATCAATCTTGCTTATTGTCTTTGTTTTGATTAGTTGTCTTTGGATCTATAAAACACCTATACAACAGACAAGTGACTATGAAACATTTTGGCAAACAACACTTAAAGCATTAAAGGGTAAAGCAATATATCAAACTGACAATAATTATTTTGCCAAATGGGCATATCAAACTGGGTTTTTAACTTATTTAATGTTGGTTGTTAAGTTTTTGGGGACCCATATCAGAATTTTGCAATTACTGAATATTTTCTATCAAGTAATTATTTTGATTCTTTTATACTGCATAACTAAAAGACTTTGGCAAAAGATTATCTTTTGCCGCTGGTGTGTTTTCCTAATGGCAATAAATATGGAATGGTTCTGCCTAAATAACCGCTTGAGTAATCAATATATTGCTATGATGTTCTTTTTAGCAAGTTTGTACCTCATTATGTGTAATTACTCAATTAAGACCTGGTTATTAGCTGGTATTTTTTTAGCAATAGGAAATTTTTTAAGACCTATAGGCGTCATTTATCTTGCAGGAATAATAGTTTTTGAAGTGATTTACAGTATTATTGGTGATTTAAAAAATGGTAAACATAATTTTTTAAGGTTACTTACATTTATTTTGACATATTTTCTGCTTTTGACGGGATTTGGTTTAGCAGTGAAAGCTACAGGTTTGAATGAATATGGTTTAAGTAATCGTGATAGTTTATGGAAGTTAGTTACAGGCTTAAATTACCAGTCAGCTGGCACTTATAGAAAATTTATAGATGAAAAATTTAACTTAGCTGAATCACGCGTGGAAATGGCACAAAGAGAGAAAGAGGTAACAAAAGAAAACGTGCAGTACCTAAATCATAATCATCTATGGCTAAAACTTTTTATTCGGAAATTTAATTGTTTATGGTCTTATCCATCTAACAGTTTAAACTATGCCTTATCCCGCAAAAATTGCGGGCATCTGACCTATCATCTGCTCCTAATTTTGGCCTACTCCATTAATGCAGTAGAAATGATTTTTATGTTAATAGGAGCTTTTAGTCTTGTTTCTAAGAAATTACCAGATAAAGCATATTTATTAATATTAATTCTTTTTGCGTACGCTGCAGCACAGTTAATTATTGAGGTCCAGGGTAGGTACAGAATTGAATTTACGCCAATACTAATTATCTATTCCTTGTTTGGAATTCAAATAGTTTTACAAAAATTTGAGAAAAAGGAAGTACAACTATGAAAAAAGGCAAATTGTGTATAGTTGTACCTTGCTATAATGAGCAACAAGTTTTGCCCAAATCGGAGCCGATTTTTAAAAAAGTAATTGAACGACTAATTGGAGATCATCAAATAACAGAAACTAGTCAAGTGGTTTTTGTCGATGATGGTAGTACTGATAAAACTTGGCTTTTGATCAAGCAGTATAGCAATGAAGAACATGTTTCAGGTTTAAAACTAAGTCGCAATTTTGGCCATCAGGCTGCTATTTTTGCGGGTATGTCTGCAGTTAGTGATGCAGATATGGTAGTAACGATTGATTCAGATTTACAGGACGATCCTAATGTTATTATCAAAATGGTGGCTAAATATTATGAGGGTGCACAGGTAGTTTATGGAGTGCGGAACAATCGTCAAACTGATACACATTTTAAACGTATTACTGCCAAAATATTTTATAAGCTAATGAACTGCTTAGGTGTCAAAATGATACCAGACGCAGCAGATTTTCGTTTACTAAGTCATCAGGCTGTAACTGCTTTAATAAATTATCCTGAGCGAAATTTATTTTTACGAGGTTTGGTTCCACTGATTGGTTTTCCTTCAGCAAAAGTGTATTACAAACGGACTGAAAGAGTAGCTGGTAAATCAAAGTACCCCTTGCGGAAAATGATTAACTTAGCGTTAGATGGGATTACTTCTTTTTCAATAGTTCCAATTAGATTAATCATGAATTTAGGTTTATTAATTGTCTTAATTGCACTAATTTTGTTAATTTATACTTTTATTCAAAACGCTAAAGGCAATACCGTTTCTGGTTGGTCATCCTTAATGATCTCAATTTGGGCTTTGGGCGGAGTCCAACTTATTTGTATCAGCATAATTGGTGAATATGTTGGCAAAATTTTTAAAGAGGTGAAAAAGCGCCCGCGATATACAATTGAAAGAGATCTTTATCATAAGAATAATGCAGACTAATTTATGATAATATATTATAATCGGAGAATTAAAGAAAGAGTTTAAAAATTCAAAAATGAAATTCTTGAAAATGTTAGGTAACTTAAAAATACTGCAATTTTTGGCTTATTCGTCCTTAATACTTTTATTATTATCGGCTTGTAGTCAACAAAAACAAACAAAGTCTGCTTCTGCCCCCGAAATAGTAAAATCAAAGCCCAATAAATCTGATTCTGAGACTAAATCTGCTCCTATAAAACGTAAAGCAATTGATTCCAGCATAAATCCTAAAAAAACGGCTACAGTCATAGCGGTATATGCTGCCAAAAAATATGGCGGTGACTGGCAAAAAACATTAACTGAAGAAAAAGAAAATGGATTTGCTGTTGCTGTTAAAAATAGCGAATATTTTCCTCATGTACCTTCGAGCTTTGGTGTAGTTTACCAAGTAGGTGATCACGAAGTGCTTTATACATTAAAACAGGTGGGTCAAGATAATGTTGTCTATTTATATACAAACAATGGCATGAAAGAGTTGGGACAAACAACTTTTAGAACTATGATTCAATACTTGAAAGAAAATGACTGGGATTATTTAATTAGCAAATATGTCCGTAAAACTAAGATTTTTGATTTAAGGATCAGTCCCAAGTTGATGAGCCAAAAAATGCAGGGTGATGCTGGGTCTTTTATCATGCCACTTGCTATGCGAGGTAACTGGTATAGTTATTTTAATAAGCATATGAATACTACGACAATTGGCCTAAATTATACTATTGACAATGGTGAGAAATATGAACTGCATCGAATCGATGATAAATTTTTTGAACATAAAACTTATGGAGAAATGTCTAAAAACTATCAAATAAGAACCGAAAATTGGAAAATGACAGGAGAAATGAACAGAAAGATTCATGGCATCAGATGGATTAATTTTCGAGCTTGGATGCAGGGAGCAGGAGATGGTATATTTTTGGGTCTGCATTCAGAAATGGGTCAACCAGTTTTAGTTGCTGCAAGCGGTGCCTCAATAGCAACTGATCAAATTTATTGGAAAACACCGCAACTTGCCTTGCAAAATAAAAATAAAGAATTTAGCGATTTATACTATATTAAGTAACCCACAAAATTTAAAAATGAAAATTATAATGTAATTAATAGTTATAAATTCAAAAATATCATGACTAAAAGAGATTCATTAAGAAGAGTAGAATTAATTTTTATTTTGTCACATTCATCTGAAGTAACTTACTTTTAGTACAGAATAAAAAGCTTGTATTGATCTGCATTGGTTCTCAAATTACCAGCATATAGATGAAAAATTGCGTCAGTTAGCAAAAAGCAAATGGTAAAATAAATTGGGTTAAAGAAAGTTACCAATAAATTATTTATAACAAAGAAAAGAGCCTCAGCTCTTTTTTTCTTTCTTTTGGCAGTCTGGACAGGTACCGTATATTTCAACATGACTAGAAGATGTAATAAAATCAGTTTGCTTTTCTGCTTCTGTTCTCATGCGGTTTTCAATTGAGTCAAAATCAGGATAATAAACGTCAGCAATTTTGCCACATTTTTTACAGATAATATGAAAGTGTGGTTTGACAAAGTAATCGTAGTGCAGAGAATCATCGCCATTTTTTATTTCAATCACAATTCCGGCATCAACTAATTTGTTTAGAGTATTGTAAACCGTAGCACGATAAGTAGGTTCATCACCACTAATTGCTGAAAAGATTGTGGCCGCAGTAGGATGATTATGATGTGCCATTAAGTATTCTAATATTTTTAAACGGGGCTTAGTGGCTTTTAAGTGATGATTACGCAATAAGTTTTCAGCATCATTATGAAAATCCGGCAAAGTTCTCATCTCCTTTATTATTTAGTTATAGTTTAGCATTTTTGGTAAAGAAAAAACCGCCTTAAGCAAGGCGATTTTTTAAATTATTACTTTTCTTCTTGATGTCGTCTGATAGTCGGCATAATCAAACCAAGTAGCAGTAAAACTACAGGGGTAGCGATATTTAGACATAATGTAAATGGATCAGATGAGTACATACCCATTAAACAGCATGCAATAGTAACAGCCAATCCCCAAAGACCAGCTAAATATGCTAACCATTGGTGCTTGGTCATTTGGTAGTTGTCAAAACCGTTATGGAACTTTTCATGTTGTTTTCGTAAAGCCAAATATGCAATAAAAACCCATAGATAACGCATAGGCATCACAATCGAATTAAGCTTGACCAACTGTGCCATTACTGCTTGTGCATCAGGCATAACGGCTTGAAGTGCTATAATTCCACCAGAAAGAATAACAATCATCCAAATACCGTTAATGTAAGCACCATGCTTATTAACTTTTAAGAGCTTTTTAGGAATGAAGTCTTTAGCTTCTTTGCCTCCTAACAGCATTCTAAGAGGAGCATCAATACTTATAACCAGTGCGGAAAATTGACCGATCACATTGCACCAGGCATAAATGTAGAGGAATAATCCACCAACTCCGTAGTATTCACCCAATTTTTGAAAGGCAATGTAAGGCCCGTTTGAAATGTATTCATTCAAATTACCGTTAACGGTTTTTGGATCAAACATTAATGCTAAAGCTATTGTGCCCAAAATAGCAGAAATCATTACCATTCCGGCTAAGCCCAACATAGCTTTCGGAAAATTCTTTGAAGGATTTTTCAATTTATTCACATATGGTGAAATCTTCTCCGCTCCACCAACAGCAAATACCAAAATAGAAAGAGAAGTAAAATACTTAATGTTAAAATCTGGCACAAAGTTTTGCCAATTCCAGTTTACAGTATTGAAAGTAGCGTGCGGATTAATCATTGGAGCCGCAAACATCATGATAATAAATAAGATTGACATGATGAACATTGAAGTACCAGCGATTGTTGACAAAGTTTTGATTACTGGAATTCCCCGACTGGCTACCCAGCAAAAGAATAAAAAGACTACTAGTGTAGCTAATTGTGTCCAAGCTGTTGGCAGACTGTCATACCAGTTTGTATTTCCAAATATACCCCAGGCCATGCCTCTCAAGCCACCTGTACCTTTACTGGAAATGTAAACTACGTGAACGGCCCAAAAGGTCCAGCCAGCATAATAAGCCCATTTAGGTCCAATGGTGGCGTTAATCCAAGAGGCTACGCCGCCTTCAGAATCTTTAAAAACAGATCCTAGTTCACCAACCATTAAGGCATAAGGAATAAAGAAAAGCAGGAAAATAACAATCCAGCTGAATATTACCTTTGTACCATCAAAATATATAAATCCGTTAACAACGTTGCCGAAGCTCCATACTATAGAAAAAGCCATAGTAGCAAGCGTTGTCCACATCATCTTTTTAGAATTGTTTGGTGTTTCACCCATGAAACTACTCCCTTATTTAAGATAACAATTTTATTATTTTAGCTTAAATGATTCTAAAAATCTAATAAAAAGTAGTTTATTTTTTATAACGGCGGTAATTATTGATTTATGCCTGAAAAAGTGCAAAACTGTTATTATATTATAAAAGAAGGGGTTGTAAGCTTTAATGAAAAAAAGATTTAAAAACACGCTGCTGGTTGCTGGAACGATAGCCGCAGTTGGTTTATTTGTTGGGAGTAATAATTCATACATTTCTGCTAAAAGTTATCATAAGGCTGTCACTAAGATAGCTGGTAATGGCAATTATGCAGTTTATCATCATGCTTCAAAGAAAGGACCATCTGGAAAATTTACTTCGACAAAGTATTTCAAACACGCTCAGATTCAGTCTAAAAAGTCAATAAATACTAAAAAGGGCAAGTTTTGGAAAATAATTGTTGATGGTCGTACAGTTGGCTGGGTTAACCAAAACTTTTTTGCCAGAAATAAGATTTCAGTAGCTAACAAAGTTAGTTTAGTACAAAATAATCGGTATTCTTTTAATACTAAAGATGCGATTAATTATGTGACTGATAGTGCCGGAACAGCTGTTGACGCAAGTAAAGTTAATGTATCCAAATCTAAGATTAATTCGGGCACACCAGGAAAAACAACTGTTAATTACAGTTATGGCAAGGCTAAGGCTAGTGTTGCTGTAACAGTTCGCTCTGATAAGAACGAAGGTATCGCAGCAGCCAATAAAACTCCTAAAAAGGGTCCAAAGGAAGTTACGACTTGGAAGGGTAGTTCCAAGTCTTCATCCAGAAATTGGAATGCGGCTCATCACTATACCCCAGAAACCAGATCCAATACTTTTAGAGCTAATGGGTTAACGTTAAAAACTAAGTTGTTCCAGCCTCGGTTTGTAAGTCTTGACTATCACAAGGCTGGCGACAAAATGGGCCAAGTAGGTGTTATTCCAGAAGGAATCACTGTACATGGTTCAAACTTTACTGTTGCAGTCTTTAACTCTAGTAAAGCGCAAAACGGTCACTTAGTTTCTTATGACTTAAAACACATCAATAAGTTTAAGGCACAAAACTTATTAGCTCTAAACTGGTCAACTTTTAAGAAATATGCATCACATATTAAAGTTAGTCCTTATATTAAATTAGGACATGGTCAGGCTATTGGTTCATCATCTAAATATGTTTACGTAATTGCTAATAATAATACCTCAAGCAATTCGGATGCTTCTGAAGAAATTTTACAAATCCGTAAGTCAGACATGAAGATTAATCAAATTTGGACCTTTAGAATTTCTAATTATGGTAGTCCAAGATATATTCACAATGCTACATTTGCGGGTGACAATACAATGTATTGCCTGTTCCATAATGGAGGCCACGGTTATTACGAATATTGGAAAGTTACCCGCAGCGGTGACACCTGGACTCCAGTTGAAGTTGGTGCCACAAAAGGCAGTTTTGTAAGTAATCATTCTCCAGTCCAAGGATTCACTTATGATCAAAAGCACAGTCAATTCTATGTTGGCTTCAATGATTACATCTTTAAAGTTGATAAAGATGGCACATTTAAGAAGACCCACCATTTGAATGTTAGACGTGAAATTGAAGGACTATCCTCATATGGCAATAAGCTTTATGTTGAGTTTGCTCAAAGAGGAGAACTAACAGCCGGTAACACGAATTAAAATTATTATTAAGTAGCTTGATTTTCAAGCTGCTTTTTTGTTTATCATTTTCGAACTTGATATAAATGAAAAATACTTCAGTTATAAGTTTAGTTCCAAAAATTAAAAATCAAACTTTTGCTAAAAATGTTTTAAAAGTAATTAAGACTTTCTATATTCGACCCCAATTGATTTAAAAAAAAGCCTAATTCCTATATTATGGTACGCAACAACCTAAATAGAAGTTATTTTAAGGAGGATTTTTTGGTTAAAAGAGACTTTATTGATACCTGTAGCTTTTCAAAAGACGAGATGCAATATTTAGCTGAGCTGGGTATTAAAATTAAAGAAGCTATTAATCATGGAGATTACCCATCGTTATTAAAAGGAAAAAGTTTGGGAATGATTTTTGATCAGGTTTCTACCAGAACTCGTTGTTCAGCTGAAACAGCCATGACTGAACTAGGTGGACATGCCTTGTATTTGGCTCCGGGTCAAATACAACTAGGAGAAAATGGTCATGAAGGCTTAGCTGATACCAGTCATGCCCTAGGTGACTTGGTTGATATCATCGGGGTTAGGACTGCCAGTCATGAGGATATTGTTGAAATTGCTCAAAATTCGCCTGCACCCGTAGTTAATTTTATGAGTGATAATGATCATCCAACACAAGCCCTAGGAGATTTAATTACAATCAAGGAATTTTTGCCTCAAGGGAAAAAACTATCTGATGTGAAGCTGGTTTTTGTGGGAGATGCAACCCAAATTACTGTTTCAGCATTATTTTTGTGTGCTCAAATGGGGATGCAGTTTGTCCAATATGGTCCTAAAGAAAAGCAATTATCTTCAAAATTATTGCAAAAAGCAGAAAAAATTGCTCAAGAAAATGGTGGCACAATTACACTATCTGATGATGAAAAAGTTTTGGAAGGTGCTGATTTTGTATATACAGATGTTTGGTATGGTCTGTATGAGCAAGAGCTTGATAAGGAAGAATATATGAAGATTTTTTATCCTAAATATCAGGTTAATGATAAGTTATTAGCTAAAACAAAAAATCCCGCCGTTAAGTTTATGCATTGTTTGCCAGCAAACCGGGGCGAAGAGGTAACGGCTTCTGTTCTTGATGGCAAAAAATCTATTATCTGGCAGCAAGCTGCAAACAAAAAAACAGCAATGAGAGCAGTATTTACGTATTTGCTTAAAGACCAACTTAATAATGACGGCCACAAGGCTTTACAAAATTTATTAGCTTAAATCTAAAAGAGTACCTGCTGGAAAATTGCAACAAGTACTCTTTTTCAAATTATGGGTCCCCTGAGAGTCGAACTCAGATTTTAAGAACCGGAATCTTACGTGCGATCCATTACACTAAGGACCCAAATTGACACAACAACAAGTATAACAGAAAAAAACTAAAAATTGAATTGTTTTTTCTTTAGCGAAAAGAAAAGACAGTATAATATTTTAAGAATAAGAGTTGGTCAAAAATATTAAGACTTTCTAATTGATTCATTTAAACTTGAATTATTTTTTGTGTGTTGCTATACTATAGTTGTCGATTGAGGAATGAGTAACTTGATTAAGGTCAGGTCACGTTTCTCATATATTTTTAGACAATCTGGGACATCTAATGACAATAAATGGGTCAATATCGTCCCGGAAGAAGGAGAGATATTAATGTACTCGGAATTTCCCGTGCTTGAAGCTCTCGTTCCTGACATCTTAAAAGTTTTTCGACAAAGATATCTAGTCCTTGAGCAAATATCATTTAATGCACCAATTGGTCGTAGAAGTGTAGCTCAGTCATTAGGACTTTCTGAAAGAAATGTCCGAACAGAAACTGAATATTTGCGTGATCATGGTTTGATCGAGATCAAAAGTTTTGGCATGTTTATGACAGAAAAGGGCAAAAAGATATTGCAGGAGGCCGCTCCTCTGATAGATCGCCTGTTTAACGCTCGCAAATCTGAAATTGATTTGGCACGTAGACTCGGTATTGAACGGACAATCATTGTACCGGGAGATAGCGATTTACAGGAATTGGTTTATGAGAGAATGGGTGAAGAGCTTAATGCAGCTCTAGACCTGATTTTACCTTTAGGACATTCAATTATTACTGTTCTTGGTGGTGAAGCTCTTGCAAAATCTACTAGGAATTTGTCTAAAAGTTTAAGTAAAAATCGACAACTGGTATTTGTGCCAGGACGTGGGGCCTTGGGCGAAAATGTTGCTATTCAAAGTAATACTATCGTTCAAGAAATGGCTGCTGAAACAGGTGGTAAGTATAAAACGTTATATTTACCAGAACAGATTTCATCAGCAGCCTACAAATCTTTAATTCGTGAATCTACCTTTACCGACGTGCTTGAAGATATTTCACAGACGGATGTAGTAATTCACGGAATTGGACTGGCACATGATATGGCTAGGCGCAGAGGATACGATTCAATTCGTTTATCCGAATTGCGTGAGAAAAAAGTAGTCACCGAATGTTTTGGGTGTTTCTTCGATGGCGAAGGGAAGATTGTTGACCGCGTGCATCAGGTTGGCTTGCAGTTTGAGAATCTAAATAAAATACCTCACATATTTGCGTTTGCTTGTGGCGGTCGCAAGGCTAAAGCAATCAAGGCATATATGCCTAATGCTCCTCATCAAACCTGGTTAATTACTGATGAGGGAGCCTCAGAGAAGATTTTAAAGGAGAAGTAATTCTCATTTAAAATAAATTGATGTTTACAGTTCTTACATAGTTCTTAAGGAGGACTTTAGAATATGACAGTTAAAATTGGTATTAACGGCTTTGGCCGTATTGGTCGTTTGGCATTCCGTCGTATTATGGACTTGGGCGAAAAGTCAAAGGATATTGAAGTTGTTGCTATTAACGACTTGACTACCCCAGCACTTTTAGCACACCTGTTAAAATATGACTCAACTCATGGTACTTTTGACCACGAAGTTTCAGCTACTGAAGATTCAATCGTTGTAGATGGTAAGAAATACCGTGTATACGCAGAACCTCAAGCTCAAAACATTCCATGGGTTAAGAATGACGGTGTTGACTTTGTCCTTGAATGTACTGGTTTCTACACCAGCAAGGCTAAATCACAAGCTCACCTTGACGCAGGTGCCAAGAGAGTCTTGATTTCAGCTCCTGCCGGCAATGACTTAAAGACTATTGTTTACTCAGTAAACGATGACACTTTAGATGCTAACGACAAGATCGTTTCAGCTGGTTCATGTACTACTAACTCATTAGCACCAATGGTTGACGCTTTGCAAAAAGAATTTGGCATCAAGGTAGCTACTATGACTACTATTCACGCTTACACTTCAACCCAAATGCTTTTGGACGGACCTGTTCGTGGTGGTAACAAGCGTTCAGCACGTGCTGCTGCAGTTAACATTATTCCTCACTCAACTGGTGCTGCTAAGGCTATTGGTCTTGTTGTTCCAGAATTGAACGGTAAAGTTAACGGTCACGCACAACGTGTTCCAGTTACTGATGGTTCATTAACTGAATTAGTTTCAATCCTTGACAAGAAAGTTACTGCTGACGAAGTTAACTCAGCATTGAAGAAGTACGAAAGCCCATCATTTGCTTACAACGATGATGAAATCGTTTCAAGTGATGTAGTTGGTATGACTGCTGGTTCAATCTTTGACCCAACTCAAACCATGGTAACTACTGCCGGTGACAATCAATTAGTTAAGACTGTTGCTTGGTACGACAATGAATACTCATTCACTTGCCAAATGGTTCGTACTTTGTTGAAATTTGCTACTCTTTAATCTGTAATATTTGATTACTGTTAAGTGGTGAAAGAGAAGGCGGAGGGAAATTCTTCCTTCCGCCTTTTTTTCAAAATTAAATAAATAAAGTTATCGGAGGATATAGATGGCTAAATTAATTGTTTCTGACCTTGATGTAAAAGACAAAAAGGTTTTAGTCCGTGTTGATTTTAACGTGCCAATTAAAGATGGTGTTATTGGCGACGACAACAGAATTGTTGCTGCTCTTCCTACTATTAAATACATCATTGAAAATGGTGGTAAGGCAATTTTGCTCAGTCACTTGGGACGTGTAAAGTCAGATGACGATAAGAAAGAATTGTCATTAAAACCAGTTGCTGAACGTTTAAGCGAACTCTTAAAGAAACCAGTTACCTTTGTTCCAGCCAACGAAGGTAAAGAAGTTGAAGATGCCGTTGCTAAGATGCAAGACGGAGATGTTGCTGTTTTAGAAAACACTCGTTTCCAAGATATTGACAATAACTTTGGCAAGCGTGAAAGCAAAAATGATCCTAAACTGGGTGAATACTGGGCTTCATTAGGTGACATGTATGTTAACGATGCTTTTGGTACAGCTCACAGAAGCCATGCTTCCAATGTTGGTATTGCTGAAGCCATGAAGAAGGATGGCAAGCCTGTTGCTGCTGGTTTCTTAATGGAAAAAGAAATCAAGTTCTTAGGCGATGCTGTTGCTAACCCTGTCCATCCATTTGTTACTATCTTGGGTGGTGCTAAAGTTTCAGATAAGATCGATGTTATCACTAACCTTATTCCAAAATCTGACCACATTTTAATTGGTGGTGGTATGGCTTACACATTCTTAGCAGCCCAAGGTCATGAAATTGGTAAATCATTGTTTGAACCAGATAAAGTCGACCTTGCTAAGAAATTGTTGAAAGACGCTGATGGCAAAATTGTATTACCTGTTGACAATGTTGCAGCAACTGAATTTTCAAATGATGCTGCTCGTAAAGTTGTCGGTGATGACATTCCGGAAAACATGATGGGTCTTGATATCGGTCCTAAGACTGTTGCCAAGTTCAAAGATGTTTTAAAAGATGCCAAGACAGTCGTTTGGAACGGACCAATGGGAGCCTTTGAAATGTCAAACTTTGCTGAAGGTACTCTAGAAGTTGGTAAGGCTCTTGCTGATTTAACCGACGCTACTACTATTATTGGTGGTGGTGACTCAACAGCAGCCGCTAAGCAACTTGGTATCGCTCCTAAGATTACCCACATTTCTACTGGTGGTGGAGCATCCTTACAATACCTTGAAGGTAAGGAATTACCAGGAATTGCCTGCATTTCAGACAAGTAAACTTTAAGAAAGGACATTATTTACATGCGTACACCAATTATTGCTGGTAACTGGAAATTACATATGAATCCTAAGCAAACAAAGGAATTTGTTGCTGCTGTAAAGGACAAGTTGCCAGAAGCAAGTAAAGTTGAAGCTCTGATTTGTGCTCCAGCTGTTGATCTTGAAAGTTTAGCTCAAGCCGCAAACGGCTCTGAATTACGTGTCGGTGCAGAAAATGCTTATTTTGAGGATGAGGGTGCCTTTACTGGTGAAACCTCACCCAAAGTTTTAAAAGAAATGGGCATGAATTACTGCATTATTGGTCACTCTGAACGTCGCGGTTACTTCCACGAAACAGACGATGACATTAATAAGAAAGCTAAAGCTTTATTTACTAATGGCATTACCCCAATTATTTGCTGTGGTGAATCACTTGAAACACGTGAAGCTAATAAGCAAGAAGAATGGGTAGTTAGCCAAATCAAGGCTGCCCTTGCCGGCTTATCAGCCGATCAAGTTGCTAGTTTAGTTATTGCTTATGAACCAATCTGGGCTATTGGGACTGGTAAGACTGCCAGTTCAGATCAAGCTGAAGAAATGTGCAAGACTATTCGTAATACTGTCAAGGATTTGTACAACGAAGAAACTGCTGAGAACGTTAGAATTCAATATGGTGGTTCTGTAAATCCAGGCAACGTTAAAGAATTAATGGCTAAACCTGATATTGATGGTGGCTTAGTCGGTGGGGCTTCACTAAAACCTGATTCATTCTTAGAATTAGTAAACTATCAAGGTTAGTTTTAAATGTAATTTAGCAAAAAGTTTCTGCGATTTGCAGAAACTTTTTTGTTTAACCGAAAAATATAATTATTTTGTGCTTGATTTGTAATAAAATATAAAATACTATAAATTCATAAGTAATGAATATATAAATAATAAAATGAGGCAGTGAAATGAAAAAGAAAGTTAATTTTAAACTAGCAGAAATATTGGTAGCACTCTTGGGTGTGCTAATTTTAGGATTCTGTATTCAAGATAGTAACAATTTTACTGGTTTTAGTAATACTGTAGAAGCAAAACATGTTAAGGGAGACTTAGGAAAATTTACTGTACCTAAAAAAATGCGCGGCACATGGTATGGCAAGTATTTTGACATCAATGGTATTAAAGCAAAGAAAGTTGATAAGATTAAAATTACTGCCCACACAATTGCTGGGCATTCATTGCATAAACAAGAAGCTAATTTTAAAGGTACCAAAATACCCAAGGTGGCTCGAAACTGGTTAAGAGTAGTTTATCCAGTAAAGTTTAAAAAAGATAAGGGGATAAAATATATATCCTTGTATCCGTGGGTAAGTCCGGTTTTATCTGGTGAGAGTCTTGGCTTATATCATTACAAAGGACATAAGGTTTTAATTGATAGAACTACCTCTTCATTTAGAATTACTAATGTTTATTGGAAAACGCGCAAGCTGGCTAAAAAATATGGAGGTCATAAGCCTAAAGAGCTTAAAAGATACGGAGAATGGTAATTTCATGCATTTTTCCTAAGTAATCGAAGTCACTTTCATAGTGGCTTTTTTATTTATTCTCAAAGATATCGCTTGCATTAAAGACAATGCGTGTCCATAATACAAGAAAACGGTTCTAGTAAGAAAGGCAATACTCTGAAACTTCGTAAAACTGCCATTTGGACAACAATGATAATTGCTTTAGTTGCGACAGGTGGAATTACTGTTAGCCAGACAAATCATGCTCAGACTACTAAGGTGTAAAAATTCGTTAAGAAAATCAGTAATCAAACTAAGTATGGCTTTAAAAGGGATTTCAAGTTTCCACAATCATGGCGGGGCAAGTGGTTTAGCAACAATAATCTTACACCGAGTCCCATGTTTATTCACAAGTCTGCTTTTAATACTCCTTGGGCAAATGATTATGTTAAAGTTGTGAAAACAGGTTTCGTTAAAGGGACAAAAAAGTATCCCTGGCAAATGCCTAATGGATGGAAACAAAGTAATAAAAATGAACTTGCTAAATACATGCGTGTTACAACTAAAAAAATAAATAGTAATAAATGGATTATTCTAAGCCCAGTTCAAGAGAACTCTTTTAAAAACGGTTTTGCTTTCACAATCAAAAATGAAAAATTAGCTGGTAAAATCATAAAATTTTATTTCAAGGTAATCCATAAAATGGGTTGGTAATAAATCAATACTTTAAATCTAAAACTTTAACCAATAAGTATAGTGCTCATGAATTTAAAAACATGAAGTATAGTAAAATTAATCCACGTTAAGATATTAAGCTGTAGTCCCAACTCTTTGTGATTACAGTTTTTTTATGAAAAGTTAGGAGGTAGTCGTGAAACTACTGTTAACAGGGGATAGCATTATTGCACGCAAAGAAGGCTTAAAAGAACCGCGTATTAATGCAGAAATAAAAGAAAAAATGCCAGGCACAAATTTAGTTAATACGGCAGTCTCTGGTATTAACTCAGGAGCATTTTACGCATTATTGCCAGATTTAGTGTTAAAAGTTGAGCGTTGTGACAAATTAATTTTACTCTTGGGAACTAATGATTTGGCCCTGCACAAAAAAGTTCCTCTTACACAATTTAGTAAAAATATGTCTCTCATAATTTCCAGCGTAATTTGTTTATATTATCCGCAGAATGTAATTTTAATTTCGCCACCTGCAGTTGATGAGACCAGACAAAAAAAGAGAAACAATCATGAAATAGCTATTTATACTGCAGAATTAATAAAGCTAGCCGAAACTTATAATTTGCATTTTATTAACCTATTTCAAGCTATGATTAAACATGGTGACTTAAAAACTCTTTGTCAGGGACAATTAAATGATGGCTTGCATTTTGGAACAGAAGGATACAAGTTGTTGTCAGATTTACTGGTAAAAGAATTTTTGAATGACTAAAAGTTTTCATCATTTTTTACGTCAGAACAGTAAATAATAGAATTTACCATTGTATCTTGTTTGCTTGCATCTGTTTTGTTAATATTATTAATAAATTATAAATTAATGAAAATAGCTGCAAAAAGCTATCTATTAATTAAATAGCAGTCAAGGAGGGCCAAAATGTACCACTATCTGAGAAAGCATACATTCGCAGTTATAGCAGCTTGTTTATTATTGCTAGTTAATTCAGTATTGCAAGTTTTGGCAGCTACTAAAATGGCTGTACTCGCAAATTATCTTATTGCGGGTAAAATTGCCTCCTTTACTAAAATGTTAGTCATTATATTTATGCTCTGGTTTTTAACATTTATCATTTCCTTTTTTGAAAATTATATTCAGGAAACCGTAACACAGGACATATTGATCGATATTCGTGCTGATATAACTAACAGTTTAATCGAGCTTCCTCAAAATAAATTTAAAGAAAATCCAGTTGATTATTATGAGTCTTACTTGCAAAATGATGTCAATTTAATTCAAAAAGAAGGTTTAAACACCTTTTTTCAAATTGTACGTTTTAGTGGTAATGCAGTTTTTTCCCTAGCAGCACTATATCTTTACAGCTATATTCTTTTTCTTGCTGCAATTATTTTAGTTTTGATAATTGTTTTAGTTCCAAGGTTTTGTAAAAAGTTTCTTACTACCGGAGTCACCAAGATTTCTCAGGCAAATGAAAAATTTCTAAAATTCACGAGCAGTGGTTTGCACGGTTATGACACTTTATATGCTTTTAATGTTCTCACTGAAATAAAAAAACTCGTTGCCACGGGCTCAAATTCATTAAAAGAGGCAAATGTGCATAACACAGTTAGACGCTCAGCTGTTGACGTTATTACAGGTGTGATTAATATCGGTAGCCAGCTGCTTATCTTAGGAGTAACTGGATTTCTGCATTTTCAAAGAAGAATTAGCGCTGGCGCCATACTGGCTACAGCTGAATTAGCTACTAAAGTGTTCGACTCAGCAGGCATTATTAACCGTTACTTTGCGCAACTTTTTTCTACATCCAGCATTTTTGTCAAATTTAATAATTTAAAAGAAGAAAGTGAAAGTAGATCTGCAAAATTTGATAAGACAACTTTTTCAATGGAATTTAGAACATTAGAATTTCGCAACGTTTCTTTTGCATATCCTCGAGCAAAAGAAGAAATACTGCATAATTTTTCTTTTGTCTTTAAAAAAGGAGTTTTTTACAAACTAAATGGACTTTCAGGCAGGGGAAAGTCAACCTTATTGAAGTTAATTACTGGTCAGCTCACACCAAATCGAGGACAGATATTCCTTAATGGAGTTGATATCAGGAGCATTCCCCGAAACGTAATAAACTCAGTAATTATCTATATGCCACAGACGGTTACTATATTTCCACGCTCAATTGATTACAATATTTTATTAGGACGTCATTATGATCAAGACAGTCTTGATTTAGTGAAAAAAGATTTCAAGATTAATAATAATTGGCAATTTGACTCTCTTTCGGGAGGTCAAGAGCAACGTGTCGCATTAGCTAGATTAATTGATACCAAAGGAAAGCTAATTTTACTTGATGAAAGCCTTTCGAGTATTGACTTAAAAACAGCACAAGAATTATTGCAAAAATTACTTGGAAGAGTAGAAACGGCAGTAGTAGTTTCCCATCGCGCCGAAGAAATTGCCGATTTAACTTTTACAAATTTGTCATTAAATTAGTTTTAAGCGAAAAAAGTTACCAGCAAAGTCTGTCTGATTTACTGGTAACTATATTAATTAAAGTTAACATTATATTTACGACCAATAGGTGGAAAAGTTGGCAGTCTCAATGGTGTAGTATGCCACTGGGTAAAAAGAGTAGCACATAATAAAATAAAAGGAACGTCTTCAGGCCGTTCAATGTCGCAAATGAGGACCACCCCTTCAGTTTGAACAACAGTACGCACTGTTGCGACTTTTTTGATACCAAAGAGGAACTTATAGCTTCCTTTTTTGATACTGCCAGAAACTATGTAATTTAACCTAGTAATATAAAAAAGGTTTGCTAATTTATTGTTTAAGCGTTTAACCTTTACTAAGGAATGGTTGATAACGTCAATTGTGTAGGAGGAAATAAATCCATTGCCATCGGTATAAAGACGTCCGATTTCTTCACCATTAATTTTTTTCAAGTACAGAGTATGGTTAGGATTATCTAAATTGCCTTGAATTATATACTGAATTTTATTCTGCCTGTTGGCTACAGGAATTTGACCATATTCCTGTTTTTGAGTTAATTCGAGTAAGTAGCGCATCTAAGCACCTCTATTCTTTTGCATTATCCTTGATAAACTTTCTTAAAACATGTGCGACTCCATCTTCATTATTTGACTTGGTTTTGACTTGTGCTAATTCTTTTATTGCAGGAACAGCATTTGCCATAGCCACCCCTGTTCCTGCATCTCTAATCATGCTGGCATCATTTAAATTATCGCCGATAGCAGCTACTTCTTCACGTTTAATACCTTTTTGACGTGCATAATCAAGAAGCGCAGGTCCTTTTTGTGCTTTAGCATCATTAATCTCAATATTCGCAGCAGAGCTTGAAGTCACAACAACGTCACCTAAAGCATTGATCTCTTTTTTAGCTTGAGTAAAAGCAGCTTGTCCGCGTCCATCAAATGCAATAATTTTCATGATTTCAATCTTAGGATTTGTCAATAAGTGATCATAATCGTCTACTAAAGTCATGCTCAACATAGCATCACTACCTGCAGCAGTAGCTACTGCTTTTTTAAAATTAGCCTTGGGATCAAGTAACATTAAGGAACGAGCCAAATTAACTATTCGTTTACTAGTATCCGTTGAGAAAATCTTTTCAGGAGTGACTAATTCAAAATAAATATTATTTTTCCTAAGGATTTTTGAAATGAGGCTGGCTTTTTCATTTGGCAGTTTATGCTTTACCTTTAAATTGGCATCTGCATCATAGACTAATGCACCATTAATGTTGATAAAGCCAGTTTTAAGACCATAATCATGCATGGTTTTACGAGATTGTCGTGGTGCACGGCCGGTTGCCACTAAAAATTCAATACCATTTTTTTGTGCTGCATGAATTGCAGCGACATTTTTGTCCGAAATAGCCATATCACTGTTAAAAAGAGTTCCGTCTAAATCACAAGCTACTAATTTAATCAATGGTAAAATTACTCCTCCTCCAATTTTGCTGTTTAAATGATTATTTACATATTAACATATATGAAGAAAACCCTACCTTTAATCTTCATCAACTACACATGAAAATTAAGAGAAATTAAAAGTATTAATTGTTCCACTTTCATTATTAATTTCATGATAACATAAAAGTTAATGAAAGAGAGGCTGTTTAGGTAATGAAAAAATTTATCGGGAACGACTGGGACGAAATATTAGCTCCAGTGTTTAAAAGTGAAAAGTATCAGCGATTACATGAATTTTTAAAAAAAGAATACGCGACAAAGAAGATTTATCCTGATATGTATCATATTTTTACCGCTTTTAAGTTAACTTCATTTGCAAATACTAAAGTAGTCATTTTGGGACAGGATCCGTATCATAATCCTGGTCAGGCAACAGGAATGAGTTTTTCAGTTAATCCCGGTGTAAAGTTGCCACCATCTCTGCAAAACATTTATAAAGAACTTTATGATGATGTGGGTTGTAGACCCGTCAATCATGGTTATTTAAAAAAATGGGCAGATCAGGGAGTTTTGCTATTAAATGCTGTTTTAACGGTCCCATATGGTCACGCAAATGGTCACCAGGGAAAGGGCTGGGAAGAAGTGACTGATGCCGCAATTAAGGCATTAAGTGATCGCGGCAAAGTGGTCTTCATACTATGGGGTCGCTATGCTCAAAATAAAATCGTTTTGATTGACCAAGATAAAAATTTTGTGATTAAATCAGCTCATCCAAGTCCGTATTCCGCAGACAGAGGATTTTTTGGTTCAAGACCTTTTTCACGTTGCAACGAAGCACTAAAAAATTTTAACGAAATTCCCATTGATTGGCAATTACCGGCCAAAGTAACACAAGCAGATTTAGCATAGGTAGGAAGTAAATGAGCGTTTTTGATTTATTAAAAAATAAAGTACAAAAGTCACACAGAAAGTATCAGATTGTTTTTCCTGAAGGAGATGACCTCCGCATTTTAAACGCAGCCAGCCAATTATCTTTGGATAATGTTGTCAAGCCCCTTTTATTAGGCAATTCTGCAAAGATTACTAGGTTGGTACAAGAACAAAATTTAACTTTTAGGGAGTTAGTGATTATTGATCCAGCTCACTATGAGAACAAGGCAGCTATGGTGCAGAGCTTTATCAATGCACGAGGGAAAAAAGTTGCCCCCACTGAAATAGCAGAAATAGTAAAGGATCCAAATTATTTTGGCACTATGCTCGTTGAAATGGGTCTGGCCGACGGCATGGTCTCAGGAGCAACTCATTCGACTGCTGCAACGGTAAGACCGGCTTTGCAACTGATCCACACCGCTAAAGGAATGAAACGAGTTTCTGGCAGCTTTATTATGGAGCGGCACGATGAAAAATATATCTTTGCTGATTGTGCAATTAATCTAGATCCAGATAGCCAAACTTTAGCTGAAATTGCATATCAGTCAGTTAAAACTGCACAAATGATTAATATTGATCCTAAAGTCGCATTTTTAAGCTTTTCAACTAAAGGTTCAGCCCAGGCAGATACGGTTATCAAAGTTGAACGAGCTGCAGAAATTTTTAAACAGCAACATCCAGATATTCTTGCAGATGGTGAGTTACAATTTGATGCTGCTTTTGTGCCCGAAGTAGCTGCTAAAAAGGCTCCGGAATCTGTCATTAAGGGACAAGCAAATATTTTTATTTTTCCTGAGTTGCAGTCCGGTAACATTTCTTATAAAATTGCTCAACGCCTAGGCAACTTTGCGGCTATTGGGCCTATCTTGCAGGGATTGCGCAAACCTGTTAATGATCTTTCGCGCGGGGCAAATACGCAAGATGTTTATAATATTGCCGTTTTAACTGCTGCACAAGCACTAATAAGGGATGAAGAAAATGAAGCTTGATGTCAATTCGACACAGGAAATGCAACATTTAGGTGCAGTTATAGCTCAAACTGCACAAGCCCATGATTTGTTACTGTTAAATGGTGATTTGGGAGCAGGTAAAACAACCTTAACTCAGGGTATTGGTAGGGAACTGGGAATTAAACGACCTGTGAAAAGTCCAACGTTTACCATCGTTAGAGAATACCCTGAGGCTAGACTTCCTTTATTTCATATGGATTTTTATCGTTTGGAAAATGATGATTTATCATCAATTGATTTAAGTGCTTATATGGCAGAACCTGGCCTGGTTGTGATTGAATGGCCGGAAATTGTGCAAGAACAACTACCTGAAGAATATTTACAAATTATTATCAAAAGAGTAGATGATAGCTGGAATTCGACTAAGCGAGTAGTTGAATTCGTGCCAAAAGGCCGTAGGAATGAACAGTGGGCAGAAAAGATTATAGAAAAAGTAAGTTAAAAATAGGGTCTAAAAGGCCCTATTTTTTATGCTATATTTGGTAAACCAAGTTTTTCAGTGCTTCGTCACCATATTGTTTATCCTGTGCTATTAATATACCGGCACATGCTTCACTATCACTTAACGCATTATGGTGGTGCCATAATTCTACGCCAAGAGCATTTGAAACAGTGTCGAGTTTATGGTTAGGTAATTTGGGTTCAAATAACTTGCTGGTGCGTAAAGTATCAATAACAAAATAGTGTGGTTCAGGTATATCATAGCGTGCCAAACTCTGCCTCATGACATTAGTATCAAAGCGGGCATTATGAGCCGTAACTAACATTCCCGGTTGATATAAATCCTTAATTTTAGGCCAAACTTCAGCCATCGTTGGGGCATCTTTGACATCTGCTGCAGTGATATCGTGAATTTGAATGTTGCGCGCATCAAAAGGCATTTGCGGATTAATTACCGTGTAAAAACGATCTATAATTTGATTGTCCCGTACCATCACCAGTGCCAAAGAACAAGCACTCTCTGGATGCCGATTGGCTGTTTCAAAATCCATCGCGATGAAATTCATTTTATCTCCTTTAAATTTTAATTTTAGTATAACATATGATGAAGCAATTAACTGAATGCGGTAAAATAGTAAAAGATTAGTAAAAAAGGGGATTTTTGTTTTGAAATTAGCGGATTTAGCCCAAAATGGTATTGAAATAGAAAAGCAAGTTCCGCTTAGTAAGTACACATTTACTAAAACTGGCGGACCAGCTGCCTTTCTCGCCTTTCCTCGTAATGACAGTGAATTAAGGAAATTAGTAATTACTGCTAATGAAAATAATGTTCCCTTAACGGTAATAGGTAATGCTTCCAATTTAATTATTCGAGATGGTGGAATTGATGGTTTGGTTATAATTTTAACCAAGATGGAAAAAATAAAAGTTAAAGGAAATTGCGTTATTGCCCAAGCAGGAGCCACTATCGTTGATACGGCTTTTACTGCTGCTCATCATGGTCTAAGTGGTATGGAATTTGCAGCTGGAATACCAGGCAGTGTTGGTGGGGCAGTCTTCATGAATGCTGGTGCTTATGGGGGAGAAACTTGCAATGTAGTCCAAAATGTAAAAGTGCTGACACGAGCAGGCGAATATAAAAATTATTCTCAAGCAGAAATGAAATTTTCCTACCGCCACTCTTTGGTGCAAGAAAATGGTGATATTGTAACAGAAGCAGCTTTTACGTTAAAAAATGGAAATAAAAGGAAAATTTTGGCAAATATGAATTATCTCAACGCTTTGCGTAAGTATAAGCAGCCCTTAGAATATCCATCATGTGGGAGTGTTTTTAAGCGCCCAGCTGGTCATTATGTTGGACCTATGATTATTCAGGCAGGACTTCAAGGAAAACAAATTGGTGGTGCTCAAGATTCAACTAAACATGCTGGTTTTATCGTGAATAAAGGTGGAGCCACTGCTACAGATTACTTAAATTTAATTCATTTAATTCAAAAGAAAATCAAGTCAAGTTTTGGACTTGACTTACAAACAGAAGTTAGAATTATTGGTAAGCCCAATGATTAAAGTATTATGTTTACACATAATGGGAAGGAGAATTTATGCAAAATATTGGGACCCATATTTTTACTTGGAGCACCTTTTCAACAATTCTTGATATTCTAATTATCTGGTTTGTTGTTTATCACCTGGTGGTTTTGATCAGAGGAACAAAAGCTGTTCAACTGGCCAAGGGCATTGTGCTGATATTTCTTGTACGCATTATTGCTGGCATCTTGCAATTGCATGCTACTACCTGGTTAATTGATCAAATCGTTTCCTGGTCCGTAGTAGGTATTATAGTGATCTTTCAGCCAGAAATCAGACGTGGACTTGAACATTTGGGTCGTTTGCCTATTTTTGGTGGACGTGAGGACAGTGCTCGGGATGAATCAATCAAATTTATTAATGAGCTTGATAAAGCTATTCAGTACATGTCAAAAAGAAGAATTGGAGCCTTGATTACAATTCAGCAGGAAACCGGTCTTGAAGATTATATTGAAACTGGAATTAAGTTAAATGCAGATGTTACGGGGGAATTACTAATTAACATTTTTATTCCTAATACTCCGTTACATGATGGTGCGGTTATCATCAACAATGATCATCAAATTGCAGTTGCTGCAGCCTATTTGCCACTTTCAGATAACAGTATGATTCCCAAAAGACTGGGAACACGCCATCGCGCCGCTGTAGGTATCTCCGAAGTGACGGATGCAATTACTGTAGTTGTTTCAGAGGAAACTGGAGGAGTTACAATTACCCGTAATGGTCGTTTTATGGTTGATTTAACTCGTGATGAATATCTAAAATATCTCAATGCAGAACTGGTTCCAAAGAAAAATGATAACGATAAGTGGTATCAAAAAATTATCCGCAAGCTCTGGAAGTGGGGTGCTGATCGATGAGAGAATTTTGGAAAAAGTCTTGGTTTATTAAATTAGTGTCTTTGTTGATAGCTGTTTTACTGGTCATTTATATTAACTCTACTCAGGGCGGTTTTTTATCTCAAGGACAAGCAGAAAAAACAAGGCAAACTGCAAATAAAACCCAAACCATTAAGGTTCCCCTCCAAGTTTCGGTTGATACAGATAAGTATTATGTAGTTGGCTATCCTGAGAAAGTGAGCGTCACACTTGAAGGTTCAACTGCACTGGTTACTTCAACTGTTAATACCCAAAACTTCAGAGCCTACATTGATTTGACTAATAAAAGTATTGGCAAACATAACGTTAAAATTCATGTTAACGGTATTAACAGGCAAATATCTTATTCGATTAATCCTCGTAGTGTTGAAGTTGATATTCAAAGACGAAAATCTACTACAATGCCTATACAAATAGAGTATAATAAGAGTGCTGTTGCTCATGGCTATCAACTGGGTCACTCTAGTGTTTATCCGCAGCAGGTTGAGGTAACGGGAGCTCGTTCTGAAGTAGACCAAATTGACCAAATAGTAGCTAAAGTAGTTTTACCAAATGGGATCGACCACACTTATGAGCGGCAGGTCAATTTAATAGCCGAAGATCATAAAGGCAGGCAACTAAACGTAGTCATTGATCCCGCAACGGCTAAAGTATCAATTCCCGTTACAACGGCCAAAAAAGCGGTTAAAATAAAGCTTGAGCCAGAACATGAGAAAATGAATAAAATATATTCTCTAACTGCTAAAACTAAGTATGTTACTTTATATGGTAGTGAAGAAGACTTGGCTAAGGTGAAGCATTTAAAAGTTCCGGTCGACCTGGGAACTATTACAACTTCTACTACCAAAACAATTACTTTTAATTTACCTGATGGGGTTGTGAGATCAAATCCCAGGCAGATTACTGTTGATGTAAAAGTGGAAAATACAAACGATTCAAAAAATAAAAATAATTAAGATAGAAAGGTTGTTTACTAATGTTGAAATATTTTGGCACTGATGGTGTACGTGGGGTGGCTAATCAAGATTTGTCTCCAGAAATGGCTTTTAAACTGGGTCGTGATGGTGGTTATGTTTTAACCAAAAATAAAGCTAAGGAAGAGCAGGCAAAAGTTTTAGTTTCTCGTGATACCAGAATTTCGGGGCAAATGTTGGAATACGCTTTGATATCCGGACTTCTTTCCGTTGGGATTGAAGTTTTAGAAGTTGGTGTAATTACTACCCCTGGTTTGTCATACTTAGTCCGCGCTCAGGGCGCTGATGCCGGTGTTCAAATTTCCGCTTCACATAATCCTGTGGATGATAACGGTATTAAATTTTTTGGTAGTGATGGTTTGAAATTGTCAGACGAAATGGAAGGCGAAATTGAAAAACTAATTGATGCTCCAGAAGATAATTTGCCTAGACCTTCTGCTAAAGGATTGGGTTCAGTCACTGACTTTCATGAAGGCAGTGCCAAATATTTGCAATTTATTGAAAATACTATTCCCGAGGACCTTAGTGGTATCAAAGTGGTTATTGATGGTGCTAACGGTGCTGCCAGCAGTTTGATTTCGCGGTTATTTGCGGATTGCGGCGTTGATTTCACTACTATTGCTACTCATCCTGATGGCTTGAATATTAATGATCATGTTGGTGCTACTCATACCAAAAAACTGCAGGAAGAAGTGGTAAAGCAAGGCGCACAACTTGGCCTTGCATTTGACGGTGATGCTGATCGCTGCATTGCTGTTGATGAAAATGGTCACGAAGTTGATGGAGACCACATCATGTATATTCTGGGCAGCTATATGGAAGATGGCGGCCGACTAAAAAAAGATACCATTGTAACTACTGTAATGAGTAATCTGGGTTTTACTAAGGCATTACAAAGGCGTGGTATTAAAAATGTTCGTACTCAAGTTGGCGACAGGTATGTTTCAGAAGAAATGCGGGCACATGGCTATAATTTAGGTGGAGAGCAGTCAGGTCATGTTATCATGAGTGATTATCATAATACAGGTGACGGAATGTTGACTGGCTTGCATCTAATGTTGGTAATGAAAAGAACTGGAAAAAGTTTGACAGAATTATTGACTGATTTTAAGGAATATCCTCAGTGTCTCGTTAATGTTCCGGTTAAAGATAAAAAATCTTGGAAAGAGCACCAACCAATTTTAGACGTCATTAAAGAAGTTGAAAATGAAATGGGTGATGAAGGACGGGTATTAGTTCGTCCTTCCGGTACACAGTCGCTTTTGCGGGTGATGGCTGAAGGACCTACTCAAGAGGAAACTGACGCTTACGTTAAAAGAATAACCGATGTAGTGGAAGCAGAAATGGGCATATAAATAAATTAAACTCACTGTGTCTTTGAGTCAGAAAGCAGTTAAACAGTAATAAGACCCTCAAATTTATGGCTATTTGAGGGTCTTATTTTATCTTTTTACTCTTTTTCTATGTTGGCTGGCGTGACATCAGTTGCTGTATTTATTGGCTTTAAATGATTGCCAAAAGTATATTTAGCAGTCGAAGCTTTCACAAAATTACAGTTTAACATCGATGAAGGTGAATCTAAAATTTCATAAAATGATATGACCCCCAAATTTAGGACAAATTTGGGGGTTATTTTTATGACTAAATTAACTAAACAAGATAAAATTGAAATCTATCATCTTTGGCATGATTATCAAATCGGTTCTACTGAGTTAAGTCAGCGTTATCGGGTTGGCAGATCTAATATTGGTTACTTGTTAGCTTTAATTGTTTTATATGGTAGATAATACCAGTTCATATCTTTGTCATTAAAGGAATAGCGCTTGGTATCTGGATCAGATAAGGCTTAAATTTTGCCAACATATCTTACTGAAGCACCAGACCATTTGTTTTAAGATAAGAATATTTTTTCTTACCATTTATGTTATAAACACGAGTCTTATGATTCAAGGTTAGCTTGCCTTGCTCAGATTTACATTTGACGTAGTAGTTTGAGCTTGATCAATATTAGTGTAGTAACTGCTATTGCTGTTGTTGTCAATATTCCAGCTAATAAGCTAATAAACAATTTTTTGTTAATTTTCATTGTAATTACTCCTTTATCCTTAAATTCT
>NZ_JACFRN010000016.1 GCF_016100975.1 Lactobacillus sp. W8174 | reverse complement strand
GTCTGATCCTTGCTGTTATAATCCAGGCTGGCCGTATCAGTGCCGGTCACCTTCTCGCCGTTGACTAGGATATAGCTCAGCTTGTAGCCGGCAATCTCAGGAGCCGTGAACTTCTTGCCTTGCTCGCCATACTCAACAGTGCCGTGATCGGAAGTCTTGCCATTAGCATCAGGCAGGTCATTTTTGCTTTCGTCCTGATAGGAGATAAGGACTTGGCCTTGAAGCTTGGCATAGACGAAGACAACAGTCTGATCCTTGCTGTTATAGTCCAGGCTGGCCGTATCAGTGCCGGTCACCTTCTCACCGTTGACTAGGATATAGCTCAGCTTGTAGCCGGCAATCTCAGGAGCCGTGAACTTCTTGCCTTGCTCGCCATACTCAACAGTGC
>NZ_JACFRN010000015.1 GCF_016100975.1 Lactobacillus sp. W8174 | reverse complement strand
CGAAAGACTAAGGTTTCCTGGGGCAGGCTCGTCCGCCCAGGGTAAGTCGGGACCTAAGGCAAGGCCGAAAGGCGTAGTCGATGGACAACAGGTAGAAATTCCTGTACTGCATGTCTTCGTTAACAGCGAAGGAGGGACGCAGGAGGCAAAGGACGCATGGCGCTGGAAGCCATGTTCAAGCGTTAAGTGTGGTAATGAGTCAAATGCTTGTTACTGGTAAGCACAAGGCGTGATGAGGAGCGAAATTAAAGTAGCGAAGGTTCAAGCGTCACACTGCCAAGAAAAGCTTCTAGCAAGAAGACAGGCACCCGTACCGCAAACCGACACAGGTAGTCGAGTGGAGAACACTCAGGTGAGCGAGAGAACTCTCGTTAAGGAACTCGGCAAAATC
>NZ_JACFRN010000004.1 GCF_016100975.1 Lactobacillus sp. W8174 | reverse complement strand
TTGAATGTTTGCTCATTCGTTCCAAGATTCGCATCTCGGATTTATTTGCTTGCGAAATTGACTTCGCTCTTTTGTTTTGGGTTCTCTTAAACCCGCACATTTTTGCGAAAACATTGTTCAGTTTTCAAGGTACTACCTGCTGCTTTAAAACAGCTTTTTTATTTTCCCAGATTCACTCGCTTTTGTCAAGCACTTTTTTCTGGGATCTTTTTTGCCGTCTTGCCCGACAGCGTTTATTATCTTACTAAAGCAGCTCGCTTTTGTCAACTGCTTTTGCTCGATTTTTTTGCCGCCCTTAGGGGCCTCTTGCCTTGCGGCTCATTGCCCGACGACAGTTATTAATACTAGCAATTATTTTTCCCTTTTGCAAGTATTTTTTATTATTTTTTTGTTAAAGCAAAAAGTCCTATCTGTCTAGCACTTCTGAAAAAAATTCGGCCTTGTTGGTCAAATATTTCGCTTGCATCCTTTTGTAAGAATTTTAAGTGATCAAAAGCAGCACTTTTCAATATCAAAACAAATAAAAATATTTTCAGATGAATCACAAACGTTATCTAAATTTAATCTTTTCGTATACCCTAATTAATTTTAAAGTTTTATAATACAACTATATTTTAAGGAGAAAAATCATTTTGAAGCATAAATTTATTACAATGGTGGCTTCTTTAGTTATTGCCGCCACACCTTTAGTCACTGCAACTAGTCAAGTTAATGCAGCAACTACCACTAATAATAAGCAGACTGAAATGTATAATTTTGTCAGGAGTACTTTTAAGAAACACAATGTCCGTGGCATAGTTACAGTGGTGCAAAATGGGGTACCACAGACAATCAGTTATGGTTATGCCTGGTATGGTAAAAGAATTGGTAATGGCAGCAGCAAAGTTGTTTATCCCACAGCTTCGCTGCAAAAAGTAATTACTGGTGCGATGATAGTGCAACTAATTAATGAAACCAAGGGCACCAAAGACGAATTTACTCAATACACCAAGATATCCCGCTGGTACCCTAACCTCAAAAATGCTGATAATATTACCGTGGGCAATCTGTTGACCCATACTTCAGGAATTATGGCTACTAAAACAGAAATAGATAGAGGCTATAATTATTCAGAAGACAACGCTATTAACTGGGTCGTCAATAATATCAATGCCTCAGCGTCTGACACAATAGGTAATTATCACTACAATAATAGTAATTATATTTTACTTACCGGTATCATTAACCAAGTTACAGGCAAGTCATACGAAGACAACTTGCAGACCCGTATTATTGATAAGTTAAATTTGAAAAATACCTATCTTTATCAAAACATCCCTAAGAAAATGACTGATCCAATTTCATACTATTCAAATGGGAGCAAGAACTATCAAAAAGCAACTTATCTCAAAAAAAGCTTAGTTTCACAAATTCCTGGTGCTGGTAATCTTTTTACTACCACAGCAGAATATTACAAGATTCAAGTGGGCTTAACGGACGGTTCGATTTTAAATAAAGATGATTTCTATTATTTGACTCACCTAAAAAGCAAAGTAGTTAACTATTCAGGTGGAATGTACCTATACAATAATGATAATATTAAGAACGCTTACGGCAGCTTTAAGGGACAGCATTTTGGCACCTGGGTGCAACTAACTGCTGATAATCAAAACGGAATTGTTATGTTTTTAAATCAAACTAACGATAATGAAAATGATCAAAAAGATGTGGGATACGAAATCCTGCAACATATTAAACCTAATACTTTCGTAGAGCGCTAAGTTTTTAACCGTAAAATTCTAAAAAAAACTTTTTCACTTAAGTACTAAATTGTTATATTTCAAAAGGGCCAATAAGTCAGTGTCTATCGACGTGATTTGTTGGTCCTTTGTTTTGTAATAATCCTTTTAATATTTAAAAATATTACTTTCTTTGCTAACTCAAAAAGTCTAAGAAGTTCAACTCTTAGACTTTTTCTTATTCATCAAATAGTAGCTCATACATTTTTGTACTCAATGGCTTTTCCAGTAGCAAATTCATCCCTACCGCAGCTTTTTTCTTTGGCCCTAGTAATTCTTCCTTGACCGTATCCTTTTGAATATCTACCTGTCCTAAATAGTAAAATTGCTTGCCAATCGCATCGCTCTTCTTAACAAAAAGCAACAGCTTCATCTGCGGAGTATTAAGCAGTCTCTGAACTTCATCTGATTCTAGATGACGGGGCGATCTCGTATACCAGCGCAAACAGCGACCGTCTTCTAGCGTATTATGGTACAAAGCATTGCGCTTTTTAGTAGAATCTTTTTGATAAGTGATAAAAATAGGCGTTTCATTTTCGTCCACACGATAGCCATACATAGGTGCGGAAACATCTAAGGGCCAGTTTAACAAACGGCAAACATCTTTACGATCATATTGCTGGTAAAGAGTAAATTGCTTTTGATTATCATAGTCTTGATTCATTGCCAAACCCGTTTTAATCACATCTCTAAACAATTTCCTAAAAGTTTCATTTTGATTAAGAGATTGCGCCAATATTGGTGCTAATGAATAGTCAAACAAATCAATTTTGACTATAAGAGGTTGACCGCCATACTGGTCTTTTTTCGTTGTCTTGCCTTGTTTGATGTCAAAAAAGCTTAAAGAAAGAATATTTTCAACAGAAGTCAGCACCTGTTCATTAGCATAGGCACCATAGTCATGCAGGGCCTGTTCAAATTCTTCTTGACTAACCTGGTCTTTTTTTAAAAGCAGCTGCAAAAGTATTAGTTCATGAGGTCTTTTGCCATTCAATAATTCTTTAGTAACAAAAGACAAAACAGCACTTTCATACCGACTTAGCTTCACAGGTTCGCCCATTTTTATTAAAAACTCACCATAATGCCCAAGACTATGATTATTCGCGAAGACTAGGGGTGAAGTTGAACCGTAACGATAAAAATCAAATAACAGGGGCGGACGCCCTATTTTTTGCGCTAGTTCTTGGTAAGACTGCCGTAATTCTTTAATGCTGTCCAATTTAATCTTATCCAGCGAAGCCAAAATTTGAGCAGAAGCAATTTGACTAAAGTTAATTGTTGAAACATCGATAAAACTGGGGAGTACACTTTCCTCGCGAGCCTTATCTTGCGAACGACTATCATCTTGATTCAAAGCAATCGGAATTAAATAATTATTTTTGTAGTTACCAATAAAATCAATGACAGTCACATAATCTTTACCGGGATATTTACGCAAACCGCGTCCCAACTGCTGGATAAACACAATGCTGGACTGCGTATTGCGCAACATAATAATCTGATTTAAAGCTGGAATATCAATACCTTCATTAAAAAGATCAACGGTAATAATGTAATCAATTTTACCTTGTTCCAGTTGCCTGACCACTTGCAGTCTTCTTTTTTCACTGTCTTCATTAGTTAAAGCGACTGCTGGATGCTTGCGTTCTGAAAAAGCCTGCGCTAATTCACGCGCTTCTTCTTGGCGACTGCAAAAAACCAACCCTTTGACTTGTGAACCACAGTAGCCATAATAATCCAATTGCTTTAAGACATAATCAACGCGCTCTGGCGCAAGCAGTCTACGCAAGTTAGTAGTTTCATCAATCGTTGCACCATCTACTTCATAGTCCTCAACGCCAACATAATGAAAAGGTGCAAGCATCTTTTCTTCCAGTGCTTCACGCAAACGGATCTCATAGGCTAAATTATAGTCAAACAAGCGGTAAACATCCTGATCATCCATTCTCTCTGGCGTGGCAGTCATTCCCAGCCAAAATCGGGGCTTGAATTTGGCAAAAATGCGCTGATAACTTGGTGCGGCCGCCCGGTGAGCCTCATCAATCAAAATGTAATCGAAAGTTGTTGCCTCCAAGCTGTCAAGTATATCTGTCTGGCTTAAAGTTTGCACTGTAGCAAAAACATATTTGCAGTCAAGCTGATGCTTATGTCCTGTTAATAGCCCATAATCAGATGACTGGCCACCAATCACTTGGTAAAAACTTTTTAAAGCCTTTTTGGCAATTTGCTCGCGGTGGACAACATAAAGAAATTTATGAGGCTTAAAGTCTTTGACTGCAAATGCTCCTAAATAGGTTTTGCCTGTTCCTGTCGCTGAAACTACCAGGCCGCGTTTTTGCCCGCTAGCAATTAGTCCTTTTAACTCATGCAAAGCCTCTTTCTGCATTTCATTTGGCACAATTTCAGCTTTTTCATTTAATTGCGTCTGTGAACGTGCTTGTGGTTTTACCCAACTTTGCTCATATTCTGCTATCCAACTTTCAGATAAGGGCATACTGTTTCTTTTTAATTCATGTAACTGCTGGGCAATCTGCACAGTTAATGTAGCATTATTCTTTGAGCTAATCTTCAAAGCCCACTCACAGTTGCTGAGCAAAGCTGCCCGGGTAAAATTAGCGCTGCCGATAACTAAAGTCTGCCAATCTTCGTGTTCAAAAAGATAGCCTTTGGCATGAAAACCGTTTTTATAGGTGATTTTAACGCTTAAATTGGGAATTTTTAACAATTCACGGAAAACTTTAGGGTTGTTAAATCCTAAGTAGTCACCTGTAATTAAAGTACCCGTAATATTTCTTTTAGCCAAATCAGCCATGACTACTTTAAACGGAACAAGCATATCCTGAGTAATAAAGGCTACTGCCCAGGTAAAACTTTGGCAGCTAAGAAGCTCTTGACGCAGCGTCAGCCAGATATTCTCCTGTTTGTTATTTTGCAACAGTTTTGGACCTAATAATTCATGTCCAGGATAGCTGGGATCATACAAACCGTTAAGAATGGCATCCTGCAAAGGCTCATTCATTCAACATCACCTCAAAGCTATTTTACACAAAAGAAAAAGAAACCCAACCCTTTGGATCTCTTTTTACTACTATTTATAAATCTATTTCCAATAAAATTGGGCAGTGATCGGCGCGCTCCCCAGTATCCATCATTTCAGAACGCTTAACCTTATCAGCAACTCTATTGCTCGTCAGCCAATAATCAATTCTCCAGCCGGAGTTATTAGCTTTGGCAGTTTTTACCCTTTGAGCCCACCAAGAATAGACCCCTTCAACGTTGCCGTTAAGTTTTCTAAAAGTATCTGTAAAACCGGCCTTAAGCATTTTAGTAAAATCTGCTCGCTCTTCATCTGTAAAACCGGCAGAATGATGGTTAGTATCCGGATGTTTTAGATCAATTTCATGATGAGCACAATTATAATCGCCGCTAGCCAATACCGGTTTTTCCTGATCCAGCTTTTGCAAATAGGCAATATATTTTTCATCCCATACTTGTCGTTCACTCAAGCGCTTTAGACCATTACCTGAATTTGGTGTATAAACCTGGGTCACAAAATACTTAGGAAACTCCAAAGTAATAATTCTGCCTTCATGATCCATTGGCTCTGGTGCACCAATCACAGGATAAGTTACTTTAGGCTTAAGTTCTTTTTTGTATAAAAACATAGTACCGGCATATCCTTTACGAGCTGGCTCTTCTGATGAGCGCCATACTATATCATACTCTGGAAATTCCTTGGTTAATATTTCCAAGTGTTTTTTGGTAGGTCCAGTTGAGCGCAATTTTGTTTCTTGAATTGCGACAATATCGGCATTTTGAGCATGTATTTTTTCTAAAACCTGGCGTGTTGCCACGGCACGTGAGGAAGTTCCTGTTAAAGCTGCATTAAGTGAATCAATATTCCACGAAATTAAGATCATTTTCTTCTCCTTATTAATCATTTCTTTCATTATATAGTTTTTTCACAGGGACTCAAAATTTCTATGATTTTTATCAGTATTATTTTTTACGAACTTGCACGTAATGTCATTAAATTTGCTGTTATATTTTTCACTACCTTAGCAAAAAATATTTGTAATTTTTTTGTTTTGCTATAATCCCTTGTGCAACATAAATGTAAGCGATTACCGATATAGCAGTATTTTTAAAAAAATAATTTTTTCACATTTTTATATTTTTCAATCTGATTAAGCAAGTGTATAATAGCACAAGAGACAACAATAATAATCTTTGGAGGTTAGATTTTATGACTAAAATTTATGCTTATGCCATTCGTAAAGATGAAGAACCATATGTACATGAATGGAAGGAAGCTCACAAGGATGTTGATGTTGATTTTACTGATCAACTTCTCACCCCTGATACGGCTGAATTAGCTAAAGGTGCTGATGGTGTTGTAACTTACCAGCAATTGGATTACAAGGCTGATACTATTGAGGCTTTAGACAAATTAGGTATTCACAACTGGTCAATCCGTAACGTTGGTATTGACAACATTGACTTAAAAAAGGCTAAGGAATTAGGCTTTAAGATCACTAATGTTCCGGTATATTCACCAGATGCCATCGCTGAACACGCTGCTATCCAAGCTGCCAGAGTTTTGCGCCAAGACAAGGTTATGGACGAAAAAGTTGCTAAGCATGACCTGCGCTGGGCACCTACAATTGGTCGCGAAGTACGTGACCAAACTGTTGGTGTTGTAGGTACTGGTCATATTGGTCAAGTATTCATGAGAATTATGGAAGGCTTTGGCGCTAAGGTTATTGCCTACGATATTTTCAAGAACCCAGAATTAGAAAAGAAGGGTTACTACGTTGATGACTTAGATGAACTTTACGCTAAGTCTGACGTTATTTCACTTCATGTTCCTGATACTCCAGAAAATGTTCACATGATTAACGACGACTCAATCAAGAAGATGAAGGATGGCGTTGTTATTGTCAACGTTTCCCGTGGACCATTAGTTGATACAGATGCAGTTGTTCGCGGTCTTGACTCAGGTAAAGTTTTTGGCTTCGTAATGGATACTTACGAAAATGAAGTTGGTATTTTTAACAGTGACTTCAGTAACAAGGACTTTCCTGACAAGCGTTTAGCTGACTTGATTGCACGGCCAAATGTTTTGGTAACCCCACACACAGCCTTTTACACTACTCATGCTGTGCGTAACATGGTTATCAAGGCTTTTGACAACAACTTGAAGCTAATTAAGGGTGAAAAAGCTGATACTCCAGTTGATTTAGACAAAGAGTTTTAGTCTCTAACTTATTTTCCCTTCTTAAATACACTTTATTGTCAAAAAAGACATCAGATAAAATTATCTGGTGTCTTTTTAATTGATTATTTTAATTAGCAGAAGCGTTTACCGCCTGAATCAGCGCGTTCCTAAACCCTTCTTCTTCAAGTTTAGTTACACCTCTAATTGTCGAACCGCCCGGTGTTGTAACTTCATCTTTTAGCTCCTCGGGCAATTTTTTACTAGCAAGTGCCAGCTTACTGGTACCTAAAAGCATCTGGTTAATTATTTCGTATGATTCGGCTCGGTTAACTCCATTCTGTACTGCGGCATCACTGAGAGCTTCAACCATTAAATCAACATAGGCAGGTGTGCAACCGGCTACAGTACCATATATGCCCAGCAAATTTTCAGGTACAACGTAAACTGCTCCCATTTGGGTAAAAATATTTTTGACAGTAGTGATTACTGCCGGCTTTTCATCAGGTATAAAGCTGGCAACTGTAATACCAGCACCGATTTGTACCGGTGTATTGGGCACAATTTTGCCAAAAGAAGTTTCTGCTGGCAGCTTTTGATTAATTTGAATCAGGTCGCCACCGCCAGTTGACAGAATAATGCCATGATATTTTTGACCTAAATTTTTGATGATTGTTTCAGTGGCAGAACCACCTACTGCTACTATAACTGCTTGGCAAGCATTAAAGTCCTCATAACTATTAATCAAACTTAAGTGAAGTTCAGCTGCCATTTTTTGCGCAGTATGATGGCGTCCACCATTAAAGACATAAATGTCCTCACTGGGATTTTGAGCATTTAACAAGCCCTTAATAATCGCAGAGCCAATCTTACCAGCTCCAATAAATCCAATTTTCATCAGCATTTACCTTTTTAAAAATCTGTTTGATCTGGATCATTTGCTACTTGAGCTGCTCCGTGCAAACCATCAAGTTTTGCCATATCAGCCTCAGTAATAGTAAAGTCAAAGACCTGCAAATTAGCTTCAAGGCGCTTGCGATGAACTGATTTTGGTAGTGGAACGAAACCATGTTGCAACGACCAGCGTAATAAAACTTGTGCCGGACTCTTATCATAATGCTGCGCAATAGAAACTACCGTGTCATTAGCAAACAAACCGCCTCTACCTAGTGGTGAATATGCTTCGCTTAGAATACCAAGTTCTTTATTATAAGCCGTTACGTCTTCTTCCATATCACTAGGATTAAGATAAATTTGATTAACGGCAGGACGAATCTTAGCAGTTTTCAGAAGTTCATCCAAGTGTTTACGTCTAAAATTGGAAACGCCAATTGCGCGAATTTTTCCTGCTTGCACTGCCTCTTCCATTGCCTGCCAGCTTTCTGCATTCAATTCAGCCCAGTGATCACGCACCGGAGCGGGATTAGGCCAATGGATTAAGTATAAATCAAGATAATCTAAATCCAGTTTAGTTAAACTTTCATCAATTGCAGCTTTAGTTTTCTGGTAACCGTGATGATCATTCCATAACTTAGTCGTTACAAATAAGTCACCTCTGTTAACTCCACTTCGTTTAATGCCCCGACCAATACTTTCCTCATTGCCGTAAGCAGCAGCCGTATCGATTAAGCGATAACCGAGACTTAGAGCATCCTCGACGGTTTTTTGAGCAACTTCACCATCAGGAGTTTGCCAAGTTCCCAGTCCGATAACTGGTATTTTGACGCCATTATTTAATTCATAAGTGTCATTTAAAGATTGAATTTTACTAGTCATAATTTTTTACCTCTCACCATTATTATACCGAACTGGACTATACTTCTACAGCAAAAAATAGCAATTATTGCGGCTGTTTTTGAAAGTCGCTTTTGAGTAAAGTTACAAATTGCGGATAAGTAGTTACTTCATACAGCGGATGCAGATTCATTTTATTCTTGCGCCTGCGATGGTTATACCAGATGCTGTCAAAACCATAGTTTTCTGCTCCTAATATGTCTGACTGCAGTCCGTCACCAAAAAAGACTGTATCTTCTGGACTAATATTAGTATGAGCGAAAAAGTAATCAAAAATCCGGGTATCAGGCTTAGAAAAACCAGCTTCTTGCGATGTCACAATTAAGGAAAAATAATCCTTAATCCCCGCTAATTCCAAGCGATGCCTCTGCATAAAGGTTTCACCGTTGCTTAAGACCGTCAAGCAATAATTTTGTTTACGGGCATACCGCAAAGTATCCATAACCCCCGGCAACAACTTGTACGACTCACCAAAATAAGAGCGATATTCATTCATTATTGCTAAGCCATCAACTGCAATACCCAAATTTTCTTTAATAAAATTGGTAAAAGCCATTCTACTCAGCTGCTCATAATTGATCTTGCCTTGTTCCAGCTTACGCCACAGTCCTTGATTATATGCATGGTAATCACGTTGCATCTCATCAGTTAACTGCCAATGATGCGCGTTAAAGAGACTGTGCAATGCAAAACTCTCCGTAGCAGCAAAGTCAATCAAAGTATCATCAACGTCAAAAATTATTTGTTTATAACGCAAGCAATTTCTTCCTCTCCAAATATTCCACAGAATATAATGCGTATTCACTAAAATTAGTGTGGAGATTCATTATAACAATATTTCACTGATAAAGAACATAATTAACTATTTTTAAATTTTGCTTAGATTGCTACTGCTATTTCACAAAATAAGATATAATATCCTTTAATTTAAGCAAAAGGGGTGATTGGGCATGTTTACATTATTATTGATTTTGTTTCTCATTTGGCTTTTAGTCAAAATGGGAATTGGGATTGTCAAAATCCTATTTTTCCTTTTAGCTTGTGCTCTTGCTTTCTTTTTCTTAATTCATCTATTTATTCCTGCAATCATTTTTCTAGGTCTAATCTTCCTTTTCTTTGCTGCGGTCAGGCATTAATTTAACTTAAAAAATTAAAGATATATTCAAGCATAATAAGTATTAGATTCAACTTATTGTGCTTTTTTCTTGCTCTGAATTCTATATGTTTTTTATTACCCTCTAAAACTTACTCGCACATCAATTAGTGCTTTTCACTTGTGTTTGAAAGCAAACTTTACTCTAGTAAATACAAGATATTGTGGTATAGTTCTAACTGTAGCCATAGATGATGTGTCTGTGGAACAATTTACTAGTTTAAGGAGTAACTTTGAATATGAAAAATACGAGCATAACCTTAGATCAGGGTTACATTGATCAAGTGAAACAAAATGTCACTCCCCACTGGGGAGAGCTTGGCTGGGTTACTTACAAACGAACCTATGCCAGATGGCTTCCTGAAAAAAATCGTTCTGAAAATTGGGACGAAACGGTTAAACGCGTAGTTGAGGGGAATATTAATCTGGACCCTCGTCTCAAAGATTCTCCTTCAACAGAAGTAGTCAACGAATTAACAAACGAAGCTAAGGATTTATTTAAACTGGTTTACGGCCTTGGCGCAACGCCTTCTGGTCGTAATCTGTGGGTTTCTGGTACAGATTACCAAAAGCGCAATGGTGACTCTTTGAATAATTGCTGGTTCATAGCTATTCGTCCGCAAAAATACGGTGACAGTCATATAGTTCCAGATTATTTAAATCAAGATCAAGAAGCAGTTTCAATGCCTTTTTCATTTCTTTTTGACGAATCAATGAAAGGCGGCGGCGTTGGCTTTTCTGTTGTCCAAGATAATATTAAAAAGATTCCTGCAGTTGATAATAAAATTGACTTGACAGTCGTGATTAACAAAAAGAGTGCCTCATACGCAGATTCAATTAAGCTGGGAGCAACGGACAAAGACGAATGGATCAAGCAAAACGATGGTAAATCAGATTATATTTATTATAATTTGCCCGATACCCGTGAAGGCTGGGTTTTAGCTAACGCTCGCTTAATCGACGTGCACTTTAACCAAACCAATTCTGAAAATAAGACGAAACTAGTACTTGACATCAGCAGAATTCGTCCTTACGGAGCTAAGATTCACGGCTTTGGCGGTACAGCTTCTGGTCCTATGCCGTTAGTGGAAATGTTTTTCGATATTAACAACATTATTAACAACCGGGTCGGCGGTAATTTAACTTCTGTTGATTGTACTGACATTTGCAATTTAATTGGTAAAACAGTCGTTGCCGGTAATGTAAGAAGGTCAGCTGAACTGGCTTTAGGTACGAGTACTGACCAAGACTTTATCACGATGAAACAAGATAAAGATAAACTCTACCACCACCGTTGGGCTTCAAATAACAGTGTAGCTATTGACTCTAACTTTAATGAGTATGAACCAATAGCTAATGGTATTAGAGAAAACGGTGAACCAGGTGTAGTCAACCTAGATTTGTCCCGCAATTATGGCCGGATTATTGACGGCTATCAAAAAGATATTGACGGTGATGTTGAAGGTACTAATCCTTGTGGAGAAATTTCCTTGGGTAACGGTGAACCATGCAACCTGTTTGAAGTATTTCCATATATTGCCGAACAAGAAAATTGGGATTTAAAAGACGTTTTCAGATTAGCAACTCGCTTCGCTAAACGGGTAACCTTTAGTGACTATGACTGGGAAATTTCCCGTAACATCATTTATAAAAACCGCAGAATCGGCGTTTCAATGTCAGGTATCCAAGACTGGCTGTTAAATGACTTGGGTCACCGCGTTGTTACCGGCTTTGAAGACAGCACTGATAAAGAAACCGGTGAAAAGATTAAGAAACCGATTTACGATCCTCAGGGAATTAAAATGGTTACTGATGCTTACCAAGCCGTCATTGCTGCTGATAAAGAATACAGTAAGACTTTAAAATGCAACGAATCAATCAAGCACACAACTGTTAAGCCTTCGGGTACTGTTGCGAAATTGGCTGGAGCTTCTGAGGGAATGCATTTCCACTATGCCGGTTACCTCATTCAAAGAATCAGATTCCAAGCTTCTGATCCTCTGCTTAAAGCACTGGACGCATGTGGTTACTATTCAGAACCAGACATTTATTCACCAAATACGACTTGTGTTGAATTTCCATTACGTGCAGCTCACGCTGATAGTAAAAACTTTGCTTCAGCTGGCACAGTTTCAATTGAAGAACAATTTGCAACGCAAGCATTTCTGCAAACTTACTGGTCAGACAACGCAGTCAGCTGTACCGTCACTTTCCAAAGCGACGAAGGCGACAAGATCACTTCACTCTTTAAGCAATACCGTCATGTAATTAAGTCAACTTCACTGTTGCCATACTATGGTGGTTCACTCAAGCAAGCGCCAAAAGAGCCGATCGACAAGAAGAAGTATGAAGAAAGAAAAGCCCAGATTACCGGTGACGTTGCTCAAGTCTTTGCCGAGCAAAATGATGATCAAAAAGACTTGGAATTAGTTGATCAAACCGATTGTGAATCTGGTGCATGTCCTGTTAAATAATTCATTTACACAAATCTAAGTAGGCGAAATTATAATTATGAAAAAAAGCAAGTTGCCAATTATTGCCAGTGTTGCAACCATTTTTGCCTTTACTTTATCTGGTTGTCAGAACAATCAGACCCAGCAAAAACCTAAAGCAAACACTAATATTTCTGTTAGCTATGTTTTAGCTACGAAAAAAGATACAGAAAAAAAGACAGTCAAAGTACCTAAAAAGTCTACTGTTATGACTGGTCTAAAAAAGGCCTGGAAAGTAGACAGCAACAAAGGGTTCATTACTGCAATTGATGGTAAAAAGCAAAATGCCAAAAAGAAAATATACTGGACTTACACCGTTAACGGAAAATACGCTACCAAAGGTGCTAACCAGCAAAAAGTCGCAAGTAACGATAAAGTAAAATTCACTTTAGCAAAAATGAAATAAAAAGTCCGTGCAAGCGACTAAGTACGAAATATTTTAGTGCTTGCACAAAAAATTTATAGATTGGGAGTTTTTATATGAAAAAAAGCAAATTATCTGTTTTAACCGGAATTGCCACTATTTTTACCTTTACGTTTGCAGGTCTTGAAACAACCCAAAACGTCCAACAGGTTGATGCCAGCAGCAAGATTAAAGTCACTTATACTCTGAAAGTACACAACAAGACTTACAAAAAGAAGACTGTTAAATTGCCTAAGCACTCAACAGTAATGCGCGGTTTAAAGAAGTGCTGGAAAGTAAAGAGTACGAATGGTTTTATTACTTCTATTGCTGGCAAGAGCCAAAAACCAAGTAAAAAAATCTATTGGACCTACAGAATTAATGGTAAGTTCGCTCAAAAAGGCGCAGCAATTCAAAAATTGGCAAACAAAGACAAGGTTAAATTTACTTTAGCAAAAACTAACTTCTAAAGTTTGCTATGGTACGTAATTCAACCAAGAAGTTAGCATTATTAGCGATTTTAACTGCCATGTGCGTAGCACTAAGAATTTTTAAGATCATACCTGTACCTAATGTCCAGCCAGTAACTGATATCTTAATGATTGTAACTTTAAATATTGGTTTTGGTTTTGGCTTTGCCTTAGCTCTTTTAACCATGGTCGTCTCCAACATTTACTTAGGCTTTGGCATCTGGACTGTGTCACAGGTTTTAGCTTACGGCGGCTGCGTTTTAACCGTTGCTTTGCTAGGTAAATTTACACCGCTTAAAAAACACTTTACTTTACAACTAATTCTCGCCGTTTTTCTTGGCTGGGAATATGGCTGCTTTGTCGACTTCGGTATGTCTATTTTCGGTGGTTTTAACGCCTTCTTAGCATACTGGGCCGGCAGCCTAGTCTTTGACACTTATCATGCAATTGGTGATTTAGTATTTTATCCCATTTTATACAAACCACTAAACATTGCTCTAGATCATTATAAACGGAGGCTGTTATGACAATTAAAATTTATACCAAAGTCGGTGATCAAGGTTTCACTAAACAGGTTACCGGTAAAATGGTTCCTAAATATGATTTGCAAATTGTCGCCGTTGGTGATATTGATGAACTTGATTCATATCTAGGCGTTGTAATTGCCAACTTGTCTGCTAAATGTCAAAAATTGCATGATCCTTTACAAGATTTGCAACGTGACTTATATGAACTTGAAAGTGACATTGTTGTCAAAAGGCATGAAGAAATTACGACAGGAAAAGTAGAAAATCTGGAAAAACAAATCGATAACCTCAATAAACAAATTCCTAAAACAACCCATTTCATTCTACCTGGCGGTTCGGTTACTGCAACTCATTTACATTATGCACGTACAGTTGCCAGACGAGCAGAACGTTCGATGGCCAAATTGAACGCTGAGGAGCAAAAGCTTGCTCCTGCTTGTTTAAAATATATTAATCGCCTATCAGATTATCTATTTATCTTAGCACGCTACGCCAACGTATTAGATGGTGTGCCAGAGGTCAAAAGTAAAATCAAATAAGCTTACTCATATTAAAAAAGCGGAGTGGTTTCAAATTAAGAAACTACTCCGTTTTTAATTTATTTAAAATTAATACTTTACTGCCACCACAGTTTGATCAATCCCTGTGTACCCAGGTCGCCTAAATGCTTTTCATCAACCAAAGTCTCATACAATCTTTTAGCTTCTTCGGTTGCTGGCAGCTCAATTTTCATTTCTTTAGCCGTCTCCAAAGCAATACGTAAATCTTTCAAAAAGTGTTTACTGAAAAATCCTGGGGTATAGTCACCCTTTAAAACTCTCGGACCGTAATTACTTAGACTCCAGTTAGCAGCACTACCCGCACCGACGGTTTTGAGAACTGCTGTGAGATCAAGGCCTGCCTTTTTAGCATAAACCAGCATTTCTGTCATACCAGTCATCGTACCTGCAATCATAATCTGGTTTGCCATTTTGGTATTCTGACCCGCACCAGCTGGACCAAAATAGTGAACTTGCTTGCCGAAATCCTTAAAAACAGGCTCTAAGTTTTGATAAGCAGATTCATCTCCTCCAACCATGATGGTTAAAGTACCATTTTTAGCGCCCAGGTCACCACCAGAAACAGGAGCATCCAGTACTTTAGCGCCCTGTTTTTCACCTGCAGCAAATATTTTTTGTGCTAAAGCTGGTTTTGAAGTTGTCATATCAACCAAATTTTTACCTTTAACATCTGCCTGCAAAATGCCGTTATCACCAAAATAAACTTGTTCAACATCTTTCGGAAAACCTACAATTGTAAAAATCGTGTCTGCATGTTCAACAACAGCTTTAGGATTCTCGCACCAAGTAGCACCCTGAGCAACTAAATTATCCGTCTTGCTTTTTGTCCGGTTATAGACCCATAACTGATGACCAGCCTTCAACAAATTTAGACAAATTGCATTGCCCATTACGCCAGTGCCAATAAAACCTATTTTCATCATTAACATCTCCCTTATAAAAGCGTTTTCTTAACAACTTAATCATACCACTAACTTATCTTTAATAAGCAAGTTTTTTATTTATTTAGGTTTTCATTAAAAAATATTTTTATTTGTTCACCATATTCCGGCATCCCCAGCAATGTAAAATTTTTAACAGCCCATTTGCACTTAGATAAATATTCTGATCTATGCTCAAAATGATAGCTGATCATATTTTCCAGCAATACTAATACATTTTTTAAGAAAAACAGTTCAGGCCTCGTCTTAACTTTTTTAGCAGCTTTAACAAAATAACGCGCTTCATTATAAGCCTGTTGTTCAATGCAGATCATTAAGAGATTACAAATCACTCCTAATAGTTCTTCTTGCTGGCGCGGCTTTGAAACGTTCTTTAATTTTTCAACTACCTTTTTACCTATTAGCAAATTGCTTTTCAAATCATAAATAGGAATCAAATTAATATAGATCCGCAATGCTTTTTCGTCAAAATCATTTTGATCAAAGAGCCAGATTTTTAACTTATTCTTTTTAACTTCACTTAAATCTGCCAGCTTATTTTCCGCATCAGCTAATTCAAAGTCAATCAGCAAGAGCATTTTTTCTTGATCTTTGAAATCACCATCTGCTACATACTGCCTGATTTGTCTAATTTTCTGAATGTCATTTTGATAATACGCGCTGTTTACTTCATCTTCTATAAAACTAGCCGCATTATCCTGAGCTTGATCTGGACTTAATTTACTAAAGAAATCCCATGGCTTAATCTGATTAGCAGTTAGAATCGCCAACAAATCTTCTGCAGTAATGCGGTGAATCCCTTTTTCTACTTTTGAATAATAAGAAGGACTAACAATTCCAGCTGTCCACTCTTTTTGCGTTTTTAAATTTCTAATGCGAAATTCTTTTAGTAGTTCTCCGATTGTCATTTTGATTCCTTAACTAGTTTACGTGTTTTGCGACTTACTCAATAATTATAGTTTAAATGGTATCAAGTTCTTTTTAAATAAAAAATTTTAGTTTGCTGTTTGACTTAACCTTAACTTTAAGTACTACAATTTTAATAATTATAAAATTTTATGTTGCTGGTGAGAGTAATTTACCCAATTGCTAGCTCACTCTTATAGGAAAGTATTTTATAATTATTAATAAACATTGAATAAATTAGTGCAGGAGGCACTTGATAATGAACAAACATGAAGATTTTTTACTAAACCAAATTGCCGGACCTAAGGATTTAAAAAAATTAAGTATCTCTGAAATGGAAAAATTAGCCCAAGAAATCAGAACTTTAATTGTAGAAAAAGATGCAGCTGAAGGCGGACACCTTGGTCCCGATTTAGGAATTGTGGAGGCTACAATTGCCTATCATTACGTCTTTAATGCTCCACAAGATAAAATTATTTGGGACGTTTCACACCAAACCTACCCCCATAAAATGTTAACAGGACGGGCACAGGCTTGGCTTGATCCTGACCACTATGAAGACGTTACCCCATATACCAACCCTGATGAAAGTCCTTATGATTATTACTCAATCGGTCACACTTCAACATCTATTGCTCTAGCAACAGGTATGGCTAAAGCGCGGGACTTAATGGGCAACCATGAAAACATTATGGCTTTAATTGGTGATGGTTCCATGACTGGCGGACTGGCTTTTGAAGGTTTAAACAATGCCGCAATTGAAAAACATAACTTGGTAGTTGTAGTTAATGATAATCAATGGTCAATTGATGAAAATGTTGGCGGCTTAGTGACTGCTCTGAAAAAATTACGAGACACAAATGGCCAGACTGCCGAAAATCCGTTTACAGCAATGGGATTTGATTACCGCTATGTCGCAGACGGTAACAACCTTGCTGATATGATTGCCGCTTTTAAGGCAGTTAAAGATGTTGACCACCCAATTTTATTACACATTAATACTCTTAAAGGCATAGGCTATGAGCCAGCAATCAATGATGAAGAAGCTCACCACTGGGTCTCACCCTTTAATTTGCAAGATGATCAGCCACTTGCTCCAGAAAGTCAGAGTTCTACCCCCAATTCAGTTGCTCTTGATGTGATTAAAAATGAAATTAAAGCAGGAAAAAATGTCATGGCTATAGATGCGGCAATTCCAGGTGTCTTTGATCTTGAAGAATTCAAAAAAGAATATCCCAATAATTACACTGATGTGGGTATTGCTGAGCAAGAGTCAGTTGCTTTCGCCACTGGTTTTGCTAAAGAAGGTGGCATCCCTGTATTAATGGAAAATTCTACTTTCCTACAGCGTGCTTTTGACCAACTTTCTCACGATACGGCTGCCAATGACCTGCCAGTTGTAATGCTGGTAGCTGGCGGACGAATTTCTAATCAATCAAAAACTCACTTGGGAATCTTTGACCAAGTAATGATTTCTAATTTACCTAATTGGATTTACCTAGCACCTACTACACTAGAAGAAGAACAAGCAATGATTAAGTGGGCAATTAGCCAAAGAAAACACCCCGTTGCTATTAAAATGCCGGCTAATGTGCCAGATTCAGACGAACAAACAGTAGCGACTGATTATTCAGAAATTAAGTATCAAGTTAAATCAGGTAAAGATGTGGCAGTTTTGGCACTAGGAGATTTTTATCAATTAGGTAAAGACGTGGCAACTAAATTAGGAGCTACCCTAGTTAATCCACTCTCTGCCAATATTTTAGATAAACAAGCACTGGATCAGTTAGCAGCCAATCATCAAGTAATTGTTACGCTTGAGGATAATTCGTTAGATGGCGGCTTTGGACAAAAAGTGGCATCCTACCTTGGTAAAACTAAAGTTAAAGTACTTAATTACGGTCAAAACCGCGTTTATACTGACCAAACTCCAGTTAAAGAAATTTACCAGCAAAATCATTTAACTACTGAGCAAATTGTGGCGGATGTGCAACAGCTTTTGTAATTGCAAACTATGGCTACAATAGGAGCTGATTAATAATGACCAGAAAACGTAAGGCCATCCTTTTTAGTACATTAATAATAGTCATACTGCTATTAGGAATTCACTTTTTAAAAAATAATTACCAAAAAGAAAATTGTGCCAGCATTCGCATCGATACGCCAACACTTTTTGTACATGGCTGGGGCAGCAGTTACCATGCTGAAGAAAGTATGGTCGCTTATGCCCAAAAACATCATGCTACTAATTCTGTTATTCGTGCCGATGTTAATCCTAACGGTAAAGTTACTCTATTTGGAACAATAAAAAAACGGGCCAAGAACCCGGTAGTTGAAGTTAACCTCCAAAATAATAAGAGCATTTTTGCTGGAATAAATAATCAAATCACTGCTATGAACAAGAGCAGTAATTATATTAAAGATGTAATCTCTGCCCTGCAAAAAAGGTACCGTTTTAACCACATTAACTTAGTAGGGCATTCGATGGGTAATTTACAAATTGCTTACTACTTGCGCAATAATGCCACTAATTCACACATGCCTCACTTAAATAAACAGGTTTCAATTGCCGGTCACTATAATGGTTATATTGGTGAAGTGGGGGCTCCTAAAACAACTGTTCTTAATCATGCAGGCAAACCGCAAAAAATGAGTGCAGGCTACCGCGGACTTCTAAATTTGAGAAAAAAATTTCCTCAAAACGCAGAGGTTTTGAATATTTTTGGTGATACGGGAGGCGGCAGTGATGGTGACGTTACCGTTAACTCTGCCCGTTCTTACCGTTACTTAGTCAGTAAACGTGCCCGTTCATATCAGGAAAAAGAAATTAGAGGTTCTCGCGCTCAACACAGTAAACTACACGAAAATACTAAGGTTGACCGTTTATTAGTTAACTTTCTCTGGTAATTAGCTTATTGTATTTTGCCTTGGTCGTACAAACTAATCTTATTTTTTAAACGAACAATAGTAGCCTGAATGTTCTGATCTTGCTTTTCTAACCTATGCAATTCTTTGACTAAAATTTGCCGTCTGGGTTTTTTAGTATCACTGCCCTGCTGCATCAATTTAGTATATTCCAGCAAATCATTTACTGGAATTTTAACTTGACGCATGCACTTAATAAAACTAATCCAGGTAAGATCTTTTTCTTCGTAGTTTCTGACACCGTGTTCCTTCTTCACCGCAGGTATTAAGCCCATCTTTTCATAGTATCTGAGAGTTACAGGCGTCAAATCTACTCTTTCAGCTACTTCTGAGATTTTCATTATTATTCTTCTTTCTGGTGACTTAAACTTAGATCTAAGTTTAAGTATTAGCTAAAATATATTAAGTTAAACACGGCAATCTTTCTTGCTTGTTTTACCTAATACTGATTGAAAAGTGGCCCATAATTAATAGTTACAGGCACTTTTTATATTTCTATTTTTCCGATTAGTTAAAATTTTAGTCACACCACTTTTTTATGTAAAATACTTATTAAACATGAAATAATATAACCTGTTTGCATTAAAGAGATTTTTTAGAGGCATAAACAATTTAGCAAGGAGAAGATAACATGGAATTAAGAGTTTTAAATTACTTTGTAGCTGTGGCCCAAGAAGGCAATATGACCCGTGCTGCAAGAAAATTGCTTATTTCTCAGCCAGCATTATCAAGACAAATTGCTGAATTGGAAGCTGAACTCGGTGTTAAATTATTCAGTCGCAGGTCGCGACATTTAACTCTTACCCCTGCGGGTCATTATTTACTTGAACAAGCGCAGGAAATTTTAGACCTATCTGCTAAAACCAAAAGAAATCTAACAAAAGCTTCTTTTGTTAGTGGCGATTTGACAATCGCTGCGGGAGAAAGTCTTGGGATGCAACGGGTCATGAATGTGGTCAGCGCAATTATTAAGGAGCATCCTTCTGTTAAAATTCACCTATTAAGTGGAGATTATAGTTATGCCGAACGTAAGTTGGACAACGGAACGGTTGACTTTGCAGTCATTATTGGGAACGTTCCTTTAGCTAATTATGCTTCTTTAACCTTACCCGAAAGAGATACTTGGGGGATTTTAATGCCTGCTAATGATCCCCTAGCGCAAAAAGCAGTGATCAAACCAGAAGATTTACCAGGGCGCTCTTTATTGGGCTCACAGCAAGCGCAAAAAATGCACCTTTTTCAAAACTGGCTAGGAAATTACTATGATTCAGTCAATTTTATTGGCAGCTATAATTTAAATTTTAACGGTACCTTGATGGTTAAGAATCATGCCGCATTAATGCTTACTCTAGATAAATTAGCTGATACATCTAAAGGCTCAGGCATTACATTCAGAAAATTACAGCCAGAGCTGCATCAAGCTATCAAAGTAGTTTGGAAACACGGTGTTAATTTATCACCAGTCGCAGAACTATTTTTAAAATTATTGCAGGAATCAATTTATAAAAAATAAAATTTTATGCAAAAAACTTATTACAGTTAATGAATAAAAAGTATTATACAACTGTTTTAAACGAGCTTATGATTTACTAAACCAGATAAAAAGAGGTTTTTTGATGAATAAAGATGTGTCAAATCAATTTCAAGACTTGATAGAAAGTTATGCAACAGATGTAGCACATAATTGTAAAAAGCATTTGCAAAAAGACCGCGTGCTAATACCGTTAATTGCCAGCACGGTTCAAGGAGTAACAACTGTTATTCCCGACCAAGTTACAAAAATTTTGGATGCTAAAATAAAACCAGAAGTTTTATTAGAAATGTTATTCCAATTAGCTCCTGTGATCGGAACACTAAAAGTTGAACAAGCCTTAGAGCAAGTGCAAACTGTTTTTAGTCAACGAAAGATAGTATTAAACTTCCCGCAGATTGATTCAGATCCAAATTATGGGGCAAAAGTGCAGGAAAAGCTTTATGGTACTGAAATAAAAACATTATTGCATGACTTGCCTGATAAAGCCGGCAGTTTTATTCCGCATGCCTTAACAGAGCACTTCTTCAATGACTTTTACAAACGCCAAGAATTAGATGTTCGCGACAGAGAACGCTATGAGTTGCTGGCATTAATCACTATGAATGTAGACTTTCAAATTAAAGCACATGCTCGCGGCAGTTTAAAGGCTGGCAACAGAGAAAGTGAACTGATTTGGTCAACAATTCAATTACTGCCCTACATTGGCTTTCCCTTTGTTATTAACAGCGTACAAGTTATTCATCAAGCAGCAGAACAAATGAAAGGAAAAGAGTAATTAAAATTTAAAAAGCCCTGTAGCTATAAGCTAGAGAGCTTTTTTAGTGTTAACTGCCAGTACTTTGGTATTTTTGTAAAAATACTCGCCATAACTGATAAGTTATGACAAAAAAGAATACACAGGCGCCAGGAATTAATAGCAACCATATCCACTCAAGTTTAACTGCAATTTTTTCTTGTGGAATTGAAGCAACCCAGCCGATTGGCAAGATAAAAGTCATAATTATCCTTAAAACCGATGAATAGATCGCTAAGGGATATTTACTCATGTCAAAAAAGTCAAACGTTGTTTCTGCCAAGTCGCCTAAGCCATTAGACAAAAGCGAAACTATGTTACCTAATACGGCCAATCCCAAAAAGATGAGTGAAGTAAAAATTGAAATAAAAATAAACATGACCGTGATATACCACGGATTATGCAACTGCATATCCACAATTATTAACAGCAATAGCGCAACAACTAAAACGCCCCACGCATCTTCATCCACACGTTCATTAACAAGCTGAAATAAAGGATTGACGGGTTTAATTAAAACGCAGGTTTCATCCCTAAATAAAACCAGCACTCACCTTGAACCGACGTTTCCAAATCATAGCGCAATTATAGTGCTTAATTCTTATTTTTCCAAACTCCTGCAGTTACTTTGAAAATAAAGCCAAGATAAAAATGGCCACAATTACCAAGATATCTGCGAACTTCATCTTTTCTTTAAGGAAAATATCGCCAAAGATGACGCTGTATAAAGAAGTCATGTTTAAAAAGATCCAGGCAATGCTTGAGTTGGGCGAAGATGTTGCCAAAGTATAAGTTACTTGCGCTAAAAGAGTCAAAACCGCCCGAGAACCATAAATCAGGTAAACCTTGCCTTTAAGATTTTCGGCGCTGATCTTGAGGGTCCTGTTTTTATAAATAAAAGTAATTAAGGTAATTAAACAACGCACATAAATTGTCATAATAGTAAAAAAGACCAGATCAATCGGTTTGATTAGGCCTTTAGTTAATAACGGTGAAAGTGCTGCTTGGATAATCAACAAGGGCGCAATTACGGCAAAAGTCGTCAACAGGTTTTTCAAATTTAAATTATTATGGCGCTGCTCGAAAACAATATAAATAACTACTATTACAGTGGAAATAATAGAAACTAAATATGAAGACTTGCTAAAGTAGCCCATGGTTAGCAAGATGGCTAAAGGAATAAAAAGATCGGTCACCTTGCTCAAAAGCACAGACTGCATAATTGAAACTTTTTTGAACACATAGCTGTAACCATAGGCAACTATCTGCGCCAAAAAAGCATATAAAAGGACTTTAATAATATAGTTGTTGGTTATTCTGGGACTGGGAAAACTGTGCAGGACGTAAATCAGGAAGAAAGTCACTAAAACCGAGCTGCAAATATTATTTAAAAAGTTCACATCAATTGAGCTTTGCTTCCGATACCCCATTTGATAACGGTCAATAACTGATATTATTCCCCTGGAAAATGATGAAATAGTGGCAAAAATAATCAACCAAATATTACTGATAATCATGCTTCCTCCATATGAAAAACATAGTCTAAAACTATTACTAATATTTTGGTCTTTGCAGCCACAATTAAAAAGTCAGAGAAATATTTATTATCAGTAACTATGAGTTGTTCAGTTACTAAAATCCAGCCATTGGACATACAAAGTTTAAATGTACTCAAATGATATTCACTAAAGACTAATCATAAAAATACAGTATTTGGTTTGAATAGTATTTTATTATACATCAAGTTAAAAATTCAAAAAAGACTATAAAAAAGCTTTTTTATTGACAAAATTTCAGTACAGAGCTAGATTATAAAGTGTAAGCGGATACTTTTTTATTCTTTTTTAAAGATATAAATAATCATTATTATGAATTAGTTTAAAAAATATTGAAAGGAGGTGTAATATGAACCATAAAAAGATAAAACATGCAAAAAAAGAGTTAACAATAAAGCTAACTCTCAGTATTATGATAATACCGTTTTTAGTACTATACCCTGATCAAAGAACAATTAGTACTAATAATTATCATATATCTGTTAACATTACTTTACAGTAATTCAACTATTATTGCAAGTATTAGATAAATATAGAAGCTTACCCAAGTTTCTTGCGTTATCATTATTGTTTTAGATGATTGTTAGATCAATAATTATTTATCTAATTTGTATGATAAATTATTTAATCATAGCTCAGGACTAACTTCCGAAATTTGATCGGAGTTAGTCCTTTGTTTATTGAATTACAGCAAGACTTTATTGGTAGTCTTTCCAAATATCAAACTTTGGATGCATTAGTTGTTTTTTATTATCAAAGACCACCTTAATAATCATGTAATGATGATAGATTTCAATTTTATTTAGCCACAAAAACACCCCCAAATTTGTCCTAAATTTGGGGGTCATATCAGCATATCATTCGTCCTAGTCTTTTTTGTTACCTACGCTCTACTATATGCCAGTCCTCGTTTTAGTCTCTTCCAAAAACTGGTATCTTCTGTTTGTAAAATTACGCCTTGATAAATTTTACTAATGTATACTGTTAAAGCAACAATACTTACTATTAAAATTACCAACGACAAAATAACTTCCATATTATCAACGTGGCCATTAATTATACGAATCGGCATCATGAATGAGGAAAAGAAAGGTACGTAAGATAATACTTGCGGCAGAATTTGTTCTGGGTTAGTAATAAGCGCAAATGACAGGAAAAATGCAAGCAGAGAAAGCATCGTAGTACCTTGAGCAGCTTTTGAAGAATCTTCAGGCTTAGCTACTAAAGCTCCTGAAAAAGCTGCCAATATCGTATAAATAATTACACCAAGAATCAGAAAAATGAGATTGACATTTAACAAATTGCCCAAAATTTTATTTATTACTACTTGATTGTTATGCATAAAAGAAGCCGTAATTTTTGCATGCAATGCCCAACGGTAAGATGCCCAGCCGCCAACAATATAGATTACGAGTTGAGTAATAATTACGCCGAAAATACCCAAAATTTTGCCTAAGAAATATTTAGCAGCAGTTGTACTGGAAAAAATGATTTCCATAATCTTCGTGCCCTTTTCAGAAGCTATTTCTTGAGCTGTAATGCTACTGTAGGACATCAAAACCATGTAAACGACCATAATCACAATAATTAAAGAAACCATTTTAACCAATTTATCTCCCTGATGATTTTTCTGAAGTACTTCGCGATATTTTGGCTGCTGCTGTAAGGCTTTAAATTGGCGTGGCGCTAATTGCGCTTGCTGCAAATTAAGCTGACTCTGCAAGACTTGTAAATAGCTTTTTACTTTGGGTTTCAATTCATCATCAATGGGTGACGCTCCGTGATAAATGGCCTTAACCTGGTTTTTTTGCGTTTCAAATACCAAGTAGCCATCAACTTTTTCTTTTTTGACAGCCTTTTTAGCAGATTCAGCGGTTTTAATTTTAGAATCAACATATTTATCATTATTTTTAATAAAGTTTTGGCGAACTTGCTCATTGGAACTGATAACTGCAATCTGACTGTCTGAATCAGAACTAGCACCGATAGCTCCTCCTAAAGCACTACAGCCAATTATGAAAAACGGTCCTAAAATCAAAAGCAGAAAAGACCAAGATTTAACTTGATGCCAATAAGTTTGCAGCGTTACGGTCCATAACTTATTCATGTTGTTCACCAGCTTCCATTCTAAATATTTCGTCAAGTGTTGGTGGTTGTTGCCGAAATTCTTCAATATATTCGCCGTTTGTTAAGGCATCAAAGACTTCCGCACCACTATTTTCATCGTCAATTCGTAAAAGATATTGACCATGCGCTTTCTTTTCCACTTTTTTAACGTGAGGGAGCTGCTGTAATTCTGCAAGCGACTTAGTAGTTTTGCAGTAAATTTCTGTTTTACCAAATGAGTCACGAACAGCGTCAACTGTACCACTTAAAACAACTTGTCCTTTTTTCAACATGATTAAACTATCGCAAATTTCTTCGACATTTGACATATCGTGACTGGAAAAAATAATTGCCGCATTACGCTTTTTAGCATCCAAAACTGCGTTTTTGAGCAAATCTGCATTTACCGGGTCCAAACCACTAAATGGCTCATCCAAAATAATTAATTGGGGTTGATGAATTAAGGTACAAATTAACTGCACTTTCTGCTGATTACCTTTCGAAAGTGTTTTTATTTTGTCGCTTTTCTTGCCCTGGACATCAAATCGTTTTAACCATTTATCAATTTGCGGTTTTATCTCTTTTGCTGGGCGGCTTTTTAGCTCCGCCAAATAAACAATTTGCTGCTCAATAGTCATTTTGGGTAGTAAACTGCGTTCTTCCGGCAAGTAGCCTATTGTATCAAAAGTTTTTTCAGTAATGGGCTGATCTTTCCAGGTGATTTTTCCGTTGTAATGAAGAAAATTTAAAATACTGTGAAAAGTGGTGGTTTTTCCTGCACCATTTTGACCAATCAAACCCATAATTTCACCAGCCTGAATGGTAAAGTTGACATCTTTAAGAGCCTGAAAATCACCAAAGCGCTTACTTAAATGTTCTACTTTTAGCATAGCTCCCTCCTTTATTCTAATAATAACATAAGTTGATTTTACTATATGCATTCATGTAAAAGCAATACTTTTTTAATTTAATCAAACTTAAAGCAGCAATAATTGCCGTACTCTGTCATTGATCTTTTACTGGGTTTTAGCCCAAAGTAACAGGCTAATAAATCATGTTAATGAAACATTAATTTATTAGCCTGTTATAGTTTATGATTAAATATTTTTAGTGGAAGTTTGTAATTGCCTGTTTAATAGGTACTGTGCCATTAGCAATATCAAATTCCTTTTGGTGTAATTTTCCCGTTAAAATAATGTCAGCAATCGTTTGGGCCACATCTTGACGAGTAATTGTCATATCTGCAATAGAATCAGTAAAATGACTTGCTACTTTAATTTTCCCTGTTGCCTTTTGATTAGTCAGTGCAACTGGTCGTAAAATTGTGTAGTCCAGTGAGCTGTGTAACAACCATTGATCAGCATAATATTTTGCCGCATAGTAATAATTTTGTGGTCCTGCTGCTGGTGCATTATCCGACCAAAAACTGCGATCGTCAGATTTAATCGCACTAATCATGATAAAACGCTGAATGTCAGTTTCTTTTGCAGCGTTAATTGCTTTGACTGCACCGTCAAGATCAATCATCATTGTTGCATCAGCACCTGTTTTGCCACCTGAACCAGCCGCAAACACTACTGTATCGACCGTTTGCATCACTTTTGCCATTTCTTTTTGCGACCCTGCTAGATCAATAAAAGCAGTAGCAATTCCCTTTTCTTGATATGCTTTTTCCTGCTCATGGGAGCGCAAGCCTGCAATGACCTGGCAATTCGTACTTTCTTGTAGAATTTTTACCAATAATTGCCCAATTTGTCCGTGAGCACCAATTATCAGAACTTTCATTTCAATCACTCCATCTACAATAATCTATTTTATTATAATTTAACCGAGTATTTCAAAAATACATTATAAAAGGGCTCTTGACTAATCACTATTAGTTTTAGAACCCTTTTATATAATTCAATATTTTTTAAAAATTAATCTATTAAACAACCCCACATATTATAAATCAGCTAAATTCTTTTTCTTGGGTGCAGTCTTAGGACTATCAGCGTCATTCTCCTTATAACCAAAGAAGTAGGTCAAAGCAAAAGCAGCAACAATAGTCACAATAGAAGCAATCCAGAAGTTTAACAGGTTATTAGGATTGCCTTGTCCGGCTTTAGGAACAAAGGATGGAAAGCCAATCAAACTGCCAGTAAAGCCGTACATATCAACTTTAAGTAGTCCGTTTACCAATCCGCCAATGGCAGCACCAAGACTTGAAGTCATAAATACACGACCGTACTTTAAGTTAACACCATACATTGCCGGCTCAGTGATACCTACAGCTGCAGAAATAGCAGCACTTAAAGATAATCCCTTTAGATCAGGATTATGCTTGGTCTTAAACCAGACAGCAAGTGCACCAGCACCTTGTGCAATCATAGTTACTGAAACAATACCGTTTAAAATACTGTGTCCTGTTGCAGCAATATCATTCGCAATAATTGGAACTACTGCCCAGTGCAGTCCGAAGATAACCAGTATTTGATAAAGACCACCGATGATTAAGCCGGAAAGTGCAGTGTTGACAGTTAACAGCCATTGCAATACTTTAGCAATTCCCGTAGAAATAAATGAAATTACTGGGCCTACGATAATTAAGACTGTCATCCCTACCAAAAAGATTTCTACTAGCGGAGTAAAAATTTGTCTTAATGTGACTGGCATCCATTTTTTAATCCACGGTTCAATTTTAGCAGCCATCCAAGCCGCAAAAATCATTGGAAAAATCGAATAAGTATATTGCGGAATATGAATTGGAATACCAAAGAAATTGGCATTAATACCTACACCGGCCAGGAAGTAACTGAATTTACCGCTGGCATATATTTTTACTAAATCAGGGTAAATCAGAAAGCCGCCAATAATAGAAACAACTACTGGATTAGAGCCTAATCTTTGAGCAGCAGTAAATCCAACAATTAAAGGCAAGAAGTAAAACGATGCATCCCCCATCGCATTAATAATAGTGTAAGTTGGAGAAGCCGTAGACATGTGGCAAAAGTTAGTTAAAATGTTAAGAATACCTTTTAACATACCACTGGCGGCCAACAAACCAATTACAGGCATCATAGAGCCGGTAATTACGCCTATTAACTGGAAGAAGCCATTTTTAATCTTGCCACCGATAGATTGGTTAGTCTCTGGAGCTGGAGCAGCAGGCGCAGTCTCACCCTGTCCAGCGTATTTTGGCCCAAGTAGTTTAATTAATTCATCATAAACGTCTTCTACTGTTTGACCAATTACTATCTGATATTGGTTATTTGCGCGGGTAACATCTATTACCCCTTTAATGTTGTTAACCTCGTCATCCTGCGGAATACTATTATCATTTAAGGTAAAGCGCAGACGGGTAAAGCAGTGCATAACGCTTTTAATATTATCGGCACCACCAACTGCCTTAACAATTTCGCGCGCTGTAGTTTGGTATTTATTCTCATCTTTATTAGCTGCAGGGGCAGTTTTAGTTTGCTTCAAAGTGATAGTGGCTGCAGTTTCACCAGCAGACTTAGTGCCAAGAGCAACATCAATACCAGCTAAAACATCAGCGGTATTAGTAACCGCCAAGATCACTGTATCATCTTTTTGGGCATCTTTAATCGCTTGCAGATCCATTGTCCCCAATTGTTGACCTGCTTTTACTTTAGAGCCCGCTGCTACTTGCCAGTCAAATGGTTTACCATCAAGTTCAACGGTATCTATACCCAGGTGAATCATCACTTCCACACCCTCTGCTGTTTGCAAGCCGAGTGCATGTTTAGTTTCAGCAACCATTACTACCTTACCAGCTACCGGCGAAACTATTTCCCCAGAGCTAGGTTTAACGGCAAAACCTTCACCTAGCTTTTTCTGGGAAAAAACCGGATCATTAACATCACTGAGATTAATGACCTGACCAGCAACAGGTGCCAGTATTTTAATCGTACTACTCATAATTAAGCCTCCAGAAAATTACAACATAAAAGCTCGTCATATATATTGATAACGCTTTCCTTAAAATTATAGTTCTTGTATAGACAGGTGTCAACATATTGCATATTATGCTGGTGTAATAAATTTTTATTTATTTTTTATCGGTCTAGACAGGTTTAAAAAATAACGTAAGGTGGTATGATTATTGTTAAAAGGTGGCTAACTAATAATGAGAGCTAAATATCTACAAATAGCAGAAGATCTATCAAACAAAATAAAGCACAAACAATATGCTGCAGGTGATTTCTTACCTAGTGAGCCGGCACTATCAGAGCTTTATAACGTTTCACGTGAAACAATTAGAAAAGCTTTAAACGTACTCTTAGATGCTGGCTTAATTCAAAAAATAAAGGGTAAGGGCTCAGTAGTTATTAATGCAGCAAGGATTGCCTTCCCTATTTCTAATATCGAATCATTTGATGAGCTAAACAAGCAAAAACAAATGCATGCTGCAACTAAAATATTGGCCTTAAAAGATGCCCAGATGCCTTTTGTAATCCGCAAGCACTTATCCTTAACAGAAACTGCTGCAACCTACGTAGAACGTTTACGGTTAATCAATCAGGAGCCAATAGTAGTTGACGAAGATTATATTTTAAAAAAATATGTGCCTGTCATATCAGCTAGTCAGGCAAAAAGTTCCTTATACTACTACTTTGAACATGATTTAGGCCTTGAAATCGATTATGCCACTAAAACTATTACCGTAGAGCCGGCAAGTAAAGATATAATGGAGCAGCTGCACCTTACCGATACTAACTTAGTGGTAGTCGTACGCAGTTTAACTTATTTAAAAGATACATCTTTTTTTCAATACACTATTTCTCAACACCGGCCTGATAAATTCAAATTCGTAGACTTCGCACATAGAAAAGCTAAAAATGGAGGACTTATATTATGAGTTTAGCTGACAAAGTGATTTATCAAATTTATCCTAAATCTTTTTACGATAGTGATGGTGACGGCATCGGAGATTTAAGAGGAATTATCGCAAAAATACCCTACTTAAAAAAACTAAATATCGACATGATCTGGTTTAATCCGTTTTTTGTATCTCCTCAAAACGATAATGGCTATGACATCGCAAATTATTACGAAATTGATCCCTTATTTGGCACAATGGCCGATTTTGAAGAATTAGTCGCGAAGCTGGCGCAAAATCACATTGGTGTGATGCTCGACATGGTTTTAAATCATTGTTCCACTGATCACATTTGGTTTAAAAAGGCGTTGGCCGGAGACGAATATTATCAAAAATTTTTCTACATTAGAGAGCCTAAGCCAGATGGCAGCTTACCTAACAATTGGACATCTAAGTTTGGTGGTCCAGCCTGGGCCCCATTTGGCAAGACCGGCAAGTTTTACCTTCATTTATATGACAAAACTCAAGCTGACCTCGACTGGCATAATCCCGCGGTTAGAAAGGAACTATTTAAGGTCGTTAATTTTTGGCGTGACAAAGGAGTTAAAGGTTTTCGCTTTGACGTGATTAATGTTATTGGTAAAGATGAAAAACTCACTGATGCACCTAAAAACACTGCCAGCAAGTTAATGTATACAGACCAGCCGATAGTGCACCAATACCTAAAAGAATTAAATCAAAAAACGTTTGGTCAGGAGCCAGATGCGATTACTGTGGGAGAAATGTCCTCAACAACTGTTGCTAATTCTGTTGCTTATACTAAAAAAAGTAATCACGAATTATCAATGGTTTTCACATTTCATCACCTAAAGGTTGATTATCAAAATGGTCAGAAATGGACCAAAATACCTTTTAACTTTTCCGCTTTAAAAAATGCTCTTAATAAATGGCAGATTGGAATGAGTCAAGGTGGTGGCTGGAATGCCCTGTTTTGGAATAATCACGACCAGCCATGGGCGCTGAGCCGTTTTGGTGATCCCATTCATTTTCGGGAAAAATCCGCTGAAATGCTGGCTACCGTAATGCACTTATTACGCGGCACCCCTTATATTTATCAGGGCGAAGAAATCGGCATGATCAATCCCAATTACCAGAAGATCACGGATTATGTCGATGTCGAAACACTCAATGCTTATGATGAACTTAAAAAGGAGGGCTTAGATGACCCCGAAGCTCTGGCAATTATTCAGGCAAAGTCTCGTGATAATAGCAGAACGCCAATGCATTGGGATAACACCGTTAACGCAGGCTTTACTACTGGAACTCCCTGGCTAAAGCCAAAAGATCAAGAACAAATTAACGTTGCGGCTGAACTTGATCATGGTGAAATTTTCCCATATTATCAAAAGCTGATTTACTTAAGAAAACATTACCCAATTATTGCTAAGGGAAGCTATGAACCCATTGACTTGGATCACCCACAAGTTTTTGCTTATTGCCGACTTTACCAGGGACAAACCTTACTAGTAATTAACAATTTTTATGGACAAAAAGTGGCGTACGGTTTACCCGCTTCTTATCAAGGGCAAAAAGCACAAACTCTAATTAGCAACTACGATAAAAATTTACAAGAGGTGCCTAAAACTTTAGCTTTACAACCATATGAATCACTGGCTTTATTAATATAGCTTAATGCAAAAAGAAAGACTGACCTGTCAGCCTTTCTTTTTATATTTTCTGTACTAGTTAAAGTCAAAGTTGAATTCTTGAATAAACTTGATAAACTGGTAAACAATTCTTTTTTCATTATTTTTCTGCGTAATGGCTACTAAATCAACTTGCGGCTCCCAATCAAGAGGAACATAAATCAAGCCGTGATCAAGTTCAGAATAAATACAATATAGTCCTAATCCTATTCCTTGTTGAGCCTTAATTAAAACATTTAAAGAAGATATTTCATCCGCATAAGTAATGGTCAGATTTTTATTCGAATGAATAATTTTGTTTTGAAGATTAATAATATCCTGTGCTGCCCATCTGTTATCTAAAAATAGCAATTTTTCATCTTGTAAATCAGTCAGTTTGACCATTGCTCTTTTACTCAAAGGGTTATTTCGAGGTACGATTGCTTTAAAGAACTCTGATTTTATCGGATAAATTTTAACGTTACTTAAATCTTTTGCTTCTAACCCTGTTGTTAACATAATATCCAAATCGTTAGAAACTAACTGCTGTTTTAATTCGTTACGGTTTAAATTTACCAATTCAAATTTAACTTGTGGAAACTTTATTTGAAATTGTTTTATCCACAGGGGAATATATTTATCATTAAATGGATTATATGAATAGCCAAAATTTATTTGCAAGCTTTCTTCTTTATCTTTTTTTTGAATCTCTTGTACCACAGAATAATAGTTATTAATTAATGGCCTAATTTTCTGATAAAAGTCTTTACCATTCTTCGTCACATTAACGTAGCGCTTATTACGATTAAAAAGCTTAACACCGATCTCATCTTCAATAGCATTTATATCATGCGTAACGGTTGGCTGCGTAGCATGAATTGCTTTAGCCGTTTTAGTGAAATTTTTTGTTTCTACTAAATTAACAAAAGTAACTAATTTTTTAATATCCATATATATATCTCTTATAATCTATTTCTATTATTAATAACTGATATTAATTTCACTTATAAGTATAAATAAAATATACTATTTTTGTAAACGGTTTATACAAAAATAAGGAGATTAAAATGGTTAAACATACAGAAGAAGCTACAAGTACCTGGGTTAAAGAAACTGCTACAAAAGTTAAGGCTGCTAAAGGTTCAGATTATGTAGAATTAGATCAAGGGCTACTAACAGTTGATCAATTAGATGCACTACTCAACTGCCTGCCACTTGAATTGATTACTATTGACAAAGATGATCGCTATGTATATTGCAATAACGAAATTCCTAAAAAAATGCTGCTTTCACCACGGTGGCCAGAAAAATTAGGACAAACTTTATCAGAAGTTCACAAAAAAACTTCAATGCCTCATGTTCAAGAAATAATGGATTACGCCAAGACTGGAAAAACCTATAAGCTTATCAAGCCAAGTGCTGATGAGTACATGGTTGCTTCATTTAAAAATATGACTGATAAAAATGACCAATATGCTGGAGTTACTGAATGGATTGTTGATTTACTGCCAATCATTAATTGGTACTTAAAGCAAACAGGTCAAAAATTAGTACCTGACGAGAATAAAAAAGCTACAGATGCTGATTCTGGAGCTTCAATGCAAGCATAAATTATTAACTCCTCCAATAGTATTTTGGAGGAGTTTTTCTATAATTCATTTTGCAGAAAATCAATAAATTGTTTTACCACCTGCCTTTTATTATTTTTTTTAACGACAGCTCCATAGCTGATAATTGGACTTAGGGCCAATGGCACTTTTCTTAGTTGTTCATCAAAATCTGTATAAATAAATTTCAAACCTATTGTTATTCCTTGTAAAGCACTAACTAAAATCAGAGCACCAGCCAAATCATTTGTAAATGTTACGTTTAGGTTTGCATTTGCATTAATAATTTTATTCTGTAAATTAATCATTTCAATTCCGGTTAAGTCATTGTCAACAAAAATCAGATTCTGCTTAGTAAAGTCTGTAATAGAAAGCTCAGATTTATTGGACAGAGAATTACTATATGGCACAATGGCAAAAAATTTATCTTTAAGTAAAGGGTAAAATCGTATATTTTTAAGATCTGATGCATCCCCTTTGCTTGTCAAAAACAAGTCAATATTTTCATTTTCCAAATATTGTTTTAACTTATTATGATCTAAAATCGTTATATTAAATTTGGTTTTAGGATATTGTATATTAAATTTTTTTATCCATTTTGGGATATTATTTAGATTATAAGGAGTTACTGTACAACCAATATTAATAATATCTGCTTCTTTTTCTTCATTAGATCTTATACTTTGAAGGGCTAAATAATACTTATTTATTAATGGCTTAACTTGATTATAAAAAATAAGACCATTTTTTGTTGGTACTACATGTCGTTTATTTCGTACAAACAATTTTTGACCTGTTTCATCTTCTATCGACTTAATAATATAACTAACACTTGGCTGAGTGAGATTTAAATTTTGGGCAGTTCGTGTGAAATTTTCAGTTTCAACCAAATTTACGAAAATTTTCAGTTTATTAATATCCATAATCAATTTTCCTTATTTACCATAAAAGATTTCTATTTCTATTATAGAATTAATTCCATATAATTAATACTGTAAGCGCTACTTTTGGTTTTTTGCGAAAGGAAGTAGATAATTATGGATTTTGGTTTAAAGAATAAAGTTGTTGTAATTACGGGAGCAACCGGTGGAGTTGGTCAATCACTGGTAAAAGAGTTTGCAAAAGAAGGGGCAAAACTTTCCATTTCTTCAACTAGTCAAGAAAAATTAGATAGATTTTTGCCTACTTTAGATATTGATTCAGATCATTTGTTAACGTCAATAGTTGACGTGACCAAAGAAGATCAGGTTAAACAGTTCATTTCAAAAACAATTAAGCATTATGGTAGTTTAGATATTTTAGTACCAAATGCTGGTGATGAAGGCAAATCCTTGCCAATTGAAAAACAAACTTATGAAAATTTTGAGCATACTTTTGCAGTTAATGTCTTTGGAGTCATGTATTGTATGAAATATGCAGCACCACAAATGATTAAACAAAATTCAGGACATATCGTTGTAATAGCGTCAAACGGATCAATGGTTGGAGCGCCGGAAATGTCACAATATTGTTCTTCTAAGCATGCAACACTTGGTCTAGTTAAAAGCGTCGCGTTAGAACTTGGTTCCCATGGCATTAACGTTAATGCAGTGTCACCTGGTGCTATTGACACGGATATGATGAAAAGAATCGAAAAAATGGCTTTTCCTAATCTTACCCATGAAGAAGTATACAAGAAATATGCAGCTGCTTATCTTGACAATCGTTACGCTACTCCAAAAGAAGTGGCTGATGTAGCGGTCTTTCTCGCATCTGATCAAGCAAGTCATATTAATGGCGGTGCAGTACGAATCGATAATGGCATGGAAAGTACAAGCAGATAAATTTAAGGAGGTAAAACTATGAGTCAATATAGTGCAGAAGAAAAAGGTTTTCACAGCATAATTAAAGCTGTGATTGACGTTGATGAAAATAAAAACAAAATTAAGCAGATTTGGGCTGAAAATGTTACGCCCAATACAGTAGGAGCAGCAGGAATTGCAACTTGGCTGAAAAAAGCCAATGAAGAAAATTCTGTTGAAGTTGACGCAATTTCAGGCGCTTCAATTTCAACTGGTGCTTTAAGAAAGGCTGCTATCAAGGCTGCTAATGAAGCAGGAATAAAGACAAAAACTAATGTAGATGCTGTATCAGGTGCCTCGCAACCTGATTCTCACACAAAAGAAAACGGGATTCCCGAGATTGCAAATTATCCGTTACTTAAAGAAACAGTTACCGATTATGATGTAGACGAATATGACGGTGAATATGATTTAATTGTCGTAGGCTCCGGTGGTGCCGGTCTAGCCGCTGCTGCTACGGCTGCAGAAAATCACGCTTCTGTGATGGTAATTGAAAAACAAGGCATCGCTGGTGGTACAACTAACTATTCCGGAGGTGTCATTCAAGCAGCGGGTACGAAATTACAAAAAGAATCTACTAAATATCAAAACGATACCCCTGAAAATCATGAGCAGGAATATTTAAAAGCAGGTGAAGGTCGTGTTTACCAAGATTTAGTACATGATTTTACCCAAAATTCTCCGAAAAATATTGAGTGGCTGGCCAATATGGGCATTAAATGGACGAATGTCTACGGACACACTGAGATTCCTTATGCTAAAGATCATTTTGCGGATCGGATTCATGTTTATGAAAATGGCGGTGCCAGTGGCAACGGTATTATTTTAACCCAACATCTCCTCAAATATGCTTTAAAACAAGGAGCAGAAATTACTTATAATACTGCTGTAATAGGATTAATTACGGCTGGAGATGGTACCGAGCGCAAGGTTATTGGTGTTGTTAGTGAAGGAAAAGACCATCAACTTAAATATTTAAAAGCACGCCGTGGAGTCATTCTGGCCACAGCCTCGATTGATCAAAATGTAGCATTAGCTAAGGACTTGAGTCCTCAACATTATGAAGATGTTAAAGCTCATCATTGCTGGTCTGTCTTAACGGATCAAGGTGATGGCATTGTGATGGGCATGGCAATTGGCGCAGCGGTTACCGGCTTTGGCGGAACAATTGATTTTGATGCCAGAACTGGCAATGGTACTGATGACCGTGTTCCTACAATCCCTTCAATTTTTGTTAATGGCAATGGCTTAAGATTTGTTAACGAAGATGCAACTTATGCTTATGAATTCCGGGCAATTTTCAACCAGGAAAAGCAACTAGACAAACCAACTTATCAGATTTTTGGTGCAGATTCTATTAATGAAAAAACTAGTCCATGGAACCCAGAATCATTAGAGAGCGATGTAAAAAGCGGTTTAGTAGTTAAAGCCGATTCACTCGAAGAATTAGCAGACAAAATTAATGTTCCTAAAGCAAACCTTGTTAACAGCGTTAATACTTGGAATAAAAATGCCGCTAATGGCGCGGATCCAGAATACAACAGAACAAATGGTGTAAGACCATTTTCCGGACCTTACTACGCATACCGCAATACTCCAGGCAATTTAGGCGCTTTAGGTGGACTAAAGATTAATAAGAAATGCAACGTACTTGATGTTTATAATCAACCTATTACAGGATTATATGCAGCAGGACTAAACGCTGGCGGCTGGCTTGGCTCATACTACCCTGGTTCTGGGACAGCCATCGGTGGCATCGTTCATCAAGGCAGACGTGCAGCAAAGTCAGTATTAGGACTAGAATAAAGGATTTAAAAATGCTATCAACACAAATTAACAATTTTAAATGGCAGGCTGACTTTGATGTTATAGTTATTGGTTTTGGAGGAGCAGGCGCTACCGCCGCAAGGTTCGCTGCTGACAATCATTGCAAAGTGCTTTTAACAGATGTTGCACCCGTTGGCCACGAAGGTGGTAATACTCGTTATTGTGGACAAATGATTGCAGGTACTAAAAGCAAATCTTCTTATCAAAAATACTATTCCAAAATGACAGCACCCTTTGAGCTTAATCAAGAAATCATAGATACTTTTGTTGATGGCGTAGCTGATATGCCTAATTACTTAAAAAAATACCTTCATGTTGAACCTTTCAGCTTTTTAGCACATCCAGACAGACCAGCAGTTCAATCGGTCAAAGGAGATTTCCCTGATTATCCTGACTATCCGGGAGCTTCCGACTATGACTTATACACTGTACATGATGGGCAGCAAATTGAAGACGGAGCTTTATGGAAAGTCCTCAGAAATGAGGTCATGAAACGCCTGGATCATATTACTATTTGGTACGAATCTCCGGCTATTCACTTAGTGCAAGACTCAACCGGCAAAGTTGTAGGAGCAGTAATCCACAGACATGGACAAGAAGTATATGTCCACGCCAAAAAAGGAGTTGTTCTCACAGCTGGAGGTTTTGAAAACGATCCTAAGCGAATTCAGGATTACTTAGGTGTTCCTAAAATGGTGCCAATGGGCACTCTATATAATAAGGGAGATTCTATCAATTTAAGTATTGAAGTTGGTGCTGATCAGTGGCACACAAGTGTTTACAATGGCGGTGGCTTATATCACGGTTTGACTTATGCAGTTGCAAATGGCCAGCGGGGCATTTTAGCATACACTTGGCCGGAACTATACACAGGCAGTATTTTTGTTGTAGGTAATGATGGTACACGTTACTTTGCAGAAGACCAGCATTCTAAAGCCGGCTATCTGTTTATTCATGGTTTTGGCAGACACCCATATTTGACTACACAATCTTGGATTATTTTTGATCAAAAGCAAAAAGCCAAATTGGAAAAAATACAGGATGGCGCATTACAATCTGCTTTAAATAAAGCAATTACAGCCTCCTCTATTAGTGAACTTGCCGCAAAACTTAATTTTGATTCAACCATTTTTGGCAACACAGTTAAGGACTTTAACGAACTTGCAAAATTAGGTAAGGATTATTCATTTAGCAGAAGCGGCCAAACAATGACCCCACTTGATGATGGACAAATATACGCAATTAAGTTGCAGCCTGCAGCTTTAAACACTCAGGGAGGTCCACGCAAAAACGAAAAAGCTGAGGTTTTAAAGCCAGATGGTTCGGTAATTAAGGGCTTATATAGTGCTGGCGAAGCCGGTAGTATAACCACTAATCAATATCAAGCTGGTCAAGATGTTGCAGAGCTGTTGATATTCGGTAAAATTGCTGGAGAAAATGTCACTCAAGAACCAGGAGAAAAAGCAGAAAATGTTGCCCCACTTGACCCTAAAATTCTAGCTAGTGACGAACAAGCAGAAAACTACCAGCTTGGTGCAAATCAGTTTCTTGGTAAAAGTGATCAAGGCATGGGAAATGAGTTTGTGGTCAAAGTAACCATGGATAAAAATAACCAAAATATCCAAGATATCAATGTCATCAAACAAAGTGAAACTAAGGAAATTGGCCAAAAAATCATTAAACCTTTGCTTCACAACATTATTGAATCTAATTCAACCAATGTTGACGCAGTTTCTGGGGCTTCGCTGACATCGAAAGCTGTTAAAAGCGCCGTAGATGATGCATTAGCAAAAATCAAATAATATAATTTCTTTATAAATTCTAAAAATTAAAATAACCACTTTTGCTTCAATTAAAAGTAAAGTGGTTATTTTGATATTAACTAGCATACAAAAATACCTTACAGCTAAGACCATTACCTTCTCTAAATGATTGCATGAAGTTTAAGTAATTTGGCATAGTCTGTTGCTGCTAAACCTACCTGTTTCTGTTGCTCATGAATAATGTCATTGATATTTTTCTCTGCGTAATCAAAGCGTGAGCGATCGAAAAGTTCATAGCCATTTTTTGAAAATTACCCGCACAATATTTACCTTCCAAATCGGATATACCGCCAAATAAAATTTCACTTATTTTTCATTACACCATTGTCATATAGTGTATCTTTAATCCAGTCACTCATCGCTGCCCTCCCAAATTTCCATAATTTCTTTAACCTCCTCTGGGTCTGGATTAAGAACTCCATCTAATACGCTCTCAATATCTTTTTTAGTTGGGTTCCAACCTTCTAAATGACTAGCCTCAATAACTCCTCTTAGCTCAAGATACATAGCTTTGTCAGACACATAAACACCCTGAATAGTTTGTTTTTCATCGTTAATATCAAGTTTATATTCTTTGGGTTGTAACATATTTAGTAGATCGCCCGCTCTTTCATTTAAACCAGTTGCAAAAGCATTAAGCACTCTTACCGACCAAGTTTCAAGTGGCCTAACTGCTGCTTTTCTTAAAGTACTAGCAGAAACTGCACTTTTCTTAGCAACATCTACAATATTAATATTCCTACTCTTTAATAGTCTGCTAATCGCTGTCTCCATAGTATTTTCACTCGTAAGACTCTCAGAGCTATTATACGATATAAAGGCTATTTTATTGTCATTTATGGTAAAGTGCTTGCAGTTTTGAAATTAAAATCTATATTTGATTTTGCAGCCACTTGAACTATCTTTAGCGCAATAATACCTTCAAATTTTGCTAAATTTGGAGGTATATTAATATTCTATTTCTTAATTTTTCTCATTTAGCCAGTAAATTCGACCATCATCCGTTCTCTTTAAAAGATGATTTTCAATCAAATCTCGCCTTCTGGTAACATAATCTGACACAAAGTGCATTAAAATCAGGTTCACTTCCTGTTCAGAATATTTTTTTGCTGGTTCAAATTTAGTTGCCAAATATTGTAAAATCAACAGCCGGTTTTTAGCCTTACCAGGCCAAACTTTAACAACTCCATCATTATCAACATAGCGCATTAATACTTCTTTATTCTTCATTTTCTCCATTTAAATTAATTATTCGATCAAACAACGATTTTTCAGCGGTAGAAATTTTATGAGCCACTTCAATTACTGCCAAATTAGGCTTTTTTAATAACGTTTTATGAATTGCAAGTGACAGCTCTGGATCAAGGGCACTAGTAGCTTCATCTGCCAGCAATACGGGCCGTTCAGAGAGAAAAGCACGCGCAATTTCAATTCTTTGGATTTGTCCCCCAGATAAGTTTGCTCCTTTTTCACCAACCTGATAATCCCAGCCTTTTTCATCCACGAGTTCAGTTAGTCCCGCCGATTCAACTGCTTTAGCCAAACTTGCTGGAGAAGCCTTCCGCCCTAATAGAATATTAAACTTAATTGTATCATCAAAGATAAACGGCTTTTGGTTAACGTAACTGAAATTATCGTGGACTTTGGTCCAGTTGCCAGTGACGTCTTCACCATCAATATAAACATGACCTTCACTAGGTTTAATTTTACCTAACATTAAATTTAACAACGTAGTCTTACCCCAACCACTTGGTGCCATGAGCAAGATTTTTTCGTTCGGAGCAACTGTCAAATTAAGGTGAGTAAAAATCGCTCTGCCACCTTGACTGTAAGTTGCATCTTCAACTTTCAAACCAGTAAATTTACCAGTTTTTGCATTTTTAGTACTGTTAGCTGAAAAAGACAGAGCCTGCTCTACTTTATCCCACATCGGCTTAGTAGACTTGATTGCATTTAATTGTTCAAAAATATTAACTATCGGGTTAATAAATTCATTAGATAGTTGCACTATCATAATTAAAGTACCAACACCGATCTGTCCTTGCAGCATTAAGATGGCTCCTACTAGAAACGGCAATATAAAGCTAAAAATATCTGCAAAAGCCATAATGACTTCTCCCGCTGCAGCTTGTGTGAAGTTTAAGTTCTTTAATGCTTCTTCCATTCTTTTGGCACTATTAACTACTTTACTAATAGTCGAACTTTGGGCATCGTATAAGCCGACAGTCTGCGCTCCGTTTAACCCGTCATTTACACTCTGAGTGTATGCGACGTTATTTGTCTCCCAAACTTTTGCTTTGGCTTGAATTGTTTTGGTAAAAGCCCTTTGCACTAGTCCAGGAATTAAAGTAGTTACCATAAAAATTAATGTTAAAATCCAGGAATTGATTAAACCAACTACTACTGATAGCAAAAAAGATACTAATTCTGCAATGATCATTAATTCATTTGTAGTCTTAGACGTCTCAATCTGTTTAAGATCGTTCGTCATCAGACTTAAACCATCCTTTTGTGAGTCACTGCGTTGTTCAATCAGGTAGCTCATCGTTTTGTCTTTAAGATAAACATTGACATCCTGAATAATAGCGTACTTGATATAACGGTACACAAAATTAGACAGCATAATAATTAAGATTGTTGCAGCACCAATGCCGGCAATTCTAATTAAATTGCCACTATCGCCTTGACGATATTGCGCTGCATTTAACATGATCTTAGTGACATATGCAATTACCACATTGCCAAATGCCATTACTACTGCTAAAAGTGTGTAGGCAACGAGTTTCCATTTAGGTGCAAATTTTAATGAAGATTGCATTTTTCTACTCCTTCTTTATTATTAAAACGGTTAAGATATTTTTTGATTAAACATATTAAAGCATGAATTATTTTTCTGGTTTTTTTATTTCTCATATATGAGAAAAAAGTGCATAATATCTTAAAAAGGACGAAATAACATGCAGTCAGGAATTGAATTTAAACAATTAAGGAAAAAACAGCATATTACGCTTAAAGAAGCTGCCGCAGGCATTTGTTCTATTCAAATGCTTTCTCGCTGGGAAAATAATCAAGGCCATATGGATTTTAACCGGGTATTAAAACTGTGCGAAAGAATTAGTTTATCGGCAACTGAATATATTGCGCTTGCTAAACTCGACCCACAGGATCACATTGCCCAAATTTTAGAAGAATCTTGGAATAACCACGACAGAGATTATTTGGAAAAACTGGCTCAAGCGGCATTAAATAAATACGAGTCAAGTCAAGATCCTTTTGACCTCGATTATGCGGCAATCGCCTGTAGTTTGTATTATAAAACTTCACAGCATAATATTTTTCCTATAGCCCAGCAAAATGAATTAAACCACCAATTAAGTAAGATAACTGTTTGGGGCCATGAATTTCTTTCACTGTTTGCCAATGTTATACCTATTATTAATCCTAGAATTATTTACCAAATCTCTGTTCAGGTTATCAGCAATATTTCTTTTATTAAAAAAGCAGGAGAAGGTACATTTCATTTTAGTATAGCAGCATTATTTGAAGCTGTAATTGGCTTAATTACAAAAAGTCAGTTTAAATTTGCAGACCAACTACTTACACGAATAAACCAGATTGACTTACCAGATAACGAAATGTTGTTAATTGTTGGGCGCAAATTTTTAAATGCAATTCTTACATTCCACAATACTGCCAATGATGAAGCAGCTGTCTCAATCATTCATTTTTTAACTAATATGGACATGCAAACTACGGCTGCTTATTTTCTGCAAATATTAAATCAGGTTAAAGCTTTAAACTAATCATAAAATTTATTAAATAAGTCTTCGATATCAATTCTTTCAACTGCGTATTGAATATCAGCTCTAACTAAGCTGGCTATAAGTTGCGTCAGCTTATCCTGCTCAATTTTTTCTAGAGGAACTAATATCAGGTTATTAGGCAAGGTTTCGTAATCATAATCGGCTAGCAACTTAGTCGTTTCAGGGGTAGACTGCATCTTTAAATACCGTTTATTTTGCTTTTTATTGTCTAAATCTTCAATGATGTGTCCCTTACCCATAAACAAGACCCTGTCAGCATATTGCTGCAAGTTAGACAAAAGGTGTGAAGCCATAATGATCAACTTGTTTTCATCCTTTAGTTTAAGAAGCATCTGTGAAATTAAAGCCACATTCTGCGGATCGAGTCCATTCATTACTTCATCTAACAGCATTACAGGAGAATCAGTTGCTACTACCATTGCAAAACAAAGTCGCTGTTTCATCCCTAAAGAATAAGTCTGTACTTTCTTTTCCACGTAATTTTCCATTTGCAAGTCAGTAATTATTTGCTCAACGGGCTTTTCAGAATTGTGCCAAAGATCAGCGTATAAATTAAGATGATCTCGTCCAGTCATAAAGGGAAACAGGTCGCTTTGTTCAGGAAACGAGCAGATTTCCTGGTGTAATTTTATCGTATCTTTTTGGCTTTGATAACGTGTATTTTCATATTCAACAAACCCTTTTTGCGGCGTCAGATTATGCAAAATAACGTTGATCAAGGTCGACTTCCCCGTACCGTTAGGCGCTACGAGACCAACGATCTCGCCCTGCTTAAATTCCAAGTTAACGTCATCTAAAACAACGTTCTTTCCAAATGCCAATGTGACATCTTTTATTTTTAACATTTTAATCACCTCGTCTAACTAAAGGGATGCTTTTAATTTGCGTGAACAAAAACAGTAAAATTTCAATGACAAGTGCCAGACAAATGAGTGGCCCTAAGCCAGCAGTAAAGCCCCATCCGGGTGCATCCATCAAATAAGCCAAGTTACCGGTAATACTGTCACCGATAGAAAAATAAGTCATAGGCCATTTTTCCAAAAACGGGTAAACAAAACCCATGCCCAATGAGAAGTAAAGCATCTTCGCACTGATAGCAAACAAACTGCTAAGCATGCCGGCAACATATTCGTTACGCAAAAGGATTGCTAGCAGAATTGTCAACCTGATAAAGATAAACGAAATAATGATTGCAAAAATGATAAACTGCAAATAATACATACCTAGTGTTTCAGTCCTAAAGGTTGCTTTGAAGTTTATTTTGCCTAAATAATCAACAGTATTTAGTCTTAATGATCCCAAACCATATCTAGGTGCTATACAAAGAAGAGCAATTATCCCAGCTACTACAAAGTCAAGCAAAACCCCTACTTCAACAACTCCAGTTTTCAACCATAAAATGGTACGTTTACTTAAAGGAATATTTTCCAAGACCGTATAATATTTCCTGTCATTAGTCACAATGTCTGCAGCAAAGAAACAAACTATCACTACCATGATTAAGACTGTCCAGCCAGAAAGTGAGTTTTGAATTACTTGTAATGCTGTGCGCTCTTCCAAAATGTTTTTATTCAGCCCTGTTTGCTTATCCTTTTTACCGGCTAAAAGTGCGTTATACAAGTGATACGTCCGTTGATAGCCAAAATGACCATCTTGTTTAAAATTATCATTTTGATTATACGCAGCTGGATACAAAAAGTTTTGGTTACCTTCTACAAAGATTAACTCGTCAATATATTGATAACGAGCACTGGCGTATTTAGCATAAGCATCCCAGTCTTTTTTCTTTATAGCACGCAATATTTTTTTATCATAAGATAAGACCTGCGGGTAAGTACTGACAGCGTCCACCGCCCCTTTGCTAGGAATATAATCATAACCTGGCTTTTTGGAATAAGCAATCTCTTGCCTCGCCACTTTCAGAAAGGCTGTATCGTCAATATATTCCTTTCTGATAGGTTTGGCATCGACCTGTTCAATTACTTGGCGGTTAGGCACACTGACCAGACTAAAATATAAAGACATAATCACAGTAGCAATAAACAGTCCAATATTTTTGGGATTAACCAAAAAAGCCTTCAACTGAAAGAGGAAATAACGCCATTTCATCGTGCAATACCTCCTTTATTAACCAGGTGTCTGAACCACATGATCAAAATAAATGACCAAACTAATAGGATACAGCCGCTGGTGACAAGGTTTAGCCCTGCAAATCCTGTTTTACTTGCCACAGTGCCATTAAGCGCATCATTAACATTTAAATATGCAGATGGCAGCCAAGCAATAAATTTAAGCATTTTGGCAGGCAAATACGTTAATACATATAGAGCAATACCAATAAAGGTAGAGAGATATACATTTTTAGTCAACTGGTTAAGAAGTAAAGTTAAACTGGTCACAAATACTACCAATACTGCGGTATAAAGTAAAAAGAGCAAACAATCCAGCCAGACAGGGATTGCTATTATTTTATTAAAGTAAAAAACGTTAGGATAATTTAAACTGCGAAAGCCATTTCGTAAGCCGGCAAAAAGATATGCACCGACTAGTCCAATAAATAAAGGACCCAAGGCTAAAGCTAAATTGATCATGGTTTTGCCTTTAACCTCATCTTCTACACGATAAGGGATATTGCGTAAAACCGTATCATGATCCAACTTAACCATCCACACATCATTAGAAATAAGCAAAATATAAAAGAAAATAAAAATAGCCACAAAATTGAGAATATAGATTAGATACGTTGCTGATGCCTTTGAATTCATAGCTGCTGGTATATGATGACGATATAGATATTTATACGTAACTAATCTTTGATGCAATTGATATTTGGGTGGAACATTCAATGTGCTGGCACCCAGATAATTATTGCGGTAGCCATCTAACATGGTTTGAAATAACGTGATCGATCCGTCTAGATAAGTTTGCGGATCACTTAAAACTTCTCCATTTTGCAAACTGGCAATGCTGCCTTCCTGGGCGTTTAAATTGTCATAAGTCTCTTTATATTCTTGTTTGCGTAATAGACTGCTGTCAAAATAACTGATATTAACCTCAAGAGAATCATAGTATGAGCGCCACTGACGGTAGTTATCTCCCAAGTTTTGAGCTTCAACCACTAGTACAAAGAGAACCATGAATAAAACCAAAGCGCCCATTAACAGAATATTTTTCTTTGATTTGCGTGCAATATTAAAATTTGCCTTAAAATAAGTTCGCTTCATGGAAATGCCTACCTGATTTATTAAAAATGAAAAGTAATTAACAATGATTTTATCATATTTTATTCAGCTTTATTATAGCTAAAAGCAAAGTTAGTTTCTTGAGCACCATTTATAATAAATTCGGCACAATTGCATCAACAATAATTGGGATTAAGAAAGTGGTTAGCAACTTCATTGGTTCAAGAGACAGCAATCCTCAATAGTAAAAGTAAACCATATTGTAAGTCAATACCTGGCTGATCATAAGGCTGCAATTAAAACTCCGGTTTTAAAAAAGTTACTAAAAATACCAATGCTGCTACTGTATTTGTTTAAAACTGTAGAAAAGCAAAAAGAAAGTCTATTTGTTATGTTTGCTAGACTATTACTAACAGCTATAGCAATTTTAACTAGTTAGCTTAACCATATGTGCAACGAAAAATGACGAAAGAGTGTTTCATTCAATACTTAAACATTAAAATAATTGTATTAATATATAATATATATAAATAGTTAGTAATTAAAAACACTCTAACTATTTTTCTTTGTTTTAAGTATTCTTACAACTGTTAAAACATATAAGTGCGTTTAATTATTAATTAATATAATAAATATGATAAACTCCATTTAGGTACATAATATACTGTTTTTTAATACATGAAGGTTAAGTATAATGAATAAAAACAAGGAAAAATTGCTGCTGGGTGGGCTTGTGGTCAGTCTCGGCTTACTAGGTAACAGTCCACAAATAGTTAAGGCAGACCATCTTGCTGCTTCTCATCTTGTATCTGGAAATGATACAAAATCTAATATAGATTCACAAAATCCTATTGCTACAAATGAGGGTAATGACCAAAAAAATATTGCTGCTGATAGTAACTCGAAAGATCAGACAACTTCATTAATTAGTGTGCCGGTAATTTCTACGAAAAATATTGAGAATTCTGATGCAGATGCTAAAGCAGCCAATCAAAAAGATGTGCCTCCTGCAGTTACATATGGTGAAAATGAACAACAAAAGATTGCTACAAAAGCCAACTTAATATCATCTGATAGTAATGGTGCTCATCTTACATATGATCCTGATCAAGAAGTTGCTACTATTTCTGGTAATATAACATCTGATAGTAATGATGTACCTAGAACAATTAGCCAATTCTTTCTCACTAATAAACCCAAAAAGATTGTTATCGACGGACCTCTAGCTATCAAGGGATCTGCGGCTGGTCTCTTCAGTGATTTAAACAACTTAGAAGAGTTTGAGGGCTTATCTAACTTTGACACAAGCCAAGTTACGAATATGGCCTCTATGTTCTCTAATGATAAAAATTTAAAAAGTCTAGATTTGAGTAGCTTTAATACGAGTAATGTAACTGATATGAACAAGCTTTTTAAGTCTTGTTCTGCCTTAACAAATCTTGATGTTAGCTCGTTTAATACAGCAAAAGTTAAAGACATGAGTACTATGTTTAATCTTTGCACAAGCTTAACCAACTTAAATCTGAATAATTTTGACACTAAAAATGTTGAAAACATGAATTCTATGTTTTATGCCTGCCGAAACTTGACGGCACTAAACATTAGTAGCTTCAATACAGCAAAAGTAACGGATATGTCTGCTATGTTTGGCATGTGCCTTAAGTTATCAAACTTAAATGTTGCTAGCTTTGATACCAGCAGCGCTGAACAAACTGTAGGCATGTTTTTATACTGTATGAGTCTGGATCAATTAGATGTCAGCCACTTCAACACTAGTAATGTTACCAGCATGAACGGAATGTTTGCCTTTTGCACTAATTTAACAAAGATAGATGTTAGTCACTTTAACACGGACAAGGTAACTGACATGATGGAAATGTTTTCAGGAGATAGTGGCTTAACCAGCCTTGATATCAGTAATTTCAATATGGACTCGGTTACCAGTAGCGATAATATGCTAAATGGACTGACAGGTTTAAATTACTTAAAGCTAGGTGCTAAAAATTCTCTACCAAGTACTGGCTTAGACACGCCAGGAATTTGGGTTAATGTCGGTGATGGCTCAACAGGACATCCTCAAGCACTTAAAGACAAGCGCTGGACATCTCCACAACTTTTAACTAACTATAATCCAGCTAAAGACGCCGATACTTACGTGAGATACAATGCGGCTGTTATTACACATTATCAAGACCAAGACAGTAACCAACTAGCACCTAATGATGTACAAACTGGTGGATTAAACACTCCATATACCACAAAGCCTAAAGATATTACTGGCTACACTCTAGCAGAAACTCCTGCCAACGCCAGTGGTAGCTTTGCTGATAATACTATAACTGATGTTGTTTATCTCTACAAAAAAGCTCCTACTAAGATGCCAGTAAATCCTAATTTTCCAAGTAAAGCTGCTGATGTTATTGTTCACTACCAAGATGAAAATGGTAACGAACTTACTTCCGACATTGTTTTAAGCGGTAACGTTGGTGACGGGTATACTACTGGAGCCAAAGATTTTGCAGGCTATACTTTAAAGTCCAGACCGACAAATGCGACTGGATTCTTTAGTACACAGACTCAAGATGTCACCTATATTTACACCAAAAATAATAATAATCTGAGTGTTAATAACCCGATTAATTCTTCTACCAAACCAGAAAAACCAAATAAACAGAAAAAGCCAACCAGGCCAATGCCACAAAAAGCAGTTTCAAAACAGCATCATGTAAAGAAAACGGGTCGGCGATCCCAGATTATTCGGCATTCTACTATTAAAAGCCATAACTTAAGTAGTACTTCTAAGCGCACTAATGTATTGGCCAAGACTGGTGAAAGTAAAGAAAGCAATTTCATAATAATGTTCACTGGCATAATTGTCACAGGAACAGTTGCTGTAATTGGCTGGTTTACACGTAAACGGAAAGAAAAATAAATATATTTAGTCAGTGGCAATACTACTAAAGCCACTGTATTAAAAATAGCTGGAAATAATTTAGATACATACTTGGTGTCATAAAAAAGCTTACTTTATTTTTACAAAAAGTAAGCTTTTTATTTACCATACATTTATTTTTTATTTGAAACCATGTTTTAAATATAATTATTAAAGTCAATTACAGCATCATAACGCTTTAACTCTGCTGGCTCATAATGGTGAATAACCTCAATGAAAGTGAAGTTAGACGCAAACAAGTAATCATGAATCGCCTGAGAAGTTGCCTTATCCAATGAGGCATTAACTTCGTCCAGTAATAAAATTGGTCGTTTGGCTAAGATAGCCCTTGCCAGTTCAATTCGTGCTAACTGACCACCGGATAATTGATCCGCATTATCACCTAATTGGTAGTCAAAACCTTTTTCTTTAACCAGCTGTCCCAGTTCTAAATGTTCACACACATCTGTAACTTCTTCTTGCGGGATGTCGGCACCTAACGTAAGGTTAAACCACAATGAGTCGGCAAAGATGACTGCGCTTTGGCTTGAATATGCAAACAAATTAGTAAAAGTACCAGGTTTAACGGCCTTTTGATTAAGCAACTCTTCTTGTGCCTGACCATAATCGCCATACATTAAATATTGGAGCATGGTGGATTTACCAGAGCCAGATGGTCCAATTACCGCAACCTTTTGTCCTTTTGCAACTGCAAAATTAATTTGACTAGCTAATTCTTTATCCTGCCGTTTTAAAGTCAGATTTTTCACTTCTAATTGTTTAAAGTCAGCAGTAGCAACACCGTTTTGCGGTTTTTGCTCACCTTTAGCAATAAACTGATTGATCTTGTTAACGATACCCTTAGTGGTAGATAAATTGTTTCGTTCATTTAAAATTTGCAGGATAGGGTTAACAAAAGAATTAGAAAGCTGGGTGATGGCAAATAATGCTCCTAATGTTATCTGACCATTGACTACCAATAATGTCCCAAAAGCAAATGGTAGTAAAAATGCACTGGCAATCGCGATAATGTTAAGGTAGGTATTAGTATTATTATTCAGCACATTCATTTTGGCCAGTTTTTCTTCCAGACGTTCAACTGCACGCTTATTTTGCTTAACAGCATTGTCTTGCTTGCCGTATAAATTAAAAGTTCCAGTACCAGCTAAAATATTTTTGGTTTGGCTGACATACTTGTCGTTAGCCTTAGTCCAATCACCTGAAGCTTTTTGAATTGGTTTTTGGAAAAAGTTGGAGACGATTGTAGGGATTGCTGAGCCCACGAAATAAATCAAGGTAACAAACCAGTTTAAATATAAAGCATAACCCAGCGCCAAAATAACGGTATAGGCATAGATCAGAATTTCAATTTCAGCTTCATAACGATTAGTTTCTAATAACTTAAAGTCGTTAGTTAAAAAACCTAAATCAGAGCTGTCTTCTTCTTTATTTAGCAGCATTCCTTTCAGTACTTTAGATCTCAACTTAGTGTTAATTTGCTTAACGGCATCGGTTTTTAAGTAATTAAATAGTAAGCCTGAAATTAAGATTATAGTTAGCGCTACTATGATCTGCAGTATTAAAGAAGGTAAGACTGAAAATTGTCTCTTAGTTGCCATATTGATCAAATTACTAAGCATATAAGCAGCAAAGATATTTAAAGTACTGTATATCAAACCGAAAACATTGAGCCAAAAGAATTTTAAATGTGAATAGTTATGGTAAATCATTATTTTTCTCCCTCAGTTTTGTTAATAATTTTTTTCATTCATTAAAGATGATAAATTAATTAAACTTGAGAAGAACCGTGATTACAATACTATTTGACTAAGAGGTCATTATCAGTAAAGCAAGTGGAAAAAATTTTGTACTAAAATGCAAAGTCGCTTGGATATTATTTAGCAGTATTTATGTCTCATCAGTTTCTAAATTCATTGGTAATACCTATAATCATTTCAATTAATAATAATAAGTTCCATAAGACGCTTAAAGTAGCGGCAATGGTTGTCAATATTATGACCGGTGTCGTAAAGCCTTGAGATTCATACATGAACGCCGCCCCAGTCATAAAGACCAGGCTCAGAATATAAATTAACCAGTTAGCTATTTTATACATTTGGTGATCAGTTTTTACTACAATAAACTCATCACGCTCGTCTTCATCATCTTTATCTGTACCCACAGTTTTGGCTTTATAATAAAGATAAAAAGCAAAACTAATAGCAAAAACTGCATAAATAATATTTTTCGGTATATCGGTTTGCCTGCGGTGCTGCATAACCTCTAAGCTGATCAGCACTAACTCAAGAAGTGCTAATAATACAAAAAAGCACGCTGCGAAATAATATTTGATCTTTCTTTTCTTATTCTTCTTCATTTTCTACATATTCCTGTAAACAAAATAAGGTTTCAATATCGGTCCTAAAAACTTGCGCTAGTTTATACGCCAAGATGAGTGAGGGCTTGTATTTACCGTTTTCTACTGAGATAATCGTTCGTTCAGTGACATCCACTTTAGCGGCAAGTTCACGTTGCGTTAAGTGCAGCTTTTTTCTATTTTCTTTAACTAAATTTGTGATAATCTCACCTTCTTAGCAATGTGAAGTATACTTCATGTAGTTAGCTTCATATTATATTACAGTAAAAGAAAAAAGCCAAGTAAAAGCTTGGCTTTTATTCATGGTTATTTTTACTAATTAAAAGATCACTTATTAACTTGGTTTAATGACTTATGATCCCGTAAATATGAAATGAGATTTTGTGAAGCCTCAGCAGCAATATTCGTGCGAGCAGACAGTGTTCCTGAACCTGCATGAGGTGACAAAATCACATTATCTAGTTCACATAAAGCTTGTGGCACTTCTGGTTCAGTTTCATATACGTCTAAACCAGCTCCGGCAATGTCACCGTTCTGCAATGCAGCAATTAAATCATTTTGTTTAATCAGCTTACCTCGAGCAACATTGATAATATAAGCTGTCTTTTTCATTTGCTTAAATACTTGAGCATCGAAAACGCCTGTTGTAGAAGGAGTTGCCGGAGCGTGCAGGGTAATCACATCTGCTGTTTTAACAAGAGTATCAAAATCTACATAATGAACATTCTTTTTTGCTTCTTCTTGAGAACTTAACTGATGTCTGTTATGGTAAATGACTTTCATGCCAAAGACTTGGGCATACTTGGCTACTTCAGAGCCGATACGCCCCATACCGTATATACCAAGCGTTTTTCCCTGGAGTCCCGTCCCCATATTTTCCGGTTTAGAAACATCAACCCATTTTTCAGTGCGAATGGATTTATCATAAAAATGCAAACGTCTCATAGTTGCTAAAATTAGGGCAAATGTCATTTCAGCGGTGGGAATAAGAACGCTTTTAGGACAATTGGCAACAACAATTCCTTTTTGCTTTGCATAGTCAATGTCAATTTTGTCATAGCCAACGCCACTAGCAGAAATAATTTTCAAGTTAGTGCCGGCATCAATTAATTCACGGTCAGCCTGTGTTCCCATGAGTATCAGACCTTCATACTCAGATAGATGTGCTAAAACCCAGGCTCTACCTTCTTTTTCTGGTTTACGGGTCACAGCAAAGTTTTTTCTTAACTCCGTCAAACCAGCTTCTGGCATTCTTCCTGTTACCAAAACTTTTATATTACTCATATTCTAACCCTCCCTTAGTTTGTAAGCTTTTTTCTCTTACTTAATCATTATCTAAAAAACTTAAATTGAACTATCTTAGTACGGTTCACGTTAATGCTAATTATACTTTAGTATTTGTCGTTCATCAAAAAAGCCTGACAATATTTAACTCTTGTCAGGTATGTTTTCTGTTATATTTATTACTTGCCGTGGCACTCTTTTTTGGAAATGTGCGCAAGATTTTTAAAAAGACTAACAGTAACTACATATATAATTTGACCTATTTTAATGGTGCAATAATCTTTTTTAATTTTATTTATCTTGCGTCAACTTAAGAATTACACTGACCGCTGTTGTCGCAATAGCAGCTACAATTAACCAGCCAAGAGTATTCTGAGGTCGATTATATGCAATAACCGGGCCCATACTCCACAACTGATTGTTAGAGATAGCAACTGCAAAAATACCGATCACAACAAGCCACAAAACAATTGCTAACACAGTAGTTAGTCTTTGAACATTTTTCATTATTATTTTCTCCTGCCTAAAAAATTATTTTGACTATTTTTCTGAATAAATCATTAGGTTATATCCGTTTTATCACAAATTAGTAGCAATTTCCTTTAAAAATTTTTCTTGCTTATAATGGCGGGTTTAGTACTTTCATTTTAAATGAGTTAAATAATTAAGCAAAAATAATTTTAACTAAAAAAGGGTTCAAAACATAAATCATGCTTTGAAAAATTTGACTCTTATACAGTAATGTAATATCATAAAATTACCAAAAAGGTAATTTCGCGACATTGAGGATAGTACATGGAGATTTTGTATAAAAATAAAAAAGTTAAAAAGCAATGTACTTCAATAATGCGTGCTAAGAGAGACTTTCCTGAAAAAGATGCCAAAAAATTGATTCAGAGAATAGAGTTTATTAAAAATGTAGAAACTCTAGAAGATGTTATAAATAGTCCTAGATGTAATTTTCATAAATTAAAAGGAAATCTAGCTGATAACTACGCTATTGATATAAACGGAAGAAAAAGTCCATATAGACTAATAATTTGTATAGAAGGATATAATATTGAAGAAATATTTAAAAAATCAGATTGCATAACTCAAATTAGGATAATGGAGGTCAGCAAACATTATGAGTAATATAATAGAATATAAAGACTTAATTGCTTTTCATCCGGGTTCATATATAGAAGAAATCGTAGAAGATTTAAATATTACACAAGCAGAATTTGCCAATAGATTGGGTGTATCCGCTAAGTTGGTAAGCAAATTGATTAATGGGGAGGAAAACATAAGTGATTCCACGGCTAATAAATTAGCCAAACTAACAGGTATTTCTATGCAAAGCTGGTTGAATATTCAAGCAAGCTATTCTGCCAAAATGGCCGATATTGAAAATCAAAAGAACATTGATGAACAGAACATTGAAGAACAGAAAGTTTGTAATTATATTGACTTTTCGTATTTAAAGAAAAATAATTTCATAGAAAATAAAAGATATAGTATTCAAGATAAAATAAAAGAATTAAGAAAATTACTAAACTATTCCAATTTGTCTAAATTATTTGAATTCAATTCTTCAGTTAGCTATCGTAGATCTGAATCAAAAAATGAAGAAAAATCTATTGTATGTTCAAATGTCATGCTTGAGTTAGCTGCTAATAAGGCTAGAAACAAGACTAGTAATAAATTTAACAAATCAAAATTAGATCAAAAGCTTGATACTATTAAAAGCATGACTGTACAAGATCCAAAAGATTTTTATCCTAAATTAAAAGATACATTATTGGATTGTGGTATTGTTTTAGAAGCATTTCCAAATCTTCCGGGCGCAAGACTTAATGGTGCTATTAAAAAATTCAAAAATGGTAGTATACTTTTACTAATTACTGATAAAAATAAATATTCAGATATATTTTGGTTTTCTTTTGTTCATGAGTTAGGTCATATTTATCATGAGGATTTTTATTCAAATTATAAAGATATGGAAAAATATAATTTAAAGGAAAAGCAAGCTGATAAATTTGCAGAAAACTTCTTTATTCCAAAAAATAAATACCATAAGTTTCTTCAGAAAAAAACGTTTAATGTGGACTCAATTAAAAATTTTTCTGAAGAGTTGAATATTAGCCCTGGAATAATTGTGGGACGACTGCAATCTGATGGGTATATAGAGCATTGTTACTTTAATGAACTAAAAACTGAATACAAGATTTCGTTGAATAAAGCCACTTCATAATTCTCATAAGGTCATGTTTAATCCAAAAATAAGTAAATCAGTTGTTGTGCCAATACGCTATGCTATAAGGAACTTAGAAAAGGAATGGAGCAGGGCGCTACTTGGACTTAAGGGGGAGAAAATATAGCCGATGCTATTAGTATAGCTAATGATGCCATTGGCTCACTAGTTGTTAAATCTATTTATCATAAATCTTCAAAATTAGAAGATGTTAAGACTAATTCTAACGCGGTAAAAACTATTGCCATTGTGGACATAATTAAATATCGCAAATTGAACGAAAAAACAGTTTGCAAGAATGTATCTGTTTCTGAATATTTAGTCGAAATGGGTAAAAAAGAAAAGATTAATTTCTCGTAAGTTCTAATTGAAGCGTTAAAAGAGTATAGAAGCATCAGCTAAAACGCAAGTGACTTTTTATTTTTATGCAAAAAATCAATCCGAGAAGATCATTTTTACAGTTACAAATATCAAATTTAATGTGTGCACTATATGACAATTGTATTAATTAAAATCGGTATAACATAAAATTTATGTATAAAAAGCCCCAACGGACTTTAATATTTGCGTAAGAAAGCATTAGCCAATAATAAAACTTTCTATTTTATAAAACGTCTTAAATTTAAAGCTTTGAATTCCGTTGCTAACTGACTTATCAAAGTACTTGTTTTTGTTGAAAACTGCAATTTTAAGTTGAACGCCTTAATTGGCTTGATAGATACAATCCTATCTTCTTTCATATAACTCTTCAGATGTGTGGTAGGCTAAGTTTTTGCGGGGCAGGTTATTGCAACATTTCTCAATGCCATATCCTTTGCTTAAGCCAGTCAAAGGGTTTTGGCGTGCTAGATACTTATAAACAATTTCAGTTTTCAAAGTAATCGAATATTTAGTCATTAAAAAGTGCTTCTAATAGTCTGATTATTGTCTAACTATTATGAAGCACTTCAGCAATGAGGGATGCTATAAATATAGACAAAGTTCCATGTATTGGTTATACAATGTGGGCACCTATTGATCTTGTTTCTTTATCAACAGGTGAAATGAAAAAAAGATATGGTTTCATTTATGTTGACATGGATGATCTGGGCCACGGTACTCTAAAGCGAAGACCAAAAAAGTCTTATAAATGGATAAAACATGTTATAGAAACTAATGGAGAAGCCTTAGACGAAAAATAAGGATTTTAAGTTAAATTGAGTAAAAAATAAGTGTCTGGGAAAAAAGTGCTCTTTGAAGTTAAATTAAAAAATTTACAATTTAAAAAGACCGACAAATAAACGTTTTATTGACGTGATTTGTCAGCCTTTTTAGTTAGGTTAGAGTTTTTTCCCAGACTCTTTTAATGTTGTTAATTTTTTTGAGTTACTAACTGATTTTTATAAGTCGAACTTAATAGTTGTTATGCTTTGATTTCGAATATTTTTTCATAATCATCAAGTAAATCATCCCTAATTTTATTTAATTGGGAATCGATAAATAGATTTAGACTATTAAAGTCTTCATAATATTTTGCTTCATATAACAGCTTTAATAGTTTTTTGCGAGGTACCCTAGGATCTATTTTGTTCTTTACAAGTAATGGATGTGATTTTTGCCATGCTTTCTCTTCTTCCTCGGGGGTTTGAATCTTTAATTTTTTTAGCAATAACTCTTTAAACATAAACCTCGCCATTTCATCATCTTGTGGATTGCCCTTAGCTTTTATACCATGCATTTTATCTTTTTCTATCGTTTCTAGGAAGCACGTAGTCTGTTTTTTATTTAAATAAGCTCTTTCATATACTTTTTGCATCCACATTGGCTTAGGCACCATATCTGTTGTATACCATTGTATAGCCATATTACCAAGAAAATCATAACCATTTCTTCCATAATGACCATCACTGTCAATAAATATTAAAGCATGCAAAGCTATATGTTCAAATAAATCGCAATAAACCAGCCTATCTTTAGCTTGATATTTAAAATCATACTTAAGTGACCAATATAGTTTCGATTCGCTAAATTTGGATGATTAATTTCCGTAATATGATGAATATACAATCCTTCATTTTCACGGCTGTATTTCCCTCGACTTATCGACTTTATTTCTCCATTTAAAAATCTGTAATAAGATTCTTTGGTAAATTGTAAAATAAAGTTGAACACTTGCCCTGATTAGAAAATGAAAAAAGTCCATTGGACTTCTCTGATAGAATGTAATTACCAACCTAATTCTAGAAAGAAGTTACCAATGAACTCCCTTAATTCTACCATATCTAGTCACCAAAAGGGCCAACATCTTGCTTTGCAAGACCGCATAATTATCCAAGTTTTACGCAGCCAATACCAGGAACACTGGCACGAAGTCTTTAAGACCATTACCACCGATAATGGTTCTGAGTTTGCGGATCTAGCCCAGTTAGAAGAAGCAGCGCAGACGCTGGTCTACTACGCGCACCCCTATACTTCTTGTGAGAAGGGCGGGGTTGAGCGGCACAACCGGTTAATTCGGCGCTTCATTCCTAAAGGCAAGTACATCAAGGATTATGACTTAAGGCAAATCTATGGCATTGAGGAATGGTGCAATAACCTGCCCCGCAGGATCTTAGCCTACCACACCACCCGCGATGAATTATATGAAAGAAGATTAGATTGCATCTATCAGATCAAGTAGGGTGTTCAACTTAAAATTGCAATTTTCGAAATATTTTCCTTTCAATAAATAATTATTAAAAATAAAAAGTGTGTACACAACACATAATAACCTTTTTGTTTTATTTTTCATGATTACTCTTGCTATTATATAATTGTATATTATATTGTAAATGCTTTTTATATATAAATTTTATTACGTTATACCATAAAAAATTTTAGCTATATATCTTTAAAGTGTATGAAATTTAAGAACTAATTTTTATCAAAAAATAACATATAAAATACGGTTTATTCTTATAATTATCAAAATATAGTTTATGCTTAATATGTTACTTAAATAAATTTTTGTTGAACGCTGAAACAGCAACTGAAGTTATGTTATTACCAGAAAGTCCTAGAATTGTAACATTAAAATTTTTGATTGGACTGACAGGCTTGAAAAATAACCATACTCCTTGCAATTTATACTCCCACTTTTTTATTATTTCAATCACCCCTTTCTGGGAACCGACAACAGCATTTTAAGTAAAAATGCTATAAAAATTGCCTAGAAAGCCTGTAGAGCACTGTTAGTAACAGCTTTAATGTGCTATAGTAATTTATAAGAATTTATTAAGGCCTTAAGGCTTTTTTATAATTAATTTAGGAGGAAAATATGCCAGAAATAATAAAAGAAACAGGAGAAAAGAAAGTAGCAGTGGATAAGTCACGTAATAAGACATGGTTTAAAAAAGAATTTTCTGCTAGTACATTACTTTTTTGGATTAAGGGTTCAGTGGCAGTTGACTATAGATTTGTTAGAATAGTGGAGCAAAATACAGTATTGGGGCTCCTTCCGGCTGGTAAACATAAACAAAATATTCCCTTAAAAAACATATCTGATGCTTCAATTGACACATCTTACTCCATTAAAGACTTCATTTTTGGTGTGATTATAGCAATGATTGGATTAGGAATGTTCAACTCTGATACAGCAATCGGTATTATTGTCTTATTAATTGGTATCGGCATCTTTTTAAATGGTATTATGACTAAATTATCAATTGAAAAGGGTGGCTCAGCATACGAAATATCCGTACCATTTTACAACAAGCAAAACATGATTGATATTCAACATGCTATTGAGGAAGCTTTAACAACAGACATAGATAAAACAGACCAAAGCTTATACCATCACCGTTTAACTGAAGATGATATGGACGAAGTAAAATAACAATTTAAAAGTTTTAAAATATAAAATAGATAAAATCTGCGTTTATCACTAAAGTAAACATAGGTTTTATCTATTTTTGTTATATCTATTTATACCTAGACATAAGCCTCTTTTTGTAAATTGTACATCTTACGATAATCAGCATTAGTTCTGATTAATTTTTCGTATGTATCAAAGCCTAAGATACTAATATTTTCACTCACTACAGCGATTTTTTTACCTTGATTAATTTGAAAATTCAAATCATGCAAAAATTCATTTTAGGAAACGGATAAACAAATGAAACGTGCTCCAGTTTAATTTACATATTCCACTCTAAATGATGTGAAAAAGGAAGAAATCTCGCCATTTAGCAGTTATTCTTACTTCCTAAACCAAACAATCACCAAATGATTATTTGGTTTTTAGATGTTGATTTATCAACGTTTTTAAAAATATGTATGCAAATTTTTTAAATAAACCAAACGATTATCAAACGATTTTAATTCTCAAAATATATTACAATCCATTTCGTCATAAACTTACTTTTATGCACTTTTACCCCAAGGCAAATTCCTCGATATCATATATTTTGTTCCTGGTCCTTTTCCAGATCTTTCAATTAAGCCTTTGTTTATCATATCATTTAATATTTGGTGTCCTTTCCATTTACTAGAATATAGGTGTCCCAAATCTTTATATGTTACAACAACCTTATCATTTAAGAGACTATACGTTTCTTGACAATCCTTAGGAAGGGGTTTAATTACATCATCAAACGTAGTCCTCCATAGTGCTCTTGTTATTTTGAATTTTTTATCTTTTCTGTCTTTTCGGTAAAGACCGATTCTTTTGAAAAAGTGTTTATTATCCTCTTCAATTACCTCAGGTTCTTCATTTTGCTCCGCATAAAAAGCTTTATAATTTTGGATATCTACCAAGTTTAAATCTGTGAAATCAAATCCATCTAATGTTTCTGCACTATCATCGCCATAAGCGTCTCTTAGTATTGCTTTAAGATCTTCAGAATTTACTCGTTTATCACCAGTTCCTACACGTTTGAAAGAATTCTTTTGGTCTCCGTTTATATATATAGGCCGTTCCTTAAAAGGAGCTCTTGGTATATAAACCTCTATAATTTTTACTTTCGAAGTAACTTCTTTAACTTGAACATTTTTTTCTTCAATAACATTCGGATAAAGCTTTCTAGGATTATTAGAAGTATCAAGAATATCCTTAATCATGGTTTCAGGATTCATTACTCCAGTAGCTTTATATCCCTTTACATTTCCATTTTCCTTTATTTCAGTGAATCCCAAATAGATAGTCCCGCCATCAGTATTAGCAAAAGCAGATACAGTCGGCCACATATCTTTTGGAACACTTTTCTTAGCCCTTTTAAATTCAGTATGCAAGTCTTCTTTTTTATTTTTCATAAAGCCCTCAAATAAACTAACAAATTTATTTAATAGATACTAACCTTTGATGTGTTTTATCAGAACTATAAAAGCACAACTATTTCTTACTTAGTGTATCATATAAAATAACCCTGTAATAAATTCTATTAATAGTTATTTGGTTTCTATGCTATTCCAGTGACTACATCTTTCTTACAGAACAAAAGAAAACTTATCCTTTTATTGGTATATTCAGATGTATCTAGTAGTTTGCTTTTGACATATTCATTAAACTATATCTTAACTTATAAACTATCAGATAAAATTTCTAATGGGGCTTTACTATTGCACTTCAGGCTATATGTCTGCCCCAGATTGACACTCTCTACAGTCTGGCACAATAAGCAATGCTCATATTAAAATGAGATACTTAAATAGAAATACCAATGAATCCGTGATACCCAAACTACTAAAGAGCGCTAAAGATAGTTGTCAACCATTCTTCACTCGGATCAGTGTTTAATTAAATTTATAATATTACCTAGTTATTTTGTTAATTTTAACAAACTTGTTGTTTTTAGAAATAGATCGTCAACGATAATATGCTAATATATAGAACAATTTTCTTAGTTCTTCTGTTACTAAAATTATCGGTGCAAAATAATTAAATTTTGCACCGATAATTTATTTATTACACTGCTTTAGTCATTGGCAATATAGCGACTTGCCTTTCCTTTGCCTACTAAACCTATTTTTCTTTCTTTGCGCAACCTAGCTAAAGCATGCTTAATGGTACTTTCACCATATTGAGGCACTAAATTCATTAGTTCCTGTCTAGATAACGGCTTTAAACTATTAATAATTTTATTCAATAGCAATGATTCCGGATTCTTTTCCATATCACTAGTGATGTCAATTCGTGAATCTAATTCACGGTAAGCTTTCAAAACGATACTCAAAAAGTAGTCAACATATGGTTCATAATCGTTTTCATTATTAATCCATGCTTTACCTGAACTTTCTAGCAAAGTCCGGTAATATTGCGCCTTAGTTTTTTCAATTAAACGTTCCAAACTAATATACTTACCAACTTCGAAACCTAATTGTTGTAATTCAAGTAGCATTAACAAGCGTGACATTCTGCCATTGCCATCTCTAAATGGATGAATTGATACAAAGTCCAACATAAATGCTGCCGCCAGTATTAATGGCGGAAGAGAATTATCACAAATTGCATCATTATAAGTTTCACATAAACTTTGGACTAATTTGGGTGTCATCCAAGCTGGTGGTGGAGTAAAGCGAGTTTCTTTATGACCATCTGCAAAGGTAGTAATAATTTCATTATCAATGTCCTTAAATTGACCGCCCCAGTTGCTTTCAGTAAAATCGAACAATTGTTTATGCAATGCCAATATATTATTGGGTGTAATCTTGATATATTTATAATTATCATGAATTACTGCTAAAACATCACGATAGCCAGAGATCTCTTCTTCACTCCGATTTTTCGGAGTCGTTTTTTGATCCATTAATTTCTTAAGCCGTGCATTACTTGTTGCAATTCCTTCAATTCGATTGGATGAGTCTGTACTCTCAATCTTTGCGACCATCAATAACTTATCCATTGTGTCTTTCGACTTTAAGGAGATATGATCCGTTTTACCTTTAAGCTCATAGATCAGATTTAGTTTTTCAATCATTTTCGTGGTTACTTTCAAACCATTTAAAGTTTGATAATCAAAAACTTTCAAAGTATTACGTCTCCTTTATAAACTAGTTTCTTCTTACATATTTTATACTAAGTATCAGTGCATTTAACAGTTTATCAGTGCAAAATTTAATTATTTTGCACCGTAAATTTGTTTATTGCACCGAAAAATATTTATTACTACACAAAAAATTAGCCTTAACTTATCTGCGTAAAATGCTAATAAGTCAAGGCTAATCAGATCAAATGATTCTTCTGAATAAGACTATTACTCTAACTGACATTGCCATATAGTCATCTGGTTTTTATCTTTTTAAAGAAATGAAAGGCGGACATAAAAAATAAGATAAATACTAAATACGAAATTAATATTCCCCATGTTAATGAAAAAGTAGTGTTTAAGGAATGCTCATTCATATTTGTAATTATTTTCAGTCCTAATGCGGTAGTCTTGATACCTGAACTGTTAATACTAAACAGCTCTATAATATAATCAATCATAAATGCAACCAGATATATACTACTTCCAGCATCAAAGGCTTTATAATAATTCATGATTTTTCACATCCCTTTTTTAAAACGAAGATTAAAATAATTAACAAAAAGAAAGTTTATGTATAGTAACCTGATTTTTACTATAAAAGATGTCAGAAGAACTACAGCATTTGCTATAAGCTAAAAAATATAGTTTCATCACACTACCATAAGCTTTCGTTACAAAAATCCTAAAATAAATAAAATGAAAGCCCATTGGCATTATTAACCCATATAACACGTTACTAGTTATAAAATTTGTACCAACTATTATTTATAAATTTATATTTATTTAATAACAGCATTAAACAATTCTTAAATCAACAAAATTGCAATTTTCGGCAAAAAATAAAAATGCTAAAAAAGGCTAAAACAAAATACTTGTCTTAAATGGTCTAATTTTCCCACTAGTCAAGGTTTTTAACATCAAAATGTCTATTTTAAGACTATAATAAAAACTTTAATGTACAAAAATGTTATTGTATAAGTAATACGCTTAGTTTTAATTTAAAAATAGCATTTCTTTACTACCTTCAATTAAAAAGACTATCTTCCAATTAAAATCAGAAGATAGTCTTTTTTCTAAATCTTAAATACTAATTATTTTGCTTTGTTAATTTTTGAATTAACAAATCTTTTCTAGCCCCATCAACTATACGGTAATTTGATTGCCATAATGTTTTACTCTTACCAATTTGTTGAGGATTTGTATCTGTATCAAAGGTATTTTGAACTAATCTAGTTCCTACTTTTTCCCATACTTCAACTGGATCTGCCGCCCACTGAACATCTTTTTTGCCCATAGAAAGCAATGCCCGGAATGCTCCAAAAATAGGCATTAAAAATCCAGAAGAAATATCATATTTTATTGGTTCTCCAGTAAAGTCAGTTTTCAGATTGCCCTTATTATCAACACCACGAACTGCCCCAAATTTAGACTTTTTCCCATCCTCTTCTTTAAATTGATTATATTTATCACTCATTTCTTTTTGTATAGTTTCATATAATCGAACAAGTGTTGGAATTTCTTTCGCTAGTTGCTTATAAATATTAGGATTGTTATCGTACTCATTTTTGTAGTCTTTAAATACTGCAGCCTTCCCCGAATATGAAGAAATAGGAACTTGACTATCATCCGGGTACCTTTTTATATTAAAAGCAAACATTAGTTTCAGAATATTAGCTATTGGAATCGGTTTATTATCATTGTCTTTATATGCTACTTTATCTGCATATGGCTCATTTTGTATGGCGTCTTTAATAAAACCAAATTTATTATCTAATTCAAATAGAGAAATATCGCTAACCTGAATAGATGTATTTCTAGCATCGGCTAAGGCTGAAACATCCAAATTATCTCCAACAACTATTTCGAGTCTAACAAATTTATCTATATCATTAGGCACATATTCTCTATTTTCAATAATAGCAGTATAAGTATGTCCTCCATCTAATAAGCCATAACGATGTATGTCGTCATCAAAGTCAACAGTAAGCATACCCGTAGAATTATTGAATACGACACTCTTAGCTGTCATTACAATTCCTCGATTATTTATATCAAAGCTACTATCGGGATCTTTGACTGCCTTAATCAATTGCTTTGCAACAGACGTTGTCATTTTAGGCTTTCTTGGATTGACTTCTAATGAAAAATCATCAGGCAGATCTTTGAAATTTACCCAAGCAAAGTAAGTCCGAATATCTGGATCTGATGGGGATTTAATTGTTCTAACAGATTCAACCTTGAATCTACTCATATTATTTTTAGTCATTTTTATGACCTCCTTTTTTATTAGGTTTGAGCATATTTGCTAAACCTTGATTATTAGTATATCATTAGTTAGCAAAAAGACAAGGAACCATGGTTCCAAATTATAGAAATGTGTATGGCTAATTATGACTGCAAAGAAAAAGCTTCAAGAAAATATAATTGAAATTGGGAAAATAATAAAATCCCATAGAAAATCTCTTACAACAAAAAATACTTCTCGTGATTACTTTATTAGTGATCGTATCTCAATGGGACTACTGCCAGACGGTTGGATATCAGAAAAAACTCTATCAAATATTGAAAATGGTAGGAATCTTCCTAGTTTAATTACCTTAAAAAAATTATCAATTGCATTAGAAATTGATTTTATAGACTTAGTAAAAGAAATCGAAAAATATTTATATTAGTAAATAAACGCATAATTTCAAAAGTTGTGTTTATTACTGAATTTTATGTAGCCTCTAAAATTAGCAGTGTACTTTATTAAATTATTGCTAAAGATTCATATCCATTCTCCTTCACGGAGTTAAAAAGCAAACCAAATACTTTCTTTGGACAATCTATTATTTACTTTTACAGAAAAAATGGTCACTCACCTAGAACATATAAAATGATTACGAACGCTTATGAAATTTAACTCATAAATAAAATAGAGTTCACATCATTAATCTCAATTGTCTGTTTGAACTATTTCCGTTAATTGTTTGTATATATCTTCCCATTTAACAGAGATGTACTTCTTAGTTTTAGGATTCTTTGGCACAATTTCATGATCTGCAAACAAATTTAACTGTTCGCTATGTTCTCGCGCTACCCCAATTGGCTCACTATTTTCTACAATGGAATCAAAGGTATATTCTGTTCTCTGAACTTTATTTTTACCTACTGGTTCCCATTCACTAAAAATAATAGGACTGCCAGTCGCAGTTTTACGTGTCAACGCATCCCCTTGCACCATATTAGCAGAAATAATTACATTAGCACTTCTTAACACTTTTTGATTCTGTTGCTCTAGCTTAACTGTGCTGAAGTAAATGTCTCTAAAAGTATTAGTCATATTAATAACTAACATTTTTACATTGTCTTCCATTAATTCAATTCCATATAATGTAGATAAAACTTGCAAAAATCTATTTTGCAAATCTTTTTCGGTGTTAGCCAGTGATTTTGCATACAATAATTTACGCTTGAGTATTTCAACTAAAAATGCTCCCTCACCTGCTGAGGGTTCAAGGAAAGTAGCAGTTAATGAATTCACTTTTTCTTTTACTTCTGGTTGATCAAGCATGAAGTCTACAGTCTTTTTTGGTGTAAAAACTTCACCTATATCTTTTACCCGATCAACAGATTTAATGATTTTTTCTGGCATATTCAATACCCTGAGAGCTTTTTTCACCATTCATATATCTGAACTCTTCTTTCATCATTTCATCGCCTGAACTTTAGTTTCAATAAAGTTAATTTCATCCTTTGTAAGACTGTATTTTTTATATAGTTGTTGATCAATTTCAGGGATTTTTCCTGACCAATCAATATCAGATTTTGAAGTAAAGTCTTGCATTGGAACTAAACGCCATTTATCAGCATTATTATCTTGTGTAACTTTCAAAACTCCTAACATTGTTCTAGCAAATTTAGATTTAATATACTTCATTAAGTTTTCTGCTTCAATCCGTTTCGAAAATGCACCAATACCAATAAAGCTTCTAGTATATCCAATTAGGGGTGCTCCAATTAGGGGTGTGCTTAAAACCTCACCAAGTGCACCTGAACCATTTGATTTTGGAACTAATACTTTATATTTATATAAATTTTCATGATCAAGATTTAAGTATTTCTGATCAACATATCTAAACAAACGCTTATTATTAATTAGACCAATTATCTTTATCTGATTTTCATTTTCCCTATTTTTAGTAAATATTGAATACTTACTAAAAATATTACTTTCTAATCTTTTGTCTTTCCTAGGTTTATCAGGGAAAACCGAATTTAACATGTCTAAATTAAATTTGTTCTGAACATAGATTATGCTAGCCAATCCATTATCTTTAACATATGGTACTACCTTTTTTAAAATATCATTTAATTCTGAATACGCGGTAAAGGTTCCAATAGGCCCTAATTCAGTGGTTTTATCATGTAAAACTATTGCTACCCCGCCTTTTATATCCGTATGTGGAAATATTTCATTACTATTTTGCTTATATAAAACAATTCGATTGTGAACATCGGTTAGCATCTTTTTATTCCATTCTTTAGGAGTACTGCCAGCATTAAATAAATATCTTCCCGGAGTAATTAAAGTAAATATGTCAGCTAATTTATATGATAAATTTACAAATAGATGGTATATAGGTTCATCTCTAGTGCTACTACCATTAGACTCTTGCTGATAAGGTGGATTACCAATCACAACATCAAATTTCATATTCCCAAATAGTCCCCTTATTTTCTTTGCTTCATCATTAACATTTTCTTTAGCATCTTGTACAATATTTTCTACATATTCTACATTAACATACCAATCATCATGATAGCCGATTAATGTTCTTTTTGCTATTTCCTTAGCCATTGGAGTTTTCGCTACCAAGAATATATTTTCTCTTAAGATTCTTTGCCATAACAGCAACTCATCTTCAAAGTTAAATTTACCAGCATTTTGGTCATTCATTTTTTTGAACTCACGCCAATATATGGAAGTAACCATATAGAGTGGGTATAAACCAGTTTTAGAGTTAATTTCCAAAATATGTGCATCTCTATTTAAGACTTTATCTGTGTACTCAGTATCAATCCATCTTCTAACTGATTCACCATTTTCGTACGAGTATTGATAATTGTTATCATAGAATGATAAACCACCAATAGTCTTACCCAAGTGCATATTAACAACACGCCATGGGGTCAAAACAGTTTCTTTATCAGGATTTCTAAAGGTGCTAAATATATCCGCAATCTTTTCAACCCGTTCTAATGGATCTTCTTTATCTAATTCCTTAACTTGACGACGAATAATTTTACCTGCTTCAATAAAAACATCTGCATCATAGTACTTAATGAACTTATTGAAGAGTTCCTTGGTAATACCTTTAGGCATGAATTCTTTCCAAGAGACATCGTCAATATTGTTAACAAATTTTCTAATTGAAACGTCTTCATCAAACTTTATATTCATTCCATAGATCATCATGGGAATTCTGATTGATATTCCACGTAGAATAGAGATCATTGTTCGACGTTGTTTCTTTAACTCTTTAACCTTATCAATAGCAGCTTGTTCTTCTTCTGAACGCTCACCAATTTTTTTCTTCTTAGCCTTTTCAGCCTTATCATACTCTTCTTCATCTAATCCTTGATGATTAACATCAAACGTTAATGGCTTTTTTTCTTTCTTTGTAGTGCCAATAATTCCTTTAAGATTATTGAAATTTTTTAAGTCAGCATCCTTAATTAAAAGTAATTCATCACTATAGATAGAATCATCATCGAAGCCTGTTCTAACTGCCTTTTCTGCATAAGCGCGCTTAATCTTAGATAGCAGACTATCGACCTTAAATGGTTTCATTTGTTGATTACTTTCACCAATAATTGGTAAAAAATGCATCAACTTTTCCATCTGCTCTCTTTGTTCTTTCTTTTGAATTTTTCCAGCTCCAGTAGCTAAACTAGTTGATTCTGCCATAACCGTTAAAGCTCTCTCTGGTGCGAAATCAAAGATATAGCAATTTTCTTTTTTCCCAAATTCAGGTGATGAATATGGTGTTTGTGCTCTAAAGGCAGCTTGAAGATATTGCATAGCACTGCTAGTATTGGACAAGAATAATACTCCTGTCCATTCAGGAATAGTAGCACCTGTAGTAAGTTTCCTAACAGTAAGAGTTATAGTCTTCTTACCTTCTTTATCAGCCTTAGCAATAGCTTCATTTTCGGATTTTGCATCAATATCAGTACCCATTTCAGTATCTGACTTATCGTTTCTAACTATGTTAAGAATGTTGTATTCCGTACCAAAAATGGGATGTTGCTTTAGTAAATTTTCTAGAGCATTAGCTTCTTTAATTCCCGGCATAATCCACAAAGTATGACGCAACCTATTTCTAAATTTACGTGATGAAAATGGATAGTTAGTTATCCCTGGATTAGTAATATTGTCTAAAAAATGCTTAACATCATTTTCGTAAACAAAGTTACCTTGTTTATTAGTTCTAAAAAATTCCTTAAAGTTGAAAAAGCATTTATCAAAACCTTCACCAGTGAAACGGGGGTCCCTAAAGTGCTCATTCATTTCAAAGGTATACATTGAAACTTTAGGTAAATTCGCATATGGGTTTTCTTTCCCTGGATTATCCTTATCCCAATTATCTTTGGCTTCCTGCTCCATAGTATAGTCCCAAGTGAAAATATGATCTTCATCATAATCAGAAATAATATTGAACGGCGTACCTGACAAATCTAATTCCTTTGTATGCTTTTTAACAAGCAGGCTTAAAATATTTTTTGTTAGTTCAGTCTGAGTTCCTTCATGGGCTTCATCTACAATAACTAAATCCCAATCTACAGCAAATAGGTCTTGATTCTTATCAGATACTTTACCACCTATAGCTTTTGAGCCTGCTAAATCTTGAATACTGGCAAAATATATGTACGAATTACCTGATTTTTCTAAATCAGAAATATTTTTATGTCCTTTTTTCTTAGAGCCATAAATATAGCCAGCTTCTGGCATTCCTATCTTATTAAAGTCATCAAACCAGCCATCATCAACAACAGGACGATGAGTAATAATCAAAACTTTTTTATACTTTTCTTCTTTGACTAGCTCTAAAGCGGTCAAAGTCTTGCCAAAGCGCATCTTGGCATTCCAAAGCATCTTTCTCCCAGAATTAAAGCCTTTTATAGTCTTTTTAACTGCTCTATTTTGTTCAGGACGTAATACTATTTTTATTTTAGCTTGTGAATCTACCCCATCAAGACTATCTTTATTTTCTTTAACAGCTTTAATAGCCTTTTTAGCTGTTTCTAAATCTGTTTCAAACCATTCATTTCCAGCTAAATCCTTGCTATGTTTAATTCCTGATCGTTCAAGTACATGGTGAACATCATGATCAGAGAACCACCAACCATCAGACTTTCGGTAAGCTAATTCAGCCCATTCTAAATTAGCGTGAATACCTGAAGTCTTCATATATTGATTAATTCTTTTCTTAGCCCATGAGCGTAAATAGGGACTGTTGTCAGAATTATCTTCTGCAAGATCACCTACACCAGTTTTTCCGATCTTTTGACTATTTGCATAAACCTGAAACTTACCAGATGAATTATCTGCCGTTTGAATATAAATTAAATTCTTTTCAGCATTGGATGGTTGTAATGTTGTAGTTTGATACAGGTATTTTGACTTTTCAGGCTCGTTAAAATTTGTTGGGTCAATTTTTTCATCATAAAATGAATCAACAAACCATACACTTAATGCATATAATTGCTTCAAACCTTTCAAAGCTTCCTTTTGAGAAACATTATCTAAAGTATGAGCTGCCAGATTACCCGGCCCCTTTATATCATAAAAAATTCGTAATGCATAGTCATCAATATATGCACCCTGTCTAAGCCTTTTAAGAAGACTGTCAAAAGTTTCACGATCACCTATTTTAAGAAACTTTTGATCAGCAACATCCCTGGCCATATTTTCTGCAATTACTCGAACTGAAGTAAGCACACCTGGATAAATTCCCATGGCATAACTCAATTCTGCTTGAGTTGCTCTTGTATAATATTGCCTTGTTAATGCATCCTGATTAAGAAATTCAAAATTACTTTCCATATCTATATCCTGTACTCTTCTTGATCTAATAACTTAATTATACAAGACACACAATACAAATTCACTCAAATACACAAAAAAGCCTTTCAATAAAATTTTTTTGAAAGACTTCTCATCTCTTCTGAATGCTGACTAGAGGATCAGAGTTTTTGGTAAACAAAACCTTTTATATCAATGATTAAGCCAACTTAATAACTAGATCGTGTTCCGTAATCTGTTCGTAAATCAGCTTACCCATAACTGATTCATCTTTTGCTCTATATCCTGAGACAAACCAACATAGGTTTTCATAAACATATTTAATGAGTGTCCCATTTTTTCAGCTGCCCAAGGATATGACATTTCGGGTGTGCTTGCTAATTGGGTACAAACTGTGTGCCGAAAAGAATATAGACTCATTTGCTTACCCTCATCTTCAATTGAAAGCTTAGTGCAAATTTCTTTTAGCATATCGTTAATACTCTTCTGACGTACAGGTTGATAATTACTAGATCGTTTATAATCATGCAAGCTTAAGAAAATTAAATCAAGCGGATTACTTAGATTGTATTCTGTTAAGAATTTTTTTTGCGCAACTTGATATTTTTTTACTTGTATAATTACACTTTCGGGGACAGGCAACAATTTCCTACAATAACCTTTTGGTCGAGCTTTCAATGAACCATTAAACGATTCTGTGTAATCTGACCAACTATCATTTATACTAAAAGTCCAATAACCATTTTCGTGCACAATATCAGAGAATTTTAAAGCCTGCAGTTCACCAACACGCATGCCAGTGTAACTCTCAATTAGTATTGCTAATTTACTGCCATTCAACTGAACTGGGTTATTTTGCAAATCCGTCATTATCAAGTTCCTAATTTGCTGTAATTCAGACTTCGTAAAAATACGCCATTCTTGTGGTACCGTAAAATCACTTTGTTTGAAAAATACTTTTAAAGCATTTTCCGGAACAGGATTTTCTTTAATAATTTTGCCTTCAAGTGATTTAAAATAGTTCCGCAGATGAACCAGGATTTTGGCAATATTTGAGGAACGGCTGACTGTGGCATGGTGTTGTTTAACATAATCATGAGCATAACTTTCGATCAATTGGGTAGTTATTTGTTTAATTTGAGCATTTTTAAAATACTTTTTAACAGAGTTAGCAGTATTTTGCCATGAGCTCAAGGTAACTGGACTAATTGACTTAGCACGCTGATCAACATACCGCTGGAAATCTTTAGCAAAAACTACCGTAGAATCACTGGGATTGAGTCCATCTTCGTATTCCTGCCACATTTGACGTTCAATTTTAACTGCGGCTTTCTTAGAACCTGCATATTGGACAGGCCAACTAATACGTTTACCCGTGACACTATCGGTAGGTTGGATTCTTATTTGATACTTGTTACGATTTTTGCCTTTCATTACTTTTTTAATCATAGATATCTACCTTTCCAAATCAAAAGGTAGACACACGGCATGGGTATTTATTCCCCACACATAGTCTACCCTTTTTTTGCTATTTAAACCAAGTTTTTTCTTGGTGATATCCCGCTTTTAGCAACCAACTAGTAACTTCATCTAAATTGTAATATGCTCGCCCGTGGGGCAGTTGATGATAGGGCATCCCTGACCTACGCAGTTTATACAATAAGGGAGCACTAATATTTAATTCCTGACATAATTGCTTGCCATTTAATAACAATTTTCCCATATCAATCATCTGCCTTTCTTAGATTATTTACACAATAAGTTGGTATTTCCAGACCTAAAGGGCAATAGAATAGCCCATTATCAGCAATTACTTTCTTGCCAACTAATTTTTGATAATCGATTTTTTGATATTCATCTGATTCAAAAATTACTATTTTGAGTGGATTACAATTTTCATCGATGCAATCCTTAACTAAACATAACAATCCTGTATTTTCGTAGTACCAATTGTCGTCATCATCTACATTAAGTACCCTACCAATACCCTGAGCATATAGTTCATGCTCGGCTAGGTAGTCATAGGGAATGCCGTGATTAAAATCATCGTAAGTTATGATACATTTCATAATTTAAGCTACCTTTCTAGCAGTCTTTCTTTTTCTTTGACACTGCACTATAATTAGATTGAATTTATTATTTGAAAGTTAGGCAAATTTTTGTGGTTTTTGCTTAGCTTTTTTTCTTTGCTTTATTTTTCTTCTGATTTGTGAAATCAACTCAGGAGTAACCTTAATGGGCTTAATTCTCCGTAACAGTTGGTCAATCGTATCAACCCGAGTATCTTTCACTGAATCGATATTTCGGTAAAAAGTCAACGGATCATACGGGGTAGTAATGATAATTTTCTCTGCATTGAGTTTCTTATCGTGGTATCTACTAGGTGCTGCCTTATCGTGCTGGTAAGGATCAAGCATTCGGAGAAGGTCGCTAAACTCGAAATCATTTGGTCGCAAGTCATTAATAATAATGAAATGTTCGCCTTTATATTCTTGGAAATGGTCTCTTGAACTACCCAGCGTGACATATTTTTTATCTTTAAAAATGTACTCAGCCAAGCGGGTTTTCCCGACACCTGACTTACCGTGAAGCCAGAGAGTTGTCATTTTATGATTTTTGAAGTCATGTAGCCATTGCTGGTGTGTTTGATTGGCTAGTTCGGAGTCAATTCGATCGATAAGTTGTTGATGACTAGCAACACCATAGACCCCAAGCTCTTCGGTTAATTGCTCGCGGGTAATCTGTTGTTCGGAATAGCGCCTAATCTGTTCCTTTTCATATTTGGGACTGAGTTTGATTTTCTTCCTTATTTTTTCCATCCTGGCTGGAAAGTCAAAGGAAGCGACTACTTCAGAATCAGGATAATGATACTTGCCATCACTATCAGCGTCTTCAGTTTCATGAATCAGGTAAGAATAAGCGTTATTAATGCGACCGCGCCATACCTGCACATATTGGGGATTATCATTAAATAAGCTGGCTACACTAGCAATGGTCTGAGGATTCTCATACTTAAGAATCACATGATAATGTGCTCTTATCGGTTGCCCCCTATTATCCACGTCCTTATTATGATTAATGTAAGCCCACTCTAGCGCACCTGACTTGTCCAATATCTTAGATAATCTGGATTCTTTAACTTGCAAATGTTGCGAGTCTTGGACAAACATGAATTGACGGTATCTTCTATCGACCATAGGCATCAACTTCTTTCTTATTGTATGCAGGTAGTGCACAGTTGCACACATTAAGCCATTTAGATAACAAGCCCGTAAAATGGCTTAATGGTAGAGGCTAAGCAGCCCCTGCACAGTTTGATTCTGTAGTTTTTCATCAGGCAGCTCTCTGCCGCCCCTTCGCTGACGCGAAAGCGGCAGAGCTGCCATTAAGCAGTAAATTTGGTTGCATGCAGGCAATAGAAACTACTGTTTTCCATTGGTTCGACACTGGAAAATGTATAGTCAGGATTGGCCTGCTTAATCCACTCAGCAATATCGTTCATTTCATTATTCAGGATTTGCTTGGCTTCCTGCCTATCTGGTATAAGGATCCATACAGTTATGCTATCTTTTCTGATGTCTACAAACAGTTCTTTAAGACTCTCATTAAAAGACCCTATTACGGAATTTTTTTGTTTTGTTTGTTTTTCATCATTTAATATGGTCAAAGGTTCTCTTCTGCAAAATTGCCTTAAATTATAGGTTTGATCAATCGAATCAAAATAGTTGCTCAAACTATTACCTTTTTGGTAATTAAAAATCATTATTATAATTATAACTAGACAAAGTGTTGCTAACTCGCCAATAGGACACATCTTAGGCTGCAAATTATTAAAAAAAGGATATAGCAAATTTAAAAATAATGTGTTTTTAATGAGTCTAAGTAATGAAGAAAATTTAAGCACAATTGCCATAATTACTACATATCCCAGAATTAATACTGGTAGAAAGTATCCTAATTTTAAACTGAACCTTGGTTGATTCTTGTTAAACATAATTTTTCTCTTCTTTCTTCTGATAATAAGTAGGTGCTAGGAATGGAAGCACATTGTATGGATGTTGGTCATCTATTACTTGGATTATACCTGTACCTTTTTCTACCGGGATCACAATTCCCGTTGGGTCAAGATCAGGGAAAAGGAATTGAGTCGTCTTGCTATTAATGTTTCCTAATTGCACCAAAACGTTAAACTGTTCTCTGACCGATGTTGGGATAGCAGTATGGTCAAGGCGTTGACCACAGACGATCAGATGAACATTAGTTGCACGACCCAGCAAAGCAATTTGCGATAATAATGCAAAGAACGAATCCTTAATTTGCCGGTTAACGCCCTCGGTTAGCGCTAGAACCTCATCTACCACAATCGTGACGGGGCGAAAGTGCTTGCTAGCATCGCTGTATAATTCGGCTTGCCTGTGATAGATAGTGTTCAAAGCTCCTTCTAAATGCTCATTCACGTTAGACACATAATCGGATTTAGAAGAATTAGAATTAGGGAAAACTGCCCTAATCGAGTGATCCCTAGCCCAGCGACTGGGCTGGTCCCGCTTAGGATCGATCACAATTAGATCAGAAATCCACAACAATGCAGATAATAGATAGGAAAGGAAATAGCTTTTTCCTGCTCCAGAGTTGCCCGCAATTGCGATACTGGTAACATTCTGATAATTAAGCGAGAAATCTTTCATTAATGGGATGACGTTCCCCTTCTTACTTTCATCACGATCAGAAAAGTAATCATCCAGTCCTGCAATAATAAGTCGTGTGGATGTTCCCTTCATCCACGGGAAAAACAGGCCTCGTTTAATTTCCAACGGCTGTCCATATAATGGTACGAAGTAGATACCATTTTGCTTTAACACCGTGTAATTAGGGTACAGCGCCGCATTTGCAATCTGATAGATACGTTGATAGAGACTATCATCGAGCACGAAGCCCGCGGGCATCCTAGGGACGAAGATGAAGCCATTTTCTTTAATTAAGATATCAAAGCTGTTGGTATAGGTGGTTTCCCCTTCAACTCCAAGTGCCATGTTGAGACAACGCGTTAAGTATTGTTTTAATTGAGCCATTATTTTTCTACCTCCTTTAAATCAGTAGCACGAAAGTAAACTTTGTGGTGTACTTCACAAGCCTCTAATCCTTCTAGCTTAACCTTAGATAAATAAGGTGGCAGGCTAACCTTACTTAAAAATTTAACTTGAAATGGTTGTTCGCCTTTAATACTAAACCAGGCTCTATAGCCGACAATTTCATTTGTCGGTTTGCTAGTTGTGCCTTTATCTTCCCATTTATATTGCGGTTCTAACTCCGGGCTGAGACTGATAACATCTTTCTTTTCGTTAATATAAAAATTAGCTAAAACTGTGGAATAGCCATTTTTTAATTTTGATCTCATAATGAGACTCCTTTCTGGCAATTTCTGCCATTAATTAAAAAATATTTAGTGCAAACTGGATTTCAGTTTGTAATTTTAGTTTAGCTTCTTGACCTAAAATTAGTGTGGACACTTTTGGTTCCGGCCATTTTCGTTGTTATATCAGCATTTCTTAGTCCATATTTTTACGCAAAAAAAAGCGCCAGCATGAATTTGCTGACGCTTAAATTTACTATTTTAAAGTTTTATAAAGACAGATTCGTTGTTACCTGCTTCAGTAGATCACCAATTGTTTGTTTTGCTTGCGGTCGATTTTTTTCTGATATTTTTGGATAATCAAAGTTTTGCAATTCCTCTTGCAAATCTTCCCAGACTAGTTTGATACCTTCGACCTCATTCGTTAATTGATCAAGAATATCTTTAATTGTTTTTACCTTAAGTCTTATATCTTCAATTATATTATCTACTTTTTCTTTAAGATAGTCATCAATATCTCGAATAGCCTTCACAGGGATGTTCACTCCTGCTTGATAATCGAGTTTCCTATCCTCAGTTTTAATTTCTTGAACATAGAAAGAATTAATTTCATTTATTTTTTTCAGGGCAATTGACCTAAGATTAATTTGATCAAGCTCAGAATTAAAAGATTCAATTTCACTGAGGTTGTCATCAACTAATGAAATTAGTTCTAAAAGATTTCTTGCATCTGTTTCTGTAGTCTCTAACTCGAATCCTGGCAAATAAGTACTTTGAGGTTGTAATTCAAAAATAAACTTATTTCTCCTTGAAGCTTTTTTAATCCAAGACGAAAAAACATCTTCGGAAATACCTTTAAGTTGTATTATTTCTCGCCAGAGTGAATAATTTGGGCTTGTATTTTGCCAGCCAGCCTTTATTTTACTTTTAAGTTTTATATCTGCTGTTACTTTAGCCTTGACTCCAGCCTTTTTGATCTCTAACCAAGCTATTTCAGCTTTAACATAATCATTAATTTTACTTTTAAAACGATTAAACTTCTTGTTAGCTGCATTAATATCATTAATAGTTATATTAACTTCATTTTTATCCTGAGGGTTACTTGTAACCATCAAAAAATCACTTAACAATGGGATGCTATATTCCAACTGTGGCTCAGGCTTAGGATAACTTGAAGTCTTTCTAGAGTAATAATATTCTTCAAGTTCGCTTAAGATAGCATAATTAACATAGGTTTCCTTATGACCTCCCTTATTGGAGAGATCTAATAGTTGTCGACTATTCTTAGCGATATCGTTGTCAGCAATTAATTTCTTCTGGTAAAAGTCTGGATTAGTCTCAATTAGTTTATTGACTTGTTTTTCAACTGCTTTTTTTGTTATATCAATATGTTCTTTAGAATTATTTTTTTGAATATGTTCAAGTACCTTTTGTATACTATACCAATCTTTTTTAAAATCAAGCCACGCGTCGTGCTGATCTTTTTTATATATAATACCAGGTTCTGACTGTTGATAATGACATGATTCATTATTTGATGGTCTTTTAATATTCTTTGTAAGCTGATAAAGCTGCAACAATCCTTCGCCATTAATAACTTTTATATTCGAACTTTTGGCATCATTAATATTGATAGGCTGATATTTAGAATCATCATGTTGTCTTTGAGAAATACCAACGCATGATTTTTGAATTTGCGCAAATTCAATTTTTGCGGTTTCAAGATGATAAATAGGGATATTATTTTCTATAGCAAATTGCTCAAATTCATGGTGAGTAACTTTAAAGCTAAATTTCCGATCATAATGAGGTCGATTAAGAAAATTATCAACTACATTTTCACAATTGAAGTAAAATTTCCCAGTTTTTAAATCCAAATAAAAGCCTTCAAACATTAATTCTTTAAGTTCCTTGCCTTTTGCAAGTGATAAAGGATTCTCTTGCTGGATTAATTTAACGAGCTTTAAAATAGATCTTGAGTCAAGAAAAGATAATTTTTTTGCTTTATTAGCTGCTTCATCAATTATTTCGCCCTTTAGATTGCGAGCGAGTAAACAATCATTTCGGTCAATCTTACTAATAGAAAAATTTTTTTCATGTAAAAATTTTATAAGCTGATCAATGTCCCAATCCTTAGTTGTGTCAGTAAAAGAAATGCTTGATTTAACAATAAATTCGAGTATTCCCTCTAGGCGTACGAAAATATCGCCATTATCTAAGCTAAGGTATGTTTCTGGAGCAAATTCTTTATATCTTGTCATTATGCAACCTTCTTCTTTTTTAAAAGAAAAAAGACGGTTGATTTTTCTAACCGTCTAATTGCTGATCAAACAAGTTAACAAATATCATAGTTATATTATAATTTTGATTCCTTGTTCTTTTTTGTTTAATCCGTTTATTCAACGGATGCTTACCACATCCACATTCAAACTTGAGTTTAAATGTGGATACTAGATGATTAAAATTGTTATTTGAAAATTAACATTACTAATTTTCATGTGATTAACATCCTTTCAAAATTACGCGAATAATTTATTTTAAATGTATATTTTATTTAATTGTTTACTAGAAATCTAATGATTTCTTATATGCTCTAAAGGCATGATTCTTATAGATAGTACCAATGTAGTTATAAGTTACAGTGGCTCTCTTAAATTGACTTAGGTCTTTTGTTTTAATGTAACTCATCGTCAATTGACCACTTGGTTCATAGTTATAAAGTGGATAGTAATCTTCATAAGTATCAGTACCATCGACTCTAAATTTAATTGGTGTTTTGCTAATCCAAAATCCTTGATTCTTACCAGAAGACTTACCAACTCGGCTTAAAGTGACTTTTTTAGCTGAGTTTCGTTTGTTATCACCACTATAAATAATGTTTTCTTTTGTGAATGTTTCACCATAGTCTTTTAAATAAGGGTCATAACCATTCCAAGCATTTGCCAACGAGCCAATGTAATCATGAACTACGGCATGGCCTTTTTTAAGCCTATAACCATAAGGTACATAATTATGATTTGCTGGAATTAAATATTTTTTACTTTCATTTTTTGTATTACTTGCAATAAAATATCTAGTTCCATTGAATGTTCCAGCTCCGATATAACAAGTCCAATCATCGGCCCCGGGACTAGCCTTATCACCTGTTAATTTAAAAGAGTTGAAATAATATGTATCTTCAACATTATCACCGGGAGTAAAACCGGCATACCATTTTTTAGTTTTAACATAATGCGCACCGGGCTTTTTAGATAGTGTTTGCAATTTGTTATAGTCTTTGGTTGTTGCTGTTTTTAATGGTGGTAATGATGTTGCATCAACAGTTTGTGGATTGGAATAAACTAATGCCGCAGCTCCAACAGTTAGCAATGTTCCAGTAATTGCTACTTTCTTAAATAAATTAGCGTTTTTCATAATCATAATCTTCTTTCCTGTAAAATTTTCTTTTTAAAACTTCACTGAAGATTATGAGAAACAGCAATAATTACTTTTTGAATTCTTAATTTATTTCCTATTATAATAGGGGACTTTTTATAGTCAAGTTAATGATAATAACTAGTACTTTTATCTATTAGTATCACTTATAACAGTTGGTTGTAGGTCACTTCCTTTCTGTGCTGTAATTAAAAATAACAATATTTTAATTTTTAACAAAAATCCCATTGTCTTGTAAAATGCACGATCTCTAAAAGTGCAGTGTACTAAAAATCTAATGCTAATGTTTGGTAGTGTAGGCTCACCTGCTAGTGTAGTAGGTTTGCAATTCGCTCAAGCAAAAACAGCCAAAGTAAAAACTAAGGCTGTTTGGAAAGTAAAGACTAAGAGTGCTAGGCTGAATGAAGATAAATATGGTGGTTTGCAAAGAATTCGTGACTTTAACGAAAAATATGCAGAAAAAGGTAAGCAGATCTATCAAGAAGATACGGCAAACAAATCCACCACAAAATTAGGCAAAGACGTAGACTGTTATTTTACTTAAATTTTAATTAGACAGACTTTTTTGCCAATCATTATATTGATCTACATACCAAGAATCATAAGGGCGATTATTAGCTTGGTAAAATTCTTTGTTCTTTTCCATAATATAACCAATAAGTGCCTTATTGTTATCTACTGGCATTGGTTTACCACTAGACCCCTTATCAACTCGACTAATTTTTCTTGGGTAAGATAGTTTATAGTCTGTTTTTTTAGAGGTGCTATAGTTATTTACACGAGCAGTAAATTTAATCAAATCACCTTCATGCAATTCACCTAATTTAAGGAATCCTTTAGTATAGTTAAACCAAAGATGATCAGAGACTTGTTCATTACTAGAAGCAAGTACAACATCAGTTAGCACCAAAGTTGGCTTATAAACGGTAACCCCAGTAGTAGCGATGAAATCGCTTTTGAACCCACTTCTAGAAAACTTTCCAACAAATTCATGGCGAGACTCACTGGTTAAATCCTTCAATTCTTCACGCATTTTTTACATCCCTTTCTTCAATATTTAATTATCACTGCTTCCAAGATCTAAAGAGATTTTAAAAAGATAAACTTAAATATTTTATTTTATCTCTATACATACATATAAAATAAACCATAAATGCTTTAGAGTAAACCAAAAAGCAAAAAGTTTTGTCAATGCACACAAAAAAGGGGTTATAAATACCGTTATATCAGCCATAGTGCCTACCTAAAAATTTTTGCTCGGAACACAGCTAAAAATGTGTTCCGTATTGTGTGCATAATTATCTTTAATAAACAAAAAATAACCTTAACTTACCAACAGAAAATGCTGATATATCAAGGTTATTTTACTAATTTTACTCTTCCGAATGCTGACTAGAGGATTCGAACCTCCGACCTCATCATTACTAATGACGTGCTCTGCCAACTGAGCTAAGTCAGCATTGTCATATCTCGACAACGATATTAATTAAAACATATTCTAAAAGTTTACGCAAGCATTTTTTGACTTTTTCCCAGTTTTTGTCATAACTGTCATTTGGCGCGCTTTTTTAAGAGTATAATATAAGAATAGATTTAGAAATGGAGTGGATGTAATGGCAAATTTAGCATCGATCAACGCAGAACTCCCATGGCTATTAAGAATTGTAGTAGCTTCTTTGTGCGGAGCGTTGATCGGTTATGAACGTGCGATTCAAAGAAAAAGTGCCGGAGTGCGGACACATATTGTAGTTGCCTTTTCTTCCGCGCTATTTATGATAGTTTCAAAGTATGGTTTTGGCGATTTATTAAAAATGTCAGACGTTGCTTTGGACCCTTCCAGAATTGCTGCGCAAATAGTTTCAGGTATTTCATTTATTGGTGCCGGTACAATTTTAATTAAAAAGCAACAGATTTCCGGTTTGACAACTGCTGCTGGTATCTGGGCAACAGCTGCTATCGGGATGGCAATTGGTTCTGGTTTATACTTTATTGGTATTTTAGCAACTGCCTTGCTCTTTGTCATCCAGATGATGTTTCACGATGATGCCATAATTGATAAAATCATCATGCATATCAGGTTCAACATTCAGATAGAAGCCGTTAATAAGCCTGACATCCTGCACATAATTGAGCAGGAACTGGAAACAAATCATGTTGAAAATGTTTCCGTTAAGATACTTTTTGTCAGCGATGAAAGAATTATCTTTTTCGTAGACGGCATTATTAACAATAATATTGATGAAAATGATATTATTATGGCCTTACGCAAGTATCCTGACATCAAGCGCATCAGTTATGCCAGTATAGATAAATAAAGCAAGTTACTTTTTAAACAATAGTTAATTCTATTGTTTTTTTTGCATAATTTTTATCTTAACTGAGCAAACTCACTACAATATTGATATAAACTTTTTTGTGAAAGGAGAATTTATATGGCTGGACCACTTGATTATTTACGTTGGCGCGGTGACTTAAGCTTTTCAGAAAAAGCATTTAACAGTGTTGATGCTTCGCTATTGTCATCCATTGCCTATTTGCCAGCTGATAGTTCTGCCACTGGTCATACTTTAGGGGAAGTAGCAGAAAAACTGCATAAGTTGCCTTCTTTTCAACATCAAATGTATGCCGAAACAGCAACTGAAGTCATGTTATTACCAGAAAGTCCTAGAATCGGTAATATTAAAATTTTGGATTGGACTGACAGGCTGGAAAAAGAACCGCATCCCTTGCAATTTACTGCTGTCACCTTTTTTATTGATTCAAACACCATAGCCATTGCCTTTCGGGGAACCGACGGCACTATGATCGGTTTAAATGAAGATATGGGTATGAATTATTTGCCGGAAATTTATGGTCAAGAAGTGGCTGCTAAATATCTTACCGAAATTGCACACAAGTTTAATGACCAACAGATTTACCTCTTAGGTCATTCAAAAGGAGGCAACTTTGCTCAATTTGCTTTAAGTGCAGTTAGTCCTGAAATTCAAAAGCGGGTAATCAAAGCTATTAGTTTTGATGGGCCGGGCTTTTTCCATAAAGTGTATACGAGCCGTGGCTTCACTGCTTCTATGCCTAAAATGAAAACCTACATCCCTCAAGGCTCAATCTTTGGTGCAATGCTGGATCATCCTGAACAAGTACTGGTTGTTAAAAGTACGGTGCCTATGCGCAACCAACATGATCCGCGCCGCTGGTCAGTAGGGCGCGACAGTTTTACCCTGGCTGACGGGTTATCGTCAGGCAGTCGTGTTATCAGACACGCTCTTATTAATTTTAATAATTCAATCCCTGATCAAGAAAGAAGCGATGCTTTTTCTGATCTTTTCGAGGCATTTGAAAATTACGATATTGATGAATTACACCAGCTAACCAGTAATAAAATAGTAGGAACTTATCGCTTTGGCCGCGCCTTTTTATCCCTGGAATCCGAAGAAAGAAAATTGCTGACACAGGTACTAAGCAACATCTGGAATTCATATAAAAAGAATATGACTCTGCCTTTGATGAACAGCAACTATGAACTTTATCCTAAAAGTAATGATTCTAATAAGGCTCCAGTCTTTTATGAATTTTACGATCCGGAACGTCCCAATATTAAGTTACCAAAGAGCATCCAGCGTAAATTACGGTAAATTGTTTCATGTGTAACCCAAAAAAGAGGCTGAGAAAACATTTAGTTTTCCAGCCTCTTTTTAACTAATTAAATAATTATTTGTTCATTTTATCCTTAACGTCATCAACTTTGTCTTTGACGTTTTCAGTAGCTTCTTGAGCTTTGTCTTTGACATCACCGGCAGCTTGTTGCACTTTACCTTTGACTTCTTTAGCTTTACCAGCTACCTTGTCTTTAAAACCTTTATCAGCCATTTTAATCGGTCCTTTCCCAAAAAATTAGCGAAATTTTTCTATTCACACCTTAATAGTACAATTTAGTAGAAATATTGTCATTAAAAACGCCTTATTTTTCGTTAAAATATAGTATAAATCAAAAAGCCATAGCGTTTTTCTTTAAAACACTGTGGCTTTTATTAATTTCTATTCGTTAGGCTGATCATGACTATAATCGAGGTTCGAAAAGCGGTTATAGGGTTTAGAAAACATTAATTTCACTGTTCCCCTACTACCAGAACGGTTCTTTTCAATGATAACTTCCACTTCACCGTTATCATCTTCAGCTGATACCTCTTTATTTTCTTCGCCCTCTTCTTCATCACGGTAATAATCATCACGATAAAGAAAGGAGACAATATCGGCATCTTGCTCAATTGAACCTGACTCACGAATATCGGACAAAACTGGTCTTTTATCCTGTCTCTGTTCAACTGAACGTGATAATTGCGATAAGGCAATAACCGGCACATGAAGTTCTTTAGCCAGTTTCTTCAATTGCCGTGAAATAGCAGAAACTTCCTGTTGCCGTGATTCACTGTGCGGACCTTCAATCAACTGCAAGTAGTCAATGACAATTAAGCCTAAATTGCCTTTTTCTTTGGCTAAGCGGCGAGATTGTGCCCTGATTTCACTCATCTTAATACCCGGAGTGTCATCAATATAAATATTAGCTGTTGCTAAAGAACCAGATGCCGCAACCAGCTTAGGCCACTCATCTTCGTCCAGTTGTCCAGTTCGCAAGTGCTGCGAATTAATTAAACCTTCTGAAGCCAGCATTCTTTGCACTAACTGTTCTCCACTCATTTCCAAGGAAAACATTGCCACAGTTTTATCAGTATGCAAACCAACATACTGGGCAACATTAAGCGCAAAGGAAGTCTTTCCCACTCCAGGACGAGCAGCCACAATTACCAGTTCATCATCATGAAAACCCGTCGTCATTTTATCCAGTTCGACAAAGCCAGTAGGCAAACCGGTAACCATATTGCCATCTTCAGGAATATTGTTAATTTCATCAATCGTGGAATTAACAATATCCTTGATGTTACGAAAGCCATTGGCGTTATTTTCCGATGAGACATTCATAATCTCGCTTTCGGCGTTATCTAAAATGTCAGTGACATCATCGGAATCCTGCATTGCAGTCGTAATAATTTTTTGACTGGCAGAAATAAGTCGCCGCAATAATGCTTTGCGGTGTACAATTTTAGCATAATAAGTGACATGAGCAGCTGTCGGAGTCGCCAGGGCCAGCTCAGAAACATAAGCTATGCCGCCAATATCATCAAGCTGGTTTTTTTTGGTTAATTCATCCTGCAGAGTTAACGGATCAATTGCATCCTCACGGTCAGATAAATCAAGCATAGCCTGGAAAACCAACTGATTTGCTCTCTTATAAAAATCATCCGGCTGAACTTCGGCACTGGCATCAGCTATTGCTGCAGGATCTATAAAAATTGCGCCCAGAACCGCTTTTTCAGCTTCATCGTCATGCGGTATCTGCTGTGAGACAATATTATCCATTAATCACGCCCACTTTTTTCAGAATTCAACTAAAGGCTAATCCTGTTCAGTAACATGGACGCGGATCTTACCTTCTACGCCCTTAAATAACTTAACTGGTACATTGGTGTAGCCCAACGATTTAATTGGTTCAGGCAGGTTTAATTTGCGTTTATCAATCTTAATACCAAATTGCTTTTCTAAGCCCTCGACAATTTTTTTACCAGAAATCGAGCCAAACAATCTAGAATCTGAACCGGCTTTAGACTTAAAGTTAACTACCGTTTCATCCTTATCTAGTTCGGTCTTAATTTTTTCAGCTTCAGCTTTTTCAGCTTCATAAGTTGCCTTTTCGTTAGCAGCAACTCTTTCCAAAGTATGCATATTTGCTTTAGTAGCAGCTTTGGCTAAGCCCCTCTTAAATAAAAAGTTTTGGGCATAACCATCAGGAACATTTTTAACTTCACCGCGTTTGCCCCGGCCTTTAACATCTTTAGTAAAAATAACTTTCATTGTGCTCTCCTTTTATTCATTTTCTTGTTCATAAGTATCTACCGCATCCATCAATTTGGCAAGTGCCTCCTGAATAGATATTCCTTTAATTTGGGTAGCTGCATTAGACAAATGGCCACCGCCGCCAAGTTTCTCCATAATTACCTGGACATTAATATCACCCATTGAACGAGCAGATATACCAATTGTATCCTTATTCCGCCTGGTGATTGCAAAACTGGCTTCAACATTTTCTAAATCAAGAGCCGTATCTGCAGCTTGAGCCGTGATAATAGGATCAATTTCCTTATCATCTGGACCGCATAAAACAGCCATTTTGGGCTTGATCATTTTTAAGCTGCTGACCAAACGGGTACGCTCCAGAAAACTGTCTATATCTTCTTTCAGCAGTTCACTAACACCCATCGTGCTTGCACCGATCGACCGCAAGTAACTGGCAGCATCAAACGTCCGAGTACCAGTACGCAGCGAAAACTCCTTGGAATCAACCGTAATTCCCGCCAGCATTGCCGTAGCATCAAGGTCAGTTAACACGCGCTTGCCGGAACTTGGCTGCTGGTATTCAACCATTTCAGTCACCAGTTCACAGGCTGATGAGGCATAAGGTTCAACATACGTCAGCATTGGATTTTCAGGAAATTCTTCACCGCGACGGTGATGATCAATGACAATAATTCTATCTCTTAACCGATCATATAATTCTTTTGCATAAGTAATAGAGTATTTCGAGTGATCAACCATAACCAACATGGACTTGTCAGTCACTGCTTCCAAGGCATCCCCAGGAGCAATAAAAATATCATTATCTCCCTTTACCTTTTCCATTTTAGCAACTAAACGGCTGACATCATAATTGGTTTTATTAACATCTAAGACAAAATTTGCCTTCACATGGTGCAGACGAGCGATTTTAACAACGCCAATGCCACTGCCGATTGAGTCCATGTCAGGGCTGGCATGGCCAACTACAAAAACGCGGTCTGCCTCTTTAAACAGCTCACTAATCGCCTGTGAAACCATTCTGGCTCTAACTCTGGTTCTTTTCTCCATCGGATTCGATTTACCACCAAAGAAACGAGCAGCCTTGCCTGGTTGACTGAGAACAACTTGATCGCCGCCCCTGCCTAACGCGAGGTCAAGGTTTGACTGCGCTTGATCAGCTAGTTCGGTAATTAAACTGCTGCCAAAAGCAATACCAATTGACAAAGTTAGAGGCGTATTATTACGGCTGGTTTCCAAACGCATTTTATCCAAAACAGAAAACTTGTCTTTTTCCATTTTAACCAAATCTTGCATGTGCAGTAACAACAAAAAGTGATCTTCATCAATACGCTTAAGATAGGCATTAAAATTTTTAGCATAATCACTCAAAGTATTCTGAACATATGCACTAGTAGTCGTTAGCTCCTGATCATGCATTGTTTCGCTTAATTCATCGTAATTATCAATAAAAATCTGGCCAATGGCCAATAATTCATTATTGTATCTTTCTTCGATTTTGGCATAACGCGTAATATCAAGTAAATAAACAACACCGAGATTGTCCTGAATAACCATCTCAAATTGATGACCATCCCAATTTACTACATGATTTTCAGCTGTTTTGGCCTTCAATGATTCATCAATCAATTTATCTAGTTCAGGATCAACAGAGGCAATTGTATGGCCAATCAAATCTTCATTTTTTAAATAAAGCTGCAGGTAAGGATTAGCCCACTGAATTTGCCGATCCTTATCGTAAAGCAAAATGCCGAGTGGCATTTTGATCATTGCCTCTTGCTCGCTGCGCTTAATCCGATAAGACAAACTAACAGCAAAATTATTCGCATTGCCAGCTAAGATGTATGCTCCGTAAACGACGCATGCTACAGTCAAAATAAAGATCAAAACCATGGCCAAGCCAAATAATGGGTTCATGATCATTGCCACGATACTACCCAAAAGCGATAACGCTAAAATAATAATGACTGAGGCCGTGAGCCTGGAATCTTTAATAAAAGCAGGAAATTCAAGCTTACGTAAAAAATCTTTCATGTAAGGTCCTTCCTAAAATAATGTACAATACATCATTATTATTATACATTGTATTCTCTGGATAAGAAACTAGGCAACTTATACTTCAACATGCAAAAAAGGCTGTGTTAGCAGCATCTTTTAGCAATCAATCTAAGTGAAAAAGAAAAACAGATAGTTGTATTATCATACTGCTATCTGCTTGCAACGAAAAATTATCATAAACCCTGAATAAATAGTCCAAGGTTATATTTTTAATTTTTTCTTTATTTGACTATGATACTAAAATTCGTCATCTGGCGAGTCTTCATATTTTGCTTCAATAAATTTGATCCCATTTTTAGCATCGCCAACTAGGTCGGGGCTACTTGAAACAAGTTGTGCATTAACATAACTAATAATCATCGGAAGATTCATTCCTGTGTAAAGCTCAAATTTGTTTTCTGAAGAAAGCAATGACTTATAAGCCACATTATATGGGGTACCACCAAGAATATCAGTAAACACAACAAATTTTTCTAAACTACCTGTCAAATTTAAAAAGCGCGTTTGAAAATGTTCCGGACTCTCGCCTTCTTTTAGATCAATTGTATGAATATTTTTTTGAGGGCCAAGAATCATCTCGGCACCTTCTTTAATACCTTTACAAAAATTACCATGACTAAGTAAAACCAAATCAGTCACATTAGCCTCCAATTTCAATTATGCTGATAAAATATGTAACCATGTGCCAATGATACTGAAAGCAACGATAGTAACCAAAATCCAGGAAACTTTCCATTTCTTTCTAATCATCCATAAAACAATCAGAGTAGCTGCTAAAGGCAACATTGAAGGCACGATTTGGTTTAAAGTACTAACTAAAGAAACTGCCGATTTACCAGTGCCGATTTTAATCGGAGAATTAACAACCACATAACTTGGAATCATGGCACCTACGACCATCATTCCCAAAATTGATGCTTTATTAGAAATACTTTGAATTATGTTAGAATCGCTCACTCTTTGAATAAATTTGGTACCTTGTTCATACCCAATTTTCAGACCAAACCATCTTACTGCGATTGTCACAACATTGTAGGAAGCCATAAATAGAATCGGACCTAAAATATTACCGGCTTGACAAAGAGCTAGAGAAATACCCATACAAATGACTCTCCAGGTCGTCAAAAACATTGAGTCTCCAATTGCAGACAAAGGTCCCATAAGACTTACTTTGACGTTGTTAATAATAGCCGGATCAAAGTCAGGATTGGCTTTATTTTCTTCCTCCATAGCAATGGACGTTCCAAGAACTAAGGGTAGCAACACATTAGTAATGTTAAAAAATTGCATATGCCTTTGTAAAGCCTGGGCTTTACCATTCTTATCATCTTTATAAATTACCCGTAATGATGGAACCATGCTAAAAGCATATCCAGTAGCTTCTTGGCGCGTCAATTCCCAAGGAGCATTAGCTGCAAATGATCGCCAAAACGTTGACCACAGAGCCTTGCGCATCTCATTATTAGAAACTTTCATCATCGTCTGTAGCTCCTTTTCCAATCAAATCCATTTGTTGTTTTAATTTTTTCTCGTTATAGTACAAAATCATTACAATAACCAAGCCAAAGATTGCTATTCCTATAATTGGAATTTTCAGGTAGGCAGTCAATGCAAAGCCGAGAATCATGTATGGAACGATATCCTTGCGCAGCATCTGCTGAATTAACAAGGCAAACCCAAAGGCAGGTAACAAGCCACTAGCAACAACTAGTCCATCTTGAACAAATTGAGGAATGACGCTTATTATTTGCTTAGAAAAGCCTGTTCCGAAGTAATAGGCTAGCATGATAAACAATACTGATGGTAAGAAATTAACAGCAGTACCACCCCAAAAAGCCATTAAACTTAATTTGCGGTCTTCAGCTTTTTTGGCATATTCATCCATTTTGTTAACATATAACGGTGCTACAAAAATGTACATAACGTTCTGAACAATCAGTACCAGCATAGACAAAGGCAGTCCAAACGTTAAAGCTGCGGAAATCCCTTTTCCAGTTGATAATGCAAAAGTAGTTCCCAAAACTGATGCAGATACCATATCTTGAGGGGTAGAGATTCCAACTTCAACAACACCAATGTATGCTAGTTCCATCGCTGCCCCAACTTTAATTGCTTCAGGTATATTGCCTAAAACAATGCCGACTAGTGGTGCCAAAGCAATTGGTCTAAAAATCATTGATGCTCCGGTTAAAAAGTATTCACTATACCCAACTAAAGCCACTAAGCCAATTAATAGTGTTTTTATAAGCATTTTTTATCCTCTATTCTGCAGAAAGATCAGTTTCTTTAACTACTTTTATCGACGATGTTGAGACTTGCTGTACTTCAACTTTAACGCCTTGCTCAATTAATTCTTTTAGCTGCTTTTCATCCTTTGAGCTTGTATTAACAGAAGGTGCTAAAATTTTAGTTTCGCTTGTTTCTTTAGTACCGCCTAAATTAAGAATCTTTGGCTTATTATTCATTTTGCTTATGATTCTGTATGCATCATTAATGCTTTCAACTATAATCATCAAACGGTACTTATCTGTTATTCCACTATTCAAAGATTCGATGCTGCGGTCAATACTTTGCATTACCAACTTACTTCCAGAAGGCTTTGCCATTTTAATTGATGCTTTTCTAATAGGATCTTTTGGTACATCATCATTAGCAATCAGGATACAGTCAGCACCCACTGCCCCATACCATGAGACTGCTACCTGACCATGAAGCAGTCGGTGATCTACTCGAAAAAGTTTTATCATAATTTTCAGTTACTCCTTTCTTACTAGTAACTTTCATATATAGCGGTCGCTAAGCTGATTTTTGAATTAATTTAGAAAAAGTATCACTATTTTGGCCCATCATTAAGCAGTTAATTAATATTAGTTTTAAAGCGATCGTTTCAGTTTAATTTTAATATTCAACTTTTCCCATATATCTTCTTACTTCTAAAGAGTGATTACGTATATCTGCAAGTTTTGCGCGGTATTCACATAATACTGAGTAGAATAAAATTGGGTTAAAGTATTCAGCAACACTGCTGTCAATTAGGTCTAATCCTAATTCCTTAGCATCAACTATTTCTATTTTCTCAGCATACTTCTTTAGGAACTTGATCGCTCTTTCATCCAATGGGCGCGTTCTACCAATACTTTCCATTACAATGTATGGTTTATCTTTATCGGTCACTTCAAAAGGACCATGGAAGTATTCACCGGAGTGAATAGGAGCTGCATCAAGCCACTGCATTTCCATTAAACTGCAAATAGCAAAGCCATATGTATGACCAAAAGAAGCACCACTGCCCAGAATATAAAACATTGGTTCATGTTGATACTTATCAGCGAATCTCTTGGTACGATCCTGTACCTGAGCTAAGGCATTAGTAACAATTGTATCGATCTTTTTAAAGCCATCCGCAAATTCAGCCAACTTGTCGTACCCCTCTAATTGACCCAAAATTTGAGAAGTAATATCAAGCACTATTGCCATCGGGTTTTTGACAACTTCATTTTCATCGCCCCATTCGTAAATTATTTTTTCATCCGAGTATTTTAATAATTCCGCCTTTGGGTTAAAAGTTAATCCAATTGTAATTGCGCCCTTTTCTTGGGCTACTTTAGCTGCTTTCACAGATTCAGGAGTATTACCACTATGTGAGCAAACAAAAACAACGGATTGTGCTCCTATCTTTTTAGGAGTAACATGTACAAATTCATTTGCTGTGTACCACCCAGTTGATAGGTTTTCTGCTTCAGATTTTAAGAAATAATATGCTGGATACATATCTACTAAAGAGCCGCCACAAGCAGTGAAATAAACATTACTTATTTTGCCGTCATTGTGCTTTACAACATTTTTTACAATTGTTTTATTATCCATTTTTCCTCCATATTTATAACATCATATGTCGTTATATATTTTACAATTAGATTGTACACGCTTTCATAAGAAATTGTCAACGACTTTTGGGTATAATTTTGAGAATTACAGATTAATCATTAAATTAAAAAAGCAGTACAGAAGCTTTTTGGCATCTATGACTGCTTTCTATCAAAAAATTAGCTAAAGACCAAAAAGACCTTTAGCTTATTATTTTTTACACTGTAAATAACTTAAATCATGAATTCATAGCGATCGGTTGCTATAAACTCTGTACCAAATTGAATTACCTTTTTATTGTTGTCAAAAACTTGATTTCGTAAATAAAATAATGGAAATCCCACAGAGCGATTCAATAATCTTGCTTGCTCTTTATCAGCTAGAACAACACGTAGAATACTTTCCGAATCTTTCAAGTTGTCTATGCCATAATGTTCTTTTAATATTTGATATAATGAGCTACTTAAATCATAATTTGTTAATCCTGCAAATCTTGGAAGTGGGTAGTAATTACTTTCTATAACCGTTGGATCATTGTCTAAATAACAAACTCTAAGAGAATGAATTGCATAGTCATTGCTACATTTTAAACCTTCTCTTAATTTTGCATCAGTTTTAATTTTTTCCAGTTTTAAGACTTCCATCTTTGGCTTAAAGCCATTTTTGATCGCGGTTTTTGAAAAACTTTCAATAGAATTGCTTTTTAATAAACGTTTGACATGATGTAATTCTCGAACGAAGCTCCCTTTTCCTTGAACCTTTTCTACAATCCCATCCGAAACCAGTCCATTAACGGCTTCACGTACAGTAATTCGACTTACTCCATAAATCTTTTTTAATTCTTCTTCAGTTGGTAATTTTGTATCAATCGGATATGTACCTGTAAGAATTTTTTCGCGTAAATCTAGCATTACCTTTTGGTACTTGGTTCTTGCTTTATTTTCCATCATAATTCAAACTCTCAATCTAAAAAACGGCAAATCTATTAATTCATAAAACAAAAATTTATCTTAGATTAATAAAACTTACGAGTCTATTGCTATAAACTAGGAAATAACAAAATTTTTGGGTATGAAAACTGTACTATTCCGTTTTTCTATTATATTATTTATATTTTTTAGTCTAAGACCACACAATATTTATAAATTTTATCTTTATGTTGATTAAATTAACATAAAAACGAGTAAATGCATTAAAGATGACTTTATTTAAAATATCTACTCATCTATTGCTATTTTAAGTCTTACGCCCTTTAAAGACATAATTATTTTATACTATTACTAATTAAAGACAATAAGCATAAATTGTAAGATATTCATGGTCAAACAAGTCATTACATGCAAATAAACAGCTTTAAGCATAATAAAACCCTTCAGATAGGAAATAGTCCAATCTAAAGGGTACTTTAAATTTTATCTTAGTCTTCAGTAACAAATGGCAACAAGCCCATAATGCGAGCTCTTTCAATTGCCTTAGCTACCTTACGTTGATTCTTAGCGCTAGTGCCAGTGACACGACGTGGTAAGATTTTACCTCTTTCAGAGATAAAACGTTTCAACAAATCAACGTCCTTGTAGTCAACGTAATCAATATGGTTGGCAGCAATGTAGTCAACCTTACGACGACGATGAGCGCCGCCGCCTCTTCTTTGTTGAGCCATATCCTAGGTCCTTTCTGTTAATTTAGAATGGTAAATCATCATCAGAAATATCAATGGTATCACCTGAACCTGCAAATGGATCCTGAGTATTGTCCGGTCCATTATTAGCGGAATTATTCTGATTTGATGCTCCCATGTTAGGGGTATTATTAGTATTCTGATTGCCAAAATTGCCATTATTATTTGGTGTGTAACCACCATTTTGTCCACGGGCTTCACGATCTTTACGTGATTCAAGTAATGCAAAGTTGTCAACGACAACTTCAGTTACATATACTCTTTGCCCGTCTTTATTATCGTAACTTCTGGTTTGAATTCGGCCATCTATACCAACAAGTGAACCTTTAGACGTAAAATTACAGAAATTTTCTGCAGATTTGCGCCAAATGACACAACTGATAAAATCTGCACCTCTCTCACCTTGAGCGTTTGTATATTGACGATCTACAGCAAGAGTAAACGTAGCAACCGAGATTCCACTCCCAGTAGTACGCAATTCAGGATCACGTGTTAAACGGCCAACAAGTACAACTCGATTAATCATACTTCAGGTCCTTCCTTTCCTAAATCACGAAAACGATAAAGTTTTTGTTATTAATTAGCCAACTTTAACGGTCATTGAGCGTAAAACAGCAGTATCAATCTTGGACAAACGGTCAAATTCGTTAACTGCATCAGCGTTATCAGCAGTGAAAGTCATAACGTGATATAATCCCTCACGATATTTATTAATTTCATATGCGAAATGACGCTTTTCCCAGTCTTTTGACTCAACCATCGTACCACCGTTATCGGTAATAACCTTATCATAGTTTTCAACTAACGCCTTTTTTGATTCCTCGTCAATGTCAGGCTTGATAATATAAGTTATTTCGTACTTAGTAGTTGTCATACTAGTGCACCTCCTTCTGGACTAAATGGTTCTTGCTAAAAATCAAGAACAAGGAGTAATTTTATTACTCGCAATTTCTAATTCTAGCACATAAACAAAAAATTACCAAACTATCTTCACGTGATCCAATAAGAAATTTTTATTTCTTACTAGTAAGTACGTAAAATAACCTGATAATTTTTTAAATATTTTTGTTTATTAATTAATCTTGCTCTTCATCAGTTTCTGCAGAAGCTGCTACTTCCTGATCTTCTTCAGCAGGAACAATTGCCAAACTGGCAACTTTATTATTGTCATTAACTTTAATCAGGCGCACACCGAGAGTGCTGCGACCTGTTTGAGAGACATCGTTGGTCTTAAAGCGAATCATGATGCCATCATCAGTGATAACCATAATATCCTGACTGCCATCAATTACTGTTACTCCTGACAACGGACCATTTTTCTCGGTAATATTTGCGGTTTTAATACCTTTGCCGCCACGACCCTTTGTCGGATATTCGGCAGCTGCAGTTCTCTTACCATAGCCTTTTTCAGAAATGACTAACACTTCATCGTTATTTTTAATGACCCCAGAACCAACAACATAGTCATTTTCGCGTAAATTAATACCGCGAACACCGGCAGCAGTTCGACCCATTGATCTAACATTTTTTTCATTAAAACGTACTGCATAACCTAAGTGAGTACCGATTAAAATATCCTGCTTGCCATCTGTAGCCAAAACGTTATTCAACTCGTCACCATCGCGCAATGTCAATGCAATTAGGCCGCTATTGCGAATATTGCCGAATTCACTGACATGTGTCCGTTTGACTGTTCCCATCTTAGTAATAAAGAACAGGTACTGGTCATCGGCATCTTCAGGAATATTAACAATTGTCTGGATCTTTTCGCCCTTTTCCAGTTGCAACAAGTTGACTATTGGCAATCCTTTAGCGGTACGTCCAAATTCTGGAATTTCATAGGCTTTCTTAGAATAAACCTTGCCTTTGTTGGTGAAAAACAGCAACATATCATGCGTGCTTGAGTAAATCAGGTTGGCAATAAAGTCACCATCTTTAACGCCCATGCCTTTAATGCCTTTGCCACCACGATTTTGGGTCTTAAATTCATTAATTGGCATCCGCTTAATGTAGCCACTATGGGTTAAGGTTAGTAAAACATCTTGTTTTTCAATTAAATCTTCATCTTCAATTGAGACAACTTCGCTAGCACCAATCTTAGTCCGGCGAGCATCGCCAAAACGTTTTTGAATATCCAGTAATTCATTATAAATGATTTCATTAATGCGCTCTGGTTTTGCCAAAATATCTTTATAATCAGCGATCTTGGCTTGTAAATCTTTATATTCAGCCTCAACCTTGTCTCGTTCAAGACCGGTTAATCGTACCAGCCGCATATCTAAGATAGCTTGTGATTGCTTGTCATCAAGACCAAAGCGACTGATTAAAGCAGCTTTTGCAATATCGCTTGATTGACTTTGACGAATGATATGGACAATTTCGTCAATATGATCAAGAGCAATTTGCAGGCCTTCAAGAATATGAGCCCGGGCTTCAGCCTTTTCCAGTTCAAACTTAGTTCTGCGAGTAACAACATCTTCTTGGTGTTCCAAGTAGTATTGCAACATTTGCTTGAGGCTAAGAAAATGCGGTGCACCATCGACGATTGCTACCATATTCATGCCAAAATTAGCCTGCATTTGGGTCAGCTTAAACAAATTATTTAAAACTACACTGGCACTGGCATCACGGCGGATATCAATAGTGATTCTCATCCCCGTTTGATCTGATTCATCCCGCACACCAGTAATACCATCAATTGTTTTCGCCCGCGCTAAATCAGCAATTTTCTTAACCAATTCAGCCTTATTAACTAAGTAAGGTATTTCAGAAACAACTATTCTTTCGCGACCACTTTTTTCAGTTTCGATACTAGTGTTGGCACGAACAACAATATTGCCACGACCAGTTTCATAGGCGCGATAAATGCCACCGCGACCCATGATAGTACCACCTGTAGGAAAATCTGGACCCGGGATTGCCTTCATTAGTTCTTTAGTAGTGACATCAGGATTGTTCATTAGCATGTGCAGTCCCTTAATCACTTCTGATAAATTGTGCGGTGGAATGTTGGTAGTCATGCCAACCGCAATACCACTAGTACCATTAACCAAAAGATTTGGTATTCTAGCCGGCAGAACTACTGGTTCGTTTTCAGAATCATCATAATTGCGTTGCCAATCAACAGTGTTTTTATTGATATCGCGCAGCATTTCAACCGCAATTTTGCTCATACGCGCCTCAGTATAACGCATTGCGGCTGGCTCATCACCATCAACAGAACCAAAGTTGCCGTGACCGTCGACAAGCATATAGCGGTAGCTAAAATCTTGTGCCATATGGGCCATCGCTAAATAAATTGAAGAGTCACCATGGGGGTGAAACTTACCCATGACTTCCCCAACGATTCTGGCTGACTTTTTGTACGGTTTATCTGGTGTAACTCCTAGTTCACTCATACCATAAAGAATCCGGCGCTGAACCGGCTTCAAGCCATCACGTACATCGGGTAAAGCCCGTGCTACGATAACAGACATGGCATAATCCAAGAATGAACTATTCATTACGCTGGTCAAATCAACGTTTCTTATTCTGTGATCCTGACCTTGATTGTCGTTATCCATTTAAACCTCCTATGCATCCAAGTTTTCAACGTATTTAGCGTTAGTTTCAATAAAATTGCGCCGTGGTCCTACTTCATTACCCATTAGCAATTCAAATACCTCATCGGCATTTTTAGCGTATTCCGGACTGACACGGTCAAGCCTTCTATTTTCAGGATTCATGGTTGTATCCCATAGCTGTTCCGGATCCATTTCACCTAGTCCCTTATAGCGCTGTACCAGTGGCTTAGGACTTGGTTGTAAACTACCTAAATAGTCATGCAATTCTTCGTCGGTATCTAAGTATCTGACGACTTTGCCTTGGCGCACTTGATATAGAGGCGGACGTGCAATATAAACGTAGCCTTTTTCAATCATCGGACGCATGTAATTATAAAAGAGGGTTAAGAGCAAGGTCCGAATATGAGCCCCATCGACATCAGCATCTGTCATAATGATTAACTTATGATAACGGGCCTTAGAAACATCAAAGTCCGCACCAAAACCGGTACCTAAAGCTGTAAAAAGTGAACGAATTTCTTGGTTAGCCAAAATACGATCCATTGAAGCTTTTTCAACGTTCAAAATTTTACCTCTAATTGGCAAAATTGCCTGAGTTAATCTTGAACGTCCTTGTTTAGCTGAACCACCGGCAGAATTACCCTCAACTATGAATAATTCAGAAATGCTGGGGTCATTACTTGTGTTGTCAGCTAACTTACCAGGCAGATTGGCAATTTCCAGTCCTGACTTTTTACGCGTAACTTCACGGGCGCGTTTGGCAGCTGTCCGAGCACGTTCAGCTAATTGGGCCTTTTCAACAATTTTGCGCCCAACCTGCGGATTTTCCATTAAAAAACGGTTGAAGGTTTCCGAAAAAGCGTGATCAACGGCTGTTCGAGCATCTGAATTGCCTAATTTAGTCTTGGTCTGACCTTCAAATTGGGGGTTAGGATGCTTGACAGAAACTACAGCTGTCATCCCTTCCCGAATATCTTCTCCGGAAAGGTTGTCATCATTATCTTTTAACAACTTAGTCTTATGGGCATAATCATTAACTACCCGCGTTAAGGCTGTCTTGAACCCTGCCTCATGCATTCCACCTTCATAAGTATGGATGTTGTTGGCAAAGGTCATTAACGTTGTTTTATAACCTTTTGTATATTGCAAAGATACCTCAACGTTAATATCGTTGTCGTTACCTTCGACATAGATTGGCTCATCAAATAGTACCTCTGTATCACGGTTTAAGAATGACACATATTCCTGAATGCCACCTTCATAGTGGTAAACATCGGTTTCTGCGCTATCTTTTCTCTTGTCAGTAAAGGTTAATTTCAAGCCTTTGTTTAAAAAAGCCAATTCACGAATTCGATTTTTGAGAATTTTATCATCAAAAGAAGTAGTTTCAGTAAAAATATCTGGATCTGGGAAAAAGTGTACTATGGTACCATGTTCAGATAAGGGCACGCTTCCAATCATTTTCATTTCATCAACTACGCGACCACGACTAAAGTCAATAAAATACTTTTTACCGTCACGCATTGTTGTAACGTCAAGTTTTGTTGACAATGCATTGACAACAGAAGCACCAACGCCGTGCAAGCCACCGGATACTTTGTAGCCGCCACCGCCAAATTTACCGCCTGCATGCAGGACAGTAAAAACAGTTTCAAGAGCTGGCCGCCCAGTTTTCTTTTCAATATCTACCGGAATACCGCGTCCATCATCCTGAACAGTGACACTGCCATCTTCATTGATAGTGACTTCAATCTTACTGGCAAAACCGGCTAGACTTTCATCGATACCATTATCAATTATTTCCCATACTAAATGGTGCAATCCCTGAGAACTAGTTGAGCCAATATACATTCCTGGACGTTTACGAACTGCTTCAAGTCCGCCTAGGACCTGAATCTGACTGGCATTATATTTATCGGCTTCTTTTTCATATTGCTTAATTTGCTTAAGATTTTCTTTGTTGTTATCTGCCATGCAATTTCCCCTCTTCTAAATAAATTTGTCCAGATTTTATGCGGTATATTTTTGGCTTCTTAATTATTTCCCAGGAAATACCCTCAAGATCTGTTGTCGTAATAAATGTTTGCGTTTTGCCGTGAATGTAGTTAAGTAAGGCACTTTGACGGTTATGATCAAGCTCGCTCATAACATCATCAAGTAGTAATAATGGATATTCATCGGTTAATTGGTGCACAAGCTGGATCTCAGCTAATTTAATACTAAGCGCGATAGTTCTTTGTTGGCCCTGAGAGCCATACAAATGTGCATTTTTACCGTCAAGTTCAAATTCAATGTCATCCCTGTGGGGGCCACTCAATGTCGTACCTTTGAGAATTTCAAGCTTCTGATTTTTTTGAAAATTATTTAATACTTTATGATAAACTTCTTCGACGCTGTCTTTTACCGAAATTTCTTTTACCGATGGTCGGTAGATAACTTCAAGTTTTTCAGCACTGGTACTAATGTGAGCATAGGCATCACGAGCGTATTGATCTAAGTAATTTAAAAATTGAAAGCGACGAACAATAACTTCTGCAGCCACACCTGCCAGCTGATCTGATAGGACTTCTAAAAACATAGTGTCATGGGCTTCGCCTTTAGCTAACTGCTTTAAATAATTGTTTTTTTGCTGCAAGACCTGCTTGTACTTGCCGGCAAAATAAAGGTACTCGGCACTAATTTGTCCAAATTCTTGATCCATAAAACGTCGTCTTAAATTAGGTGCACCTTTAATCAGATCTAAATCTTCCGGAGAAAATAAAATAGCATTTAATTGTCCGACATACTTGGATAATTTCGCTTGTTCGACTCGATTTACCCAAACTTTTTTACCCTTAGTGGTAATTAGAACCCGCAAGGATAAATCAACTTGACTTTTATAAATGTGCCCAGAAACATTGGCATAATCTTTACCAAAAGCAATTAGTTCTTTGTCATTACTGGTCCGGTGGGACCGTGTTAAGGCCAAAAAATAAATTGCTTCAAGCAGATTAGTTTTGCCTTGCGCATTTTGTCCTATAAAAATATTGACATTAGGATCAAAATCAACTTCGAATTGCTGCAGATTGCGGTAATTTTGAGCGATAAAATGCTTGAGATACATAACCTACCGCAATTCGTAAGATTCTTGATTAACTTCAAGTTTATCGCCAGAGCGCAACTTCTTACCCCGCCGATTTTCCTTTATTCCGTTTAACAAAACTGGATTGTCCTGCAAATACCACTTAGCCTGACCACCAGAAGAAATGATACTTTCTTTTTTTAGAAATTGACCCAGAGTAATATAATCACTCGTTAACTTTATTTCTTTGATCATAACCACCTTCAACCTTTAAATACCTATAATAAGTATATTCGTTTCACAAGCAAAAAACAACTAAAAGCCCATATAAAGCCATATAAACGGATTTTTTTCAAATAAACAATTCATAGTGATTGACCTCAAAAATAAACCAGCAAGCTTTTGTGGTCGATTATAAAAATTCTGCCAGAAAAAAAGCCATCAATTGATGACTTTTTCTTTTTGTTAAGTTTGGCAATGATTAAAATGTTCTAACAGGTGTAATTAATTGAACAAAATTAATATCAGTTTTATCTGGATTGACAGTAAATGGACGCAGTGGCTGCGTGAAATCCATAATGACGGAATCTGTTACTGAAGCTTTTAGTGCGTCTCGCAGGTAATCCGGGTTGAAGGAAATCTTTAGATTGTTACCTTCAAGTTTCTTAAAACTAACGTCTTCTTCCACATTACCAATTTCCGCTGACTCACCGGACAATTTTGCACTTTGTTTTTCGGTATCTAATGTTAGGTCAACCACATTATTACGTCCCGCATGCGTCAATAGACTTGCCCGGTCTAATGCACTGGAAAGTTCCATTAAATCAAATTCTACAGTTGTTGTACTGTCAGTCGGAATTAAGCGCTCAGTATCAGGGTAACTGCCTTCAAGTAAGCGTGAATAAAACAGAATATTGCCAATCTCAAAAAGTACTTGATTTTCACCAGGACAAACTTTAATTTCAGGATCGGTTTCACCAATAATTCGTGCTAATTCAAGTAAACTTTTTCCAGGAATAATCAGATCTGTTTTCGTTTGTGGCCCATTTTCTAAAGTCAAAGCGCGGCTAGACAACCTATGCGAGTCTGTAGCCACAGCATGGATTTTGTCAGGACTAAAAGTAAAGTGTACTCCAGTCAAAACTAAGCGACTTTCCTGTGTTGCCACTGCAAATTGGGTTTCGTTGATAATTTCCCTAAAAGTTTTTCCCGAAATAACAAAAGAGGACTCGTCTGGAATTTCCGGTAATCTTGGATAGTTATTGGCATCTAAGCCATTAATAGTAAATTCACTGTTTTCAGAGATAATCTGGGTTTGAAAACTTTCTTTGACTTCTAATGAGAATTCTTTTCCGGGCAATTTTCTAATAATTTCACTAAAAAAACGAGCTGGTAAGACAATTGAACCTGTTGATTCAACAGTTAAGTCTTCACTTACCGGTATCTTTATCTCAATTGAAATATCAGTTTCACTACCAGTTAAGAGTAATTCCGTTTCCGTTAAGTTAAGCTTAATGCCACTAAGAATGGGAATTGTTGCTCTTGAAGAAATTGCATGCATTACATTGTTTAAATTGTCTAAGAAAAGATTTCTGTTTACTGTAAATTTCATTTGGTGCCTCCTGTTATTTTGTCTGTTTCCTTTATATTAATTATATATTTAATTAGTAGTATTAGTAGGTCCTGTGATTTCTGTTGAAAAGTTATATGACTCTTAAAATAACGTAATTATTACGGTTAAGAAAATGTGTACAAGTTCGTTACTTATCCACAGTTAATAACTTTTAGCGGTCAAGCATTTGCTTTAAGTCAAAAACTGCAGTTTTAATATCAGAATTCGTTTTAATTTCTCTGCTAATTTTTTCGTAAGCATGCATCACGGTTGTGTGATCTTTACCGCCAAATTCCTGACCAATTTTAGGCAGGCTGGAATCAGTCAGTTCACGGGACAAGTACATTGCAATTTGCCTAGGAACCACAATTTGCCTGACCCGCTTTTTTCCTTTCAACTCAGTTGTTGAAGTTTGGAAATAATTAGCAACAACTTCTTGAATTTTAGAAATCTGCAGTCCCTGATTCTTTTGAACTAGTTTAAGATCTGCCAATGCTTCGCGAGCCAAATTAACATTGATATCTTCATGCTCAATTGTAGCGTGGGCTTGTACTTTTACCAAAGCCCCTTCGAGTTCACGAATATTAGTATCAACTTGCGAAGCAATGTAGTCTAAAGTGCTGTCGTCGATTGTTAAATTTTCAGCCTCAGCTTTTTTGCGCAAAATCGCAATCCGTGTCTCTAGATCGGGCGGAGTAATTTCAACTTGCAAACCCCAAGTAAATCTTGATACCAGCCGTTCTGACAGATCAGGAATTTCAGTTGGAAGGCGATCACTCGTCATGACTATTTGCTTTTGATCATTATAAAGGGTCTCAAAAGTATGGAAAAATTCTTCTTGGATACCCTCTTTTTTAGCGAAAAATTGGATATCATCTACAAGTAACAAGTCGCAAGTGCGATATTTTGCACGAAATTGATCTTGAGTTTTGTTTTTGATTGAGTTTATAAAATCATTAACAAAAGTTTCACTTTGAATATAAACGACTTTGGCATTGGGCCGCTCTGCCAGCATTTGATGTCCAATAGCTTGCATCAAGTGTGTTTTTCCTAGTCCCACGCCACCAAAAATAAAAAGGGGGTTGTAAAAACTGCCCGGACTGTCTGCAACAGCTAAGGCTGCACCGGCGGCCAGCTTATTGCCTTCACCCTGAACAAAATTGTCAAAAGTGTACTTTTCATTAAGCTTAAGATTGCGCACAAACGCGTTTTCCATTTGTGGGCGTGTATTTTCCGATATTGACTCGTTTTTTGGCTTAGGTGTTACCAGTCGTTCACTACTTTTTTCACCTTCAATTTGAAAAACAGGCATGACCTCAATATTAGCGTAGCCGTAGGCAGACTGAATTAATTGCGAAGCTAAATTTTTTTCCCAATATCCTTTGGTTACAGGATTTTGCACGGCAATTTTTAGTTCGTGCGTATCCTTATTGTAGGAAATTGGTCTGGTATTTTTGAACCATGCATTATAAGCAACTTCATTAAAATGTTCACGCATCTCACTATTGAAATGATGCCAAAATTTATTAATGTCAAACAAAATAATTCCCTCCGCGTACGTTAAGCAAAACTTATTTTACCATCTATTAAAAATGTTTTCCACAAGTGCACAAAAAGAATTCAGAATTAACAAGCTGTGGATATAATTTACAGAAAAATACACAAAAAAATGAGTAAATTTGAGATGGTTTTGCTTATTTACAATTTTAACTGTGGAAATCTTTTGCTTTAATAGCAGTAAATTTCACGGAGCGTGAAACATATTATCCACATAGTGTGCAAAACTTTTTAAACAGACTGTAGATTGTGGATAAGCTTGTGCAAAATGCTGTGAGTTAGAAACATGTGGATAAGTATTTAGTAAAAACTTTAAACAAAAAAAGTGCTTCTTACGATAAGATTTTTGGGTGTTCAGTTTTTCTAGTACAAATTTGACTTTTCTTTGTTCTTCCTGGGATGAATGCAAATTTATAACATTGAATTAGAGGGTGATATTCTTGGATCCAAAAAAACTCTTAAATAGTAAAGAACGTAAATTTTATATTTTAGCCCGAATGATCAATGGAGAACATGTTAGTTATCAAAAATTATCTGATGATTATTTTGTTTCCCGCAGCAGTATTGCAAATGACATTATTAATATCAAAAAGAGACTATCTAAGGATAATATCCCTCTGCTTTTTAACAATTCTGGATCATACATTGGCGGAGGTGAAATAGAAAAGCAAAAAATAATAAAACGAGTCGTAATTGATTTGTTAGGTAATAGGGAAGGAAAGCAATTAATTAGTTTATTTATTGATAGTAGGTTGCTGAAAACCATTTTTAAATTATTTCATCAAAAATTACAAACTTGGAAACTTGAAGTTCCAGAAAATAATATAGGTGATATTTCTATTTCTACAGCAATATTAGTTTTCAGAGGTATGAATGGATATCAAATTAGTTGGAAAAAGAAGGATCAGCTTGACAGCGTATTGATGCAGTTTGATAAGTACCCTTTAGTTTACCAATTGTTGAAAACTGTGGAAGAAAGTGAAATATATCATTTTAATGATACAGAAATGCAGTACCTTTATTACATAATAATTGGTAATGGCTTTAATTTTTTCATGAACAATGGACAAATTCCTGCTGAATTTAAGTCAGAAGTGAAGCATTTAATAGCTAATGTTAGTGACAGCTTAAATATAGATTTAACAAAAGATTCATCATTATTAGAAAAATTATTAGTGCATCTTTATCAGATGAAGCTGCGGCTTGAATCAAAAACTACGGTTATTAATCCTTTATTACAAGAAATTAAAAATAATTATCCTGATTTATATGGGGTAGTTTGGTATGCATTAAGTGAATTTAGTGAAAATAATCATTTAGCTGTTTCTGATGATGAAGTTGGTTTTGTGACATTACATTTTCAAGCGGCCGTTGAACGTAATAAAGAAATAAACAGAATTCTTTTTGTTTGTCCAAATGGTATAGGAATGAGTTCCTTAATTTGTGCAAAAATGAAAAGAATATTACCGGCTGCGGCTTTGACTGAGGTTACTTCAAAGCATGATTTGGTAAAAAAAGATTTGTCGAATGTTTCACTAATTATTTCAACTATTAAATTAAGTGAACAACAAGTACCTGTGGTGAATATTTCGCCTATTATGACGATTTCAGATATGAAGAAAATTGCCAGTTCTTATATCGATGTAGTGACAAAACAAAATGCTGAAAAGAAAGACGAGCATATAGTTATTAATGATGTTGGACCTTTCTTAAAAGGGAACATATTTTTTATGGATGAAAAAGTAACCGACAACATTATTGATGTCTTATTAAAAAGTGGTACTTGGAATGATGAAAAAAGTTTTGAAAGTTATAAAAAATCACTGAAAAAGCGTGAAAAACTGCAGTCTACATATATCAGTAATGGTTTTGCCATACCTCATGGCGATCCTAAATTTATTACCAAAAGTTCTATTGCTGTCGCGATTTTAGATAAACCTGTCAACTGGGGAAATAATCGTGTTGATATTATAGCAATGTTAATGATTAAAAGAACTGATAAAAAAATAGTTGAACCATTTATGAATCTAATTATGCATGGAATAAAAAATAAAGAATGGTTTATTTCAAAAATGATGGAGGTCAAATAATAGTGACATGTTCTTTGTTTAATGAAGATAACGTTCAAATAATAGATACTGCTATGAATTGGAAGATTGCATTACAAAAAGCTAGTGAGCCTCTATTAAAAGCAAATATTATTACGCCAAAATATGTTTCAAGCATGATTGAGAGCATTAAAAAAAATGGACCCTATATGGTCCTAACTGATTATTTTGCTCTGATGCATGCCAGACCAGGTGATGGTGTTAATAAAATGGGTATGAGTTTACTGGTTTCACGTAACCCAATTGATCTTGAAGGTAAACCAGTCAAAATCTTTTTAGTAATGGCTGCAATTGATAATACTAGTCATTTACAAAGTTTGCAGAAAGTTATTTCGATTTTTATGGATACAGAATCTTATAAAACTATTTTGAGTGCAAATAAGTCGGCAATTATTTCAATGTTTAGGAAAGTAAAGGGTTAAGTATGAAAATTTTAGCAGTATGTGGTTTTGGAGTTGGTAGTTCAATGGTTTTAAAAATGACATTGGAAAAAGTAGTTAAAGAATTGGGAGTAAATGCTGAAGTAAAGAATACAGATATTGCATCAGCTAAAGCAGAACAAGCAGACGTTTACTTTACCAGTGCTGAATTGAAACCGGATCTTGAATCGTCAACCGACAAACCAGTTTATGCAATTAAACGATACATGGATAAAGATGAGGTACTTAAGGCAATGAATGCATTTTTAGCAAATAAGAAAGGTAACTAACTATGGATATTCTAAAATTTATTTCAAATAATATTCTGCAAGATCCACCTGTTTTGCTTGGACTAATTGCAATGCTGGGGCTAATTGTTCAGAAAAAGCCCATTGCAGAAATAGTGAAGGGCAGTATGTCAGCTGCCTTCGGTATGATAATTCTTACTGAAGGTGTAAATATGTTAACTGGTGTGGTATCAGCAATTAATACTGCTATTCAAACCAAAATGGGTATTACAGTTGCAAAAGGCATGACAGATATTACCTTTACAGCTCAATATGGCGGAGATGTTGGTATGGCTATGTTTTTAGCACTTGTGATTCACATTTTGATTGCCAGATTCACTCCAATAAAAACCATTTTCTTAACTGGTCATATGCTTTGGTGGGTTCCTTTTGTTATTGTAGCCGGTGGTGTAGAAGGTGGATTAAGAGGCATTAATTTAATTGTTATGAGTGCTATCCTTTCTGCACTATACTTTTCGATCGCTCCGTGGATTATGCGGAAGTACGTTTGGGCGGCTACTGGTGATGACTCTTTCTTAATTGGTCATCCGACAACAATACTTTCATTAATTTCAGGTTTTGTAGCAAAACATGTTGGTAATAAGAAACATTCTACAGAAGACTTGAATGTTCCCAAGGGGTTATCTTTTTTCCGTGATATTTCAATTACGGGTGGCATAGTAATGTTTACGGTAGATATTATCGTGGGCATAATTGCCCCTACATTGGTTCCAAAAGGCAGCAATTTGTTTACTGTTGCATTAAATGCTGGTTTAACTTTCGGCGGCGGATTATTGATTCTGCTTTATGGAGTACGCTTGCTGGTCAACCAGATTATTCCAGCCTTTCAAGGAATTTCTGAAAAGCTGGTACCAGGAGCAAAGCCCGCTTTTGATGTGCCGATTTTGTTCAACTACAAGCCTAATGCTGTGATTATAGGTTTTCTTTCTGCCTTTATTACTTCAACTATTCTGGTGCTGATTGCCAATGTAACTAATCTTTTTGGAATCTTGATTGTGCCATTGATGATCACAAGCTTCTTCGAATGTGGGGGAGCAGCCGTAATAGGTGAAGGACAAGGTGGAGTTAAGGGTGCAATTATTGGTACCGCAGTTGCATCTGTTGCCATGGTAGCCCTAGTTGGAGTCTCAGCTATGATGATGGGAAGTACAATTAGAAATTGGATCCTTATTTTTGGAGGAAATGACCTTTCTTTATGGAGCATTATTAGTAAACTTATAGGAAGTTTGTTTGGAGGTATTTAATAATATGTATCGCTATATTGATAAAGTTGAAAGCATTCTTGACGCAGTGAAGAGAGACGAAAGGGATAGTATTGAAAAAGCGATAAAAATAATTACTGAAGCAAACATCAACAAGAACTCTATTTATATATTCGGTGCCAGTCATGCAGGTATATTAGCAGATGAAATGTACTATCGTGCCGGAGGGATGATAACAATTAATGCCATATTTGGCAGAGAGGTAATGCTTGACAGGAAACCCATTACTTTTACTAGTAAAATGGAAAGACTTGAAGGCTATGGCTCTGCACTGGCTAGTACAGTGAATTTTAAACAGAATGATGTCTTAATACTACATTCTGTTTCTGGAAGAAATCCCGTTATTATTGACCTTGCACTTGCTGCCAAAAAACTGGGCGTAACAATTATTGGATTGACTAATTTAAAATATTCAAAATCAGTAACAAGCCGGCATTCATCAGGAAAAAGATTATTTGAAATTGCAGATGTAGTAATTGATAATCATGGTGATATAGGGGATGCTGCATGTTCTATAAAAGGTACGGAGCAAAAAGCAGGGCCAACTTCTACTGTGGTAGGTGCAGCTATTTTAGATAATATTGTTGTAGAAGCAAGTCAAAGATTAATAGAACATGGAAATAAAGAGGCTCCAATTTTTTATTCAGCTAATATTGATGGGGGAGATCAAAAGAACAAAAAACTAATTAATGAATATCATGATATGATTCATTATCAATTTTAGATGAAAAAAAGCATATATTTGAAATAAGTCCCAAAAGTCAGACAACTTTTGGGACTTATTTTGTCTCTTTTAATGGGTATGCGTTTTATTTTACGAAGAATATATTATTTATCTAATAACTATTGTTTTGATTATAAACACTCAATATTAGAAAATGTAATTTTAGCTTGATATTGCTAAGACAATTATTAAAGTAAAAAGTAATATGAGCACGCTTTCATAGCTTGTTTACATATTAATTAAGTTTACAGTCATCTTAAGTAAAATTTTGATATGTAAAGAAGGTAAATTTAATGAATTTTGAAGAACGAGTTATTAGTCAATCAATCAATTTGACAGATTTAGAAGATAAAATTGTTAAATATTTTTTTAATAACAGGGAACATATTAGTGATTTAAAGATTACTTATTTAGCCCACAAATTTTATACCTATCCTAATACTATTACCAGACTTAGTCATAAGTTAGGGTATACGGGATTTTCCGATCTAAAGAGTTCAATTAAAAATGAAAATCTTGAAGGCAGGAAAGCAGGAGATTACGAGCAAAAGGAATTACAAATAAATTTAGAATTAATCAATCAGATGAAAAGTGAGAAAGTGTTAGATAAGTTAGTAAATGCTAAGAAAATCAATTTTTATTCAATGGGCCAGACTGCTTATGCAACAAGGTTAGTCGTAGGTAATTTCTACGCACTTGATTATAAGTCGTTTTTTTATGATTATCCGAATGACCTAACTCACATAATAGGACACGAAAATGATGATGTTTTCTTTTTAATTAGCCTTTCCGGTAACAAAAAGCAACTGATTGAATTGGCTAAGGAGATTAAAAGTCATGGTAATTTCCTGATTACACTAACTCATCTTTCAATCAATCCTTTAGCGAAATTGGCTGATGAAAGGCTTTATTGCTATTCTCCTGATAAAAGGGTGGATGATTATAATGTTACTGATAAAACACCGATATTACTTGTGATGAATGATTTATTTAAAAAATACGCTGAAAAATTAAATAAGAAAATAACAAGTGTGTAATATTACACACTTGTTATTTTTTTAAGGGATTGCGAGTGTACTTTTCCAAAAAATCAAGGGTAAAAAAATGTAAGCGCTTATAATTGCACTTGAAACAACAAAGGGAGGCGTGAAGATGAGTGATGAGCAAGTAATAATGCAATTAATTTCACAAGGAGGTAGTGCCAGATCTAATAGCATTGAGGCAATTAGAAAAGCCCGCAAGCGAGATTTAAAGGCTAGTGATCTATTAATGCAAAAAGCGCACGATGATCTAGTCAAAGCACATAACTTACAGACTAAGTTGTTACAAAAAGAAGTTAATGGTGAGGGTGAAGCACCAACTTTATTAATGGTACATGCACAAGATCATTTAATGAATGCAATGACAGTAAATGATTTGGCAAAAGAAATAATTGCAATTTTAAGTTCAAAGGAGACAAAAGATGACTTATAAAATTATGTTAGCCTGTGCAGGTGGCTTTTCTACAAGTATGTTAGTGACACAAATGAAAAAGGCAGCTAAGAAAGAAAACATCGACGTAGAAATTAATGCTGTAGCTGAATCTGCTCTGAATAATTACGATGATTTAGACATTATTTTACTCGGGCCACAAGTTGGTCATATCAAGCCTGAACTAGAAAAAGAATTTTCTATCCCAATTAGGGTAATTGATCAAATGGATTACGGAATGATGAATGGTGCAAAAGTTTTAAATGACGCCATGAAAGTATTGAAACGAGAGGGGAAAGCTAATGACAGCAGCAAATAAAACCAATCTAAGTAAATTACGAGATAAGATACAAACAGGAATGGGCAAGTTCCAGCGTAACAAATACGTTTCTGCTATTGCTGGTGGTATGATGGCTATTCTGCCTGTTTTAATGGTAGGATCATTCGCTTCAATATTTTTCAGTTTAAATATAGGCCCTTATCAAGCTTTTATTACGCAAAGCGGCTTGAAAAATATCTTTAATATTATTACTGCAGTTACTACAGATATTTTGTCAATATATGTTGTCATTTCATTGTCTAATAGTTTAGCAGCAGAACTAAAAGTCGATAAGTTTATGGCTATAATCTCTTCTCTTGTGGCTTTTTTATTGGTTACTCCAATGCTAGTTCAAAAGGGAAAATTTATTGGACTTGATATGAGTTACATTGGTTCGCAAGGGATGCTTGTTGCAATGGTTGTAGCACTAACTGCAACCAGATTATTTGCACTTTTTGCGAATAACAAGCACTTAGTCATTAAAATGCCAGACAGTGTCCCAGAATTTGTTTCAAAGACTTTTGCTTCTATGCTGCCGATTTTTTTGATTACAATAATTTATGCAATCATTAATTTCTTGTTTGCTTTGACACCATACCATAATATTGATGATATGATTATGAAGTTGATCCAAATACCGCTTCAGGGCTTAGGCTCAAGTCCGTTTGCAGCTTTAGTTTTAGTTTTCTTCGCTGAATTTTGCTGGTTTTTCGGAATACATGGTACTATGGCGACAACAGCAGTACTATATACACTATTTTATCCGTTCGATGTAGCTAATTTAAATGCATTTAAGGCAGGGGTTGCTCTACCTTATATCGTAACAATGACATTTATTACTAATCAAAAGGGACCACGGGCACTAGCATATGCGATTTTATGCTTACGTTCTAAGAGTGAAAGATTACGTTCACTTGGTAAGGTAGGTTTCATTCCAGCCTTCTTTGGTATTAGTGAGCCGTTTAAGTTTGGTATTCCTATGGTCTTAAATCCATTAGCATTTATTCCCTTGACTATGGGTGGAACTATTAGTGTAGCGGCTACTTACTTAGCAACATATATAGGCTTAATTCCTAGACCTAATGGGATTCCTGTTCAAACGGCGGGAACACCAGAATTCTTTAGAGCGTTTTTATTAGGTGGCTGGCGCATGGTTATTTGGCATGTTGTTCAATTATTAATTTTGCTTGCAGTGTGGTATCCGTTTATGAAACTAATTGATAAACAATGTTGTAATGAAGAAGCAGTTAAGGCACAAACTGCCGAGTAAAGGGGAAAATAGATGATTTCACAAGTTGAAGTTAAATATCTGAATCAGAATAACTATTCATTAAAATGGAGGAGTGCTAAAAGTGTGGCAATCTATTTATTACCTCGACCTGATGAAGAAGTATCCGAATTTTTAATGGAAACAAAAGCAAACCATGCAGAATTTAAAATAACTAAATATTACCGGCCTTATTTTTTGCTAAAGGATGAGGATAACCAAATAATTTACACTAACAGAGTTTTACCACTTCAAGGAAGTAATAATTTTCGTGATTTGGGAGGCTATATTGGTGCAAATGGCAAACGTATTAAGTGGGGTAAACTTTTTCGTTCAGATCACTTGCATCGTTTAACTGAACACGATAAAAAAGTTTTAGATGATATCGGAATAAAAACAGTGATTGACTATCGCAGTGAAGATGAGTATCAGTCACAACCGAATCAAATTTGGTCAACTCTACAACAGACTGTGCATTTAGTACCTGAAGCACAAAGAGCAGTTTTAGCAGCCAAGGCAGGTAGTACTAAAGAAAAGGTACGCCAACTAGTACAGCGTGAGGTTGATAAAAATGTTAAGTTTGATAATTCTGGTAAAACAATGATTGATCAGGGGAAAGACTTTGTTCGGCTAGATGAAAATAAAAAGATTTATCGTAAGATGTTGACTGTTGTTTTAGACGAAAAGAATATACCACTTGATCAGCATTGTCGTGGTGGCAAGGATCGGACTGGTTACGGTGTAGCCTTAATTTTGTATTTACTTGGTGTAAATATGGATACTATTCTTGAAGACTATATGTTAACTAAAACTTTACGTATTCAAAGAAATAAAAGACGAATGGCGCAGTATGCAAACGAAACTAATGACCAGAATGTGTTAGATTACCTGTTTTCCATGCTTGATACTAGGTCGGAATACCTAGAAGCGTCGTTTGCTGAAATGATTAATATTTCAGGGAGCATTGATTCATATTTAAAGAATGAATTGAATATAAGTAAAAATGATGTTGTCAGACTAAGAAATATGTATTTAGAATAAGTTTTATTATCACAAAAAAATAAGTCCCGAAATTATCTTATTAATTGCGGGATTTTTTAAAAGTACCATTAAGCGTATAATTATAATAAATTAAAACATTTTTATTTTATTAAGTTTATACTGCTAAGAAGGTATTATATGAATTATCAAGATTATGTTGAGCTGGGCTTAAAAGATGATGGCAATTTAAAGCTGATCCTTAAAGGAAATGTAGAAAATAACGGTCAGAATAAGATAGGGGTCGTCAGCGTTATTTACATTACAAAAGATGTTGCTAAAGCTAAACAAAAGATAAGTGAATTAAATGCCAGTAAAAAAGGAGACTATTACATGGTTTATAGCTGCCCTTTAGATAAATATTTACCAGATCTCGGGCACTGTCCGTCAATTGAAATTACGCAAGATGACTTGTCCCAGGAAAAGTTCTAGATATTAAAGGTAAAGAATAAAAACAGATTGCATCTTTGAAAGAGGAAATAAAGATTATAAGGTTGATCAAGCACTTTAATGGAAAAGGTCAAGACCTATTAGAGTGAGACCATATATTTAGGTATAAATTCGTATTTTTTTGACTTTTTACTTGGTTTTTTACTTTAATCATGATATTCTAGATATTAAATTGTGCAGTCTGCATACAAAAAATTGGAGGTGTAGTTTAATGACAACTAAAAGAACTTACCAACCTAAAAAGCGTCACCGTTCAAGAGTTCATGGCTTTATGAAACGGATGAGTACATCTAATGGCCGTAAGGTTTTGGCTAGACGCCGTGCAAAAGGTAGAAAAGTCTTATCTGCTTAAACCACTGAAATCCCAGTGGTTTTTTTAATTTATAAGAGTGGAATGAAACGTTTTGAGAAAGTCTTATCGTGTTAAAACAGAAAATGATTTTCAAACAGTTTTTAAATCAGGTAATTCAATAGCAAATCGGGCTTTTGTTATTTATCAACTAGATAAACCGGAAAATAAGCATTTTCGCGTTGGTATTTCTGTTGGTAAAAAGGTCGGACATACTGCTGTAGTGCGTAATCGCCTCAAACGTTATATTCGTGCTGTTCTTACGGAAAATAAACCTTTAATTAAGTCGCATATTGATTTTCTAGTGATTGCTAGACCGTATGCACGCAATTTTGGATGGGATGATGTTCGTAAGAACCTCTTGCATGCACTCTTTTTAGCCAATATAATTGAAGAGATACCGAATAAAGTTGAGGAAGATTAGAGTGAAAGACATTTTAACTAAAAAGAATGTCAAGCGTCTACTTGTACTGCTGACAGTAGTTGCATTAGCAGTTGTTTTAACAGGTTGTGCATCAACTGGCACGCTAAAACCAGTTTCACATACAAGTGGCAGCTGGTGGGATCGCTGGGTCATTTATTATATGTCCACGTTTTTGTTGTGGCTGTCTAAGCTGATTGGCAATAATTACGGCTGGGCAATTATTATCTTTACGATCATTGTACGGCTAATTTTGTACCCACTTAGTGCAATTCAGATTAAGAGCACTACCAAGATGCAGAAAATTCAGCCGGAAATGGACGCTTTGCGTAAAAAATATCCGGGCAGCGATACAGAGTCACGTACTTTACTTTCGCAAGAAACGAATAAGCTCTATAAAGAAGCTGGGATTAATCCCTATGCCGGCTGTTTGCCTTTAATTATTCAGATGCCAGTTATGCTTGCATTATACGGAGCGATTGCTCAAACTCCACAACTGATGACCGGTCACTTTATGTGGATGGATTTAGGTAAGCCTGACCCATATTATATTATGCCGATTTTATCAATGGTTTTGACATTTGCGTCAACATACATCAGTCAACTTTCAATGCCAAAGGAATCACAGACTTTGTCATCAAAAATTATGACTTATGGTATGTCAATTATGGTTGGTGTAATGGGTATTTACTTCCAGTCAGCTATTGTAGTTTACTGGGTAATTTCCAATTTATTCCAAGTAGTTCAGACTTTTATTCTGCAGAATCCAATTAAATATCGGCGTGAGCAGGAAGAAAAAGAGCGCCAAGAACGCGAACGTAAACGGCAACTAAGAAGAACGTATAAACGGTTAAAACGCAGAAAATAATATTAATCTAAATTAATGATTTAGATAAAGTAGTCAAAGTGCTTTATCCATCATGATTATTCATGGTGGAATAATGCGCTTTTTTTATTGAAAAGGAGAAAATCATGGCACAAACTTTAACGGAGTTTGATACGATTGCAGCGATTTCAACGCCAATTGGTGAAGGTGGCATTTCTATTGTCCGCATGTCGGGTGAACAAGCAGTTAAAATTGCCAATCAGGTTTTCAAGGGTGCGAATTTAACTAAAGTGCCAACGCATACTATTCATTATGGGCATATAGTTGATCCTGCAAGTGAGCAGGTGATTGACGAAGTTATGGTGTCCGTGATGCTGGCACCCAAGACTTTTACTAGGGAAGATATTGTTGAGATTAATTGTCATGGCGGTATTGTTGTTACTAACCGTATTTTGCAATTATTATTAAAAACTGGAGCGCGCATGGCAGATCCTGGTGAATTTACTAAAAGGGCGTTTGTTAATGGTCGCATTGATTTAACACAAGCTGAAAGCGTGATGGATATTGTGCGCGCTAAAACTGATAAGGCCAGACAAGTGGCTGAAAATCAGCTGCAAGGCGGCCTGCTTGAGAAAATCAGGGCAATGCGGCAGGAAATTTTAGATACACTAGCCAATGTAGAAGTTAATATTGATTATCCTGAATATGATGCAGATACTGTCACAGCCAAGCAGATGATGAGTGTTTCTCAAGCGGTTATTGCTAAAATAGATAAATTGCTCAAAACGGCAGCGGAAGGAACGGCGTTACGTAACGGCTTAGCCACTGCAATCATTGGTCAGCCTAATGTTGGGAAATCTTCTTTATTAAATTATCTGACTCAAAGCGACACAGCTATTGTGACCGATGTCGCCGGCACGACCCGTGACACATTAGAAGAATATGTCTCAGTTAAAGGTGTCCCCTTAAAATTAATTGATACTGCCGGCATCAGACATACTGATAATAAGGTAGAAAAAATAGGAGTTGAACGTTCCAAAAAAGCACTGGCAAAAGCAGATCTAGTTTTGCTCTTGTTTGATTCAAGTAAGGAATTAACTCAAGAAGACTATGACTTAATTGATGCTACCAGTGGGAAAAAGCGTATTGTCATTTTAAACAAAACGGATTTGGGGCAAAATGTTTCTGCTGCTCAGGTTAAACAGTTGACCAAAAGTCCAGTAATCGCTATTTCAATTTTACAGAAACAAAATCTTGCTCAGTTAGAAGATGCAATAAAGGAACTGTTTTTCCAGGGTATCGAGAATTCTAATGATCAAGTTATGGTAACTAACCAGAGGCAAGTTGGCCTTTTGGAAAGGACCAAAAAGCAGCTTCGAGATGTCGTTCAGGCATTAAAGGACGAAGTACCTTTAGATATTGCTCAAATAGATTTCAACGGTGCTTGGGATACATTGGGTCAGATTACAGGAGAAAGTAGTCCTGATGAATTAGTTAATGAATTGTTTAGTCAATTTTGTTTAGGAAAATAGGTGTAAGTTAATGATTAAAAGTTATGACTCAAATGATTATGATGTCATTGTTGTTGGTGCTGGTCACGCTGGCAGTGAGGCAGCTTTAGCTAGTGCCAGAATGGGCCAAAAGACATTGCTTTTAACAATTAGTCTGGATATGGTAGCATTTATGCCCTGCAATCCATCAGTAGGTGGTCCTGCCAAGGGTACGGTAGTGCGGGAAATTGATGCTTTAGGTGGCCAAATGGGTAAAAATATTGATGCAACTTATATTCAGATGCGCATGTTAAATACGGGTAAAGGACCAGCTGTAAGAGCACTACGGGCACAAGCCGATAAATGGCAGTACCATGAGCAGATGAAAAAAGTGATTGAAGAAACGCCCAACTTGACTTTAAGGCAAGCGACAGTTGATGAACTGATTGTCGAAGATGGGGTCTGCCAAGGCGTAGTTACCAATACGGGAGCTAAATATCACGCTAAAAGCGTTGTTTTAACCACTGGTACTTCAGCTCGCGGGCGCATTTTTATTGGTGAATTAAATTATTCTTCCGGTCCCAATAACACAGTACCCGCAATTAAATTATCAAAGAATCTGGAAAAATTAGGATTCAAACTGCGCCGTTTTAAAACGGGCACACCGCCACGTGTTAACAGTAACACCATTGACTACTCTAAAACTGAAGAAGAACCTGGTGATAAAGTTCCGCGTCATTTTTCTTATGAAACTAAAGATGAAGACTACCTCAAAAATCAGGTTTCCTGCTGGATGACATATACTAATAAGACTACACATAAAATAATCAACCAAAACCTGACCCGGTCCCCGATGTTTTCAGGAGAAATTAAGGGAGTGGGACCGCGTTATTGTCCGTCGATTGAAACCAAAGTTGTTCGTTTTGCAGACAAGCCACGTCACCAGATTTTTCTGGAACCGGAAGGAAGAAATACTAAAGAAGTTTATGTTGGTGACTTTTCCACCTCCATGCCTGAAGAAATACAGCTAAAAATGTTGCATTCGGTAGCTGGTCTTGAGGATGCGGAATTGATGCGGCCTGGTTATGCTATAGAATACGATGTAATCGATCCCTGGCAGTTAAAACATACCTTGGAAACGAAAAATATCAAAAATTTATTCACCGCTGGACAAATGAATGGTACATCCGGCTATGAAGAAGCAGCAGGACAAGGACTGATTGCCGGTATTAATGCCGCTTTGCGAGCTGCCGGTCAGCCGGGATTTACATTAGGCCGTGATGAAGCTTATATCGGCGTTTTAATCGATGATTTAGTAACTAAGGGGACAGAAGAGCCTTATCGTTTGTTGACCTCAAGAGCGGAGTATCGCTTGATTCTGCGTCATGACAATGCTGATTTGCGGTTGACTGATTACGGTTTTCAACTGGGCTTAATCTCTGAAGAGCGCTATTCTCAGTTTTTAGCAAAGAAAGAGCAAATTGCGCAAGCTGCTAATGCTGTTAAAAAGATTACTGTTCACCCCACTAAAGAGGTACAGGACTACCTTGCAAGTATCGGAGAAGACAAGCTCAAAGCCGGTGTTAAAGCAGATGTTTTCTTGAAAAGGCCCAAAGTTAGGGTAGCGGATATTGAACGCTTGACGGGGATGCCTATTTCGAATGAACGCTATGTTAGAGAGCAGATCGAAATCAACGTTAAGTATGCTGGCTATATCAAAAAGGAACAGCAGCAAATTAATAAATTACACCGGCAGGAAGCAAAGAAAATTCCTGCAGATATTGACTATAATGCAATTGATGGCTTGGCAACGGAAGCGCGCGAGAAATTTACCAAAATCAGGCCAGAAACAATTGCGCAGGCTGAACGGATTTCTGGAGTTAATCCGGCAGACATGGCAATTCTAAGCGTTTACGTACAAAATGGTCGCTACGCTAAAATTCATAAATAAATTTAGTAAAAATTTAAAACTTATAAAAAATATTTTTCTTTAAATAATGCACACAAAAGGATACACAAATTTTGTGGTAATGATCAAATAATCACAAATATGATTATTGCTATTACCTAAAAGTTATAAATTAATTGCTTAACTTTGTGAAGATAATATTTTTACAAAGCGCTTACATCTTGCGATAATCGTAAATTTTGCTCACTTGAAATTGTGAAATTATATGTTTTAATACAATATGTAAGTAAACATGTATTTAAGGAGATGCACTTTAAAATGGCAAAAATTAATGGCGCAAATGCCATGCTCCAAGTTCTATTGGACTGGCATATTGATCATATTTATGGTTTTCCGGGTGGCTCATTTGACTCAACAATGAACGCTATCCATGACTTTAAGGGTAAGATGAAGTATATTGAAGTTCGGCATGAAGAAGCCGGTGCTTTAGCAGCTTCAGCTGAGTATAAATTTACTGGCAAGGTCGGCGTATGTTTTGGTTCAGCCGGCCCTGGTGCTGTTCACTTGATGAACGGTTTGTATGACGCAAAATACGACAAGGTTCCTATGGTTGCTATCGTAGCTAACGTTCCAACTGGTCGTCAGGATATGGATTTCTTCCAAGCTTTTGATGAAAAGCCTTGGTTTGATCCAGTCGCTGTTTGGGATCACCAAATTAAGCGCGCAGATCAAATTCCTTCAATGATGGATGAAGCAATCCGTCAAGCATATGCTAAGAAGGGTCCAGCTGTCTTAATCCTTCCTAAGGACTTTGGCTGGGACAAGATTGATGACAATTTCCGTGTAAATTACAATGCATTGCAAGCAATTCCTAATTATGCAGCTCCAAGAAAAGACGAAGTTGAAGCAGCTGTAAAGGTTCTTGAAGAAGCAAAGAACCCAGTTGTTTACTTCGGTTTAGGTATGAAGGGTCATGGCGATGTCTTAGAAAAATTTGCTGAAAAATTCAAGACTCCATTGATGTCTTCAGTTATGGCTAAGGGTGTTGTTGAAGATAAATGCCCAGCTTACATGGGTTCAATTGGTCGTGTAGCTCCTAAGCCAAGTGACGATATTCAAACTCATGCAGATGCTGTTATCTGGGTAGGTAATGACTCACCATTCTCATTGTTCTTCTTTGACCCTAAGGCTAAAGTTGTACAAATTGATGTTGACTCAGAAAAATTAGGTAAGCGTCACGCTGTTGATGTTCCAATTTTGGCTGATGGTGCTAAGACTTTACAAGCTATTATTGATGCTGGTCAAGCTCGTGAAGAATCACCACTTTATAAGGCTGCTATTGCTGACCGTCAAAACTGGGAAGAATGGGAACACAGCTTTGACGATTCAGACGAAATGCCAATTCGCCGTGAACCAATCTTTGATATTATTAACAAATACGCTGCTGATGATGCCCAATTTGCTATTGATGTTGGTAACATCAACATTGACTTCCAACGTTTAGTAAACTTGCACGATGAACAAACTTGGGCAACTTCAGGCTTGTACGCAACTATGGGCTTTGGTTCACCAGCTGCACTTGCTGCTGCAACTGCTCACCCAGAACGCGAAGTTTGGAACTTGAGTGGTGATGGTGGTTTTGCGATGATGAGCCAAGAATTGTTGACTGAAGCTCGCTACAACATGCACATCTTAAACGTTGTCTTTACAAATGAAACTTTAGGTTACATTGAAGCTGAGCAAGTTGATGAATCACACCAACCATTATCAGGTGTTATTATGCCTAATAACGACTGGGCTAAGGTTGCTGAAGGTATGAACGTGAAGGGTGTAACTGTACGTACTAAGAAGGAATTCGAAGACGCAGTTAAGGAATTCAAGCAAATGGATGGACCAATGTTGGTTGACATTAAGTTCACTCATGACATGCCTTACTCAAGTGAATTGAATACTCTTGATGATCCAGAATTCGTTAAGAAGTATCAAGCAGAAGCATTGAAACCATTTAGCTACTTTGCTGACAAGTACGGTGTGGTAGCAGATGCTGCTTCAGGTGCTTCAGAAGCAGAAGAAGAGGAACCGGAGCCAGAACCAGAGCCTGACACAACTTCAGGTGCTTCAGCTCACTAATAGCCATATATATTGGTTTGAAAAAAGCGAAACTTTTTGAAAGTTTCGCTTTTTTGCGGTCTTACAAGTATAATGATAGAGTATGAAATTTAAATGATGGAGGACTATAAATGCAACAGTTCGGAATTATAGGCTTATCAGTAATGGGTAAGAACCTTGCTTTGAATGTAAGAAATAATGGCTTTTCCGTTTCTGGCTTTTCTATTGATAAACCAGAAGTAGATGCTTTTGCCAAATATGAAGATGATAAGTTGAAACCAACATATTCATGGGGAGAATTTGTTGATTCTTTGGAAAAACCACGTAAGATTTTAATTCAAATTGCGGCTGGTAAACCAGTTGATGAAACTTTACAAAAACTTTTGCCACTTTTAGATAAAGGCGATATCTTGCTTGACGGTGGAAATTCAAATTTTCATGATACTAACCGTCGCTATCATGAAATGGAGCAACATGGTATTCACTTTATTGGTATGGGTGTTTCTGGCGGTGAAGAGGGTGCGTTAAAAGGTCCAGCTCTGATGCCAGGTGGAGATGAAGATGCTTATAAGAAAGTCGCTCCGATTTTAGAAGCAATTGCAGCTAAAAACTCTGAAGGTCATCCATGCGTCAGCTTTATTGGGCCTGAAGGCAGCGGTCACTATGTTAAGATGGTACATAATGGGATCGAATATGGCATTATGCAGGAATTCTCTGAAGTTTATGATATCCTACGTAAAGTTGCAGGCAAAACAAATGATGAAATGTCAGCTATTTTTGCTCACTGGAACGAAGGGCTGGTTAAAGCCTACCTTAGTGAGATTACGGCTGAGGTTTTAAAACAAAAAGACAACCTGACGCCTGACCATGTTGTTGACCATATTTTAAATGTGGCTTCTTATAAGGGTACTGGGAACTGGATGCTGGAAGACGGCGTTCACTTAGGCGCTCCAATTAGTGTCATTGCAGAAGCAGTTATTAGTCGCTTCATGTCTAAGGCCACTACTCGTGAAGGTAAAGAAATAAAGTGGAATGGTGAGGTTCCACAGGACCTGGTTGATAATTTGGGTAAAGCACTGCAATTAAGCCAAGCTGTTGCATATGCTCAAGGCTTTCAACAACTAAAAATGGCTGCAGATGCATATAACTGGGATTTACGGTATCCTGCAATTGCTCAATCTTGGGAAGCAGGCTGCATTATTCGCTCATCAATGCTAAAAGATATTGAAAAAGCATTTGCTGAGGGTAAAAAACTCGACAACATGTTCCAAGATCCTTACTTTAAAGACTTAATGGATAAAAATATCCCAGCATTACGAAATGTAATTGTGCTGGCAACTAAAGCTGGTATTCCAACACCAACATTAAGTGCATCATTGAACTACTTGGAATCAATTTTCAATCCTAGTCTACCTGCAAATTTAATTCAGGGCCAACGTGATTACTTTGGTGCTCACACATACTTTAGAAATGACCGTGATGGTGTTTATCACACAGAATGGTATGAAGAAAAATGATGTTACACGTGTAACAACTAAAACCAGTTAAGTCGCGACTTTAACTGGTTTTTTGCTAGTGTTAAATAAAGAAAGTGGAGGTAAAATGAGAGATAAAAAAGTACAGATAAAACTCTTAGTAGAAGCTATACTAGTAGGGCTTGCTAGTGGCTTTGTCGTGGGAATCTTTCGCTTTGGCATTGCCAAGATGACGAAATTGTGGCTTACTCTGTTTCACGTGGCACATCAAAATGCATTGTGGTTCGTCCCAATTATATTTGGTCTTATTTTAGTTGGATTAATCGCAGGTTATTTTGTTAAACAATATCCCCATGTTGGCGGGTCTGGTATTCCGGAAGTTAAATTGCAACTCGAAGGAAATTTAACTTTACAATGGTGGCCTACATTATGGCGTAAAGTTATTGGGGGCATTTTAGTGATCAGTACAGGCCTATTTTTAGGCCCTGAGGGACCTTCTTTGCAGATAGGCTCAACTATAGGTCAAGGTATTGGCGAGGGCACTAAGGAGTCGAAAACTAATGCTCGAGTACTATTAGCTACCGGAGCGGCTAGTGGATTAGCCGCAGCTTTTGGAGCACCATTAAGTGGTGCGTTGTTTGTACTTGAAGAAGTTTTTCATAATTTCTCTCCCCGCGTTTGGCTAAATGCATTGGCAGGAGCATTAGTATCAGATTTTGTCGTATCAAATATTTTTGGCCAAAAGCCATCTTTGTCTCTCATTTATCGTCATACTTTTCCCGTAAAGCTATATGGTTATTTGTTACTTTTAGGCTTAATTTTGGGCTTACTAGGTCACCTTTATAAAGTTGGTTTATTTAAAGTAAAAAAGTTATATGCTAAAATCACTTTCTTGCCTAGTTGGCTATATGGGTTAATACCTCTTGTTTTATTGATACCAATTGCTTATTTTTGGCCCTTAATTACTGGTCCGGGAAATAGATTGATTTTAGCTTTACCACAAATTATTAAACAAAGTAGCTGGAAAATAGTTGGTATGTTACTGTTTTTCTTTATTGTGAGAATTATTTTTTCCATTATTTCTTACGATTCAGGCTTGCCTAGTGGTATTTTCTTGCCCATATTGACAATGGGTGCTGTAATTGGAGCAAGCTACGGCCTTATTTTGGTTCAATTACATTTATTGCCTGCAAAGCTGGTGATAAACTTGGTTATTTTTGCAATGGCTGGGTTCTTTGCTGCTGTAATTCGAGCCCCATTTACAGCTATTATATTAATTACGGAAATGGTGGGGTCGCTGCTGCATTTAATGCCTTTGGCTGTGGTAGCTTTTGTTGCCCTGCTGGTTGATGAATTGCTCAATGGAGACCCAATTTATGGCACATTGGCGCGAGCAATGGTTGCAAATAATAAGAAGCATACTCCCGCAATATCAGGCAAAACTGATCAACTAACGGTACCAATTTATGAGGATAGTCAACTTGCAGGCAAAAAGATTATGCAGATTAAATGGCCTAAACATACATTGGTTAAGGCAGTGTATCATGATGGCCAGTATCTAATTCCCAACGGGCAAACATTAATTAAAGCCGGTGATTCATTAGTTTTAACACTAGATGCTGGCCGACGCGGAGAAGTATTTGGCCAGATAAAACAAATGCAAAGAGTAAAATATGATGGCTAAAGGGTGTAAAAAAATTATTAGATAAAAACTATAAATACTTAAGTCTGGATTGTTTCCAATATACAAAAGGAAACAATCTTTTTATTTTATTTTAGATTATAAGCCTTTGGCATGCTAACTATAGTCAAATTGTAGTGATAAATAAAAATTGTTCTATAAATGTAGAACTATTTTGGTTACTTATACTATTGAATTATAGCGCTTTCAAATATATTGTGTAATTAGGGATGCATCCATGAAAACAGAAGGGATGAAAAATGAATACAGATTTAATGTTGAGATATATTGAAGATACGCCGAATGCAATTACTGATCTTCTTGATACTTTTGAAAGAGTTTACTCAAAAGATAAACTTCCGGCTGCCAAAAATATAGTTTTTATTGGTTCAGGAAGCTCATTTAACACAGCATGTCAGGTAACATTTTTTTATGAAAATTATCTAGGACTTAATACTCAAGTTTATTATCCTGATACCTTTTTAAGTATTAGAGAGTTAAATTTAAGTAAACAAAGTACTCTAATAGTGGTAATTTCTGAAACAGGAACAAGTACTTATACAAATATGGCCTTGAGCAAAGCTAGAAAAGATGGCTATAAAACAATTGCTCTTACACAATATAAAAATTCACCATTAGCGAATAATTGTGATTATTATTTTAATTTTTGTTGTGGGGAGGAAAACTGCAATGCAAAAACAAAAGGTTATACAAATAATTTAATATTACTTTACTTATTAGGAACTATGCTTGCTAATACATCTTTTGATAGTAGCAAGTTGATTAAAGAAATTGAAGAAATAAAAAAAGAGATCAAAGATTTAATTGAAAGTTTCCCGCTTTGGTTTAGTAAGCATCATGAATTAGTTAGAATGAACAATATTTTAGTTGTTGGAGCGGAACCATATTTAGGTGCCACTAAAGAAGCAGCATTGAAAATGTCAGAAACTATGTTAGTTCAAAGTTCATTTACAAACGCTGAGGAATTTCCACATGGTTTTCATCGTCCAGTTAACCAAAATAGCAACATTTTTTTAATTAATAGTACTGCTTATCCACTAGAAAAAACCACTAATTATTTTCAAACAAAAATTAATAATATGATTCTAATTAATACCGTAGATAAGCAAAATGGAGATTTCAATATAAAGAAGCATAAATATTACTTAGAGGCAATAACTATTGGAATTGTTTTCCAATTATTTGCTTACTATATACCTACTTACTTAGGTTTAGATCCAAATCGTAATGCAAATGATGACTATGATGAGTTAATTAAGAATAGATTGACTTAGACGATTAGGTGATAGATATGGAAAGAAGAGCAAGATTATTAATTAAGTTAATAGAATCGAATAATTATCTCTCTAGTGCTCAATTATCTAATATCTTTTCAGTTTCTACTAAAACGATTTTTAATGATCTTGAAAAATTAGAGTCGGTATTGTGTAAATTTCAACTAAATATTAAGAAAAAGCCCGGAACTGGATTAAAAATTACTGGCTCTTCAGAGCAGAAAGAGAAATTAAAAAATTATATCTTTGAAAATCTTTCAAGTAACAAATTTGAAATTACAATGCGACAAATTGATATTTGCTTGTATGTGTTTATTCATGAATCTTATGTAAAAGATATAGCTGCAAATTTTTTTATTAGTCGTAGCACTGTGAGTAGAGATATTAACCAGATAAATAATAATTTTCTTTCCCAATATAATATAAAGATAATAAAAAAACATGAAATATTTAAAATTGAAGGTGATGAAGTAACAAAGCGAAAAGTATTATCAAAACTCATATTTATGAAGTCAGACTTTAATTTGGAAAATGAGATATTAAAAAATGATGTCCCACTATATATTAATAAATTGTTTAATATTGATCTAAATCCATTAATAGAATTTATTAATAAGCTTGAATATGACTTTAATATTAAATTTACAATTGAATCCAAAAAAAACCTACTAATACATTTAGCTATATCAGTGAAAAGAATAAAACTTGGGAAAAATATTACATCTGTTGGAAAGATCAAAGATAAGCTCACTAATTATGATGTATATATTCCGATATTAAAAAAAGATATTTTAAGTATCGAAAAAAGTTACAGTATAACTTTTTCTGAAGAGGAATTGTACTTAATTCTTTTGTATATTTTTAGTTCTAAAGTTTTAGACAAAAATAATTATGATGCAGACAAAGATTTTAAATTAAAAACTAAAAAATTTGTACAAAAAGTTAGTGAAGAGACAGACTATAACTTCAATGGCGATAAAGAATTGCTTAATTCATTGTGTGTGCATTTAGAAGTCGCAGAATTAAGAATAGATTTTGAATTAGAGATTTATAATCCTTTTTTAAAGTATATTCTTGAACATGATTTGTACCTGTTCATAGCTGTACAAGATAACATAAATATTATTTTTGATAAAAAGGTGCCAGATTCAGAAGTTGCTTTCATAGTTACGCACTTTATGGCTTCAAAGGAAAGATCAATCAAGAAAAAGAATGTTTTAATTGTATGTTCAAGCGGCATTGGCATTTCTTCGTTACTTAAAGAAAGAATTATAAATAATTTTCCTCAATACAATGTTATTGGCACTGCCTCTATAGGTGAAATTAAACAGTACCAAAAAGTTGATCTCATAATATCTACAGTAGATCTTAAAAAAATAACTGATAAAAAGTATGTAGTCATAAAGCCTTTTGATAACATCAAAAATATTAATAATATTATTTCTCAAATTAATGGTAAACAGCAAAAAGTATCTATTAAATTTTCCATTGATCATTGTTGGTTTTTAAGCGAAGTTAATAATAAACAACAAGTATTAGAGAAAATTTCAAAAATATTGAGTGATAATCGATTAGTTTTTCCCAATTATGTAAATGTTATAAAAAAGAGAGAAAGAATAGGCTCTACTTATATTGGCGAAAATGTAGCTTTAGTTCATGGTATATATAAAGAAAAGCATTTAGTCCCTTCTTTGAATATTTTTAAACTAAAAAAAGCAATTAATTGGTCAAAAAATGAAAAAGTAGATTTAATAATAAATTTTGTTGCAACTAAAAATTCTGAGAAAGATTTTAAATTTATTTTTCAAAGAATGGGAAAAAGCATAGATGATATCCAGTTTTGGAATAGCTTAAAAGCTATCCCTTTAAAAAAAATACCAGAAATGTTAAATGAAAGGTTTAGATTATAGAGATGATCAATACTGACATAGTATTTTTAGATTTAAATTTACAGACTAAAAAGGAAATAATTGATTTCCTGATTAAAAAACTAAAAGAGCACAACTATTTAAGTTCAAGTTCAAAAGATTTTAAAAATAAAATTCTCATAAGAGAAAGCGAAGTAACTACTTATATGGGTAATTCAATTGCTATACCCCACGCAAAGTCAAGTGATGTTAAAAAGCCATTCATTACCTTTTTAAGGTTAAAAAAACCGCTTGAGTGGAACGGGGATACAAAGAGTCTGGTGAATATGATTTTTATGCTGGGAGTGCCAAATAAAAAGAGTGATATACACTTAAAAGTATTGTCGAATTTAGCAAAAAAATTGATAAATAAAGAGATTTTGAATGCTCTAGCAAAAACAACAAGTGAAAGCGAAGTAATAAAAATTTTAGACGAAAAGGGGTAAAGAAATGAGCGTACTTAAAAGAGAAATAAATAGAATTAAAGGGGCTCTGATGACAGGAGTGGGATATATGATTCCATTTGTTATTTTCGGGGGTATTTACATTGCTCTTGCCACAGCTCTAAGTACAAGCGGGAAAGGTATCGCTATTACTAATCCGATCCTAAAAACTTTAAATTCTTTTGGCACAACTTCAATGCAATTAATGGTACCTATATTAGCAGCCTTTATTGCTTTTGGCTTTGCTGATAGAGCAGCAATTATGCCAGGTTTTTTAGGGGGTCTTATAGCATATAAAAACGGCGCAGGTTTTTTAGGTGGTATTGTAGCTGGTATTCTTGCGGGATATGTAGTTATGTGGACTAAAAGTCTTTGTAAACCCATACCAGCAAGTTTAAAGGCATTAGTACCAATTTTTATTGTTCCATTGATTGATGGTTTAATAGTAGTTGTCATAATGAAATATATTGTTGTTGCTCCGGTTGCCGGAATAATGAGTTCAATGACTGCGTTTTTAAAGTCTATGTCTAATGGTAACGCAATTTTATTAGCAGCAATCCTTGGCTTCATGACAGCGTTTGATATGGGAGGACCTGTTAATGTAGTAGCATGTTTATTTGCTTGGGCGTATTTTGATCAAGGTATTTATACACTGGCTGCTCCAGTTGCTGTGGCAATTTGTACTCCTCCTCTTGGAATGGGATTAGCAACTTTGTTTGCACCTAAATTGTGGGATGAAAGTCAAAAAAGTGCTGGAAAAGCAGCTCTTTTAATGGGAATTATTGGTATATCAGAAGGAGCCATTCCTTTTGCTGCTGAAGATCCTCTAAAAGTAATTCCTGCAAATTGTATTGGTGGAATAGTTGGAGCAATAATTGCGATGCTTGCAGGATGTGAAGAATATGCTCCTCAAGGAGGTATTATTGTAACTCCTGTTGCGACACATAAAATAATGTTCGTCATTGCAATTTTGGTCGGGTCTATAGTAACAGCTATATGTATTAATATTTTTAAAGTAGGTTTAAAAGGTAAAAATAAATAAATTTGGAGGTAATAATTATGAAAATTGTTGGTGTAACTTCTTGTTCAACTGGTATTGCTCACACGTATATGGCTGCTGAGGCTTTGAAAAAAGCCGCAAAGGGTCTTGGATGTGAAGTTAAAGTAGAAACTCAAGGAAGTGTAGGTACAGAAGACAAATTAACTGAAGACGATATTAAAAACGCTGATGTAATTATTATTGCTTCAGATGTGCCTATTTCTGGAAGAGATAGATTTGAAGGACTTGATAATGTATATGAATCGGGTTCTGAACCGTTTATTATAAATGCTGATCAAGAATTAAAAAAGGCAATTGATTGTTTAAAGAAATAATTTATTAAGAAAAGTTTTATGACAAAAAAGCGCGTTATAAATAAACGTGCTTTTTTAATTTTTTCGATATTTAGGCGAAGTTTCTGGTGCCCAGATTAAACAAATGACAAAAGCAAGAAAGAGAACGCAGGCACAAACGAGCATTGCTAAGTTAGGTCCACCAATTTCCGTTAAAATTGGTAACAGAAATGTCCCAGCAGCTGCACCAATACGACTGATTGTGATGCAAGTACCTACACCACTGGCTTGAACTTTGGTATCGAATAGTTCAGTAGGATAGGGATAATCAAGTACCAAACCGGAAGATAAGATAATGGCAAAGATTGAAAAAATAACTATTTTAACTAAAGAAGAAACATGAGGCATTAGTGCTAGCATTCCTATTAATAGTGCAGATAATAGAAAATTACTGTTTAAAAAGAGGCGACGGCTGAGGTGATTAAAAAGATAAATGCCTAAAAATATTCCCACTAACATGCTGACATTGTATAGATCTCCTGAAACTTTAGGATTACTAATGTTCATGCCTTGCAAAAGAATTGGTAAAAAGATGCTGATGCCAAAGAAAGCAAAGGTTTGGCAGGCATAAAAACTTCCTCCCACTAATGTACTGCGTAGGTATTTTTTACTGAAAAGAACTGTCCAAGAAGTTTGCCCAGCCTTTTTGGAACGCTTAAAATGACGAGAAATACCCCATTTATGGCCCAAAATCCTACCAATAAGTCTGTTAGCGGCTTTAATTTTACCTTTGCTGGCTAGCCATCCAGGGGAAGGTGGCAGTGGAAATAAGCTGCGAAAGAGTGCTGTAACTAATGCAGGGATTGCACCTGTTGCTAAAATGATCTGCCAGGTATGACTACCATAGCCTACCAGATATGTACCGGTTAAGTATGAGGCAATAAAGCCTAAAACCCAGTAGATTAACAAATGGCTCTGCCTTTTACTGTCTTCTCCTTTAGGCAGCCATTCAGTCAATAGCGCATTTCCAGCTGTATAATCAATTGCCATCATTAGTCCAATGCCGATCCTGATTAAAAACGTTAAGGAAAGACTGGTCGTAATGGGATGCAGAAGTGAAAGGATGGCCAATACATACATGTTGCTCATGAGCAGTTGACTGCGACCAATTTTATCGGATAAGCGACCAATCAGAGCACTGCTGGATAAGCCTATCAAACCACCGGCTCCAATTAATCCAGTCCACATGTTACTAATTTGAATGTACTTGGCAGCACTGTTCATAGCTACACCAGTAATTCCTAGTGAAAAGCCACAAGTAAATTGCCCTAAAGCAATGGCAGTCATTACGCGTAAATGAACTTTTGAAAGAGGTGCCTTTTTATAATCTTTTTTAATTATTTTTGTCTTTTTTTCTTTCATAATAATAGATTAAATACGAGCTACTTAATCTACTTTACAACTTCCCTTTCATTGAATGAATTAACTGCTACTTAACATAACAAATTTTTACGATCCGTGCAAAAATACCTTTCAAAAATAACCTAAAGTGAATTAAAAGCAAAAGTTCATTTTTTAAAAATTAAACTAAATATTACTAAAACTAAGGCTGCAAGGAGCCAAATACTAAAATTTACCACTGCTTTTGCAGTATTTTTATTATCAAGACTTGTGTGATTAATCAAATATTCACAGGCAAATAGCAAAAAGCTGAATGTGACCAACCACAAAATGGCACAGAGTCTTCCAGCAATTGAATAAGGGAAAAAGCCAGAATTAAAACTGGTTAATAAAGCAATAATGAAGAACGTAATAGTGCCAATATAGCGGCTGAACCATTTCTCCTTAGTGTTAGACATGATAATTACCTTCTTTCAGGAATAAAATGTAAATATTTTTATGAATTATAATAGCAAATAAATAAAAAATAAAGTGTAATTTATCAATTAAGTATAAAAAAAGGCCACTTCTAAAAGTGACCTTTGTAATTAGACAGATATTCTTACATATTTGTGATCAAGAAAAAGATAACAAATACAACTAATAAAATATACATCATTGGTGAAACTTTTTTGGCCTGTTTTGATGCAATCATAGTAATTGGATAGGCAATCATGCCAAGAGCCAAGCCATCAGAAATGCTATATGTTAAAGGCATACCAACTACTGTTAAAAACGCTGGAAAAGCAATTTCAAACTTATCCCAGTTAATTTTCTTCAGATTGCCTGCCATGAGCACCCCAACAATAATTAATGCTGGAGCAGTAACAGTAGTAGGGATAACTGCCAAAAGTGGACTAAAAATCATTGAAATCAGGAAAAAGATTCCTACAAAAATTGCTGTTAATCCTGTACGGCCACCCATGGCAATTCCCGCACTGGATTCCACAGAAGTTCCAAGTGGAGCAGTTCCTAAGACAGCTCCTTCGACCATGGCTAACGAATCCGATAGGAACGCTCTACCAATTCGAGGTATTTTACCATTTTGATCAACCATTCCCGCTTGTTCAGTCATGCCAATCAGCGTTCCTGCAGTGTCAAAGAAAGTAACCAATAAAAAGGTTAAAACTACCATGAATAGTTGGGGAGTATTAATATCTTTTAAATGAAATACGGCTTGGCCAAAGGTAGGAGCAATGCTTGGTGCGCTGGCGATAATACCTTTAGGAACAGCTACTTGGCCAATAATAACCCCAAAGACAGCTGTTACCACCATACCAATAAAAATGGAACCTGGCACATTCATTGCCATTAAAATCACAGTTAAAACTAAACCAAAAAGCGTAATCCATACAGCTGGTGAATTAAATTTACCCAAAGTAACTAAATTTGAATCACTGTTGACAATTAATTTGCCGTTTTGCAGGCCAATAAAGGCAATAAATAAACCAATACCAGCTGAAATAGCATATTTCAAATCCTGCGGTATAGCATCGACTACTATTTCACGAAGTTTCAAAACTGTTATTAAAATAAACAAAACAGATGCAACTAAAACAGCAGCTAAGGCAGTTTGCCAGTTAATGTGCATTCCTCCACAAACGTTATAGGCAAAAAATGCAGCACTGCCAAGTGTTGGAGCCAAGGCTACAGGATAATTAGCAACCAGTCCCATAATAAAACAGCCGATTGCAATTGAAACTGCGGTTACTGTAAAAGCCGCTCCCTTATTAATACCTGCTGCGTGTAAAATGTTAGGGTTAACAAAAAGGATGTAGGAGAGACTGACAAACGTGGTTAATGCAGCTATTAATTCGCGTTTAACAGTGGTATGAGCATCGTTTAAATGAAAGACTTTATCTAATGTCGTCATTTTTCCTCCAAAAATATTAAAATTATAAAGAACTAATATAACTAGTATATAACTTATTTAGTCTAAAAATCCATTTTATTCAAAATTATTTCCCGGGTAATAAAAAAAACAAATCCGTATAGATTTGCTTTAACGTTTTAACAACTTACCACATACCAATTAGTTTCATCCAAGCTAGGCCAATGATGCCATAAACTAAGATATAAAATATGCCAAAGATAAAACTAAGTTTCCACCATTCATTTTGCTTTACATATCCTGAAGAAGCTAAAACAGAAGCGGCAGGGCTGGAATAGTGAGTTGTAGAACCCATAATTGCTGAAAATAGCGCTAAAAACTGTGCTGCCAGTAACTTTGGTGCTCCTGCTGAAATAGCTACAGTTAAAAGTGGCAAATACATTGCTGAATTATGAGCTGTCGCACTGGCAAATAGATAATGAGTATAGAACAGAACAAGTGCTAATACTACTAAAACTAATAGCCAATTAAGACCTTTCATTGCACTAGAAATACTTGTTGATATCCACCCAATTAAACCAAACTGAGTTAGTTTTTCAGCCATGAATACTAAAATAGACAACCAAATCAGAATGTTCCAAGCTCCGGTTTCACTTAATAAGTCTTTAGGTGCTAATACACCTGTAAGCAGTAAAAGTGAAACAGAAATGAATGCAATTAATGTAGCATCTATTCCTAAAGTACTGGAAAGCATCCAAAGTACTAAAGTAATTGCAAAAATAACTGCCATTAATTTTTCGGATAAAGTTAGTTTACCCATTTTTGCCAGTTCACCGTCAGCCCATTCTCTAGCGTTAGGAGTTTCCTTGATTTCTGGCGGGTAAAGCTTATAAACAAAATAGGGTACAACAAGTAAACAAATTGCTGCGGGCACAATGCTGGCCGTTAACCATGGCATCCAGCTGAGAGTCACGCCTGCTTTGCCAGCAAGAGCAACAGCAATTAAGTTGGGTGCACAAGCGGTCATAAATAATGATGAAGTAATAATGTTAACTTGAAATTCTGTAAAAGTTAGATAGGCTCCCATCTTTTTACGTGATGGGTCATTTGGCCTAGAGTCAAATGTATTTGCTAATGATTGAATTAATGGATATACTACGCCGCCTGCTCTCGCACCGTTTGAAGGTGTTGCAGGAGAAACTATTAAGTCAATAGCACCAATAGCATAGCCCAAGCCTAAGGATTTATGACCAAACCATTTAACAAAATATAGAGCAATTCTCTGACCTAAGCCGGTTTTTACAATACCACGTGAAATCATAAAAGCCATAACGATTAGCCAGGCAGATGAATTAGCGAATGCGTCAATTGCACCTTTTGCGACGATCTTGCCGTTAACAACTTTGTCGGCAAGGGGTGCGAGCCCAAGGCATATTGTAAGGGTAAAGCCAATTAAAGTAACGCCACTAATTGCTATTGGTAAAGTAATACAACCAACGATTGTTCCGATGAATATTGCCAGCATATGCCAGGCTTGAACTGATACTCCAGCAGGACGAATTGGTGTGGTAAACCAGAATATAAGGCCAAATAATAATGGCAATATAAATTTTTTATAATCTATTGTTCTCATAAAGGACTCCCTTCTAAATAAAAAAGCAAATATATTAGGCGAATAAACACCTTTATATTTGCTTAGTTTAACATATTGTTCTTTTAAAACAATTAGTAAGTTTAAAAATTCAACACCCATAAGAACACGATGAATACGAAGAAAAGTATCCACATCATTGGTGTAACTTCTTTTATGCGCTTAGCAGCGACCATACATATAGGATAGGTTATTAGTCCCAAAGCTAACCCGTCTGAAATTGAATAAGTTAAAGGCATACCAATTAAAATTAAGAAAGCGGGAACTGCAATTTCCATTTTATCCCACTGAATATGAGCGGTATTTTGAGCCATCAAGACTCCAACAATAATTAGTGCTGGTGCTGTAACATGTGTAGTAAATAAGCCTAGCAAAGGACTAAAGATCATTGATATTAAAAAGAAAATTGCCACAAAGACAGCTGTTAAACCTGTTCTGCCGCCAACAGCAATACCGGCACTAGATTCAACAAATGCACCAACTGGTGAAGTTCCTAAAACGGAGCCTACCATCATGGCAGTGGAATCTGAAGCCAGTGCTTTACCTACACGGGGCATTTTGTTGTCTTTCATAAAGCCAGCTTGTTGGGCTAAGCCAATTAAAGTACCTGCAGTATCAAAGAATGTTACTAAAAGAAAAGTAAGAACAACAACCCACATTTGTAAAGTATTGATGTCTTTAACATGAAAAATTGCTTGACCAAATGATGGAGCAATACTTGGTGCAACAGATATTATTTTGGTTGGCAAAGAAATTTGCCCTGTGACTACACCAAAGATGGCCGCTAAAACCATTCCAATAAAGATAGCACCAGGTACGTTTAAGATCATTAAAATAACAGTAACAATTAAACCAAAAATGGTAATCCAGACTGCTGGATCATGAAGTGATCCTAAACCAACTAGAGTTGATTTATTTGCTACAATTAAGCCACCATCTTGCATTCCTAAGAAAGCGATGAACAAGCCAATTCCAGAAGAAATTGCAAATTTAAGATCGGAAGGAATGGCGTTAATTATCATCTCTCGCAGCTTAAACATAGTAATTAAAATAAAGATGATCGACGCGACGAAAACAGCAGCTAGGGCTGTTTCCCATGAAACATGCATGCCTACGCAAACTGTATAAGCAAAAAACGCATTGATTCCTAAGGCAGGAGCTTCCCCAATAGGGTAATTGGCAACGATACCCATAATTGCAGTACCCAGAGCACTAGCTAAAGCAGTTGCTGTAAAAACCGCACCTTTATTCATGCCACTGGCTCCCAGAACGCTAGGATTAACGAATAAAATGTATGACATACTGATAAAAGTGGTTAATCCAGCTAGAAATTCAATTTTAACACTGGTTTTATATTTATCGAGTTGAAAATAACTCTTTATAAAGTTCATCTAACCTCTCCCAAAATTATTGTTCGCGTTTTATATCAAAATTAACGCCTATAATAGTTTATCATTCATTTAAAATAATGTAAACACGAATTATATTAGCACAAACCAATAAAACAGCTATAATTTTTAACTAAGTACATTCGGCTAAGAATTGACCAACTAATAGTTTGATCGGTAAAATAAACATAGGTCAGTAGTAGATTATACATACTGTTAGGAGAAAAAATGGGAATACTAATTTTTTCGGATATAGATGGCACATTAATTAACTCAAAGCAAGAAGTTACACCGAAGACTAAACTTGCCATTCGTAAACAAATTATTAAAGGCAATGTGTTTGTACCAGTTTCTGCACGGATGCCTAAAGCAATTATGTCTGTTGTGGGAGAAATTACCAAATCATGTCCAATGGTAGCCTATAATGGTGCTTTGGTTTTAGATGAAATGGGTCATATACTTGATTCGCATTTTATGTCTGCTTCAAAAGCTGCCAAAATATGTTCTTATATTGAACGTAAAAATAATGGGGTAGTGTGGAATGTCTATAGTGACGACAACTGGTATTATTTCCCAGGTAATAATAATGGTTTGGTTGAAAATGAAGAGAAAATTGTTAAATTTAAAGCGCAACCTAGTTCAATTACTGAAATAGAGCAACTCAAAAATGTACATAAAATTTTACTCATGGGGACACCAGACCTGTTAGATGCTACTCAAAAAGAATTAAGGCGGCTCTATCCAGAACTCTATATAGTGAAATCTGCCGCGAATCTATTGGAGATAGTTGTTAAACGAGTTTCTAAAGGTCAAGGAGCAAAAGTAATAGCCCAGGCTTTCGGCATAGAACTGAAAAACTGCTGGGCTTTTGGAGATAATTATAATGATGAGAAAATGCTTCAATCAGTAGGTCATCCTGTAATAATGGGAAATGCACCACAAGACTTGAAAAAGAAATTTAGAACTACTTTAGATAACAACCATGATGGAATAGCTGCAATACTTGATAATTTAAATTAATCTTTTTTCGTTTCAAGTAAAGGAGATTCGGCTTTGTCGCCAAACCATTTGTGATTAATCTTTGTTAAAGTACCGTTTTTTGCCAGCTTTTCTAAGGCATAATTGATTTTCTTATGCAAGGTTAAGTCGCTTTTTCTCATACCTACACCAAATTCTTCTTTTGGAAAAGGACTTTCGATTTCAGTAAAGTTTTCCGGGTGTTTTTGCCGCGAAATGTAATAATTTGCATAGGTGCTGTCTATCAGCAAGCCTTGGATGCGACCTGCATTTAGATCTATAAATGCATTAGTGAAGGAATCATAAAGGATAGGGTCCTGATTTTTAATATGATTTTTAAAAACTTTCGGATATTTCATTACGTCATTATAGCCGGAAGAGCCGGTTTGAACGCCCAAAGTCTTATTTTTCATTGCGGCAATGGTATTAATTTTGTTCTTTTTAAGACTTACTAATACTTGAGAAGTGTATAGGTAAGTCTTACTAAAACTTACCTTAGCTTCACGCTCGGGATTTTTGCTAAAACCATTCCATATAAGGTCAATTGTGCCGTTTTTTAATTCAGTAGTATTCATAGACCAGTCAATTGTTTGAAAACTGACGTTAATACCATATTGTTTAAAAACAGCATTTGCGAGATCAACGTCGTAACCAATTAACTGACCATTTTTTTGCCTAAAGTCCATGGGTACAAAAGTATCATCTACACCAACTGTAACATAGCCACGTTGCTTGATATGAGACCAGTTGTCAACTGCGTTAGCTTTTCTATTAACTGATATGCCACTACAAGCAGAAATAAATAAAGTACAGATGAGCGTTATTATGAGGGTTAAGAGGCGCTTGGTTTTCACTTATATTACCTTCTTATCATCTAATGCTTTTACTTTGAATACCTGATCGGCCACTTGGCTGGCAAATTCCATGTCATGAGTGACAATAATTTGCGTCATGTTGTTATTATTTTTAAGCTTTAAAATTATTTCTCCGACTTTTGTTCTTAAAGCAGGATCTAAAGCAGAAGTGGGTTCGTCATAACATAGAATATGTGGTTCCATTGCTAGAGCACGTACAATAGCTACTCTTTGTTGCTGACCTCCAGAAAGCTGGTAGGGATAGAGCTGTTCTTTACCAGTTAAATCTAGTTGTTCAAGCAATTTTCGCGCACGGGCTTGTGCCTGATCTGCACTTTCTTTTAAAACTAGTGTTGGTGCCAAGGTAATGTTTTCGATTACAGTTAAATTGGGGAAAAGCTCATAGCTTTGAAAAACTACTCCGATAATATGACTTTTGCTATCAGGAGCGGCTGGGTCAAACTTTTGCCCATCCCACAAAAAATCACCGGAATCAATTTTTTCTAAACCACTTAAGCAGCGCAGCAAAGTAGTTTTGCCTGCTCCAGATGGTCCTACAATGGCTAAAATTTGTTTGTCAGGAATAGTTAAGTTTAACTTGTTTAAAATCGTACGAGAGCCAAATTTTTTGGTAATGTTTTTAAGTTCTAGCATAGTATTATTTCCCCTAATTTACTTCCACTTTGCAAAATTGTGTTCAATTTTTTTCAGCAAAAATGATGCGATACCTGTCATTAATAGATAAATTATACCGACTATCACTAAAGGAATTAGTGTTACGTCTCTTGCTGTAGCAACATTGCCAGCACGTAAGAGCTCACCCAAACCAATGACATACACTAAAGAAGTATCTTTAACTAAGTTGATCACTTCATTGCCAATTGAAGGTATAACTATTTTGCTGACCTGAGGAATAATAATATGGCTCAATGTTTGCCAGTAATTTAGTCTTAAAACGCGAGCACTTTCATATTGCCCTACAGGGATTGATTGAAAGCCACCGCGGAATATCTCGGCAAAATAAGCTGTGTAGTTTAAAATAAAGGCAAAAAGCGCTGCATCGTAGCGCTGAAAAATAATACCGACTATAGGCAAGCCATAGAAAATAAAAATTAATTGCAGCAGAAGAGGAGTACCTCGCATAATCCAAATGTAAAATTTTAAGATTAATCTTAAGGGTTTAAAATGTGAAAGTAAGCCTAGGCTGACTATAATTCCCAAGGGAATAGAAACAATCAAAGTCCAAAAGAATAAAATTAATGTCATCTTTGCACCCGAAATTAAAGAGGGCATAATTGAAAGGATATAGTTCATTTTTTCTCCTTTTTACTGAAATTAATTTGATTAGAGAGGCTAATAGGGCAACTCTTTTACTACCAGCTAAAATTATATAAATTGATTAAAAAAATATGTGAAAAAATATATGTTTTAATCATAACATAGTTTACGAAATTTTATCTAATTAATATGGAAATTTGTAACTTGCTGATAGTTAGGTTAATGAACATGTTAAAAACTATATGATATTTAAGCAAGATATGAAAAGGGCCACTAGCTCTAGCTAATGGCTCTTTAAAATAATGGATTTATTGTTGCTCAATTTGAATAGCTGTAGACTTGTCCCAAGATTTAGGTAATTTACCCATTTCTTTTAGCTTGGCAACAATTTGATCAAGTACAACTTCTCTAGCATGGTCATCAGTAATGAAGTCTAGTTTGTCACCATCTATTTCCATTTTAGGAGAGTAATCGTATTTTTCATACCACGGTTTGTAGTAACGCAAAAGTCTCTTATAATAATCTTCCAGCGTTGCGTCGTAGCTCAGCTGCTCATAAGGACGTCCTCGTTTTTGAATCCTTTTAATCATAGTGTCATATGAAACCTTAATATGAACCAAAAGATCAGGATTTTTCTTGGGCATGTGCTTAAGCTCACCCATCATATTATTGAGCAGTTCATAATATGTATCAACTTCTTCTTTGGTAGCCCGACCAATGTCTGCATTCATTTGAAAGAAAAGGGCATCTTCATAAATTGAACGATCAAGAACGTTATTATCATCGGTTAATGCATCCTTGATACTACGAAAACGAGTGTTTAGGAAAAACACTTGGAGTAAAAATGCGTATTTTTTAGGATCAGCATAAAAAAGTGGCAATACAGGATTGTTATCGACACTCTCATAAAAAGGTTTAGTTCCTAAATACTTAGCTAAAATACTGGTTAAACTGGATTTACCGGCTCCAATTGGCCCGCTTAAAACAATAACTGTCATCACGTTCCTTCTCTATTCTAAATTGCCTATTGCATGCAATTTGTCATCAATCTGACGTAAAACTTCTTTTTTGGCATCTTCATCGCAGATAAAATCGTATTTATCGCCATCAATTTTAATCTTGGGAGATGCATCATATTTTTCGTACCAAGGTTCGTAATACTTAATTAGCCTGGCATAGTAATCTTTTAAACTGGGATCTGTACTAATTTGCTCAAATGAACGACCCCGCTTTTTAATGCGTTTAAGCATTGTATCAAGGGAAACATGAATGTAGATTAGCAAATCGGGTTTTTTGCTAGGATTGCCCGGTGTGTCTTCCATCATATTTTCGAGTAGACTATCATATATCTTAAACTCAGTTGGATCAGCCACTTTACTATCCGCGTTCATTTTGAAAAAGAGTGCGTCTTCATAAATCGAACGGTCTGAAACACTGTTTTTCTCTCGGATTGCCTGGTTGATTTGTGCTAAACGATGGTTAAGCAAGTAGATGTTGAGCAAAAAAGTATAGCGTTTCATGTCTTGGTAATATAAAGGAAGAACAGGATTATTATCAACTCCCTCGTAAAAGGCTTGTGTACCTAAGTGCTCAGCTAAAATACTAGTTAAACTGGATTTACCGGCTCCAATTGGCCCACTTAAAACAATAACTTGGATCACGTTCTTTCATAAATACAATATATAGATTCTTATTTAGTTTAATACGAGATATAGTGGTATACAAGCAAAAAGTAAATTAAAATTTTAATCAAAAAGTCAAGTGATTTTGTATAATACAGAAGTAAAAAGTTGTAGTTATTGTCAAAATTGAAAATTTGAACTTATGATTTTAAACTGTGTTACACGTGAAACTAAAATAAAAAGCAACAAATAAATCCTCAAAATTAAACTAATAGTTATTAACTTACAATAGTGTTGAAGCATAATGGAAATATTTATTTGATATCAAGCTGTACAGCTTGCATTTAGTTTTTATCGTTAAAACAAGCGAAGCTGAAAGCAGTTGCATGCTTTAATTCAATTAAAACATGATAAGGATTTATCAACTATGAAACAAGTTTTTTAAAGAGTATAAAGAAGTCACACTATTTATATACTGTTGTGAAAAAATAATTCTAAATACAAAAATTAAAAATAGATTGCTTTTATATTATAAAAGCAATAAAATGATAAATGAATTATAAAGGTAGTAGTAAATAATTCAAATAAAAAGAGTAAACTAGTATGTTTCATGCCGTAATTGGTATTTAGGGGGATTTTTAAAAGGAATGCTAAAGCCCACAATAATAAATTATTTAAGGACCTGCAGCATTGAAATAGGTCAAAAATCATTATTATTTGCAAACTGTTTCTCTCAGGAAGATATGTCATTTTAGTATTAACACTAAAAACAGGCATTTAGTTAGGAGATAGATAATGGAAAATTCTCTAACAAAATTTTCGCTTTGGACCTACATTAAACGTAATTCAGACATGTATGTGATTCTGGCTATTTTCTATTTTGGCCGGAATTTGGCACAAACTGCTGCCAGCGTTTTTAAAGGTAATGCACTTACTGCTTTGACACAGCATAGTTTAAAGGGCTTTATTGTTGATACAGGTTTAAACTTGCTTAGCTGGGGCTTTTTCCTAATTTTCTTTTTTTGTAGTTCACGATATTCCGCTGTAATTATCAAGGCTGTCGATAATTCTATTAGGAGCGCATTAGCCCATGTAATTGGTCGTCAAGAATATGAAGGCTTTAATAAGCACACGGAAGCTGACTATGTTTCCTGGTTTACTAACGATATTAACCAAATTAATCAAGATGGCTTTTTCAGTTTAGAGCAAACATTTAGCAGTGCACTCTTAGGCATTATTGCCAGTGTCATCCTGTTTTCTTACCATCCACTCTTATTTGTAACTACTTTGGTTTTTGCTGTTATTATGATTTTATTTCCCCGTCTTTTTAAGAAAAAGTTGGAGGAGTTATCGCAAAAACAAAGCAGGCAAAATGAGGTATTAACGTCAAAAATAACCGACGTTCTTGAGGGCTTTGTCAACCTGCTCACGCTTGGTCAGCAAAAATTGCTCAATAAAATAGTTCTTGCGGCATCAGATAAGGCTGGACAGGCTCGAGTTAATTACATTACGGAAATGTCCTCTTCTAATGCACTGATTAACCTGATTAGTGTATCTGCTCAAACTATTTTAACTGTTGAATCCGGATACCTGGCCTTTCACAATCAGATTCCAATTGGAGCTATTTTAATTGTTGGTTCAATGTCCGGGAATGTTTTTGGCAGCTTGACAGAAATCAGTATTGATCTAACTTCAATTCGGGCAGTACAGCCTATTTTTGACAAGTACAATAAACTAGCTAATACGCAGAAGAAGACGGGGGACAAGGATGTTGCTCCTTTGACCCAGCAAATTGCATTTAGTGACCTTTCGTTCAGCTATCCTAATAGTGACAGACCTATTTTAACGAATGTTGCCGGCAGCATTAAGCGAGGCGAACGGGTAGCTATTGTTGGACCGTCAGGCTGCGGTAAGTCGACCCTGGTAAAATTAATTGGTGGTTTATTAACCGGCTACCAAGGATCACTTACCTGGGATAACAATGAATACCGTGAACTTAGTCTGCGGTCGCTACATAAGCAGATCGCTTATATTGACCAGTCAGCCTATATTTTTGATGGCAGCCTGCGTTATAACATCACTTTAGATCGTGAGACAACTGAAGAAGAGCTGAAGACTGCGATTAAACGTGCAGGTTTGGAAAAATTTGTCGCTGACAGCGCCAGCGGGCTTGACACTGTTTTAAAACACGCCGGTAACAACATTTCGGGTGGACAAAAGCAACGAATTGCACTGGCACGGCAATTGCTGGGTAACCCGCAGGTTATATTGGCCGATGAAATTACTTCCGCAATTGATGAAAAAGATGGCCAGAAAATCGAACAAAGTCTGCTTGATTTGGACAACATCACTTTAGTCTACATTTCTCATCACTTGCGACCGGAAATCAAAAAGCAGTTTGATCAAGTAATCGAATTGGGATGATAGAATAATACTTCTTTTATCAACCAATTAAATAAGCTGTGAAACTCTAGTCTTTTAGATTATGAGCATAGTGTTTTATGCAGTTACTCTTAAATGCAAATGTAGCTATTACCTAAGATTCTGCAGAAATAAGCGGTAAAATTGATTGTTTCTTAGGAGATATAATATTTCCAAGCACTGCCTTTTAAATGGAATGATAAAAATGAATGATGAACAATTTTCGAAATTAAGAAAGATACTAGATCTTTTTAAAAAACAAGCTCCGACAGCTATTATTGAAGAGAATGTAAATAGCGTTGAAAATTATAGGGCAGAATCTGCTGCTGAGTATAATAGAGCAAAAAGTTATCTTGGCAAAAACAATAGTTCGTTTAAATCTTTTCATGTAAGTGTGGCTTCAGCAAAAGATTTCTTGTGTTTATTGAACTTGCTAGGTGCAATACATGCAAATTTTAATATACGTTCAAAGCCTTTTATAATAGAAGGAGAAGAAAACAGTAAGTCGCTAAAAAAAGAGAACGACTATTATAACAACTGGATGGAGTGTTTTTCAAACTATGAATTTGTGATAGTTAATTTCGATGAAACTGCTTTAGACCATGATCAATATTACGGTTAATTTCATTAATTTATAAAAGGCAGTAAAGTTATGAAATGATCCCCAAATTTAGGACAAATTTGGAGGTTATTTTTATGACTAAATTATCTAAACAAGATAAAATTGAAATCAAACTAAAAGTACTAACTCCGATTGAATATCGGAGATTAGTCCTTCGCTAACAACTAATAAAGTGTCCTAATTTAGGGTTAACATCAAAAGTGGTCTAGTCTTTTAAATTAAACGATTACTGTTGCTTAGGAATAAGGCAATCTTTGCTATAATTAAATTTGAATTGATAGCAAATTGTTTTGAGGGCGGTTGGCTGTTTCACTTGAAAGGAGAGGGTGCTTATGGCACGAAATCTTTTAGAAAGGTGTTCAGCAAGTGAGCGTATTCCATGCGCTAGAATTAGCGCTGGCCTTTGCCTCGTTTATTATTGTCTTGTTGACCTATATCGACAAGCACAGGTAAACAAAAAGACCGTCCCAACAATAACTTTGGCCAGTTATGGGATTGGTCTTTTTGATTAAAAACGTAATTGAGTCAACCGCCTTTAAAGCGGCTGCTTGAAATTCAGAGAAGAAGTCTTGTTTTTACAAGGCTTCTTTTGCTCTATAGATATATTTTAGCATGATTAAACTAATCTTGCACAAGAATTTGATTAAGTTATCTGAGTTATCCCTAATTTTTCTCTATACGGTTTGAATGCTATCCGAAGTTAACAACTAATAAAGTGTCCTAATTTTAGGGTTAACACCAAAATTATGCTTTACCTTCTTTTTTTCGTAAATTCATAGTTTATTTGTTCTCAGACACGTACTTTATAAATTTTGTGTTTGCAGATTGAAATTATGTTTATTATTTAACTCTAGATTCTTTAGTTTCCTTTTTCTTTTCTTCGGCTTTATCTTGAACCTTATCTTTTTGATCGGTAATTTTATCCTTAGTATCTTGAGCAGCCCCGGTAATACGGTCTTGCAAGCTGACAGAATCTTTTTCGTGTTGCTCTTTAGTTTTAATGTCAACTACAGTAACGTTGACTTCAACTGTATCAAGACCGGTCATTTCTTTGACTTTTTCTTGGATCTTTTGCTTAATTTGATCGTATAACTTGGTAATATCAACGCCATATTCTGCAACAATTTCAATGTCAACAGCTACTTGTTTTTTACCAACTTCAACATTTACGCCTGAAGTAACATCATCACTGTTAACAATTTTATCGGCAATATTTGAGAAAAAGCCACCGTTAACAGTTAGTAAACCTTTAATATCTGATAAAGCAATACCCACGATTTTTTGAATTACTTTTGAATCGTATTTTAAGTCACCTTTAACTTCTGGTTTTGAACTACCTTGATTTGAACTTGATTGTACCATATTGCATATACTCCTTATATAAATTATTTATTTTGCAGCATTTTTTTGAACACTGGCCAGTAATGTCCAACCAAAAAGCCGCAGACTAACATCACGATGACAAAAATAGTTTTGAAAAATCCCAGTACCAAAAAGCATAATGCTAGTAAAACACCAATTACAGCACCGCTTATTTCTGGGAGGTATTTTTTGTATTCTTCTTTCATCTTAACCTCCTTTATTGAACGCGCTTTTCAGGTTTATCACCCTTGTGATAATTGATAAACTTGATTTTAATTTTTGGTTTTTGCTCAATTCCTAGCAATTGCTTCAGGCTCTTTTTTAATTCTTCAAGATAATCGTCAAGTAGGGCGGCAATGTTTTCACCTGGACCCAAGTCACCGCCAATTTTAATTTTAATCCGGTGTTTCGTAAGTTTGGAACTAACTTTTGCATTATTTAAATAAGGCAAGTCAGCAAGTGAATTCATTACATAGCTATTAATGGCTTTTGTAGTAACCTTAACTTGACCATCACGTTTATGAATTAAATTAAAGTTTCTCTGGACTGGCCAGAATAGGATGACAATTAAACTAACAATTAGTATTATAAAAACAATTATACTGATACCAATTAAATACCAGGCAAATATAGGATTAAGAGAACCTAAATGCGGTAATTTAATCTTTAAATATTTTTGCCAGAAACTACTGGTTTCCCATATTAAGTAACAAGGCACAGGTAGTAGTAACGACATACATAATACCAATAGCCATTTTTTACTCCTTTTCAACTTATCACCATCCTCTCATGGTTCATCTTAATAATAATACTGATTATTTTAACAGACTAATAATATGCACCGTATGTATACAATAATAGTTTGTAAAATAGCACACAAAAAGGCGATGCATTTACGCATCGCCTTTTTGTATATCATTTAAATTAATTAGTTAGAATATTTTGCACTTAATTTATTTGCTGCAGCTTGATCAACAATCAAAGTTACATTTTCATGCTTTTGCAAAATTGAAGCTGGGACTTCCTCAGTTACTGGACCTTCAACCATCTTTTGAACAGCTTCAGCTTTATTATCACCAAAGGCCATAATCACAATTTCTTTAGCGGACATTATATTTGCAATTCCCATGCAAATTGCTGATTTAGGTACTTCGTCAATATTATTGAAGAAACGAGAATTGGCTTTGATAGTATTCTCTGTTAATTGCACTTCGTGTGTAACAGAATCAAATGATGTACCTGGTTCGTTAAAAGCGATGTGGCCATTTTGACCTAATCCTAGTAATTGAATGTCAATCGGATTTTCAGCGATAATTTTATTATAGCCAGCAGAAGTTCCTTCTGGATCTTTGATAGCTCTAATACCATCAGGAATATATGAATGCTTGAAAGGCTTTTTAGCAAACAGATTCTTTTGCATAAAATAGTGATAGCTTTGATCATTATCAGGAGTCAAACCTACATATTCATCAAGGTTAATACTAATTAAATTGCTGTTATCTAGATTACTCTCAGCCCACTCTTGATAAAGATTTACAGGAGTGGAACCAGTTGCTAAACCAATAACTTTACTGCCACTTTCAATACTGTTCTTAAATATTTCAAAACCTTTTTTACTGCCGTTAGTCTTGTCACTTGAGATAATAACTTTCATCTTATTTGCCCCTCCATAGTTGTTACCTCAATTATAAATTGGTATATGCCAATTTGTCAATAAACTTGGCAATAATAGCAGGCACTCTTTTTGGTAAATAAAAAAGTTCAACTAATGTTTGTTTCACATGTAACATTAATTGGACTTTTTAAATTTGTTTTATTCGCTTCTTAATGCTATTGCCGCATCTTTTTTAGCAGCCATACGTGCCGGCAGGTGTCCACCAACCATTGTCAAAACAGTTGAAATAATGACTAATATCAAAGCATGTACTGGATTAAGCTGGGCAACGTTAGCTAAATCTGTGATGGAGTATAAAAGACTGTTAATAGGGAAGACTAGCAGCCAGGCAACAACTACTCCCAAAATTCCAGAAAAGACGCCCAGAATGAATGTTTCAGCATCAAAAACCCGAGTAATATCTTTCTTACGAGCTCCCAAAGCCTTTAAAATACCAATTTCTTTCGTTCTTTCAAGAACAGAAGTATAAGTTAAAATGCCGATCATGATCATTGAAGTTACTAACGAAATAGCAGCAAATGCAACCAATACGGTGGTAATGCCGTTAAGTAAGCCACCAGTCATTGAAGTAACGGCACTCGACATATCAGTATAAATGATTTTATTCTTCCTTTTTTTACCACGATTCCATTTATCTAAATAATCAAGCACTTTATCTTTAGCATCAAAATCGTTGGGATAAATCATAATACTCGTTGGAATGGTTGAACCACCAATTGACTGCAGCATCTGTTTCTTTTCTCGGGCATTCATATCTTGTCCGGTCATTACATTTTGTTTTGCCTTCTTTTGGGCTAGTACTATTTCTGATTTTTTATTCTTCTTGATAATGTTTTGAGTTAGCTGATCGCTATAAGCAATTCCTGAAGACAGGAGTGCCATAGAATTCTCATCTTTTGGTCTAATGATACCTACAATTTGCATTTGGGTTTTGCTGTTGTCATACATAGAATTACTTATTTTTTGAGGAATAAACATCCCTGTTGGCAATTTTTGGTAATAGTCATCGTTGTCGACAACTTTAAATTTCTTCCCAACAAATTTTTGATAATTTAACTTCTCACCGGCCTTAGCCTTCAAACCTAAGTTTTTAATAATATTAATGTTTAATTTGTTTTCGTTATCTGTTACTAAAACCAAATCTGTAGCCTTATGCGGCCATGCACCAGACAAAAGTTGATAATTTTCTTTAAGAAAATTGCTTTTACTGGAATTAAGTGTAGTAGGAAACACTGATGAGCCTAAGCCAGTGGCACTAATTGCTTGCATTCGCATTTGTGCAGCTGCTTGAGAGCTATCTGAATTAGCTGAAATAGGAGAAAATTGGACACGTTTAATTTTATTTTTGCTGCGAGTGAGCAAATTCAGGTTAATTCCACGCTGATAGGAAATATTGTTAGCATAATTGGGATTTATTTTTTTGACATAATTAACATATTTTTGGTTAATCTTATTTTGATGAGTGGATTCCTGCATCTTATCTTTTTCAACGGTTAAATAACCCCGATTTTTAACATTCTTTTCAGATTCGTTCCGGTCTGCAACGCTGCTGGCATCAGTAGCAGTTTGATTGATGGTCACGGGATATTTAGCCAGTGCTTTACTCATAGTCGTATCAATTTGTTTTTGAAAGCCATTGGATAAAGCTAAAACGACGGCAATAGAAATAATACCGATACTTGAAGCAAAAGCAGTTAAAGTTGTTCTGCCCTTTTTAGTCATAATATTGGTAAAGCTTAATTTGATAGCATTCCAATATGACATTTTTGTGCGCTTTAATTTAAAAGTATCTTTTTCTTCTTCGGGAATAAAAGGGTTGGAATCATTTAAAATTTTTCCATCCTGAAAGTTAACTATTCTGGTCGCATATTCCTGAGCTAACTTGGGGTTGTGCGTAACCATAACTACCAAGCGGTCTTTTGACAGCTCTTTAATTAACTTCATAATCTGCTCAGAAGTTTCAGTATCAAGGGCGCCAGTGGGTTCGTCACAAAGCAAAATATCGGGGTCATTAGCTAAAGCGCGAGCAATAGCTACACGTTGCATTTGACCACCGGACAATTGGTTAGGATTTTTAGAAATATGTTCTTTCAAACCGACTTGAGTTAAAGCATCCATTGCTCTTTTGCGTCGTTCTGAGGCAGAAACTCCGGATAAATTCATTCCTAATTCAACATTGGCAATAATTGACAAGTGTGAGATTAAGTTATAATTTTGAAAAACAAAGCCGACAGAATTATTTCGATATGCATCCCAGTCAGTTTCCTTGAAATTCTTAGTAGATTTGCCATTAATAATGAGATCACCGCTATCATAGCGATCAAGTCCACCGACAACATTTAATAACGTAGTTTTACCGGAACCACTGGGGCCTAAAATTGCAACAAATTCTTGGTTACGAAATGATATAGAAACATCGTCAAGTGCATGAGTAACCGTATCACCGACATGGTATGATTTGCGTAAATCTTTTAATTGTAACATGTCTTTTTCTCTTTCTTTTAATAATTAATTAATAAGAGATAGTTTAACATTTATGAAAGAGTAACGCCAAAATATGATGGTTATTATCTTTGAATTATTTAGTGGATGATACCAGTAAAATCAAATAGAGCATAAATAACAAAGAAAAGAATGATTAAAAATATGGCGACTAGATGCCGTTTCTTTTTAAGTAGTAAAACTGCAGCAAATTCACGCACAATTGCATTAGGCAGAAAGTAAAGACGAGTATAGCATCCTACACCATTTGCATTTAGACCAGCTGCTTTTGCGTAAAGAGAAGCTCTAAAAATATGATAATTGTTACTAAAGAATTTTGCCTTGTAATTTTTACTGCCGAAATCTTTTGCAGCTACTTCGGCTGAAAATTTCATATTTTGGTATGTATTTTTGGAATTATCTTCTAATAAAATGTCTTTTGGTTCTATTCCACGGGCTATTGCATATTCAGTCATTGCTTGAGCCTCAGAAACTTTTTCATCCCCACCTTTACCGCCAGACATAATTAATTTGGGCATCTTCCGTCCCTTGGTAACTTGTTTTTGAGCATATTGGATAGCACGATTAATACGACTGGCTAATAATGGGGTGACTTGTTCACCGTGGGCCAATCCCGCTCCTAAAACAATTAAATAGTCCTGGTTATATTGTCTAGGAACAATTTGATAAAAGGTTAAGTTTACTAAAAAGTTATAGGCTACGAAGAGAAGGTAATCCAAAATAGCTGTTGGTGCATATAATAAAATTCTAACCCAAGAGGGTAAATTTCTAAAGGGTCCAACTAGAGCAACTAGCCAAACAACAATTATGCCAATACCAATAAATAGAGTTAATAAATTTGATAGTGTATGACTTTCACGTTTCCAGACGATGTAGGCATTCCATAGAAAAAATAGCCACGAAAAAGCTGCCAGCAAAGTAATTGTTGCAACGAATAGCACTATTAGAATTTCATATGTCAGTATGAGTGGTCTTAAACTGGTAGAAAGAATCATCACAGTCAGCCAAACACCAAATGCCAGCAAAAAAATGGTAAAAAGAATGCCGTTAAGCAATCTTCTGGGTTCTTTTAGCCAAGAAATTAAAAAAACTGCAAAGGTTGCAAGCATAATAAGTGAAAGAATTATAAACGAACGGTTTTGGTTTAATACTTCAAAAAATCTAATCATAATATCCTACCTTAAGTTCAAAGCTAAGTCTATTATAATAAAGATGAATAAAAAGTCATAGTAAATTAAAATATGATAGAATAATAAAGTTATTTCCCGGGAAATATTTGAGCTTTAATAGCGAAATCAGATCGGTTCAAGGTTAAGACAATATTTTGTGCAAAGGACTAATTAATGTTGCTTTCACTTATAGTTTGAAAAGGGTGGAATGAATGAAGAAATTTTTCTATTTTTTGGGGAATGTAATTACAATAGTAGTCTCTTTTATAATTTATAGCGTTGTGCAACAATTTTATTTTTATCCCCACAGGTTAAGTAAAGAACTACACTTAGGAAATGTTCCCTTTATAGTTCTAACTGCGATAATTACGCTAATAGCCTTATTAATAGTGCTTTATTTATATAATCTGCAGTTGCGCCATAATAACGAGCGCAATTATAATAGTAGACCACATTGGCAATTTAAGAAAATATTACTTTCCCTTTTAGGCGTAATAATGTTGATTATAGTCAGTGCAACCATACAATGGGCACTGGGCTTTAATTCGGAGCAAACTTCGACTAATCAGAATCTTTTAGATCAATTTTCTCACCAAGCAGGAAACTTTTTTCCAGTAATGGTGATATTTATAGGTCCAGTATTTGAAGAATTTATTTTTCGTGGCTATTTCTTTAACACTTTCTTTTATAAAAATAATAATTTAAATAAATGGTTAGGCATTCTTTTCAGTGGACTTATCTTCGGATATGTACATGATCCTGGATTTACGAAATATATACTGGTCTATTGGGCATTAGGTTGCGTATTAGCCTGGGTTTACACAACTACCAAGGACTTGCGTTATTCAATTATATCCCATATGCTTTTTAATGCATTAGGATTCGTATAAAAAGCCTGATAAACTACGTTGTTTAGTAAACGTTAATTTATCAGGCTTTTTCAGATTTTACTAATTTGGTTTATTTTGCAGGACTAATTCCTGTTTGCTCCGGATTTTTAGGAGTAGTTTTTGCTAAAAGAGCCAAGCTAATGGAAATCATATCAACCACTTCCTGCAAAATGGCACCCCAAAAAGCAGGGATAATGCCGGTAAATGCAATCAGTTCAATAATAACTACAATTGTAATAGCGGTTAGCACATCAATATTAGCAACTTTCATGGTATGTTTAGAAATTGCCACAGCATCATTAATTTTAGATAAATCATTTACCATGATAATTGCATCTGCACTTTCACTGGCAGCAGAAGCACCTTTGGCTCCCATAGCAATACCAACATCAGCAGCTGATAAACTAGGAGCGTCATTAATGCCGTCACCAGTCATGACTACGGGTCGCTTTTCTTGAGGTACATTTTTAATAGCGGCTATCTTCTCAGCAGGTAGCAAACCGTAGCGAATATCGTTGACACCGACAGATTGTCCAATTTTATCAGCTACATCTTTGTGGTCACCAGTTAACATCATAATGTGTGCGCCACTTTGACGTTTCAAACGTGCAATTGTCTCAGCACTTTCGGGACGAACTTGGTCTTTAAATGTAATATAACCGGCATACTTATCGTCAATTGAAATATAAACTGCTGTAGCATTAACTGTAGCAGCTTTTTCTTGGGGCTTAACATAATCTAACTTACCAACTTTAACTAGGTGTCCTTCAACAGTACCACTAATTCCTTGGCCAGTTGATTCTTTGATATTTGTTGCTGGTTTTAAAAGATTTTTATCAGCTACATTGACTAGTGAATTGGCAATAATATGGCTTGACTGTTGCTCAACGCTGGTAGCATAACTTTGCAGGATGGCTGGACTATAACTACTGTCTCTGGCAGGTACGATTTCATCAATTACCAGCTGATTTTCTGTTAAAGTACCAGTTTTATCAAAAGCAAAAGTTTTTGCAGTAGCCAGTTTTTCTAAAGTGGGACCAGACTTAACTATAATATGATGTTTAGACATGGAACTCATGCCGGATACCAGTGCAACAGGCGCTGCAATTAGCAATGGGCAAGGTGAAGCCACAACCATAACTTCTGCAAAGTTGACTGGGTTACCGGAATGAATCCAGGCAGCAATACCTATTACCAGGGAAATAATGGTAAAAGGTACAGCGTAACGGTCAGCCATTTTGACAAACTTAGCCGGTTTTGCTTGCGATGATTCAACTAGTGAAACAATTGTCTGGTATTCAGAGTCACTCGCTTTTTTAGTAACAGCCATTTCTACTGCTACGCTGCCATTAATTGAGCCGGACATTAATTCATCTCCAGCTTTTTTAGCAACCGGAACGGATTCTCCAGTTAATGATGACTGGTCAAAACTTGATTCACCATTAACTACTTTTCCGTCAACTGGAACTTGTTCACCAGGTTTAATTAACACATGATCACCAATTTTTAGTTGTTCAACGTCAACAGAAACGAGTTCATTGTTCACAATTTTGTTGGCAATAGTAGGTGAATTGCTTAAAAGAGAGCGTAACTCTTTATCTGCTTGTCCAGTGGCATAGTCCTCTAGTGTCTGACCGCCAGTCATCATGACCAAAATCATCCATTCGGCCCAAATGTCACCAATCAGTATAGTAGAAACGACTGCAATAACAGCTAAAATATCGACGCCATAGCGTCCGGATTTAAAATCACTGGCAATTTCGGCAAGTAAGGAAATAGCCATCATGATGCCCACAATGTCGATTAACACTGCTTGAATAGGAAATTGTAAGTTTCCTATTTGAAAAAGACTTTTAGTCTTCAAGCCTAATTGGCAAAAAAGCCCCACTATCCCAATTGCTAATACAAGAATAAATTTCCATTGGCGTTTAAAACTCATTAATAGCTTCCTCCCGTAAATTAAACTAATTATTATGTTTCCTATTTTAACACTAAATACTTAATTTTATTTAGAATAGGTCTAAATTAGATGCAAATTAATATAATAAAAAAAGAAAGCAATTCTGATGTGAACCCTAAAATTAGAACAAATTTGGGGATCAGATCATTTTTTGCCTTCTTTTACTTAGTGATCTTTTAGTTTAATAATCTTGTTGAACTGAGGTTCAGTTTTTACCGGCTTAGGTTTAGGCACGAATTTAGAATTTTTAATATCGGGAGTCTCATTTTCTTCCTTAGAGGGTTGAATGTGAAAAATTTTAGTCCTTCCTAAAGAATCTATTATGTCCGTAGATGACATGGTAATAAAGTTGTCATTGTCGCCATGATCATCAGTTTCAACAAAATAATGGTTAATTTTTGCAATTCCTTTTTCCGAAAAATTTTCTTCATGAGCCAGATCGAGAAGCAGGGCATGCAAACGGGTAGCGGATACTAGTTCATGTTGCAGTATTATAAAAATCCACGAAAAATTAGAATCCATTGATTTAAAACGTTTAGCAACTTTGTCTTTATAAAACGCTTCAGTAATTTTAGCGGCTTCTTCCATATCATCTGAGTTTTGTGCCAGTTCCTTTAGTTGGGACACCAGCTCAGACTTTTCTTTAAGTGAAAGCTCTTGATCGTCTGGGTAAGTCCAATTTTTTATAATTGCGCTTATCAAAAATGTCAATTGCGCAGAAATTGTTTTACTTGCCATAATAGTGCTCTTCTTTTCTGATTATTTAAGGAATATCCATCAATTCTTGTTAACTAATTCAGTAAAGCGTTATTTATTTTTATAAAGTAAAATGATTATAATTAATAAATATGTATATATCAAAAAATAAATATCAAATTAAAATCGATTTTTAACATTGTATTAACCAAATAGCTGGATTACCAAATAAAAGCACTGGTGTTTCCCTACTAATGATTATTATAGCTTAATTTGTAATAAAGTACACTAAAAAGGAATAAACAAAAATAAAATTTCAGTATATTTTATAATAGCTTATCTTTGGTAATCGGAATAACTTTATATTCTTTCTCAAAATTATGACAAATGTAATTAAAAGCTTTAATCCATTCACGTCTGGTTAACAGTCCTTGGAAAACACCATAATCATCGACCACAGGTAAAAAGGCATTGTCAACTAACAAATGAAGTTGGGTTTCCAGTGTAGTCTGCACGAAGTTTATTTTGTCGAATTTGGTTTGCATCACATCCCGCACTAATAATTTGTTTAAGGGCTCAAGTGAAATTCTATCTGTTTCCATCATTTTATCTGTAATCATTGCTAAACTTAATAGGCCGACAACGCGATTTTGCCGGTCAAGAACTGGAATTTTTGAATATTTAACCCGAGTTAAAATCATAAAAGCATGGTATAAAGGATTGTCGTCTTCAACAAAGGCGATCCGGGAAGCAGGAATAATGAATGAACCTGACTTTTCTTCCAGTAAGTGTTTTATTGTGGGTGAGAACATTAGATATAAACCTTTCATAGAGTAATAAGTAGCTAAATTTATACTATAACAAAGAAAAAAGGCCCGCAAGTTGTGCGAGCCTGTTAGTTTTCATCTACTTTGAAGGAGTAAGAATGAATGAAATAAAAAAGTGGGAGTATGTAGTAAGCTTGCTATTTGCTTACTACATTTAAAATGATATCTCTAAAATATGAAGTTAAAGTAGAAAAACTCTTATAAAAGAGTAAAGAATTTCTTTAGAACTGTTTAAGAGCATAGAAAAACTCACGTAACGCACGTGAGTCGAAAGGGATAGATATGAAAATGACCTGTAAAGTCATTTCGGTTTTTTCATTATTATACTTGGAGGAGTATGAATGAAAAACAAAAAGTTGAGTGTGATATAAGAAAAATGTATATCTTTCCTATATCACAATTATAGTATAACTAGAAAATGTGAAAAAAGTATGACGAAAATCTCAAAATGCAAATTTTGAGTAACTACAAAATTGTTTGTTGCAAAACTCCTTGTTATAATTAGTTTTACTTTATTTGAAAAATTGAAATTTTAAGGAGAAAAATGGGAAAACAAGATTATCGTAAAAAGATCGTTTTTTGGCTTCGTTTTTCAGGGTGGCTTTGCCTGCTGCCAGCATCTGGCTGGCTTTGGCTGTATCAGATGTTTAGTCAAGGTGCTTTAGGATACACGCTTTTAGGGGAACTCATTTTTACAGTCTTATTTGCTGTTTATATTTTGACAACTGCTCAAAGTGAACGCTGGCTAAAGCCAACAAACATTTTTATTTTACTACTGCTTACCGTGCTTTTTGGTTCATTTATCATTTTAGTTCCGCTTTGTTTTGCTTATAATGATTGCCGAAAGTTGAATAACGGATAATAAGGAGAAATGTTTAAATTTGGTAAAAGTTTAAGAGGATTTTTTTAGTTGCAAATCTTTAGTAGTACTATATTCGATAGTACATTTTATTAATATTGAGAAAGATATGAAATTATGGCTAAAAAAGAAAAAACGGATTCACGCGCTAAACGTATTGGTAAGTTTGTTTTGACGACAATTATCTATTGCGTCATTTTAATGGTACTGATTTATTTGTACCAATATAGTGGTTTAACATCTGTTCACTTTATCTACAATGAATTTTAAAGCTGGTACGATAATATGATTGAAAATGTAATTAAAAAAATTGATGAAGTTGCTCAAGTAGAGCCAGAACGCATAGCCTATGATTATTTGGGCAAAACCAATACTTATGGTGATTTAAAAAAGCGCTCAGATGAATGGGCTCATAAAATTGTAAGTTTAAATCTTTCACCTCAAAGCCCAGTGATGATCTGGGGCGGGCAGGATTTTGAAATGATCGCCAGTTTTCTTGGTTGTGTTAAGTCGGGACATGCTTATATTCCTATTGCCAGCTATTCAAATGCTGAAAGAATTGTTATGATTCAGGAAGTTTCTCATGCTGAAGCAATTTTAGCAATTGATGAACTGCCGAAAATTGATTTGCCACCTATTAAAGTAGTGCATCCTGCTGATGTAGAAAAGGGGGATTTTGAACCTGATCCTGCCAACTTTGTTCAAGGTGATGACAATTTTTACGTCATTTTTACTTCAGGCACAAGTGGTAAACCTAAAGGCGTGCAAATCAGTCATAATAACCTGCTCAGTTTCGTCAACTGGGAAATGACGGACTTTGACTTGCCGAAGCACCCTTCTTTTTTGTCTCAAGCACCGTATTCATTTGACCTCTCAGTCATGAGTCTTTATCCTGCTTTAGTCGGTGCAGGGAAATTGGTGGCTCTGCCGCATGAAGTTACGCAAAATTTTGCGCAATTGTTCCAGACTTTGCCTAAACTACAATTTAATGTCTGGGTCTCAACGCCGTCATTTGCCCAAATGTGTTTTTTAGATAAGACTTTTGACGAAAAGCATCATCCAAATCTGACCCACTTTATGTTTTGTGGCGAAGAGCTGCCGCATACTGAGGTGGTAATGTTAAAAAAGAAATTCCCGCAGGCACGAGTTTTTAATACTTATGGCCCGACTGAAACTACAGTTGCAGTTACTCAGGTAGAAATTACTGATGCTGTCTTAAAGAAATATGATCGTCTCCCAATTGGCAAGGTTAAAGCAGATACCAAAATTATCATTGATAAATCTAAAGGTGACCAGCCAGATGAAGGTGAAATTATTATTTCTGGACCAAGTACTTCTAAAGGTTATATGAATAATCCGGAAAAAACGGTCAAAGCTTTCTTTAAAAATCCGGGTGACCAATATATGAGCCACCGCTCAGGGGATGAAGGCTTCTTTGACCAGGATATGCTCTTTTACCGCGGCAGAATCGATTTCCAAATCAAGTTTAACGGCTATCGCATAGAATTAGAAGAAATTAACCATTATATAGGTATGAACAAGTTGGTTGATCACGGCGTAGCTGCACCAAAATATAATCAAGATCATACGGTTAAGCAAATAGTTGCCGAAATTAAACTCAAAGATGGCGTGAAAGAAAAGTATTCTGAAGCAGAAATTACTAAGATGATCAGAGCAGATTTAGCTAAAGAACTGATGCCGTACATGATTCCGCAGCGTTATGTTTACCGTGAAACATTGCCGGTCTCGCAAAATGGTAAAGTTGATATTAAGGCCGTCATTAAGGAGGTCAACGAGTAGTGAACGCTAATTTCATTAACTTGCAGCCTTATTCCAATCCGCATTATTTCGTCTATTTGATGATTGGCTTAATACCCATCATCATTGGACTGTATTGGGGCCACCGCTTGAAAATCTATGAGGTTGTGTTCTCACTAGTTTTCTTGTTTCTCATTTTTGATGGTGAAAAGTGGCAGCAGGGCGTTAATTTAATCATCTATATTTTGTTTCAGTTGCTGGTCACTTATGGCTATCTTTATTATCGCCGCCGCAAGAACAGTCCAAATAGAACCTGGGTTTTCTACTTTGCTGTAATTTTGGCAATTGTGCCTTTGGTTTTGGTTAAAGTACAGACTGCTTTTCCGCAAGCAAAAATTCCAGGAGTGCTGGCTTTTTTGGGGATATCTTATCTGACCTTTAAGACAGTTCAGGTCGTGATGGAAGTCCGCGATGGCGCTATTAAAGAACTTAACTTGGGGACCTATCTTCGTTTTCTTTTATTCTTTCCAACTATTTCTTCGGGACCGATCGATCGTTACCGCAGATTTGCTAAAGAATGCGACACGGTGCCAAAGCGTGAACAGTATCTAAACGATTTAGAGCTGGCAACACGTTATCTGTTTCAAGGCTTCTTATATAAATTTGTTCTTGGCTGGTTCTTTGGCACCTATTGGCTGCCCCGAATTACCCGAGCTGCTTTAATTACAGGTACAGCTGTGGGCGGGTTGAAACTTTCCTGGTGGGTAGTAGCTTATATGTACTGCTACAGCATGTATTTATTCTTTGACTTTGCGGGCTATTCTTTATTTGCCGTGTCAATTTCCTACTTTATGGGTATTCACACCCCAATGAACTTTAACAAGCCGTTTATTTCGCAAAACATCAAAGAATTCTGGAACCGCTGGCACATGACCCTGTCTTTCTGGTTCCGGGACTACATCTACATGCGTTTTACCTTCTTTGCAATGAAGAAAAAGCTGTTCAAGAACCCAGTCAGGCTGTCACAGGCTGCTTACCTGCTCTTATTTTTAGTGATGGGCTTCTGGCATGGACTAACCTGGTATTATATTGTTTATGGCTTGTTCCATGCTTTTGCCATCATTATCAATGATTGCTGGCTGCGGTTTAAAAAGAAGCACAAAGATAAATTGCCATCGAACAAATATACGAAATGGCTGGCAATTTTTGTAACTTTTAATGTAGTGTGTTTTAGTTTCCTGATTTTTTCAGGTTTTCTCAGTCAGTTATGGTTTGGCTGGCAATAGTCAATGATTTTATTTAAGGAGTTTTAACATGGATACCAAAAAAGAAGTTTTAGCAATTTTACAAGATTTAACTGGTGAGGATTTAACAGACAAAATGGATGAGAATATTTTTGCTAATGGTCTAATGGATTCAATGGCCAGTGTCCAAATGCTGTTAAATTTGCAAGAAAAGTTCCAGATAGATGTACCCGTTTCTGAATTTGACAGAAATGAATGGGATACGCCCAATAAAATTGTGGCAAAGGTGGAAAATTTAGAAAATGAGTAACAAACGCCGACTGTGGCATATTTTTGGCCCGGTTCTTTGCGCATTTGTCTTGCTACTGGCTATCTTTTTAATGCCGTGGGAGCGGACTTTTTCTAAGGATGCCATTTATCAAGCGGCTAATTCGCAAACTAATACTATTTTTAAGGGCTCTTTAATGAAACAGGATGCGTTTAAGGATGGTTATGTGCCTTTTTATGGGTCAAGTGAATTGTCAAGGCTTGATCCATTGCATCCCAGTGTAATTGCGCAAAAATATCACCGCAATTACCGGCCATTTTTATTAGGCGGAGCGGGCAGCCAATCCTTAGCACATTTTTTGGAAATGCAGGGGACTGCTAAACAGCTTAAGGGTAAAAAAGCCGTAGTCATTGTTTCACCACAGTGGTTTACTAAAAAGGGTCAAAATCCGGATGCCTTCGCGCTGTACTATTCACCGCTGCAGGCCTGTAATTTTCTCTTAGGAATAAAAAAAGACACGGTGACTAACCGCTATGCGGCTAAACGTTTCTTGCAGATGCCGGAAGTGAAGGGCGTTATCAAACTGGGTATGAAAAGAATTGCCCGAGGGCAAAAATTAACTGGGTTTCAGCGCTTTTACTTAGAAAATCAGCGGCGCATGCTTAACAATGAAGATAAATTCTTCAGCACTTTCCAATTGCGCGATCGCATTAAAAAGATCAATAAGCAAGCAAAGTTATTGCCCAATACCTATTCAATAAAGGCTTTAGATAAAGTAGCAAGTGAGCAGGCAGCTATAAACACCAATTCTAATAATTTTGGTATTAACAATCGTTTCTTCAAAAAACGATTGAATAAACGTTTATTAGCCAAATTAAAAGATAGTCAACGTCATTTTAATTACACTAAATCGGTAGAATACAGCGATTTTGAATTAATGTTGCACCAGTTTGCCAAGCAGCATACCAATGTACTGTTCATTATCCCGCCGATTAATGAAAAATGGTCTAATTACACGGGCTTATCACAAACAATGTACCAGAAGGCTGTTTCTAAGATTAAGTACCAACTGGCTAGTCAAGGTTTTGATAACGTTACTGATTTATCCAAGCGTGGTGGTGAACAGTATTTCATGGAAGATACTATTCACCTGGGCTGGCGCGGCTGGGTAGCTGTTGACAAGGCAGTAAAGCCATTCATGGCGCAAAGTGATCTGCCACGCAATTATAATATACATAACTATTTTTATAGTAAAAAGTGGCAGAAGAAGCCATACCAGGTTAGTTTAACAGATGAAAATCCAGTAAATGGCAGTTCAAAAGAATCTTTAAAAGAAAAATAGTGCGCCAGCAAGTTGATGCCCTGGGAATTAAGGGCTCAATCCTAGTCATTAAAAATGGCAAAATAATGCTTAACTATGCTTTAGGCAATAATACTGACACTAGTTATTTAATCAATTCTGTACAGAAATCTATGACGGCTGCAATCATTATGCGGCTCGTGCAGGAAGGCAAGTTAAGCCTGCAGGATAAATTGAGTAAATTTTATCCGCAAATTTCTGGGGCACAAAAAGTCAAAATTAAAAATCTGTTAGCTATGACAGCAGGCCTTGATCTTAAACCAGGAGCAAAATTGGGCAGAAAGCATTTTGTCTCTGACTCTGATAATATTCAACATGATGCTGCTAAAACTATTTTTGAACCTAGTTTATTAAATAAGTGGCACTATAGTTCACTAAATTATGTGTACTTATGCGGCATTATGAGTAAAGTAACTGGACAAAGCTACGAGCAGTTATTCCGTGATACCTATATCAAGCCTTTAAAGCTGAAACAAACAGAATTTTTATGGTCAAAGCCAGGTAAAATTATTTCCAGTCATTTAGTACCTGGAATGATTTACCGCAAAGGTCGCTATGACGTGGTTAAGCATAAGGTTGCGTTAAGGGGGGCTCGTAATGAATTAGGAGCTGGCTCAATAGTGATGTCCAATCATGACCTAGCAAAAGTAATGCGATACCTGCTTTCTGGCAGTTTGTTAACCCAAAAGAGTCGTAAATTACTATACCAGTCTGGGCCTCCGGCTTATTATAATGGCGGTTTTTATAATAATATAAAATTAAAAACTAAAACGGCTAATGGTGCAGGAGAGGGTTATTATACTTTCATGCGCAGCACTAATGATGCCAAAACGATAGTGATAATACAATCTAATAAAACACGTGAAGGTGAATTTAACCAGTTGAAAAGTCAAATTAATCAAATCATGCTCGAACTGCTTGGCCGTAAGGCTGACAGTGCAAATATAGTTGGTTGAAACTTGTTTTTTGGTTAATTGCATGCTAAAATTCTGTTGTGTCACCATAGGGAAGTAGTCATTTTCTCCGGTAGCGAAAATGTAAAATTTCTATAATGTGGTCAGTAATGGTGGCACAAACACTGTGTGAGCTTAGTTCCGATGTTGGTGGAACTAGGCTTTTTTAGTGTTTTCATTGCTATCTGCCATTGCTAGGGGGTAAAATATATTTAATATATACTAGATAAGGAGATAAGTTATGAACAGAGCGGAACTAAAACTAGAAGCCAAAAATCAACTGCGTCATAACTGGGGCTGGGCAGTTATTATTGGTATAGTAATGACCTTGTTTGTCGGTTTCTTTTTTGCTAGGCCAGCAATAAACAATTCACTTAAGATTGCAAATAATGTAAATGATGTCATGGGAACCGGCTCAATTGATTCACTGTTTAAACCTGCATTTTGGGCAGGTCAATTAGGTCCTGATACTGGTTTAACTTTTATTGGCAGCTTTTTTATGTTGAGTATGGTGGTTACTTTCTTACATTTTGCTCGTGGAGAAAGGTTAGGCTTTTTTAAAGGTATTTTTTCTGTTTTTACTGATGGTCGGTTTGTACCGGAATTTCTGAATTATCTTTGTGAGTATATTTTTCAATTTCTGTGGTCTTTATTATTAGTTATCCCTGGCTTAATTAAGTCTTATTCTTATGCCATGACGCCCTATATTGTTAATGACTTGGTAGCAAGTGGGCAAGAGGTACATGCAACAACAGCAATTACGCTAAGCCGTCAGTTAATGAATGGGCATAAATGGGAATTATTTGTATTAAATTTAAGTTTTATTGGTTGGTATCTTTTGAGTGTACTAACTTTTGGCATTGGTTATATTTGGCTAGTTCCATACGAACAGACCACCAAAGCCAATTTTTACCGCAGATTAGCTGGCGATCGCTATTTAAGAAATTAAATTGATAATAAACTAAAAGAGCAAGATGTTCATTATCCTGCTCTTTTTAAGTGTCTATTTAAAAATTAGTATTTGTTTAAGTCTTCAATACTCTCTTGAAACCATTTGCCAGCATATTTAGAGTTGAAATCATCGGTCTTTTTAAGGGCTTCTTTGATTTGACTGGAATTCAAATGATCCATCAGGTATAGCTTTAGTGCCTTGTTAATTAAGTCATTAAAATCAGTATCGTTAACTTCCAAATACTTTTCTGTTAGCTTTGCTACTTTTTCAGTTAATTCGATTTTCTTTCTGCTCATTTTTAAACCCCTTAAAATATACATTCATTATACCATTTTATTCATAACTAATAAGAAAAAATAATTAAGGGTATAAAAAATAGCTAGCAATAAAAAAATAGAGTATTATTTTATTTTAAATACAATATTCAATGTTAGGGTCTGAATTAATGCAAGAATTTACTATCAATTTGCTAGCTCGTTTGCAGAACTTTTCTTTTTTTCGTGCGACAAGGCGCACCATGGCAGTATTAATGCCAGTTGCTGTCGTCGGCTCATATTTTAAGTTGTTTAATGATCTGATTTTTACGCCCAATGGACTGATTTATAATATTTTTAATTTAGATACAGTTTTATCTGATCATATTTGGTATGGTGGATCTTTTGTTTGCCGTGGAATGGTAGAAATTACTTTTGGCGTATTTGGCGTCTATGCCAGTTATTTTATGGCCCGTTATACTGCACGGCTTTACCATAAAGATTCAACTATGGCAGGTTTAACTGCTGTTCTAATTATGCTTTTTTGTTCGTATGCATCTAGTAGTGGTCGTAATGCGCGCATGCCTTTTACTGCCAGCTTGTTACAAATTAATGCGGTTTTTATTGCTTTGAATGTTGGCTACTGTGTAGGTCAAATTTTTCATTGGTTAGGGAAAGATTTTTCTTATGTAAAAGATGAAGGCACAAAAGTAATTCAAAAAAGGGCAGGGGATGCTGTTTTACCTAGTGGTATTTCATTAATGCTGGGCATCCTTTTGGGTATTTTGATATATGAACTACAACTTAAGTTGCTTAACTCTGCCAGTTTTAATGAAATTGTCAGCCGGGTTCAGACTACTAATAATTTCGGTGAAGTATTAATACTCTCTGCCGTAATTACTTTTTTAGATTGGCTTGGAATTGGTTATCCGCTGCGGTCTTTATCGGGGGCGGTTAACAATGCTTTTACCGCTGAAAATTTAACTTATACATTAAAACACGGTAATTCCTGGAATGTGCCATACAAATACTTGGGCAGTTCACTCATTAACAGTTATGGCATAATGGGTGGTGCTAGCCTTGTTTTAGCTGTGATTGTATTGCTTTTAATAAGACGAGACAATAGGGAAAATGAAATAAATGCTAGACTTAATTTATTGCCGGCTGCTTTTGGTTCTACCTTAGGGTTTACAGTTGGTTTACCTTTAATCCTAAATCCAGTATTTGTTTTACCGAGTGTCTTAATTCCGCTCATTAACATGACATTAGCAGTATTTGCTGTCAACCTACATATTATTCCTGTGAGTGTTTATCAAATATTAAAAGGAACCCCGGGAATTTTAGTCTCATTTTTCGGTACAAATGGTAACTGGCCAACGCTGATTTTTACGCTACTGCTGTTTCTGTTAGATATAGCTTTGCTTTTACCAGTAATTAAAATCAATGAAAAAATCGGAATAAAAATTGCTTACCAGAAGAAGGAATGATCAGATGCGTAAAAATCCTAATTATAAATGGTTAGTTTTAGTCATAATTATTTTAATTATGCTGGCTGTTCCCAGTTTCTTTTGGATGAAAAAGGATAATAAATCAAGAGCTGAACTTAGTAAATCGCTTCTTTCGCCTGTAATAATGGTACCTGGATCTAGTGCTACAACAGAGCGCTTTAACGATTTAATCGATGAACTGAATAAAACTACTCTCAACAGACACAGCGTAATAAAAATCAAAGTTTCACGTGAAGCAAAATTAACTTACAGTGGTTCTATTGGTAAGAATGACCTCGAGCCCTTTATTATTATTGGCTTTGATAACAATAAAGACGGTTACACTAATATCAAAAAGCAAGCAAAATGGTTAAATGTTGCGTTTGAATCACTAATTCAAAATTATAAGTTTAATAATTTTAAAGCCTTTGGTCATTCTAACGGTGGTTTAATTTGGACCTACTGGCTGGAGCATTATTATTCTGAATATTCTGATAATATTAAGATAAAGAAATTAATGACTTTAGGCACTCCTTATAATTTTACGGAAAGTAATATTAATAACCGGACGCAAATGCTGGCTGATTTTATTAAAAATCGTGCAAAACTACCACCATTTTTAAAAGTTTATTCTCTTTCTGGTGGCAAAAATTATGAATCAGACGGGATAGTACCTGAAACAAGTGTCGCAGCTGGCAAATTTATTTTTCAAAATCAGGTCAAAAACTATACTGCAATAACAGTCACGGGTGAAAAAGCTGATCATTCAGACTTGCCGCAAAATAAGCAGGTAATTCAAGCAATTAGGCAATACTTGTTGAAGAAACCCAATAAGCCATTAAAGCCAATTAAAGGAAAGGATAATCATTAATGAAGTACCAAAAACAACCTAATAAAATTGAAGTTATTGGTGGTAGAGTTAATAATCTCAAAAACATTGATGTTGATATTCCACTACATAAATTCGTAGCCATCTCTGGCTTAAGCGGTTCTGGAAAATCCAGCTTAGCAATGGGTATTCTGTATTCAGAAGGTGCTAGACGTTATCTTGATTCTCTAGCAGCCTATACTAGGCGGCGCATTAGTCAAGTTGGTCGTGCACAAGTTGATGAGGTCAAACATATTCCTTCAGCTTTGGCATTAAGACAGCGACCTGCTGTTCCGGGAGTGCGCTCGACTGTTGGCACAGTAACGGAAATTTTTAATATCATACGATTAATTTTTTCCCGGTTAGGTTCACCTGTATGTCCCAATGGTCATAGGGTTCCACCAACTATTAAAATTGCGGAAGCAATGGATTTAACTGGGGAAGCAATGGGACGATTGACGTGTCCTACATGTGGAGTACAATTTTATGCTTTCAGTGCTGAAGACTTTGCGTTTAATTCAGATGGTGCGTGTCAAAAATGCCAAGGTCTAGGAACTGTCGAGCAGATTGATGATAGTAAGATTATTGCTGATGAAAATTTATCTCTTGAAAAAGGTGCGGTAGCCACTTGGCAAATTCCTGGTCGAAATTGGATGTGGCGCATTGCCCGTGAATTAGGTGTACGTACTGATATCCCATATAAAAAGTTGAATGCTAAAGAGAAAGACATTGTCCTTCATGGTAAAGAGCGAAAAGTCCCTATTGACTTGCCAACTTCAACTGGTCGAGTTTATCATCTTGATGCGCTATATGAGAATGCCTATAATGCGGTGGCTAACTCCCGTAAAACTACAAAGTCGGAGCGAGGATTGCAAAGAATTAATTCTTTTTATAAATTTAGTACCTGTTCTCGTTGCCATGGCTATCGGATTGATCCTAGTCGCTGGCAGCAGCTAGTTGCTGGCAAAAATATTGTTGAAGCTGAGAAACTGACTTTAGGTGAATTAACTCAATATATGGATGAGATTTTAGCAAGTTTGCCACAAGACATGCAAGACTTAGCAGAAAATTTAACGAGTGAGTTGTTGCATCAAGTCAAACCTCTATTAAAACTAGGACTAGATTATTTGAGCATAGACAGACAGGCAAGTAGTCTGTCTACAGGTGAACTTCAACGTATCCAGCTTGGCAGAACGCTGCGCACCGAAACTACGGGGGTACTCTATGTATTAGATGAACCATCAGTGGGCTTGCATCCTGACAATGTAGCTGGGTTGATTGATGTATTCCATGAATTGGTCAATCAAGGCAATTCTTTAGTTGTTGTTGATCATGAAACTGCCATTATTAACGCAGCTGATTGGGTAATTGAAATTGGTCCAGGTTCAGGCAGCCAAGGTGGCAGAATTATTTCCCAGGGAATACCCAAAGAGATAGAACATAATGAAAAGTCCTTAATTGGACCATATTTAACAGGTAAAGCACCATTATTTGTCAGACCCAGGGCCAATAAAGACCAGATTTTTAAACACGGCAAAGTAGAGTTTGATGTTACTGAGCGCTTTAACTTAAAAAACTTACATGTGCAAATACCTGTCAATCGCTTAACTTCTGTTACCGGTTTTTCAGGTGCTGGTAAAACTACTCTCATTCTAGATTCTTTGATTCCGGCATTGAAGGCACAAAAAAATAACAGTGAAAGACCTAAGTGGGTAAAAAACTTAGATAATGACTATATTAAAAACGTGGTTAGCGTTGACTCTACACCGGTTGGTAAAAATCAGCGCTCAACTGTTGCAACTTATACAGATATTATGGACAATTTGCGTAAACTTTTTGCCAAACAGCCTTTAGCTAAAAAGTTGAAATATCGTGCGTCACATTTTTCATATAATAATAAAGAAGGTGCATGCCCAGCATGCGGTGGCACTGGTGTGATTGCACTTGATATCCAATATTTGCCGGACATGGTTGAAACATGCTCTGTCTGTGGAGGTCATCGTTTCAATCAAAATGTCTTACAGGTAAAATGGCACAATTTAAGTATTGCTGACGTTTTGGATTACTCGGTAGATGATGCCTTAAAAGAAGAAATTTTTCAAAAAGAGCCAAAAATTAATAAAACAATTACAACATTACATGACATGGGGTTAGGTTATCTTCATCTAGGGGAGTCTACTCCAGCATTATCAGGAGGAGAAGCACAGCGGTTAAAGTTAACTAGTCACATTCATCAAAGGCAAAAAGGCACTTTATTTGTTTTTGATGAACCGACAGTGGGACTACATCCACAAGATGTGAGAACACTCTTACAAGTGTTTCAAAGATTACTCGAGCAAGAAGGAACTATTATTACTATTACGCATGACTTGGATATTATGGCTAACAGTGATTATATGATTGATATGGGACCTAGAGGAGGACAACAAGGAGGAAAAATCATTGCAAGCGGAACCCCTGTGGATATTTCTCAAAATTCTGGTAGTTTAACTGGTAAATATTTGGCAAAACAATTTAAATTATATCAAAAATAGAAAATAAAAGCCTTAAAAGTAGCGATTAATGTCACTTTTAGGGCTTTTTGACTTCTTGTGGAAAAATATCAAAATCTGTGGAAAAAGTTAGACAAAACTATTGCTTTCTGTGGATAACCTGCTATAATATTATATGTAAGCAATTAGCAGTCGAATGCATCGAGTGCTAATTACAAATTTATAACCTATCAAAGGGGTGTTTACATATGGCATATTTTGATAATGATTTTGACGATTTATTTAACGAATTAAACAATTCTTTCTTTAATAATACTAATGATAATGGTGGTGCTATTCCTATTCATTACTCAAGCAGCATGAATATTTCACCGCAAGACTTAAATCAAAACGGACAAATGGGGCAAAAGCAAGGACAAAAGCCAATTGGCGTTGATCTGGTTGAGCAGGCTAAGAAGAATAAATACGATCCTGTAATTGGGCGTGATGAACAAATTCAGGAAGTTATAGAGATTCTAAGTCGGCGCAAAAAGAACAATCCAGTTTTAGTTGGACCAGCAGGTGTAGGTAAAACTGCCATTGTAGAAGGATTAGCACAAAAAATTGCTGCAGGCGATGTGCCAGATAAAATGAAGGATAAACATATTATTGCAATCAACATTAATGATATGGTTGCCGGGTCAAGCTTGCGTGGTAGCTTTGAAGAGCGCCTGAAAAAAGTGATTGACGAAGCTAAGAAAAATCCTAATATTATCTTATTTATTGATGAATTACATAATATTGTCGGAGCAGGGTCAACTGACTCTGAAAATAACAACGGTGATGCCGCTAATATTTTGAAGCCGGCTTTAGCTAGTGGTGACTTGAACTTAATAGGTGCAACGACTACAAGTGAATACCGCAGAATTGAGAATGATGCGGCACTGGCACGTAGATTTCAACCAGTGCAAGTTCCAGAACCATCTGCGGCAGTGACTGTCAAAATTTTGGAGGGTCTCAAAGATAAGTACGAAGCTTTCCATCATGTAAAATACAATGACAGTGCTTTAAAGCTGGCTGTTGAATTATCACAGCGCTACATTCAGGGACGTTATTTACCTGACAAAGCTATTGATTTAATGGATGAAGCTGGTGCTAAAAAAGGCCTTGACACGCTTCCTAGTGATGAGGCAACTTTAAAGAAAAAGATTAAGAAACTGGAAGATGAGAAAGAAGCAGCTGCGAAAAAAGAAGATTACAGTAAAGCAAGCGAGTTGAAAAAGCAGATTGAAGATTTACGTAATCAAGCTGATCACGTAGATGCTGCTGCTACTCCTCATGTTACTGATAAAGATATCTATGCTTTAATTGAAGCTAAGACCAAAATTCCAATGAGTGAACTGCACGCAAGTGCAGGACAAAAGAATCTTGACTTGGCTGAAAAATTAAAGAAAGTAGTTATTGATCAGGATAATGCGGTTGACGTCATTACTGACGCAATTGCCCGTAAACAAGTTTTTAAAGACAATGATCGTCCTACAGGTACGTTCTTATTAACCGGACCTACTGGTGTAGGTAAGACAGAATTAGCTAAACAATTGGCCATTCAATTGTTTGGTGGTGAAAATCATCTTATTAGACTTGATATGTCAGAATATCAAGATCAGATGGCAGTGAACAAACTAATTGGTTCTGCTCCAGGTTACGTTGGCTATGGTGAGGGCGGCCAATTGACTGAAAAAGTTCGTCACCAACCATACAGTTTAATTTTGTTCGATGAAATTGAAAAAGCAAATCCGCAAGTATTTAATGCCTTGCTTCAGATCATGGATGATGGTCGTTTAACTGATGCTCAAGGCAGGACTGTTTCCTTCAAGGATACAATTTTAATCATGACTTCTAATGCGGGTTATTCTGACCAATTGCTAAAAGACGGTAAAGTAGATCATGATAAATTAATCAAAGCTTTGGAAACCTACTTCAGACCGGAATTTTTAAATAGACTTGATGCGATCGTGCCGTTTAACTCCTTAACTAAAGGTGATATGAATAAAATTATTGACATTTACTTAAGTAAAATGGCACATGTTTTAGCTAAAAAGAATGTGAAAGTTGAAGTATCTGATGAGGCTAAAGCTTATCTGGCTGAAAAAGGTTATGATAAGAAATTTGGTGCAAGACCTTTACGTAGAGTAGTTGAGCAAGACTTGGAAACACCGATTGCTAAATTATTGATGAAAGAGCCTGACACCAAAGAAGTCAAATTTACGGCAGATGACAAGCATGTTTACTTAAATGATGCTGCAATTTTAGACATTAAACCAAAAGAAAAAACTGAAAATAACGATAAAACCAAACAAGACTAATTTCAAAAAGGGATCATATCACAGATGATTCCTTTTTTTTGCTTGTAATTGTTTCATGTGAAACCTTATATATCATAATAAATTTGCATTTCTGTTTTATTAGTGGAAATTTATATTATTTTATTAAGATTATTGCAATTTTACTATTGACATCAACAAAAATATGGTTTAAATTAGGTAGCAATTAAATTATTATTAAAAAGCTAAAAATTGTTTTTTAGCTTTTGTAGTTTTGTTATAGGGGACAATCAAATGAAACAAAGAGTAGAAGACCTAGATTGGAAAAATCTGGGATTTAAGTATCGTGATCTGCCTTATCGATATGAGGCGAAATATAAAGATGGAGAATGGCAGGAAGGGAAACTGACCGAAGATTCATCAATGACCTTTTCCGAAGGTGCAGAAGTACTGCATTATGGTCAGGAAGTTTTTGAAGGACTGAAGGCTTACCGTAGAAAAGATGGTAAGATCAATCTCTTTAGACCTGATCAAAACGCTCACCGCTTTACTCTTTCAGCAAAGCGGTTAGCCATGCCACCATTTCCTGAAGATAGATTTGTTGATGCCGTAAAGCAGGTTGTTAAAGCTAACGAGGAATTTGTACCACCATATGATAGTGGCGCAACTCTTTATTTAAGACCACTTATGGTGGGAACAACTAAAGTTTTAGGCGTTGAAGCAGCCAGCGAATATACATTCCGCATTTTTGCGGTTCCAGTTGGCGCATACATTAAAGGATTGAACCCTGCAGATTACGTTGTTAGTGAATACGACCGTGCCGCATATGCTGGTACCGGTCAAGCAAAGACAGCCGGTAACTATGCCAGCAGTTTGCTTCCGACAGTTGAAGCACATAAAAACGGTTTTGCCGATAGTCTTTACTTGGATCCACGCGAACATAAATATATTGACGAATTTGGTGGTGCTAACTTCTACGGCATTACCCAAGAAGGACAGTTTGTCACGCCAAAATCACAATCGATTTTGGTTTCTATTACTAAGCGTTCACTTTTGGAAGTCGCTAAGTGGCAAGGTCTAAACCCAGTTGAACGCCAGATTACCTTGGAAGAAGCGTTCAACATGAAAGAAGCTGGTGCGATGGGTACAGCTGCTGTAATTTCTCCTGTAGGTTCCATTACCTACGAGGGTAAAAAGCATGTCATCTATAGTGAAACAGAAACTGGTCCAGTTACTAAGAAACTTTATAACGAACTGGTTGATATTCAGTATGGTAACAAGAAAGGCCCAGAAGGCTGGGTCCAAACATTGGATTAAGTTATAAATTGGGAACATAAAAGGCGAGTCTTAGGACTCGTTTTTTTTGTTCAAAATAAATTGCCACTATTCTTTATCAGTAAAGTGCTGTTTTACGATAAGTTATTCTGCAAGCTGATGCAGACTTTGTTTCAGCAGTTTACGAAAGCTTTTATCAGCTGATAACGATTTATCCGCAAACCAACCTGTTCCCACATTGACAATATCTCCTATTGCCAAATCTCTAATGCACCTGCTTGCCAATAACCGCTTTTGAGGATCTGTAAATTTCGTTCCTATTATCTGATTAAAAATGGTTTTTAACTCAGCAAAAGCGCTATTAACTTCTGGGTACTTATTAGTGCGTGGCATTTTTAAAACAAATTGAGTTAAGGGAAAATGTTTCAGTGCTGTTTCGCGAAATGCCATTGCAAAATCAATAATCGCTGTCAGGCCAGCTTTGCCAAACAAATCTTGGCGTAATTGATTTGCTAGCAATTCAACCGTCCAAGCAACTATAGCGTAGTTTAGTGCTATTTGATTGGGAAAATAATTGTATAGAGCTTGCGATTGAGTGCCAAGCTTTCTGGCAATAGCCGCAAAATTATTTTCTTTGCTATCTTCAATTAACTCAATGCTTTTTTTAATAATTATTTCCTTAGACAAAATTTGACGTGGCATTTTAAGCTCCTTACTTATTTGACTTTTACAATATGTAAATTATAATTACATATTGTAACTATACCATATAATATTATAAAAATTAAGAAGGTCAAATATCATGAAAATTTTTTTGTTGGGACTAATAGGGTTGATAATAGGAACCTTCGTTATTCTTTTTGGCGGTGGTGGAGCAGCCATTTACCTGGCAATTTTGACCGGTTTATTTGGCCTGAATGCGGCAACAGCATCTTCAACTTCCTTAGTGACAGCTTTGCCTTCATTAATTATTGGTGCAATTAGCTATTATCATCAAAAACAAATAAATACTAAAATAGGCAATCAAATGTTAATGACGGCAATTCCTGCTGTGATAATAGGCGCATTACTCTCAAAATATATTCCTGCCCAAATTTATAAATGGCTGATAGGAATCGTTTTGGTAGTTCTTGGCATTAATATGCTACTCAAGAAGAAAACGCAAACCGCCGCAACTGTTAAAAAAACGCAATATGCCAGGCTAGAAGCGGGGATGTATGGTATTTTAGGTGGCTTAATGGTTGGCGTTGCCGGCATGAGTGGTGGCGCTGTTATTATTGGCGGTTTATTTTTGCTGGGATTACAAGATTTTCAAGCTACTGCAACTTCAACTTATGTTCTGGTTTTTATGACTATCACGGGTGCGATTTTTCACATTGCTGATGGGCGAGTAGATTGGACTGCTGGTTTGCCCTTGATGATCGGTGCTATCATTGGCGCTGTTATTGCACCTAGACTTGCCCAAATTCTAGCTAAAACAAAAATCACACGCTACATGAAACCAACAATTGGTGTCTTGCTGGTATTATTAGGAGTTAAGTCATTGCTCTGAATAATTTTTTAGCAAGCGCTTTCCAAACCAAAAAAAGTATGTTAATATAATTTTGAAAATTAGTTAGGATCGTAACAGCTTAAAAACTGGCGAAACCGAAGAAGTATACAATAAGTGTATGCTTTTTCGGTTTTTTTATGCAAAAAGGGAGACTAAGATGGAAAAAAGGCAATACTCGCAATCTTTAATAACTGAATTACAAACGAAAACCTTTGAAAAAACTATTAACGGAATTAGAGAAATCGTGAAACCAGTGCCTGGTCAAAAAGGAGAAACGAGATTCAATATAGTAGATCCTCATGTTAAAAAGGTTATTCAAAAAAAGATGGATGAAGGCATAGGATCTAAACCTTTTTCACTTAATTTTGACCGTAATCGTCCAGAAAATGTTACTTATGATCTAACAACTAGTAAAGTAGTGGAAGAAGAGCAATTAGTTGAAATTAATAATGACCATTACATTGACACTTTTATTTTCAAAGCCAAAAATGCAAACCATGATAATCCAATTTTAGTTTATTTTCATGGCGGAGCTTATATGACTGGTAAAATTGAAGAATTTGGCAAGCAGATGAAGTATATTGCTGAGCAGGCGCAAACAACTGTTGTCTTTCCACATTATCGTTTAGCTCCAGAAAATCCTTATCCTGCAGCAATTAATGATGCATTAGGTATCATTAAATGGGCAACATGTAGCCATGAAAGACTTGGATCGCATAATGAAAAGCTGGTTCTAGCTGGTGACAGTGCCGGAAGTGGATTAATCAATTCTTGTATTGTTATAATGAAAGACACTTCAATTATTTCACGGGCTATAGAATTATATCCAGCTATAGACAATGATATGAAACCATACTACGATTGGGATAAATTTGATGTTTGTCCCGAAGATGAAAAGTTTGCCAAAAACCGGGTTTGCCGAATGTTAAATTCTTTAACTAGCTTTGAAAGTAATTATTTACATTATCAAATAGATCCCAGAGATGAAATAGTTGATCTTTTCAATATTAGGGATTGGAGTAAGATTCCACCGCTTACTTTTATTTTGAACCAATACGACTTGATTACGTTAGTAGCGGAAGAGTTTATCAAACAGGCTTTACAACACAATGTCGACATAAATGTTATCAAATATATGGGATGTGATCATGGTAGTTTAAACTTTTTTGGTACAGAACCACAGGCTGAAGATATGTGTATTGAAATAGCTAAAATAATAAAAAAGCGCTTGCATGATTAAAGGCAAGCTGATAATATAATAAGTATAAGTGAATAAAGGATCGTAACAGTTTAGAAACTGGCGAAACCAAAATACTGATGATGATATATTTGCAAAGTATATCATGAATCTTTATTTTGGTTTTTTGTTTTTAGGAGGAAAAAATATGGCAATTATAGGAGCAAGAATTGATAACAGGTTACTTCATGGTATTGTTGCAACTAGTTGGGCACCAGACTCTGGTGCTACAAGAGTGATGGTAATAGATGATGACGTGGCTAATGACCCACAAAAAAAGCAGGCAATGAGACTGGGAAGACCATCTAGTATGGCAGTGTCAATTATCACAAAGAAGACTGCTCTAGAAAATTTTAGTAATCACAAGTATGATCGTCAAAAGGTTTTTATCATTTCGCAAACACCTGAAGTTTTTCTCGATTTGTTAAAGCAGGGGGAAAAAATTAACAAGTTAGTTTTGGGTGGAACATTAACTTTTGATAATGCAATTAAAGTGACCAAGAGAGCATACATTAAGCCTGAACAGATTGATACTTATCAAGCAATTCTTGATAGAGGCTGCAAAATTGTCTCTCAATATGTTCCCCAGGATGACAGTGTTGATGTAGCAAAAGTTTTAAAAAGTAAGAAAGCAGGGGCATAATTATGGGTTTTACAATTTGGCAGATAATTTTAATTACTGTAATAGCTTATATTCAAAGGCTGGATCATCAGACTACTCAAATAACAGGATATAATTATATGTTTTGGTCTTGTGTTGTTGGCGCAATACTAGGAGATTTTCAAATGGGACTGGTTGTTGGTGCAACTATTCAGTTAATGTCATTGGGTGTAGCAGCTTTGGGAGGCAGTTCTACACCTGATTATGCAGTAGCTGCAATAATCTCAACAGCAGTTGCAATTGGTACAGGAAAAGGAATGGCTGCTGGGCTAGCACTGGGAGTCCCTGTAGGGATGATTTGTATTCAATTGGATGTTTTATTCAAAATTTTGAATTCGTTTATTACCAATAAAGCTCATGAACTTGCTGATAAAAGACAATACCGTAAAATGCGTCTCCTCATCCCAGTTATGACTACATTAATGCCTTTAGAATCAGCAGTACCTGTATTTATAGCAGTACTATTTGGTAAAACCGTTGTTACGAGTATTTTAAACTTCATGCCAGCCTGGTTTACGGTTGGACTGAATGTTGCCGGAGGTATGTTACCAGCAGTTGGTATGGCTATGCTTTTAACTTATATGCCACTTAAAAAATATGGCTACTGGCTTTTAGTTGGTTTTGCACTAACTGCATATCTGAAGATGCCAATTTTGGGGGTAGCATTAATTGGTGCTGCAGGTGCGATTCCAACTTTTATGAATTATGCAAAAACTAATAACAATAATAATTCAGTTACTAACGCAAATGGGTTGACACAGGAGGATATGGAAGATGAATAAAGAAATTGAAACCAAAAAGGAAGGTAGAATTTTAACCAAAAAAGATATTTGGAGAGCTATGAGAAGACATTATCTAGCGATTAGTACTTATAACTACGATAGCGGCTTTGCAGCGACTTTGGTTTGGGAACTGTTCCCAGCACTTAGTAAAATTTATCAAGATGATCCGGATGGTTTACAGGCTTCTATTGATAATCAATTTAAATTTTATAATTGCAATCCATGGATGTCTCCGATTATCACAGGAGCAACTTTAGCAATTGAAGAAAAAGGCAAAACCAAATCTTTGCAAGCAGTTCAGGATTTAAAGACTGCTTTAATGGGACCCTTTTCAGGTATCGGTGATACTTTAATTTGGGTACTGTTTCCAACTGTGTTGGGTGCCATTGCCGCTTCAATGGGTAAGCATGGTAACAGTGTTGGCATGTGGATATACTTAGCCGTTTATATTTTATTCTTTTTCTTACGTTCATTCTTATATAATGTTGGCTATGACTCTGGAACTGCTTTAATGACCAATATGAGTGATAAACTTTCTGCATTAACAGATGCTGTTTCAGTATTAGGAATTGCCGTAATCGGTGCAATTGTTCCTTCCACAATAAATTTTCAATTAGCATTGAAGTTTAGTCAGGCTGGTGTGACACTCACTGGACAACATGTTTTAGACCAATTAATGCCAGGATTATTACCAGTATTATTGACGGCTTTACTATATTGGATGCTGAAAAAAGGACGTAAAATGACCACATTAATTTTAATGGTAATTGTTATTGCCATGGTTGGTGCTGCATTAGGAATTTTAAAGGCTTAATATGAAACAAATAGTAATTATTTCACATAAAACTTTAGCAAAAGGTATGGCTGAAACGGTTAAATTTTTTGCGGGTGATATTAAAAATATCCATTATCTTTGTGCTTATGAAGATGGAAAAAATGAATTTCCAGTCCAGGAACTCACAAAATTAATAAGTAGTTTTAGTGAGCAAGATCAAGTATTTTTGTTAACCGATTTATTGGGTGGCAGCGTCAATCAAAATTGTTCACAATTGATCAAAAATGAAAATATTAATGTGATTACAGGTGTTAATTTGGCTTTAGTATTATCCATTACTCTTGATTCGAGTAAGCAGTTAAAAAAGCAAAAAATTCAAGAGCTAATAGCTCAAGCTAAAAATCAGATTGTATATATGAATGAATATAACAGTGAAAATGAATCAGATGATGAATAGGAAATAAAGTTATGGAAGTAGTAAAAGCCTTTAATAATAATGTTGTTCTGGTTAATGTCAAAAATCATCAACAAGCTATTCTTTTTGGTAAAGGTATTGGCTTCAAAAAACAACCTGGTGATCAAATTACTAAGGGCAAAGGTGTTCAGACTTTTATAAAAAATATCAAGGATCCAGGATGGCTTAATTCATTATCAAATTTACTGGAAAATGTACCACTTGAATATTTAGCAGTAGCAAAGAATATTGTTGATCATGCAGAGAAAAAACTGGGAACAAAGTTTAATCAATTTTTGATTATTAGTTTAGCCGATCATATCTATTTTGCTGTTAAAAGGAATAGTAATAACAATATTTCATCTTTGACTAGTGTCAAAAATGTTTATCCCCTTGAGTATGAGGAGGCTAAAGAAAGTGTTAAAAGAATCAATGCCACTTTTAATGTTAAATTAGCATCTGGTGAAACTAGTTTAATTGCAATTCACTTTGTTGAAAATGAAATTAGCCCTATCAATGAGGAACAGCAGACAAATAAAAATTACGTTACACTGCATTTGAGTAAAATATTGCAAATTATTATCAGGGATTTAGGCTATCCTGCTAAGCCTACAGCACTTGAGAGGCTTACGGTTCACCTAAGATTTTTGATTTCACAAATTCAAACCAATAATACATATTTAAATGATAAGTCTCAAGATAATAAACAGATTTTAGATTCTTTTTTAAAACAGTCTCCAGAATTAAAAGGAACTCTAAAAAAAATACAAGATTACTTTTTCCAGGAAATGGATTATAAATTAAATAGCAGTGAGCGTCTTTATTTAGTTATTCATTTAAAGCAAGTAGAAAATAGCTCACAAGATGAATAAATGGGATGGTATAAACTAATGAAAATTGCAAATATAATAGATAATTTAATTCAATATGAGAGGGGTGAAATAGATGTCAAAGAATTTGAAGGCTTAGAAACGACCGGAAAGCTAACTAAACTGGGACATGATAGTAATAGGGATAAAATTCTTTATGGTCAAACCCACCTAGATGACGAATGTACTGGCATTGTAACAACTTGTTGGCCTAGTGTAGCAGTAATTAAGAAAGCTCATCAAATCGGAGCTAATCTAATTATTTGTCATGAGGCAATGTTTTGGAATCATGGCGATCATACAGACTGGCTCAAAAAAAATCACAATGAAACTTTCGCAAAAAAGAAAGGGCTACTAGATCAATATAAAATCGTGGTGAGAAGAGATCATGACCATCTTCATTCAGGTATTCCGACTAGTGAAAGTCCTGATGGTTGGGCAGATGGTATTTTCTATGGCTATGCTCAAGAACTTGGTTGGACAAAGTTTATGAAAAACTTTAATGGCATTCCATTCTACTTTGATTTTCCTGTAGGCACCACAGCAAGAAGTATTTCACATCATTTGGTAACTAAGTTGAACTTAAATGGTTGCCGAATTGAAGGGTCACCTGACACTCCCGTAAGAAAAGCTATTATTCCATTTCACAATCTAGGTAATGCCAATGAAACTATTAACTTAATTAATAAAGAAAAAATTGATTGTATATTAACGATGGAAATGATTGATTTTACGTTGGCAGAGTACATTAGGGACAGTAACATGTTGGGATTAAATAAGACAATTGTTCAAATTGGACACTTCAACACAGAAGAGGCAGGGATGCGCTACATGGAGAAATGGTTGCCACAAGCTATTAAAAGTTCAGAAATACCAGTTAAATTTGTCCAATCTGGCGATATGTATCATTTTATTGCAGAAAATTGATTAATTCTCTATCAATTATAAATAGCAAATTAAAAAGCGTGATCCTGCTATAAAAACAGAATCACGTTTTTGGTGTATATTAAATTCTTAATTCTATAATTGCACAGACATTATCTCGTCGAAATCTGCGGCAGATTTATTTGGCAGTGTGTATTTAACATTCTTAACCTTGTCTTTTGAATTTGTGATTACCACAATGACAGTTGGATCTTTGCCACTGTCTTTAACTTGCTTAATATCCATGAATGCAATTTTTTGACCGGAAGCGACTTCATCACCTTTTTTAATAAAAAGCTTAAAAGGATTACCATTTAGTTCAACTGTATCAATTCCTAAATGTATTAAAACTTCTAGTCCATTATTTGTAGTGATACCGATACCATGCTTTGTTTCTGCCAACATAGTGACTTTACCTGAAACTGGAGCATAAATGCTGCCTTTAGAAGGCTTAACTGCAAAACCTTCACCCATACTTTTGTTGGCAAAAACCGAATCAGCTACATCTTCCAATGGAATTACAATTCCGGCAGCAGGAGTAGAAAAAGTCATGCTTTGTGGTGAGCTGGATTTTGTTTCACCTTTTTGAGCAACTTTTCCACCTAAAATAACTGCAACTAGAGCACTAGTTAAGAAAGCTGCTATTAAGCATATAATCATTAACAAAACATTGGAAAAGCCTTGACCCGCCTTGACATAAACAGGCAGAGAAGTGATGCCGGGCATTACAAATGCATAGCACTTAATACCAAGTAAAACGGTTAACATGCCCCCAACTCCGGAACCACACATTGCTGCCAGCATGGAACTTTTATGAACCACATTAACTGTATAAAGAGCAGGCTCAGAAATGCCTATAAAAGCAGAGAAACTGGTAGATAATCCTGCGGCACGCAATTCTTTATTTTTCATTCTTAAAGAAGTGCCAAAGGCTGCTCCAGATTCAGCCATATTGTGTACAAAAGAGACTGGTAATAAATAGTCATAACCTAGTGTAGCGATGTTCTGAATTTGAATTGGAGACGTTGATTGATGCATACCCGTTAAAACGATTAATGGCATGAAAAATCCTAATAAAAATCCTGCTAACAATCCAGCTTTATGGAATAACCATACTATACCGTCAGCTAGATATTGCCCACCGTATGCTCCTAGTGGTGCCAAAATCCACATTGCAATTGGGACGGCAGTAATTAAAGTTATGGCGGGAACAACCACCAGTTTTAATACGTCAGGTATAAAGCGATCAACAAAGTGATAAATAATGGCCATTAATCCCACGCCTAAAATAACTGGAAAAACAGAAGTGGCGTAGTTAAAGACTGGAATATTTAAGCCAAATAGCGTTAACCCCGAATGTCCACTTGCTACTTTGGCAACAAATGTAGGATAAAGCAATGCACCAGCCATACAGATGCCAAGAAATTCATTTAATTTAAATTTGCGTGCTGATGAAATTGCCAGTAAGAATGGTAAAAAGTAAAAAGGAACATCAGCGATTAAATTAAATAGGGCCATCGTGGTGTTTTTTTCGAGTCCTGGTGAAATTGCTAGAACTATTGCCAAAATTCCCTTTAGCATACCTCCTGCAACTAATGCCGGTAAAATTGGTTGGAAAACACCTGAAATGACATCTAGAATTACTTTTCCACTAATTTTAAACTTGTGTTTGCCTTGATCTTGACTATTATCATTTTGCTGGGGACCCATAATTTTTTCAATTTCTGCAAAAACTGAATCCACGTTTGGACCAATTACTATTTGATATTGATTGCTCTTGATAGTAGTTCCAAGGACACCTTGTAAGTTATCAATTTTTTCTAATTTTGCTTTACTAGCATCTTTGATTGTAAACCTAAGCCTGGTAACACAATGCCAATAGTTATTGATGTTATTTTTTCCGCCAAGATAATTAATTATACTCTTTGCTAACTCCTTCTTTTCCATAATAATTTTTCCTTTCTGGTACTAACGAGACTAATTTTTGATATGTTCTTCAATCTTGTTCTTATACCAGTAAAGTGAGTCCTTTTTGTATCTTTTTCCTGTACCTTTGCCACCATTATCTAAATCGACATAGATTATGCCATATCGTTTATCCATGGTTAACGGACCGCAAGAAACGATATCGATTATGCCCCACATAGTGTAAGCAATTAAATTTACACCATCTTTTACAGCTTCATCTAATTGATCTATATGGGCACTAAGATATGCGATGCGGTAATCATCGTGTACTTTGTGATCTGAAGTCAATTCGTCATGGGCACCAATACCATTTTCTGCAACAATAATTGGTAGGTGATAGCGATCATATATTTGGTTAAGAGTGAACCTTAAGCCAATAGGATCGATTTGCCAACCCCACTCGGATTCCTTTAAATAAGGGTTTTTCTTAGTCATAATCAGATTGCCTGCAGTTTGCTCCCAATTAGCGTCATTAGTTGAAACTTGTGAAAAATAGTATGAAAAGGAAACAAAGCCAACAGTTCCGTCTTTTAACAATTCTTTGTCACCAGGTTCGAAGTGAATATGAACGTTTATTTTATCAAAATAACGCTTCATGTATTCTGGATAGTAGCCCCTTGCTAAAACATCTAAGTAAAACCAATTTGAATACTGGTCATCTTGGATGGCTTGCAAATTGTCTTCCGGCTTTGAAGTAGCTGGGTAAGTAGTGAAACGGGCAATCATACCGCCAATTAGTTTTCCGGGCACAAGCTCGCGTCCTAGTTGCACTGCTCTTGCACTGCATAAAAACTGGTGATGTAGGCATTGGAAAATCTCTTGATCCATGTTCTTTTCTGTACCAGGTATTAAGCAAACTCCATCCCAAGGGGAAAACTTAGCAGCGTTTATTTCATTGAATGGCAACCAGTAATCTACTAAATCACCTAATCTTTTATATAAAACAGTTACATATTTTTCGAAAAATGAAATAATTTTTCTGTTTTTCCAGCCGCCATATTTTATGACCAAATTAACGGGGATGTCATAGTGAATCATTGTGGCGAAAACTTTTATGCCGTATTTTTTACACTCAGTAAACATATTACGGTAATATTTAATTCCTTCCTCATTAGGTTCTTGATCGTCACCATTAGGGAAAATTCTTGACCAACTAATAGAAGTACGAAAAATTTGCAATCCCATTTCCGCCAGCATTTTTATATCTTCTTTATAGTGATGATAGAAATCAATACCTCTTCTGAGGGGATAATATTTTGTTCCCTGATCTTTTAAAGCTTGATCAAATTCTTCTTTTGAAAAAGGATTATTTTGGTGCTTATCTTCAATTTGCTCAGGTGTCCAGCTAGGATCTAGATAGCGTAAATCTTGTGTAGAAATCCCTTTGCCTCCTTCTTGAAAGCCTCCATCTGCTTGAGAACACGCAATTGCTCCTCCAAGTAGGTAATTTTTACTATAGTTAATGTCTTCCATATTAGATGGCCTTTCTACATAGATAGCAATAATATTTGATTTGAATTTGATAATAAACGTAATAATTATTTAATAACCTTATCATATAGCTTATAAATATACAATGAGTTTTTAACTAAATGATAAAATACCTATGTAGACAACGATATGCTTGTTATAACTATTTGTAATAAAGGAACCTAATCAAATAGCATTTTAAGTTGGAAGCTTTTCAGAGGATAATAAAGAATTAGGGTTTTTCTTGGTAATAATACAAAAATTAAAAATTTCAAAAATACAAAAGAGAAAAGAGATCGGAATGAATATTATCAAAAATCATTTTTTTGAAGGTGAAAGAATTCTTTTTGGGCTAAAAAATTCACAACTGGCAGGAATTACTTTTGGTGAAGGTGAGTCGCCACTTAAGGAAGCCAGTAAAATTGATATCAAGGATTCTATCTTTAAATGGAAATATCCATTATGGTATGACAGGGACATTAATGTGGATAATACTGTATTTGAAACTATGGCTCGCAGTGGTATATGGTATACCAAAAATATTTCTATTAAAAATTCGGCTTTGCAGGCTCCAAAATTATTTAGGAGAGCAGAAAAAATAGTCTTAGACAATGTTCATTTTGCTAATGCTGCAGAAACGATGTGGACCTGCAAAGATATCAGAATTACCAATAGTCAAGTTAACGGTGACTATTTTGGTAAAGACAGTCAAAACATCTATCTTGACCACGTTAGTGTTATTGGTAATTATGCTTTTGACGGAGCTAAAAATATTGAAGTACATCACTCCACTTTTATTTCTAAAGATGCTTTTTGGAATTGTCAAAATGTTACTGTGTATGATTCGATAATAGATGGTGAATATTTGGCATGGAACGGACAAAATATCAAGTTTATCAATTGTAAAATTGAAAGCGACCAGGGGCTTAATTACATCGACCATCTGGAATTGAAAAATACCAGTTTAATTCATACTGATTTAGCATTTGAATATGTTTCTAATATTAATGCTGCAATTTCAAGCAAAATTGACAGTGTGAAAAATCCAATTTCTGGTAAAATTTCTGCTCCTGCAATTGGTAAATTAATTTTAGATCCTCAAAAAATCACTCCTAGTGAAACTGAAATTGATTGTGCTAAAATTGATGCGAAAGTTAATCATTCAGATGAAAATCAGAAACCGAAGGATTAGAAATAATGGATAAGTATGATTTTGTTAATGCGCCAGATAGAAGAAATACAGATTCAGTCAAATGGCATGTCAAAAAGGGCGATTTGCCAATGTCAATTGCTGATATGGATTTTAAAACAGCACCCGAAATAATTGCCGCAATGAAAAGGAAAGTTGATCGCGGTGTTTTTGGCTACGAGTGGCCTGCAGATGATTATTTTAAAACAGTGGCTGACTGGTATGAAAAAGAACATGGTCATCGGCCTCAGCAGGAATGGATGATTTTTACTACAGGGGTGGTACCAACTATTTCTGCAATTGTACGGCGAGTTTCCCACATTGGCGATAACGTTTTAGTTCAAGCTCCTGTATATAATGTTTTCTACAATTCAATTGAAAATAATGGCCGACATGTTTTATCCAATGACTTGCAATTTGATGGTGAAAATTATGCAATCAACTGGAATGATCTCGAACAGAAATTAGCCTTACCTTTGACAACACTAATGATTTTTTGTAATCCTCATAATCCCATTGGTAAGGTATGGACTCAAAAAGAAGTGCAAAGAATTGCAGATTTATGCTATCAGCATCATGTAGTTCTTTTATCTGATGAAATTCATGGCGACTTGGTGCGCAAGGGCCCAGACTATACCCCAGCTTTTTCAGTGAATAATCCTGCATGCGAAAACGTTGTTTCATTAGTTTCACCTAGTAAAACTTTTAACGTTGCTGCACTACACGCAGCAACAGCGATTGTGCCAAATAGTAATTTGCGCGCTATGGTTAATCGCGGTCTTAATAGCGATGAGGTAGCTGAACCAAATTTGCTGGCTATTCCTGGAACAATTGCTGCCTATGAACATGGTCACAACTGGCTAGAGGCATTGATTAAGCAGTTAAATGTTAATTTCACTTATGCTGAAGAGTTCATTAATAAGAACCTTCCACAAGTTAAGGTAGTTGCAGGCGCAGCAACATACTTAATTTGGCTTGATATAAGTCAAATTAGTAGCGATTCGCAAAAATTAGCGGAATTCTTAGAAAAAACAACCGGTCTGGTTTTATCACCTGGAAGCATTTATCGTGGAAATGGTCATAACTTTTTGCGTATGAATCTTGCTTGTCCTTTAACAATGGTTAAAAATGGCTTAGAACGGTTAAAGGTGGGACTGACAGATTATTTAGCTTGAGAGCTTTAAAAAGGCAATTATGGTAATTATCATAGTTGTCTTTTTATTGTCTAAAAATTTTAAGCGGATCAAAAATATTTATAGTATTTTTAATTCCTTACAGATGTTGAAAATATATGTTTCTAAAAATTATATTGTTTCATGTGGAACTGGGAAAGCAATGAACAAAATAGTTAAAGTAGGCGATTGTGTTGTATTTCCCGGGAAATATTGCCAAACTAGGAAATAACATTAAAAATTTGATTTAAATCTGTAGTTAAAAATTAAGGATTGCAGTTATCTTTGTAAAATGGAATATGTAAATGGCTTTTCTTCCAATTTTTATTAAATGATATATAAGCAAAAATAAAAAGCCGTTTAAACTAATTAAAGTTATCGCGACTTTTGGCTTTTTAAAAACTACTTTTAACTAAGATTAAGGGCAATTTGTGAGATTAAGGTGTCCATAAAGTACATACCAAAGAAAACAAAAATTGCGACGATTAAAATCTTCCAGCTTATTTTAGTCAATTCTTTCAAACGGTGGGTAACTGATATTCCAGCAAATGCTAGAACAGAGGTTGTTAGTGAAAGGAAGTCTACAGCATTAATAACACGAACACAGTAGGGACTAAGCAAACAAAAAATTAGAGAAACAATTGAAACCCAGCCTAGAATAGGGAAGCCCTGAATGATTTTCCAAGGTACTTTTTTCATCAGCATACTGATAACTATGCCTAGTAGTGAAAAAAGCCATAACATACCTAAACCAATGAATGTGTCAGTAGTAATTGGTGTGCTTTTGGGATTTCTAATTAATTTAACCCATTGAACAAATAATACTAAGCTAACACTAAGTAAAAGAATGACTGCATCTTTAAATAATTCATATAAATTGTTTTCTTTAGTCATGATCTGGATAAACTTCTTTCTTTTTGTCTAGTAGGCTGGTGATGTGTGTGTACATGAATCTTTGCAGAGGCACTGCTAGGAAGTACATGATATAAGTGCCAATAAAACTAGTTAGCAATTGACTGGCCGCGGCAAAGGACAAAATAGTGTCACTGTGTTTTGGTACCAAAGCTGCTAAAGACGATGAAGCTGCAGTCATCATTGAACTAGAACCAACACCGGCACTCATTGCAACAGCTTTATAGTTAAAGCCCATGCCTAGAAGAAGTGGAGCAAGGATTGAAAAGATAATTGAACCAAAAATGGTACCAATTAAATAAATTCCAAGTACGCCACGACCTTCAGGGGAATTTAGCGTGTATTTTTCACTAATATATGCTAGTTCACCTTCACGGCCTAAGCCTAAGGTTGAACCTATAGCTTCTTCTCTTAAGCCAAGTAGTAGTGCTACAGGTAACCCGAAGATAATCGTCCCTAAATTACCTAATTCGTGGACCAGAAAAACCCAACCAACAGAAATAATTTCATTGATTTTAGGAGCCACATTAGCACCATAGCGTGCCATTAAAGGCAACATGATAAGAATCATGTATTTACCGGCAAATTTCACCCGCTTATCATTGTAAAGTTTTTTAATAGGCTTTGCTGGGATTAAATAAACTAAAATAGCAATAATTACCGCAAACACTAGAGGTAAGATAGAGATTTCAATTTTGCCGATTTTAAATACTTGGGTACTAATCATTTCAGAAACTGTATCTATTAACAACACTAAAATGATTAGCGGACCATATGCTTTTAAATATTTCATTTTATTTTGCCATCTTTTCTAATTCAGTTAGATATTCTTCTTTTGTTTTCTTATAAGTTTTTACCTGATCTAAGTTATTTGAAATCTTAAGAATACTGTTAAAGACAAATTCAGGGAAAATTGCTAGTACAAATTCAGGATCAACTAAAGTAAAATCATCACCATGAATTGTTCCGTTCCAACCGCCATAACCGATTTGGATGGTTGGTATTAAGAAACTGACATCTCCAATATCACCTGCGGCCATTGTGTAACCCCGATTTTCGATTAAACCGGGAATTTTTTCATCTGCAGAGAAGACGTCTTTCACAATAGCACTCATACTCTTACTGGAAATCAAAGGCAGGTAGCCAACTTGCCTTTCAGATTCAACAGAGCCGCCAAGTGCTGAGGCACAGCCTTCTGCTGCCTGTTTAAACCGGCTCATTAGTTTTTGTGCGTTATCTATATCGAAAAATCTTAAATCTGTACCCATTTTAATATGATCAGGAATAACATTAATTGATTCATGATTTTCTCCAACAATTACTGGATTAAACCTTATACGATTGGGGTCCTTAATTTGCTGACGCTGTAAGGCTAAAGCAGTATTAAATAGTGTTGCTATACTTTGAGCATTAATACCTGCATCAGGGGCAAAAGCTGCATGACTGGCTTTGCCATAAAAATCAAAATATTCAAAATTGAAGCCTGCGAGATCACAATTAATTTCGATAGTGCGTTCATCAAAATCTTCGCCAATTGCATGAACTGAAACACAATAGTCAATATCGTCAAAGATGCCGAGTTTGATAGCTTCTTGCTTGCCACCGAAGTAATCTATTTTACCTGCCTCTTTTTGTTGTTTTCTCCAAGCAAGATCAACAAACTCTTCTGACGGAGTGAAGATAAAAGCTAGATTGGCCCCAAAATCCTCAAGTCGGTGATTAGTAATTACTTCATTCAAAATTGCAAGTGCAGTAGTGACTTGGGTGTAATGGCCACAAGCTTGAGCAGCACCAGTATTTGTATCTGCTAATTTATGATTGGGCTGATAGAGTGAATCTATTTCAGCGATAATTCCAATAGTTTTCTGGCTGCCATTAGTTAACGTTACTTTTAAACCTGTACTTAGATAATGTTCGACTTTTAATTCAGGGCTAATTTTGTTAATCTCATCTTCAATCTTTTTAGATGTTTTAAATTCTTTATAACCAAGCTCTGGATTATGAAGTAAAAATTCAGCAGTTTCAGATAGCCTAGCGTAGTATTTTTGAAAACTTGACATTGTATCCTCACTTTTTGTTTTATTATTATCATATGTGACAATAATAAGAATAAAATAAAATTAGTAACTATGCAAGAACAAAAATGTTATTTAAGTTATCAAAGTTCGTGTTTTATAATTTTTATATCAAAATATGTTGCTAAAGGGTAGGTATTAATATTTGAATGAAAAGTAACTACAAAATAATGTGACCCAAAATTCAGGACAAATCTGGAGGTATTTTTATGGCTAAATTAGCTAAGATAAAATTAAAATTTATCAGCTTTAGCATGATTAAATTGGTCTTGGTGAATTAAAGGTTGGACTAGCTAATATTAATTACCTGCCAGCCTTGATTGAAAGTCATGGTTTGCCTTCATTTTCAAAAATTTCGGCAACATGTAGTTGAATTTATTGAATACGCGATAAAATACTTTTTTATATTTTGAAAAGTAAATTATTGAAATTACTAAAAAAGCAGATAAATCACATTTTGATGATTTATCTGCACCCGAAATTATAGTTTAAATGTTGTTTTTAGAACAGAAATAGTTAAGAGCTTTATCTGTAAAAGTAAAAAATATAAAATATATTGCAATACAAATTAAAAATATCAGAAGATTTCTACCACTAGCCCAAAATGGCCAACAATTCGGTAAAAATTTTTCAACCAAAATGCTGCTTATCATTATGGAGCAAAAGTATGCAAAAAACTGATAAAGTTTAAAGTGTTTGGGCTTACTTCTTGATCTTTTTTGATTTGCTGTTAGTTTTTGTTTATTTATTTCCATAATTACACTCTATTTTTTAAACATAAAAATTGCAACTGGCTTAAAGCTAAAGCAGTCACTTCTGAGATTGCCATTTTTTTAATTTTAAATTAATCGCTCCTTTGCTTTTTAATTTTTGTACCGGTACCTTTTAAATTATATAAAAATTTTAATCATAGACAAGTGATTAATTTAATATAAATATTATTTATCTTATGATAATTATATCAATATTTTATATACGATTAAGATAATGTATATTATAAATATTGAAAAAGCTGCTATCAGATCAAGCTAATATACAAATTAAAATAAAAAATTGAATTGCTTTTATAATAAAAACAATTACTAAATTACATATTATCATTTGACTGAATCAATTTTTCAGTAGGTACTGGCAAAAGTTTTGTTTATAAATGCAGTTAGACTCAGTAATAGTCAGCTACTTGTTTGCTGAAAAGGTAAAAATTTAGCAGTTAAAGAATTACAGATTATACAGACTTTTATCACTGGTTTAATGCACGATAGTCAATTCTTGTTTCATGTGAAACATAATTATAATATTGACGCTTCCTCGATATTTTGATTAATACCGAGTTTGAGTAATGGAAGTTAAAATAGTCTAACTGATAAACGCTATTTCTAAAATGACCTTTAGTAGACAATTACCATCGAATCCTGCTAAACAGATTGAACATTGACCACGACTATGTGTAAATGATGCAATGACAAAGTCTCCAGCTGGATATCAACAGCATGTTTTGCCCATTTTTTCAACAATGCCCAATGTTTCATGCTTCGTAGTTCAATTTGCGGCAATTTTGATATATCACAGAGTAACCATGAATCAGATTCGCATACAGAGGAACAAACAACTTTTAAAATTGCATCATTTTCTGGTTGAAGTTTGGTCATAGGATATTTTTTTAATTCTATTTTGCCTGGTTTAATAAATGTTTCTGTTTTCATTTATACTGACTCTTTAGTAAACAGGTCGATCTTTTCCCTGTGTATCTGGATCGGCAATTCCAATGCTGTCATTATCATATAATGCAGGATTGCGAACAATTTTTAAAATTGCGTCTGCAATGCTTTTGCGTGAACCTGAAACACCAATATAAGGTTCATTATGAGTAGTAATAGAATATTTGATTTCATTATGATCATTGAGCCAGGGTAAACGTAAAGTAGTATAATGCAAGCCAGATCTTGCTAAAAGTTTGTCCGCGTTAATGGCAGCCTTTAGTCCCGGCATAACAAATTGGTGATTCCACCGGCCAAATTCACCTCCAACTTCGTTATATATGCCAAGAATGTTGGCAAAAATTACACGTGAAACATGGTTAATTTTCATCGCTTTAATTACGTTTTTAGTGATGATGTTATCCTTAGTATGATCTATAACGTTAACGAAAACTATATTTTGTTTATACATAGCTTTATTGACAGCTTGATTGTTATTTAAATCAACTTCCATCATTCGGGCTTTGGGTTCCAATAAACATAAGCGATGTGGAGTGCGCAAACCCAGTGTTAAATTGATATCTTGGAAATTATCTTCAGAAAGTATGCGGTTTTCAACGATTCGAGCTATTTGACCATTAGCCGCTAAAATTAAGAAATTCATAATTATACCCCTTTTTGTAATTAATGTTCAGTATAGTGGGTTCGAGCAACTCTAAGTCAAATTTTTTAATAAATGTTGTTTAGTTTAGTTAAAAGTGAAATATAAAAAATAAGTGCTTTATCCTATCTTGGTGAAGTTGCTAAAAAGGAGATACTAATGAAAAAATTTAGAATTAAGATGTCAGCGAATTGCTGGGAATTAGTATATATACTTTACGCTACTATGAAAAAATTGGTTTATTAAAGTTTGTTAAACGTGACGAAAATGGAATTCGTGAATTTGAACCAAATGATCTGATAGCGATTAGTATGACTATTTATCTAAGAAAAACGGGAATGCCACTTAAGGAAATCAAAAATTATCTTCAACTAGCAGAGAATGGTATTGATACGGTTGAACAGCGCAAGGAAATGTTTTTAAAACAGAAACAAAAAGTGAGAGAACAAATGAGGGTACTGGATAAATCAATGGAAGTAATTAATCATAAGCTTAATTTTTATGATGAAGCTGCAAAAAAATAGTATGGACGTATGCAGGGATGAGCGCAAAAAAGTGGTTAGCGGAAATATTGGCTGGAAAAGAAAAAGTGCAATAACTGCACTAAAGGTACAGTATTACACATAATTTATATTATTTAAGTTTAAACAGAGTAGTTTGGGCAGGTTTGAAGCAAAGGATTAACATTATTTTAATCGTAATTATTTGCTTTTGACGGCAGCAGCATTAAGATAATAAACCAAATATCTCCAATGATTGGTACTATCATAATTAGAACCCACCAGCCAGAGCGATTGGTATCATGTAAACGGCGAAAGCGCAAGGATAGCATTGCAATCCAAACAATGAAGGAAATAATAAGTGAACTGGTTTTAATACCCCAGTCGCCCCAAGTATAAATATCATTAATTGAATGACCTAATAAGCCTTCAACTAAATGCATTAAAATAAAAGCTAATATCCAGTTGATAATTACCGGCCACCAATATTCAGAACGATTAGCAGTACCAGAAAAATTAAAGATATTCTGCCAAAATTTTTTATAAGATTTAAACATTGAATTTTTCCTCCTATTTGTACCTCATAAATTCATCATAGAACAAAGAAATTAATAGAGCAAAGATAATGTATTTTTTGTGAATTAATAAGCAATATTTTTGTTTTATTATTATAAAAGCGGTATCTTGAAATTGAATTTATTGAAGGGAGAAAGTACAAATGGACAATAAATTATCAGACCCGTTAAAGCGCTATCATCATGACGATTTTCCTAAGCAATCACAGGAATATCCGGGACTGCAAAGTAAAATGGCCCCAGCACCTGCAGGCGACATGGCTGATTATGAAGGCCACGGCTTATTAAAAGATCGCCATGCTCTTGTCACAGGTGGTGATTCTGGTATTGGCCGCTCTGTAGCAATTGGCTTTGCTAAAGAAGGAGCCGATGTCGCAATTCAGTATCTGCCAGAAGAAGAATCTGATGCTAAAGATACAGCCGAATTGATTAAAAAGGCTGGACGTAAAGCAGTTTTGTTGCCAGCTGATTTTCGTAAACGCGGTGAGGCAACAGAAGTTGTTGAAAAAGCTGTTAAAGAATTCGGCAGCCTTGAGTTGCTGGTGATGAACTCTGCTATCCAACAGAATGTTGATGGTTTAGAGAATTTGTCAATGGATCAAGTTCACGATACCTTTGAAGTTAATATCATCTCGATGTTTGAAATGGCTAAAGCGGCTGTACCGCATATGAAACCAGGCAGTGTAATTTTGACTTCGACTTCTTTAGAAGGATTCAGCCCGTCACCAATATTGCTTGATTATGCTGCTACGAAAGCAGCAATTGTCAGCTTTTCTATTAATTTGGCTCAAAGCCTTGCTCCTAAAGGAATTCGCGTCAATAGTGTTGCTCCCGGCCCAGTTTGGACACCTTTGCAGGTTTGTGGTGGTCAGCCAACTGATGCTCTTGCCACATTTGGTCAAGAAGTGCTGTTGAAACGCGCAGGACAGCCTGATGAAATAGCTCATGTTTATATTTTCTTGGCTTCAAACTTGGCCAGTTATGTGACAGGTCAAGTTTATGGTGCTACAGGTGGACCAGCTATTAATTAAAGGATAATAAATTAAATTTAATTTCCGTTTTTGCTTCCGTGTAAGCAAAAGCGGATTTTTTTATGCAAAATTTGCTTTTTGGTTAGGGCTTCAGTATATTAAATAATTAATTAGTCTTTAATATCTAAAGAATAGAGGTGAAGAAATGAATAAAAGTATTTTTCAAAAAATAACACTTTTGTCTCAAAAAAATGCCAGGATTATCGCAGACGAGTGGCATTATGACGGACAATATGCTTTTTACGATATGAAAAATGATCGAGAAGATTATGATGAAATAGTTTCTCCCAAGTTACGTAAAAATAATTACTTTCAGGTTTTGGATAAAAACGACAACTTGGTCGCTTTCTTTTGTCTTGATCCAGATAAGGAGAAAAGAGAACAAGTTGAAATTGGCTTGGGCCTAGCTCCAAATTTAACTGGTCGTGGTTTGGGCAGCCAATTTATGTCAGTTATTGAAAATTACGTTAAAAATAACTATGATTACCAAGTGATTATTTTAGCGGTTGCTGACTTTAATTTGCGCGCAATTAAAGTCTATCAAAAGGCAGGTTATGTCCAAACAGGTACAGAAAATGTGCATTCAAATGGCGGCATCTATAAATTCAATATTATGGCAAAGAAAATTTGAGTTTAGTTTTATAGATATTATATGAAAGAATTGAAGGTGAAAATTATGGATAAAACATGGCAAAAAATGTATGAGGCAGCGAAAAAAGTACAGGGGTTCACTGCCATTGGTCCTCATATGGAAGCTGGTGGAGTTGCTGCTGCTGTTCTAGCTGAATCAGGAAAAATTTATACGGGAGTTTGTATTGACACAGCCTGTGGATTAGGTGTCTGCGCGGAACGCAGTGCTCTTTTTAATATGATTACCAATGGTGAAACTAAAATTAGCAGAGTTTTAGCATTAATGGCAAATGGTAAAAATGGTGCCCCTTGTGGTGCTTGTCGCGAATTTATTGTTCAGTTAATGGAAAAGGATTATCAGCAAGTTGAAATTATGCTGGATTATGAAAAGGACAAAATCGCTACAATGGGCGAACTAACCCCGCAATGGTGGCTATAATGGATAAAGAAGTAAAACAATTTTGGCAGGATTTTTGCCTAAAGCACAATTTGTCTGCCGGCACTAAAGTTGACGCTTGGGCTTTTGGTGATAGTGAAAAAGATGCAGATGAATTGGCTGAATTAGTTAGGAGAGGCATAAAAACTGCCACAACTTCAGAATATGTACCAGGTGATGAAGATATGCCTAAAGTTGGCGATTGGAACATAATTCTCGATGGTCACGGTAAACCCGTCTGTGTTGTCCAAGACAAAGCTGTAGAAATTATTCCGTATAATCAAATTTCCGCAGAGCATGCTTATCATGAAGGAGAAGGAGATCGCAGTTATCAATATTGGCGTAAGGTTCATGATCAATTTTTTGAAGAAGAATTTAAAGCTAATGGTCAAAAATTTTGTCCTCAAGCGCCAATGGTTTGTGAAACTTTTGCAAAGATTGATTAGTTGGGACGTTGCAAAATGAAAAAAATATGATATAGTTAAAATAATTTAGAGAAAGAGGTTATTGCCAAAATGGAGAATTAATTTCTGGTTTTATTAGTAAGCAAAAAGTTTGATAGCCAAAGCTTTTGTCATGTTTTTTGCCGATAATCAGAAATTAGTTTTGTCTCTTTATGGTGATTCTTTAGTTTCACTAGCTTTTTGTGCACTGCTAATCAAATTATGGGCAATTTGGTTATCAGTGCTTTTTCTTTAGCAAAAAGCAGGTGTTAACATGGAATACATTAAAATAACTAATCTGAAAGTAGAGTATCAAGGTGAGGTTTTATTTCAAGCTCCACATTTAAATGTTCAAGACCGACAAATAGTTGGTTTGATAGGTGATAATGGTGTAGGTAAAACTACGTTAGTCAACATTATTGCTGAAAAGCCTATAATTTTTGAGATAGAAGGGCAAGTTAAACGAAATTGTCATACTATTTTAGTACCACAAATTTTAAATAACAATGAGCAAAGTGGTGGAGAAAAGGAAAAGGCTGTTATTGTTCAAGCATTACTGCAGTTAAACCAAACTCAGAATTCTCTGCTAATTTTGGATGAGCCAACATCTAATTTAGATATTGAGCAACAGCAATGGTTAATTAAAGTCTTAAACGGCTTAAAACAACCACTTTTAGTAATAAGTCATGATCAAGCTTTTTTAAGTAAACTTGTCAATGTTATCTGGCAGATTAAGAACCAGCAGATTTATGAATTTAAAGGTACTTATGACGAATACCAGCAATTTCTTAGAATGCAAGCAAAAAGGCAGAATACTGAGTATTTTCAAAAGCAAGTTGAAATTAAAAGGCTAAAAAAAGATCAAAGGGAGTACGAAACTAGGGCTAAAAAATCTACTAAGAAAAAGAAAAATATTTCTTGGTCCGATTGGAAAATAAAAGATAGCAGCGGTTTAGAGAAAAGCCTTTTTCGTAAAAGCACTTTACTGAAAAGGCGTATAGCTAAAGCAGAAACAACGTTGGAAAAGCCGCAAGTTCATCATCCAATTACTTTGGGCAATATTGAAAACAAGAACTTGAAGTTATCACAGAAAAGCAGCATAGTCAGATTCAAGACTCAAAGTGTTACTGTCCATAAAAAGCAATTATTTGCTATAACTAAAGAGCTGAAAATCAAAGGAAAAGAAAAAATAGCGTTAACCGGAAAAAATGGTGCTGGAAAATCGGTTTTTTTAGCAAAACTATTTCACAAAAAACTGGGTGTCTGGCTTAATCCACAGCTAAAAATGGGTTATTTCCAACAGAATATGGCCCAGGAAACTAAAGAAACAGCTACAGTAAAAGAGGTAATATATCAAAACAGCATTTTTAATAAAACCACTACAATGCAGCTTTTAGGTGATTTACATTTGCAAAGGTCTTTGGATAACCAAGTTAGTGCTTTGAGTGGAGGCCAGCTGGTTTGTTATAAATTGGCAAAAGTGCTTTTAGGTGAGCATAACTTGCTGATACTTGATGAGCCGGACAACTTTTTAGATATTTCATCTATTAATGCTTTGGAAGAATTTTTAAGAAACTATCCGTTTGCTGTTATTGTAGTTTCTCACGATCAGAACCTGTTAAAAAACTTAAACTTTACTTCTTGGAAAATAAAAAATCACAAGTTAATAACTCCTAGTGATTTCTCCAGTAAAGAAAAAGCTAAGACTGCTAATCAAATCAGTTTATTACAATTTAAGTTAGACCAGCTGATTTCTGATCCTAACGCTTCATTTACTGACATTGAAAATATTTCCCAGGAAATAAATAGTCTCAAAAATAAATAAAGTCTCTAAAGAGAACTAAGTTCTATTAATTGAGGTAGCAGTAGCTTGACTATTCCCGCCAGTAGAATTAATAAAATAAAGTTAAAGGCTAAAAAGCCTATTAATATTCGACTACTATGGACATGTGCCTGTTTTAATGCTAACAAATTAGCAAATGAAGCTAAAGGAGTCCCTAGACCGCCAACATTTACACCAAGAAAAATTGAGACTATGTCTGTACTGAATCGAGTCATGAGAAAAGTAGCTGGAACGTTACTGATTATTTGGCTTAATGTTATACCTGTCAGATAAGTGATAAGAGAATTCTGATGCAATAGTTGGGTGACAGTGTTAATAATCAGCTTTTGCCTGCCCAAAATGCCGACTATTAAGAAAAAACCGATAAAGGTAATTAAAGTACCATAATCGACTTTTGTAAAAAGCAAATGGTTTATGACTATGATGGCTACTGTTACTACTATTGTGGTATAAATTAGCGGTACGAAATGAAGTACTCCTGCAAGTGTAACTATTAGTAGTGCAAAAGCAATGATTAGAGAAATTGGCTTTACCTCATAGTCTGTTTGTTTTAAAACTGGAAGCGGAGTTGCTGGAATTACAAATGTTGTTAACAAAATTAAAACAAAACTAACTAGGAACAATGGGAGTGAAATTTTGAAAAAATTAGCCGTAGAAAGCTGATAGTGATTGTAGAGATAGAGGTTCTGCGGATTACCGAAAGGAGTCAATGCACTTCCTATATTTGCTGCAATTGTGATTAGTGCCAAAGGAAAAGTAAATGGCCCATGAACCTGCTTGTGAATAACTAAAAATAATGGTACTAAGCTTAGGATAGCTACATCATTAGTTAAAAACATAGCTAAAAATCCTGCTAATAGAACTAATAACTGAGTAACTTGTCTATGGGTATGAGCTAGATTGATGATTTTTTGACTTAAATAGTCCAATGCCTTAATGTTGATCAAATATTGTGTGACAAGCATTAAACTAAATAAAGATAAAATTGTTTGCCAGTTAACATCAGACAGTTTTGGCAAAGTGCGACAAATCATACAAATTAAAAATAAAATTAAAAGAGTAACCCACATTATTTTTTGCTGCTTAATGATTTTATTGACTATTTTCATGCTGCATCACTCTTTTAAAAAATAACTTGCTCAAAATTTTTAACTTAAATATTTTACTACGAAAAGTAAATAATAGTTAGCTTTTACACGAAAGACTACAATTTACTGCCATATTCTGATAAAAACAAAAGATACACTTAAATCGATAATAACTATTATAATATTAATAACTAATAGTATCAGCTTAAATGAGGAGAAAAAATGATGAAACCAATTATTGGCATTGCCGGGTCTGAGATGATTGATTCTGGTGGGATGTTTCCAGGTTATAGACGTAGTTATGTTAATGAAGACTATGTGGATTCTGTTGTTAAAAATGGCGGAATTCCGTTTATAATTCCATTTACTGAAGATGATGAAGTTATTAAAAGCCAGATGACTCATGTTCAAGGATTGATTTTAACTGGCGGTCACGATGTTGACTCTCACTTATATGGTGAAGAATTAATGCCTAAAATAGGGCCTATTTGGCCCCAGAGAGATCACTTTGATATGCTTTTATTAAAAATTGCTGAAGAAGCTAATAAACCCGTTCTAGGAGTTTGCCGCGGAGCACAAATTATTAATGTAGCACATGGCGGCAGTCTCTACCAAGATATTAGTTATCGCTCAGAGCAAACTATAAAACACGAGCAAGGTCATACGCCTGATTTACCTACTCATAAAGTAACAATTAAGGAAAACAGCTTGTTAGCTAAAACTTTAGGTAAAACTGAATGCATGGTTAATTCTTTTCATCATCAATTAATTAAAAACGTAGCGCCAGATTTGCTTGAAGTTGCGGATGCAAGTGATGGCGTGCCTGAAGGACTTGAAAATAAACAGGGTACGGTTCTAGCAATTCAATGGCACCCCGAAATGCTACATAATAATCCTAATACTAAGTATATGAATAATTTATTTAAATTTGTGGTTAAAAACGCCAAGTAAGGAGTAATAATGAATCAAAATAAAAACGCTGGGGATAAGTTAGGCTTTTGGTCAATTGTTTTTTTAGCAATTAATTCGATTATTGGCTCGGGTATTTTTTTAACTCCTGGGAGCGTGGTTAGTCAAGCAGGGAGCAAAGCCCTAATTGTCTATTTCATCGCTGCAATTTTTGCTTCAATTTTAGCTATTTCATTTTCAGCAGCAGCCAAATACGTAACTAAGTCTGGCGCTTCTTATGCTTATTCTAAGGCGGCCTTTGGTGACAATGTTGGCTTTTACGTCGGTATCTTGCGTTATTTTTCTGCTAGCGTTGCTTGGGGAGTAATGGCTGTCGGTGTAATCAAATCAACTATTTCTATTTTTGGTGGAAATCCTGACAAATTTTTAAATGTCACCATTGGCTTTATTATATTAATGGTTGCAGTAACTGTAATTAACTTATTTGGGCAAAAATTTGTGAAACTTGTAATGAACATGGCTACAGCTGGTAAATTAGCTGCATTAATTTTGATTATTGTAGCTGGAGTTGTTTTACTTATTACCACTGGGGCCAGCCATAGCTTGTCATCCGTTGACCAAATAACGCAAAATGGGCATAAAATAGTACCGGCTTTAACTACTACCGGTCTTGTTATGGCTGTTGTTTCTGCATTTTATGCTTTTACAGGTTTTGAATCAGTTGCTTCTGGTTCGGAAGATATGCAAGAACCAGAAAAGAACTTACCTAAGGCTATTCCACTAGCAATTTTGGTTATCGCTGCTATTTATATAGGAGTAGTAGCCGTAGCGATGGTTTTAGATCCAAAGGCATTGATGACGACTAAACAAGTGGTGGCAATCAGTGCGATTTTTAAAAATGATATATTGCGGGATGTAATTTTAGTTGGAGCGCTTATTTCGATGCTGGGAATAAATGTTGCCTCTAGTTTTAATGCACCACGTATTTTGGAGGCAATGGCCCGTGAACATCAACTGCCAGCTACTTTAACCCAAAGGACTAAAAACAACTTTCCCATTAAAACTTTCTTTATTTCTGAAGCACTAGCAATTTTAGTACCCTTAGCTTTTCAATATAACATGACTAACTTAATTACGTTGAGTGCCATGGTCCGATTTCTAGGCTTCATCATTGTTCCCCTGGCAGTAATCTGCTTTTACTATGGTAAAAATAAGCAGCCAATTTTACCAGCTCCTAAAAACATATTGACTGATATTTTTGTACCAATATTGTCAATTGTTTTAGTAATCTTTTTGCTAGTTAAATATAATTGGCAAGCTCAGTTTGGTATTATTGAAAATGGCAAAGTCGTTGGCGTTAACTGGTATGCGATTTTCATGATGATTTTTGGCTTTATAATTTTGCCGCTGTTTATGTTTTGGTTTTCGAGAAAAGAAAGAAACAGTCAGCAATAAATTTAAAAACTTACAGTAAAAAAACCGGACTAGACAATGCTAGTTCGGTTTTTTGCGCTGTTAATTAATGTATTTACGGAAGAAGTTTAGCTCATCTTCATTACATTTCTTAGCCAATTCATCTTTTTGATTAACATGAAAAACATGACCTCGTGGATGTTTCTTATCACCATAGAAATGAAGTTCATGGTAAATATTTTTGGCCTTCAGGTAGCCTGAAAGCATATAGGCATTATCACGCAAGAAATCATTTGTGCATGTCATTAAGAAAAGCGGTGGCAGTGCTTGAGTCAAAAATTGTTCGGCATTTAATTCATCATGCTTATTTAAGAGAATTTCAGGTCGGAAGTAGGCTTCTGGTGCCCCAGTATATGAGGGAATTTCGGTTAGGAAATAGGCGCCACAGTTTAAAGCGGCAGCTTTAATTGTTAAATGGGGTACTGAATAGCCAAAATACTTGCGGTATTCATTGTTAGTGTAAGCTGCTAAAATTTGTTCTCCCATTTGGCCGCCGGCACTGTCTCCAACAATAAAGACATTATTTAGATCGAATTGATATTTTGTCGCATTTTCCTCTTGGGCTACCCAGTGAAATACACGGTTGATATCATCTAGTTCTCCGGGATAGACCACATCTGGTGCTAAACGGTAATTGGCATTAACTACGGCAAATCCTTCTTTAGCCAGAGCCAAGCAATAAAACTGATAGGTTTCTTTGGTGCCATATATCCAGCCACCACCGTGAATATTCACGATTACCGGTAATTTAGCACTGGTTCTATTCTTTGGTAAATAAACATCAAGTATCTGATACTTGGGATCCTTACCATAGGAAATATTATCAAACCGTTCTACTTCCGGAATTTGTGTTGGCAATCCAGCATCGCGCTGATCATCACCTTTTTTAATTGCAATTCGTGTTTCTTCAACTAATTTTCGATAATCAGGTTCTGACATGTTACAGCTCTCCTTTTTTGTAATCGCTTTAATATTATATTTTACTTCAATATAAGTAAAAAAGAAGGTTATAAAATCATTTTAAAGTGATAATAAAGGTACTTTTTAATAGTTAATTCTTATAAAAATAAGTACTAATTTTTAAACATCAATTACCATAACTTGAACAGCTTTAATAAAACAACTAACATAATTGGTAAGTAAATATGGGGTATTTAAATGAATGTAAAGCAAAAAGTGTTAACTTTAATTAAAAAAAGCCAACAGGAAAACAATCAGTATTTATCAACTACTGATTTGGCAGAAAAACTTAGCCTTAAACGTAATACAGTTAGTCACTATCTAAATCAGTTAGTTAAAGAAAATGAATTAATAAAAATTAATACACGCCCAGCAGTATTTATTTTAAAAAAAATTGCTGAGAAAAAATCAGGATGTGTATTAGACAATGAGTATAGCAGTATAAAAGAGTTACAGAAAAAGTATCGTGATGAAGATGTCTTTAATAACGTAATTGGACATGATAAATCACTTTATAGCCAAATAAAAAAACTCAAAGCAGCTGCATCATACCCAGGAAGCTTACCAATTCTTATTAATGGACAAACAGGAACAGGTAAAAGCTATATCGCACGAAAGTATTTCGAATATTGTGTAGCAGAAGATTACATTTCTAAAGATGGTAAATTTGTCAGTTTTAATTGTGCGGAATATGCGGATAATCCAGAACTGCTGACGGGAACTCTATTTGGTTATGTAAAGGGAGCTTTCACTGGCGCAGATAGTAATCATCTTGGGCTTTTTGATGAAGCCGATGGAGGCATGCTCTTTCTAGATGAAGTTCACAGACTAGATGCCAAAGGACAAGAAAAACTTTTTTCATATTTAGATAGTGGCAGTATTTCAGCTTTAGGAGATGCAGGAAATAAGAAAAAAGTAAATGTAAGGTTAATTTGTGCGACTACAGAAGATATTCAGAGTAGCTTCCTAGAGACATTTATTAGAAGAATCCCAGTTCAAATTTCAATGCCTCCTTTGAAAGAGCGTACACAAAATGAGATTCGTGCTTTAATTATTTATTTTTATATTCAACATGCTCAAAAGATCAACAAAAGCTTTAAAATTAATAATCAAGTTTTCTTAACGCTGAGCAATATTAACTATCAAAATAATATTGGACAATTAAAAAATGATATTTTATTGTCTGTTGCCAGTGCTTTGGAAAAAGATATTAATTCTAAAATTATAAGTATTAAACTTGCGGATTTGCCACAAGATATTTTGCCTTCAAGTTTAGCTGAAAATAATAATTCAGTCAAAAGTAGTGCGGACTTGAATATTAAACCTACTAGTAAAATTACTGACTTTATTGAAAGCGAAAATAGCACTAATTATATTAATAAAGCGATCCAAAAGATATACTTGTTATATCAAAAAGAGGACTTTTTACAGTTTAGATCAAAAGCTTTTGATGTTGTTAACTCTCTGTGTGATTATTTAATTTTTAAGAAAGATGACTTGAACATAGGAGAATTACCCTTAAATTTGATAAAAAACACACTTAACCAAGAAGTAGGCTATTTGCGGAATGATTTTAATAATGACTTTAATGGCAACATTATTGTAGCTATTTCTTATTACTTTTATTTTCGACAGGAGAATCACTGGCCAATTTCTTCTAAAGAAAACCAATTGATTAGAGAAATCACTGCGAAATTAAATGAAGTAACCTACGTTAAGCAAATTGTGCAGGTAATCTTGGATACTATAAGCAAAACTCTGAACTTGTATACTGATGAAGTAGACAGAATGTTTCTGACTATTTATCTTGAAAGTATAAAAAGAAATATTAATTCTAATTTAATTCATTGCATATTGTTAGCACATGGCTATTCCACTGCAAGCAGTATTGCTGACACGGTTAACAAAATAATAGGTGAACCATTGCTGGATTCTTTTGATATGCCAATTGATATTAAACCTGAAGATATAGCTCAAAAAGTAGCAAACTATATTCGTGTAAGACATGTCACTAAGGGAATAATATTAATGGCAGATATGGGTTCCTTAGAAAAGATACCTGAATTAATAAAAACGGAAATAAACTTTCCTATAGTTATTTTTAATAACGTATCAACCCAATTAGCATTGTTTGCTGCTGAGTATATTAAAAAGAAAAAACCTTTGTCAGCTATGGCTAAAAATTTAAATCAAGTTATTCATAATGATTATCGTATTATATATCCTAAGATGATCAAGCAGAATGTTATCATTGTTTGCTGTACAACTGGAATAGGAACGGCTGAAAAAATAAAAACAATGATTAAAGATAGCTTACCAAATAAAGCCAAAATAATGGTGAAGGCATATTCTTACGACTCATTAAAGATAGAAGACCAGGAAAATACTCTTAAAAGAAAATATAATATTCTGACAATTATAGGTACTGTGAACCCTGGATATGAAAAAATCCCATATATTTCAATTGATCAACTTGTAAATGGATCTAAATTAACTACATTAAAAGATTCTTTACAGGGTATCCTAAGCAAACAAGATTTATATAAATTTAATGATTCTATTCTTAAAAACTTTAGTATAGAAAGAGTAATTAATTCCTTAACAATTTTGGATACTAAAGCAGTTATAAAAAACATTAGTTTTTGTCTTGAAAAAATGAATAATTATCTCAATAAAAGATTATCAAACCAAACAACAATGGCACTTTATGTGCATATTAGTTGCATGATTGAAAGAATTATTCGCAACCAGTCCTTAGAGAACAGTCCAAGAAATTTTACAGACAGTAAGGAAAAAGAAAAAGGGATTGAGACAATAAAATTAGCTTTACACCCACTTGAAGAAATCTATAATATTAGAATTCCTAAGACAGAGCTAAAATATATATATGAGTTAGTTTTTAATTATGATAGATAATAATCAGACACTATTTATAATTCCTAGATATAGTGTCCAAATCATAGTATTAAACTGGAATAAATAATATAAAAAGCAGATTGCGGAAAAGTGATATGATCCCGCAAGTTTGTTCTAATTTTAGGGTTCACATCAAGCCAAACTGCTTTTTGACACTGAATTGGCACACTTTTTGCTAATTAATTAGTGAAAGCGATTGTAATATAGAAGTCATTAGTATCATTTGAAAGGAAAATAAAATGAGTATTGTTTTAGCAAGAATAGATAATAGACTGCTTCATGGCATAATTGTTACTCAATGGGCTCCACAATCTGGATCTAACAGGGTAATGGTAATTGATGATGAAACAGCAAATAATTCAATAAGTAAGGCAACTATGAAAATGGCACGACCAGCTGGAAATGCAATTTCCATTATTACAGAAGAAAAGGCTTTGACTAATTTTAAAAATGGTAAGTATGATGCTGAAAAGCTACTTGTTCTGGCTAAAGAACCACAAACTTTTTTGGATTTGGTGAAAATCGGTGTTCCAATTGAAAAATTGAATATTGGCGGTACTACAGCTCGTGATAATGGCATAGAAATTTCTAAGCGAGCTTTTGCTGATAGTCATGAAATAACAGTATATGAGTCATTAATTGATAAAGGCGTCAAGTTATTTTCTCAATATGTTCCAGCTGATAAAGAAATAGAAGTTACTAAGGAGTTTTTAGAAAGTAAGGTTAATAGTTAAAATGCATTTTTCAATATTACAAATTATTCTGTTAACGCTTTTAGCTTTTATAAAGCACGTTGATTACTATGGTATTCCTATGCTATTCGTTAATTATCCTGTTTTTTGGGGGCTTTTTACCGGAATAATAATGGGAGATATACAAACCGGATTATTAGTAGGTGGTACAGTTCAGCTAATGTCATTAGGAGTCGCTGGCTTTGGTGGTTCGTCAGTACCAGACTATGGTACAACAGCGATCATTGCTACTGCTTTTGGAGTTTCAATGGGTAAAAGTGCTGGTTTAGCAATAGGCTTACCTGTTGGAATGCTGGGAGTTCAATTAGATGTTATTGTTAAAATTCTAAACGGATTCGTGGCTAAAAAAGCAAAAAGTTATGCAGATTCTCGTCAATTTAAAAAAATGAGTGCAGTTACTTGGTTAGGACCATTATTCTTTGGCCTTTCAGCAGCAATTCCAGTTTTCATTGCCGTCACTTTAGGTCAATCAGCCGTGAACTTTATTTTACAAGTTATGCCAAAATGGTTCATGACAGGACTGACTATAGCAGGTGAAATGTTACCTGCCGTAGGTATTGCAATGCTGTTAAATTATATGCCGACAGGTAAATTAGTTAATTACTTATTAATTGGTTTCTTTCTAGCTGCTTTTCTAAAAGTGCCAATTATCGGTGCTGCAATTATTGGTTTTGCAGCTGCATTTACAACCTATAAGCAAGCTGAAAAAGAAGGACAAGCTAAAGCCATGGCTGCAAATACAAATTCAGGTATAGGAGAGGACGAATAAAATGGCTAAAGAAGAAGACGAAAATATTTATGGCCCAATAGTAACAAAAAAAGATTTGCGTAAAGCTAATTATCGTTGGCTAATGAGTGTTGAGACATTTAACTACGAGACTCAACAAGGGGCTTCTGTTGCATATGCTCTATCCCCAATTTTACGTAAAATATATCAAAAAGATGATGATTATGTAGAAGCTTTAGACAATCACTTTCAATATTATAATACTCAACCATGGTTAGCCGCTATTGTTCTAGGAGCATGTGTTGCTATGGAAGAAAAACAAGGGTTAGCTGCTAAAAGTGCTATTAATGATTTTAAAGTTGGTACTATGGGACCACTAGCTGGAATAGGAGATTCTCTTCTAATGACAATGATTCCAACTATCATGGGTTCAATAGCAGCTTATATGGCTTTGGAAAATAATCCATTCGGTATTATTCTGTGGGGTATCTTAATAGCAATTATCTTTTTCCTACGTATGCATTGTTTTGAGTTTGGATATAGACAAGGCTCTAAAGTTATTACAGAATATGGTGATAAGATAAATTACTTAACTGAAGCTGCTTCTGTTTTAGGCATCACAGTTGTAGGCTCTTTGATTGGATCCGTTATATCTGTTACATCGCCACTAAAATTCCAATTTGGAAAAGTTACAATGCAAATTCAACCTATGTTGGATAAAATATTACCACAATTAATTCCAGCATTATTAGTTTGGCTAGCTTATAAGCTTTTAAAATCTAAAAAGTGGAACATGACTTGGGTGATTTTACTATTTATTGTAATAGCAATGTTTGGGGCAGCATTTGGCTTTTTAAAATAATTAGGTAAGGAAAAATAATGAAAAAGATTATTATTGTAACTCACTATACACTTGCACAGGGCTATCAAGAAACCCTTGCTGGACTGACAGGAGATAAAAAAATTGTCACAGCCATTTGTGCCTATATGAATAATGAAGGAACAAATGAATTAAAGGAAAAAGTTGGCAAGATATTAAATAATTCGGACGAATTTTATATACTTACTGACTTAAGTTTTGGCAGTGTAAATCAAGTTATGAGTCAATTTGCATCTGCTAAGATTCATATAATCACTGGGGTTAATCTACCCTTTGCATTAGCACTAGCTCTTGCAGTTAAAAATGATCAGCCAATTAATATCACTAATTTAATTAATCAAGCAAGACAGCAGTTATTACAAGTATCAGTAAATGATATAACTGATTCAAATGATGATGAGTAGGTGGTAAAGAATGAGCTCTTTAGATGATGTATTACATTTTAAAAATGAACAAAGCAGGACTATTTCTGCCGAAAATAAGACAGGGGCTCCTGGAAAGGCAGCAATGGCAACCGGCAAGCTAGGACCACAAAGAAAAGGAAGTGCTGATATTTCACTTGAACAGGGAGAAACAGTAACATTAGCTGACATTATTGGGCCAGGAGAAATTCGCCATATGTGGTTTACAGTTACAGACAAGACAACTAAGGGAAGTTTTGTTTTGAGGGATTTAGTGTTGAGAATTTACTGGGACAATGAGCAAAATCCTTCTGTAGAAGTCCCATTGGGTGACTTCTTCTGTAATGGTTTTGGAACTAGATGTATAGTTAATTCTATACCAATTGTTGTAAATCCCTTTGGTGGCATGAATTCTTACTTTAAAATGCCCTTTAACAAACATGCAAAAATTACTATTACAAATGAACACCCTGGATTTCTTAAACACTTTTTCTATACTATAAATTATGTTAAAAAAGCCAAAACTGAAGATTTGTTGTATTTTCATGCGCTTTGGAACCGCGAAAATCCAGTAAAAATAGGACAAGATTATACTTTACTTGATGGAGTAAAGGGCAAAGGCTATTACGTGGGCACATATATGGCTCTTTGTGCTTTACAAAGATATTGGTGGGGTGAAGGTGAATTTAAATTTTATATTGATGAAGATAATCAATATCCTACTGTAACTTCAACTGGGGCAGAAGATTATTTTGGTGGTGCTTGGGCTTTTCAAAAACAGGAATATGGTCATTTGCCAGAAACTCATACATTTTCAACTGCCTATCAAGGTTATCCGTTTCACGAAACTCAAGACCATTCGCGGGATATGTTTAGTGCAGGAAAACCAGATCCTAATTCTGTTCATGCTTGTGGTAATGATGGCTTACCAGAACATGGGTTGTACCGATGGCATTTGCCTGATCCAATAGCTTTTACTAAAAAATTAAAAGTTACTTTTCAAGATATAGGTAATGATGATATTGGTCTGTTTGAACGTTCAGATGATATTGCAACAGTAGCTTATTGGTATCAAACTGAGCCTCATCAACCATTTCAACGCTTTTTATTGAGAAATGAACGTTTGCCAAGATAGATAAAAAGGATAGTGAATTGATTTCTAGATTTGGTTATCTTTTTTAATTCTATTTTAAATTTATTAATTATTATATATGATTTATATATTAATTTAAATTAATGAAACAAATACTGTAAATATAAGCCATAAAAAACCAAACTTGTTTAAGTTTGGTTTTTAAAATATCAGCTGCTTTAGTTATTATTCACAGCAATAAAATTCTGATATGCTTCATTTTCTGAAGTAGTTGTAATCTTAAAATTATTAAAATCAGGCTGCTTCTGGTGCAAGGTACTTTCTGCAACGTCAATGTAATGTGTAACTGTCGCATTTCCAATTAATTCGATCCAATAGCTATTGGCGGTGCGATGTACCTTTGTTTGGACAAATCCTCCGGGATTTGAAACAGTCAGCAATTTATCAAACAGATCCTGTGACTTGTTGGTCAAAGCGTAAATTAAGCTTGCTGCAGACATGCCAGTACCACAAGCGTTGGTAAAACCAACACCGCGCTCAAAAGTGCGAACGAAAAGGTGGCCAGAAGACAAAACTTGAGCAAAACTGACATTTACTCCATCTGGAAAATAAGGATTTTTATGATTTAATTTAGTTCCTAAATTTGCTAACAAGTCACTTTTTAAAACATCATCTGAAACTAAACTAATCAAATGAGGGTTGGGGACAGCGACTGCTGAAAAGGTTAACTTGGGTGCAAATTCAGGTACTGCTTGGTTTAGTAGTTCAGAGCAGCCTAAGTTGGTAAAAGGAAGATCTGCAGCTGCAAAACTAACCGGACTAATTTCTACACTGACTGCTTTAACGTTTTGCGCCCAGTCTGGCTGACAACTAACACGCAAATCACTTTGCATTGTTTCGACTTTGAAAGATTGCTTGTGGTATTTTTGCGCTAGATAACGGCCCACAGTCCGTAAGCCATTGCCACACATGGAAGCAAAAGAACCATCAGCATTAATGACCTGCATTTTGCCTATGGCTTGTGGATGATGCGAATTGCTGACTACTAACAAGCCATCAGCTCCGTTTAATAATCCTGTGGCGGAGTTAGTTATTTGTTTGGCCAAATTAACTAATTCATTTTTAGTTAAAGGGTTTTGCAATTGGGTTTGATCTAGTAGAAAAAACGTATTCTGTGAACCGTGAACTTTTTGTAGTTGTACCATAAAAATTGCTCCTTAAATTAATTAAAAAACTTATGATAGATTTCTTTAACGGCAGCTGCTGCGTCTGCTTTTTTAGTACCCAGCATAATTGAGATCCTTGAAGCACCTTGGTTAATCATATGAATTGCAATATGCTTTTGTGCCAAAGGCAGCGTGATATTCTTCATTACCCCAATTTTGTTTTTCATTCCTTCTCCTACAACCATGATAATGGCATAGTCATCAATCCACTCTAATTGATCAGGATTAAGTGCCTGTTGAATTTCAAGACACATTTGCTGGCGGATTTGTTCATTAAATTGGCGTTTGTCAAAAATCACAGTTAAATCGTCAATTCCTGAAGGCATGTGTTCATAAGATATATTAAATTTATAAAAAATTTGTAGTAATTTAAGAGTAAAACCGACCTGTTTATTTAGCAAGTATTTATGTAAATATAATGCGGCAAAATGACCAGAACTAGCTACTCCTGTAATTGTACTTTGAGGCTGAAAATTATTTTCAGGTACGATCATTGTCCCCGGCAAATCTGGATGATTGGTATTTTTGACATTAATTGGTATTTGCCCTTCAATTGCAGGAATAATCGCTTCATCGTGAAAAACTGAAAAGCCTGCATATGACAGTTCCCGTAACTCGCGGTAGGTCATAATCTTAACGGCATGGGGATGAGCAATTATTCTAGGATCAGCAGCGTAAATAGCATCGACATCAGTGAAATTTTCATAAAGGTCAGCGTCAAGTCCCCGTGCCCAAATTGCTCCGGTAATATCAGAACCACCACGAGAAAAAGTAGCAATTAAACCGTCTTGAGTAACACCATAAAAGCCAGGAACAATTAATAAGTCTGAAGTTTGAGTCCACTTCTGCAAATTGCTGTAAGTTTCCGGCAAAACCTGGGTGTCATTAGGGTTGTCAGTCACAATAAAACCAGATTCTTTAGGGTCTAAGAAACGAGCTGGTATATGACGACTTTGTAAAATTAAAGTCAAAAGCTGAGCATTTAGTTTTTCTCCATGCGCTTTAAAGCCTGCCATTAAAAAATCTTTACTTGGATAAGAAACTTGAGGTAGATTATGTAATTCTTGCAATAAAGGCTTTAATAATTGTTCGGGTATTTTAAAATAAGCGGCAATGTCATGATACCTGGACCAAATTGTTGTAACAGTTTCACTATAATTTTGTTTATTAATTGTTTCCTGGGCATATTTTATTAATAAATCTGTTACTTTAGTGTCATTTTTATATCTTTTTCCTGGCGCTGAAGTAACTACAATTTTACGAGCCGGATCAGCATTAATAATTTTTAAAACTTTTTGAAACTGTTCTCCGTCAGCTAGAGAACTACCACCAAATTTTACAACTTTCATGTTAATACCTTTCACAATTAAATTTAATTTAAGTAATTAGTATTGGATTTTAACATTAAAATTTTAATCTTCAACTGAAAAAGAAAGTTGCTAATTAATAACGCTATTATTTCTCTTAAGAAAGCTTTGGTAAAAAGACTCTCGATAAATGCCGGTCTTAATAGCATTTGTTATAACTTTAAAAAATCAATTGTAAAAAATAATTTTGCGGATTTGAAAATCAAAAAATATTTACCAGCAAAAATGGTTGACAATCATATTAATTAATAATAATATTTTAATAAATCGAAGAGGTTGCAACCAACAAAAGTAGCTGGTGGAGTTTCTGCAAAAACTAAGAAGCCAGTTAAAGGGGCGGTTGCCGAAGCGTTAGTTATTGCGGTAATTAATTAGCTGGGACGTAATCTAACAGGTTACGGACTGTCGCAATTTTATATTCGCGGAGCGCTATCGACAAAATTGATACCAGATAATAACTTGAAGGACTCTTTTGTTAGGCACAACAAAAGAGCCTTTTTTATTTAACAAAAGGGAGAGACTTAAATGGCTGCTAATGATTATTACCAGACTAACGCTCAAGGTCACTTGGCAATTGGTGGAGTAGATGCATTGAAACTGGCAAAAGAATTTGGTACTCCATTAGTTGTTTATGACGTACAAAAAATCAAACAGCAATTTCAGGCTTTCCAAAAGGCATTCGCAGAAGAAAGTGTAAATTATGCAATTAGTTATGCCAGTAAGGCTTTTGCTACAATTGCGATTTATCAGGTAATTAATGAACTTGGCGGACATGTTGATGTTGTTTCGGGCGGAGAATTGTACACAGCTCTAGAAGCAGGATTTCCGGCAGAAAAAATCAGTTTTCATGGTAATAATAAGACCGCAGATGAGCTATTAATGGCCGTCCAAAACCATGTCGGTGTCATTGTTTTGGATAATTTTTATGAAATTAAGTTGCTGACGCAAATTTTGCAAAAAACAAATGCTCAAGTGCAAGTAATGCTGAGGCTAACTCCAGGGGTCTCAGCTCATACTCACGAGTATGATCAAACTGGTCAAGAGGACAGTAAATTTGGTTTTGATATTAGATCAGGCCAAGCCGAGCAGGCATTTTTAGAGGTAAAAGCTAATAAACAGATGGACTTGATTGGCTTGCATGCCCATATCGGTTCACAAATTTTGGAAACAGTTGGTTTTAAGCTGGAAGTTGAAAAACTTATGCAGTTGGTCAATAACTGGAAACAAAAATATGACTACCAGCCTCAAATCTTAAATTTAGGTGGCGGGTTTGGCATTAGATATACCAAGCAGGACAAAGTTTTGACTGCGCAAACTTTTATCAGCCAAATAGTGCAGACAGTTAAAAAATGCATACAAGAAAGTCACTTAAAAATGCCGGCTATCTGGATAGAACCGGGTCGTTCAATTGTAGGGGAGGCTGGTTATAGCTTATATACAGTTGGTGCACGCAAAGAAGTACCGGGACTATTGCCTTACACTTCAGTAGATGGTGGTATGGGAGATAATATCAGACCGGCACTTTATCAAGCACAATATGAGGCATTATTAGCAGAAAATCCTCATGCAGAGCCTGAAGAAACTGTCAGACTGGCAGGGCGCTATTGTGAATCAGGCGATATTCTTATTAACGAACTGCCATTGCCTCAAAGTAAACCAGGTGATGTAATTGCAGTTCTGGCTACTGGGGCCTATGGCTATAGTATGGCTTCAAATTACAACCGTGTTCCACGTCCAGCCGTTGTATTTGCAGAAAATGGTCAAGCACAAGTAGTAGTTACACGTGAAACTTATGCGGATCTAATCAGCCATGATCGCTTTTATCAAACGAAAGGATAATTAATAAATATGAAAAAAATGTCGGCTGCTGAAATCATTGATTTCATCGCTAATTCAACCAAAAAAACACCAGTTAAAGTATATGTCAAAGGTGAGATAGCTAAGCTAGACTGGCCTGAAGATTGCAAATTTTTTAATGAAACTCACACTGGTGTCGTTTTTGGAGATTGGCAAGTATTGCGACCCTTTTTAGAAAAAAACGCAGAAAAGATAACATATTATCAAGTGGAAAACGTCAGTCGTAATTCTGCTATTCCGTTATTGGATCTAAAAAACGTCTCAGCCAGAATTGAACCTGGTGCGCTTATCCGTGAAAACGTTGAGATAGGGAAAAATGCTGTAATCATGATGGGTGCAGTCATAAATATTGGTGCGGAAATTGGTGAAAATGCCATGATTGATATGAATGCTGTTTTGGGCGGTAGAGCAATCATTGGTGCTAACAGCCATGTAGGAGCGGGTGCCGTAATTGCCGGAGTTGTCGAACCGGCTTCAGCACAACCTGTGAAAATTGGCAAAAACGTTTTGATTGGTGCTAATGCCGTAGTTTTAGAAGGAGTCCAAGTTGGCGACCATGCAGTGGTAGCAGCAGGTGCTGTAGTAACTAAAGATGTCCCAGCAAATAGTGTCGTTGCCGGAGTGCCGGCAAAAGTTGTTAAAATGCGTGATCAAAAAACTGCCTCTAAGACAGGAATTGAACAGGGATTAAGAAAGCTGTGAATTAATTAATGTTAACTTCTGAGCAACTCGTTAAAATTCGCCGAGATTTACACCAAATCCCTGAATTAGCCTTGCATGAACACCAAACACAAAAATATTTATTACATATTATTAGCAATTTTACTCAAAAATATATTGAAGTTCGCACATGCCCTGATCTGCCCACAGCAATATTGGTCAGGGTTCAGGGAAGTAAACCGCAAAAAACAATCGGTTATCGAGCAGATATTGATGGCTTACCGATTGAAGAAAAAACGTCTTTGCCGTTTGCCTCCAAAACTCAAGGTCAAATGCACGCCTGTGGTCACGATATCCACATGACAGTGGCACTAGGAATTTTGGCTTATTTTTGTGAACATCAGCCACAGGATAATTTGCTTTTCTTTTTTCAACCAGCTGAAGAAAGTGAAAGTGGCGGTAAAAAAGCCTATGAGGCTGGAATTTTTACTGGTAAATGGCGCCCTGATGAGTTCTTTGCCTTGCATGTTACTCCTGATTTGCCTACTGGCACAATTGGCTGCCGTTTAGGAACATTATTTGCAGGGACAACTGAAATCAATATTGATTTATATGGTAAAGATGGACATGCCGCATATCCACAACAAGCCAATGATATGGTAGTAGCTGCTGCTTCTTTAATAGAACAAATTCAGACAATTGTCTCACGTAGTATTGATCCCATTGCAGGCGGAGTTATCACAATAGGAAAGGTCAGGGCTGGAACAGTTAGAAATGCTATTGCAGGTCATGCTCATCTAGAAGGAACTATTCGCGGACTAACCCAAAAAATGATTGAAAGAATCGATCAGCGCCTGCAGGATGTGACTCAAGGAATAGCGCAGAGTTTTAATGCTAAGGTTGATTTGCAGCTTAATCAGGGTGGCTATTGGCCAGTTGAAAATGACCCCCAAATTACAGCAGAATTCATTAATTATATGAAGAAAAATCCTCAAATTAACTACCAAGAGATGCAACCGGCTATGACAGGGGAAGACTTTGGCTACTTACTGGCACAAATTCCCGGTACTATGTTCTGGCTGGGAGTGAACGATAATTCTCAACTCCATTCTGCAACCTTTAATCCACACGAAGAAGCAATAGTAATAGGAATTAAAGCAATGGTAGGTTTTTTACTGAGTCATATGTAGCTCAAAAGGAGAAAGACATGACTAATTTTGACAAAGCAGATTTAATGACCGCGATAATTACGCCCTTTAATAAAGAAGGAAAAGTTGATTATCCCGGACTGAAAGAATTGACAGAACATTTAATTAATACGGGTAGCAACGGCTTTGTGATTGGGGGTACCACTGGTGAAACAGCAACAATGACCCATGACGAAAAAATAGAACTATATACTAAGTTTGCTCAAATAATTGCGGGACGAGTCCCTGTAATTGCGGGCACGGGCAGTAATAATACTGCACAGACAGTTGCATTTACTCAAGAAGTGGGGCAAATTCCCGGCATTGATATGGCTTTGGTAGTAGCGCCATATTATAACAAGCCTAATCAAAGAGGCATTATAGCCCACTTTGAAAAAGTAGCAGAAAATTCTCCCGTTCCAATTATTATTTATAACATTCCAGGTCGGACTGGAATTAAGATTAGCAAAGAAACTTTGGTTAGTCTGTCGCATAATCCTAAAATTGCCGGTGTTAAGCAATGTGCGGAGTTAGAAGACTTAGAATATATTGTTGAACACGCAGCAAGTGACTTTTTAGTGTATACAGGCGAAGACCTGCAATCTTTAACTGCTAAAGTTTTAGGTGCAAAAGGAGTGATTTCGGTAGCTTCTCATGTTTATGGTTCGACCATGCGGGAAATGTATGATGATTTAGATCAGGGCAAAGTAGCTGCAGCAGGAAAATTGCAAAGGCAACTAATGCCGAAAATGCAAGCATTATTTATGTACCCCTCACCTTCACCGATTAAGGCAGTTTTAAACGCTCAGGGTTTACCTGCTGGTGGCTGCCGGTTACCGATTGTAGATTTAAATGAAGCAGAAAAAAGGCAATTAGCTGTTCATTTAGGTTTAGCTGAATCAGCTTTATTGCATAAACTGCCGTTAGAACTAGGAGTATAATATGAAAAAAATTTTGGTAGCTGGGTCCACAGGATCTATGGGAAAACAAACAGTACAGTTAGTAGAAAAATTACCGGATTGTCAACTGGTAGCAGTTTTAGCACCAACGGCATCTAAAAGTTCAGACTTTGAAGCTTCAGTTAAATGCTTTGATAATTTAGCTGCTGTTGATGTGGATGCCGATATTTGGGTTGATTTTACTACTCCACAAGCCGTTTATGAAAATACTAGATTTGCTTTGGAACACCATATGCACCCCATTATTGGAACAAGTGGTTTAACCCCAGATCAAACAAAAAAGCTGCAAGCAATTGCACAAAAAGAAAAAATTGGTGGCATTATTGCTCCAAATTTTGGTTTGTCGGCTGTCTTATTAATGAAGTTTGCACAAGAAGCTGCCCGTTATTTTCCTGATGCAGAAGTAATTGAGATGCATCATGCTGATAAAAGGGATGCACCTAGTGCAACAGCAATAGCGACTGCAAAATTAATAGCAGCTAGTCGTAACCCAGAAAATTGTTCTCAATCTGCGAATGATTCTGCAGCTCGCGGTGCTGATTATGATGGTGTTCCTGTACATTCCGTTCGTTTACCAGGCTATGTAGCTCACGAACAAGTGCTTTTTGGCGGTCCCGGAGAAGCTTTAACTATCAGACAAGATTCATTTTCCCGTTCTTCATTTATGCAGGGCGTGAAAGTGGCCTTGAAAAAGGTAATGGACTTACCAGATTTAGTGGTCGGTTTAGACCAGATTTTATAATTTATAAGGAGAACAAAAATGCCACAATTAGCTACTGATTTAACTTCTATTATTCATACACCATTGGAAAAAATCCCTCCTTCTGGTATACGTGCTTTTGCCCAAAAAGTTGAGGACATTCCAGATTTAATAAAATTAACCTTAGGAGAACCTGATTTAAATACACCTGAACATGTTAAAAAAGCAGCTGCTCAGAGCATTTTAGATAATGATTCACATTATTCTGCTCAAAAAGGAACACCTAGATTGCGTCAGGCTATTAGCAATTTTTTACAGCGCAAGCAGGGCTTAACTTATGATCCTGACAGCGAAATTGTAGTCACAGTGGGTGCAACTGAAGCTATAGCCGCAACAATGCTGGCTTTGTTTCAACCGGGGGATGAAATTATTGTACCTACTCCTTCTTATGCCCTTTATTTTCCGTTAATTCAATACACTAAAGCTGAGTTAGTTGCTATTAATACAGCAGACACAAATTTTGTGTTAACTCCCGAAGATTTGGAAAAGACACTGGATGAGCACCCTCATGCTAAAGCAATTTTACTGAATTATCCTACTAATCCAACTGGCAGGGAATGTCCCAGTTCTGTTTTAGAGCAAATAGCACCAATCATTAAAGAGCATCACCTTTATGTGATTTCTGATGAAATATACAGTGAGCTGACTTATAACTTTAATCACGTATCGATTGCACATTATTTACCCGATCGCACACTACTAATTAATGGTTTGTCCAAGTCTCATGCGATGACTGGTTACCGTTTGGGTTATGTAACTGGACCAGCCGATCTAATTAGCTTAATTGCAAAAATGCATGCATTCTTGGTTACAGCTCCATCAAATCCGGCACAAGCAGCAGCTGCTGAGGCCTTGGAAAATGGTGATCAGGATCCAGCTGCAGCACGACCAATTTATCAAAAACGGCGTGATTATATTGTTAGTGCATTAAATAATATGGGCTTAGAAACTCATGCCAGTGAGGGTGCATTTTACGTTTTTGTCAAAATACCGGCAAGTTATGGTAAGGATGATGAAGCCTTCGCACTGGATTTGGCCCATAAAGCCAAAGTTGGTGGCACTCCGGGTAATGCTTTTGGTCCTGGCGGAGAAGGCTATATTCGCTTTTCTTATGCTGCCAGTGACGAAAATCTACATATGGCTATGAGTCGAATTCAAAAGTTTTTAACGCAAAAGGGTGAAAATTGATGAGAGAGTACGTAGTTGCAATTTTGGGCGCTACAGGTGCAGTAGGTCAGCGTTTAATTAGTGAGCTGGAAAAAGCAGCAATTCCAGTCAAGCAAGTTAAATTGCTGGCTTCCAAGCGTTCAGCAGGCAAGAAGTTACAATTCAAAGGGCAAGAAATTACAGTTGAAGAGGCACAACCTGAGTCATTCACTGGCGTTGACTTGGTTTTATCATCTGCTGGTGGCGCTGTTTCAAAAAAGTTATTACCTGAAGCTGTAAAAAGGGGGGCAGTGTGTGTAGATAATACTAGTGCTTTCCGTATGAATGATGATGTTCCATTAATTGTTCCTGGAGTTAACGATGACCAATTAGTTAATCATCATGGCATCATTGCTAATCCTAATTGCTCGACTATTCAGATGGTAGCTGCACTTTATCCACTTCACATCAAGTGGGGTATTAAGCAAATCATCGTTTCAACTTACCAGGCTGTTTCTGGCGCTGGCAAAGCGGCTTGGGATGAACTGCTGCAACAAGCACAAGATAGGCTGAATAATCAAAAAACTGAAGCCAAAATTTTGCCAACTGCGTCTGCTAAAAAGCATTATCCTATGGCATTTAACCTGTTACCGCAGATTGATGTTTTTGAAGATGATGGCTATACGCACGAAGAATGGAAAATGATTCATGAAACCAAAAAGATTTTGTTTAATGATCAGGATTCAAAGCAGATAAAGGTTACTGCTACTTGTGTTCGTGTGCCAGTTGAAATTGGTCATGGTGAGACAGTCTATTTTACGTTGAAAGATCAGTCAGCGACTGTCGCCGAAATAAAGCAGGAGATTGAGCAGACTCCCGGGTTAGTTTTACAAGACGATCCGCAAAACCAAATTTATCCGCAACCGCTTTTAGCAGCAGGCAAAAAAGAGACTTTTGTTGGCCGTATTCGTCCAGACCAAGAAAATCCTGGTGCGTTTAACATGTGGGTAGTTGCTGATAATTTATTAAGGGGTGCTGCCAGCAATACCGTGGAAATTGCTGAGTGTTTAGTCAGGGATAATCTGGTGCGTGTCCCTGATAAGTAATGTTTTTCTTAATAAATAAGCCAAACTTTGGACTGTACAATATTTAATATAAAAATTAACTCTTTTAAACTGAATTATTCAGTTTAAAAGAGTTTTTTGCTTAATGTTCGTAATGCTCTTAATTATATGCGTATGGTAATCTTAAGCACTTTCATAATCTAAAAAATACAAACTATTTACTGAACTAGTATAAATTTTATTCGTATTTGATGTTGACAGTAGATTAAAAATTCGATACTCTAATATACAAAGCGGAGGTAATATATGAATCGCAAAACAGCAGTATGGTTGTTAATTCCTGCATTTTTGGGAGTACTGGTATTCACTTTTTTCCCTCTAATTCAAATTGCAATACCAACATTCCAAAGTAAAAGTGGCTTCTTTTCACTTTACGCGCAATTTTTAAAAAGTTCTTTCAATTGGGCAGTCATTGGCCGTAGTTTTCTCATAGCGATTGTGACGGTGATTGTTGTATTGATCCTTGGAGTACCTATTTCTATCTGGATAGGAAGACAAAAAACAGTAGTTAGACAAATACTGAATTTGCTAATCCTTTTTCCCATGTTAACCAATGCAGTTGTAAGAAACTTTGCCTGGATTATTATTTTGGGCCATGATGGAATCGTCAATAAAACTTTGCTGGCGCTGCATCTAATTAAGTCACCACTAAATATACTTTACACTAATACCTCTATTATTATTGGTTCAGTTTACTTGTTTTTACCAATTATGATTAATTCATTAATTGGCAGCGTGGCTGAATTAAATGTGGAGATTGAAGAAGCTGCAGCCGTTCTTGGTTCCAGTCCTTGGCGAACATTATTTAAGGTGATCATTCCTCAATTAACTACTGGCATTTTAACTGGCTGCATTTTAGTGTTTGCCGGAACAATGACAGCCTATACTACCCCAGAAATTCTTGGTGGTAACCGCCATCTGGTAATGGCGACTTTGATTTATCAGCAAGCAATGACATTAGGCAATTGGCAAAATGCCAGCGTTATCTCACTAATTTTAATTGTTATTTCTGCTCTTTCAATGTGGCTCATGAGAAGACTTAGCCATCATTTAGATCGGAGGCCAATTAATGCTTGATCGTAAAAATAAAACTCTGACAGTGATTTCGATTATTATTTTGGCTTTAATCATGTTGCCACTAATTTTAGTCGTAATTACATCCTTTAATACGCAAAGTTCAATTTCATTACCAATTACCGGCTTTACCCTTTCTTGGTACAGCAATATTTTCCAACAGCCCGATTTTATTTCCGGTTTTGAATCAAGTTTAATTGTTGCTTTGATTGCCAGCATTTCGGCTTTAGTAATTGGTATTCCTGCTGTCTACGCTTTGACGCGCTACAACATTCATCATGCTGCTTGGTTTCAATCGTTTTTCCTGAGTCCTACTTTAATTCCTGAAATTGTTATTGGATTTGCACTCTATCAAGCTGCAGTCATTACTATGAGAATTCCGGTATTTATCGGCTTGATTGTCGGACATTTTCTGCTGTGTTTACCGTATGTCATTCGTTTAATTACAGCCAGCATGCTGCTAATGGACAGTCATATCGAAGAAGCGGGTTGGATTTGCGGCTGTTCGCGAAAAAAAGGATTTTTTCTGATTGTTTTACCTAATATCAAGGCCAGTATCATTGCTGCGTTTATGATGTGCTTTATCAATTCCTTCAACAACATTCCAGTTTCTTTATTCATGAACGGACCTTCTCTTACCATGTTGCCGCCGGCAATTTTGAATTATTTGCAAAATAATTATGATCCTACTGTATCAGCGATTTCTGTGCTGTTAATGATCTTTACGGCACTCATGATGTTCTTGGTTGAAAAAGCGATCGGTATTAAAAATATTACAGAGTAGAGGAGTAGTGCAGTGGCAAATTTAGAAGTTCAAAATTTAGCAAAATCATACGATGGCAAAACTAAAGTTTTAAAAGATATATCTTTTGCTGTCAATAACGGAGAGCTGGTTTCAATTCTCGGTCCTTCTGGCTGTGGCAAAACAACAACACTTAGAATTATTGCCGGTTTAATTCCAGAAACTGCAGGACAAGTTTTAGTTAACGGTAAAGATATTACTAAAGTACCTGTTTATAAGAGAAATTTCGGGATGGTTTTTCAAAGTTACGCACTTTTTCCCCATATGAATGTTTTTGATAACGTTGCTTTTGGACTGAAAATGCGCAAGCTTGACAAAAGTGCCATCAAGAAAAGAGTGACTGATATGCTGGCAACTACCGGCTTAAGTCAACTGGCTAAACAATTTCCAGCGCAGCTTTCCGGAGGGCAGCAACAAAGAGTTTCGTTAGCAAGGGCTCTGGTTACCAATCCTGAATTGCTATTAATGGATGAGCCTTTAAGCAATCTTGATGCAAAATTGCGACTGAAGATGCGTGAAGAAATTCGTGACTTGCAGCAAAAACTAAAAATGACGGTACTGTTTGTAACACATGATCAGCAAGAATGTTTTGCAATTTCCGACAAGGTTTTAATTATGAAGCAAGGACGTATTGATCAGTTTGATACGCCACAGAATATTTTTCATCATCCCCGTACGGAATATGTTGCCCGTTTTATTGGCTATGACAATTTTATTACTGTCACTGCTGCTAATCGTCAGGATGAGCATCATATCAAAGTAGGCGAAACAGTTTTAAATACGGTTGAACCAAATCAAGATGCAAAAGTGCTGACTATTCGTCCAGAAAACATCCACTTGAATTTAGCTGATGCTTCTGAAAATTCATTTACTGGTACTATCATGAGTCGTGAATATTTAGGACAAAGTTTTAAGTATGCCATTCATTCAGCTATAGGGGACTTTCAAGTTGAGGAAGCACGGCAAAAGATGCGCAGCTCAGGAGAAGAAGTAACGCTAGCTCTTCCTGCTAAACATCTTCATCCGTTATCAGAATAATCATTCTTTAGAAAGGTTTTGTTATGAAATTTAAAAAAGCTTGTTTGTTAGCAGCTAGTTTTATCATTGCCGGTACAACTTTGGCAACTTCCGCTTGCTCTTCTAATGCTGGCAGCGGTAAACTGACGGTTTCTACTTTTGGCTTAGCAACTAAGCAGATGCGCTCCGACGTGCTTGATCCATATGCTAAGAAAAACAATGTTAAGGTGTCTACACAGTTTGGGGACAGCTCAACTCGCCTAACTCAGATTGAGCACAATTCTAATTCACCTGTAGATGTCATTGAATTGGCACAAAACAATGCAATTACAGGAGCCAAAAAGAAACTCTTTAAAAAATTGGATTTCTCCAAACTCAAAAATTTCAAGTATTTATCAGCTGACCAGCAAAAGTTGGCAAAAGATACTAATACTGTTCCGTATACTGTTAACAGTTTTGGCATTATTTATAATCCGAAAAAGGTTCACATTAAAAGTTGGGATGACTTATGGTCTAAGAACTTAAAAGGCAAGATTGCAATTCCTGATATTGTAACAACTTTTGGTCCTGCAATGCTTTATGTGGCAGGGGACCATGCTAAAGTCAGCGTAACCAAGGATGATGGCAAGGCTGCCTTCAAAGCGTTAAAGCAGTTAAAGCCGAACGTTGTTAAAACATATTCTCAAAGTTCAGATTTAAGCAATATGTTTAAAACGGGAGAAATTACCGCAGCGGTTGTAGGTGATTTTTCAATCAGCATGCTGCAGGCCACTAATCCTAGTTTGAAGTATCTGGTACCAGCTTCAGGAACATATGCTAACTACGATAATATTGCAATTTTGAAAAACAGTAAGAATACTCAAGCGGCATATAAGTATATTGACTTTCGTATAAGTGAAGCTAACCAAAAGAAAGTCGCCAGTGCAAAATCTCTTAATAATGCACCGGTTAATTCACAAGTAAAATTGACTGCTGCAGAAGCTGCCAATAAAACATATGGTGCGATCGCACAAAGAGCAAAAACTATTGACTTTTATTACGTGAACAAGCAGATGCCTTCATGGATCAGTCAATGGAATAAAATTATGAACCAATAATTATCAAAAAAGAACTTGCCTTCATTAATAAGGCAAGTATGATTTTCGGAAAGGTCTATTATGAAAATTAAAAAAGTATGTTTAATGGTAGCAAGTTTAATTGTTGCGGGAGCAGCTATTGCTACTTCAGCTTGTTCTTCTAAAGCAAACGGTGGCAAGTTAGTTGTTTCTACGTTCGGCATCTTGACTAAGCAAATGAGATCAGATGTACTCAATCCTTTTGCTAAGAAAAATAACGTTAAAGTTTCAGCACAATTTGCTGCAGATACAACTACGAGCTTAACCCAAATTGAGCATAATCCTAATTCTTCAGTTGACGTGATTGAAGTGGCACAAAAGAATGCTTATGCGGGTACGAAAAAGAAGTTGTATAAAAAAGTAGATTTTTCTAAAATCAAAGATTTTAAATATTTATCCAGTAGTGAACAAAAGCTGGCTAAAGACACAGGTACCGTTCCTTATACTGTTAACAGCGTAGGTATAATTTATAATCCTAAAAAAGTTCATATTACAGAATGGGATCAACTGTGGTCTAAAAAGTTAAAGGGCAAGATTGCAATTCCTGATATCGTAACAACTTTTGGTCCTGCAATGCTGTATATTGCGGGTCGCCATGCTAAAGTCGATGTCCCAAGCGACGGTGGTAAGGCGGCTTTCAAGGCCATGAAAGAATTGAAGCCTAATGTGGTTAAGACATACGACCAAAGTTCAGATTTAACTAATATGTTCAAAACAGGTGAAATCAGTGTGGCCGTTGTTGGCGACTATGCTATCAGCATGTTGCAGGCTACTAATCCAGGACTTAAATACATTGTTCCAGCATCAGGTACATATTCTAACAGCAACGTTGTTGCCATTTTAAAGAATAGCAAGAATACAGATGCTGCTTATAAGTATATTAATTTTAGACTAAGTGAAGCTATTCAAAAGAGATGTGCCAGTGCAAAATCACTTAATAACGCCCCAGTTAACACGCAAGTTAAGTTAACACCGGCTGAAGCTGCTAATAAGACTTATGGGGATGTGGCAAAACGCGCAAAGAGCATGAATTTCTTCTATGTTAATAGCCATTTGTCTTCATGGGTTAATCAATGGAATAAAATTATGAATCGGTAAATAGTAATTAAAAATGAAGGGTTGGAATATTTCAACTCTTTCGTTGTTTATGGGGGAGAAAAATGACACAAGTTGATCTTTTGATAAAAAATGGCCATGTTTTTAATGTTTTTTTACGTAAATTTGTTGATACTCAAGTTACAGTCAAAAATGGCAAATTCTATTGGGTTAACCAGGATTTACCAGGAATTAGGGCTAAAAAGACAATTAATCTCAAGGGTAAGTATCTAATCCCAGGATTTGTTGATGCTCACATGCATATTGACTCATCCATGACCACTCCTGCGATTATGGGACAAACAATTTTAAAATACGGTACAACAACAATTATTGCTGACGACCATGAAGTAACAAATGTTGCTGGAATCAAGGGACTAAAAAATTTCATTGCAGAGCCGTCGCCAATTGATATTTTCTTTGGCATTCCATCTTCAGTTCCATCAACGAATCCGGATATGGAAACGACAGGTGGCAAAATTGGCGTGAAAGAATTACAAGAACTGCTTAAAGATCCGCGCTTTATTTGTTTAGGCGAAGTGATGAACTTTAAGGATATGACTTCTCCGCATAAAACCTTGATTAAAGACATTATCAAAGTTTGTCGTGAGGAAAAACCTACAATGCCTCTTGAAGGACATGTGCCGGCATATGCTGGTGAAGATCTGGCTAAAGTTATCTATGCTGGAGTTACCACTGACCATACGGAACAGACAGCTGCCTTAGTTAATGAAAAAGTTCCAAATGGCATGTTTGTTGAGGTGCAACTAAAATCAATGCTGCAGGAAGTAATTGACACGATCATTAAGAATAACTACTTTGAACATGTTGCTCTGGTGACTGATGATTCTATGCCTGACACTCTGCTTCACGGTCACTTGAACTATTTGGTGAAAAAAGCAATCAAAATGGGGATGACACCAGAAGAAGCAATTTATATAGCTACCTATACACCGGCTCGCCATATGGGATTATGGGATAGAGGTGCAATTGCTCCTGGCCGAGTAGCTGATTTTGTTATCCTAGATGATCTGCAGGATTTGTCAATCACAGCTGTTTATAAAAATGGAATTAATGCAGCAGATATCAAAGAGCAGACAGGTTACCAATTTTTGCCAGAGTTGCGTCATTCCGTTAACGCGCCTAAATTATTACCTGATGACTTTGTGGTTAAAACAGATTTAGTCGCAAACGGAGAAGTATTGGCAAATATTATTCAACTTAATCCTGTAGGTACTTTTACTAACCATATTCAAGAAAAACTTGAGGTAAAAGATCACATAGTTCAATGGCAAAAAGCCGGTTTTGCACTGATTATGGTGCAAGACCGTTATAGCGGCAGCGGACATTATAGTCTTGGTTTTGTTGACCGCGGTATTATAAAAGACGGTGCGGTAGGAGCGACTTGGGCTCATGATCACCACAACATAATGATCATGGGTACGAATACTGCCGCAATGCTCAAGATTCAGAATCAACTGGTTGAACAGCAGGGCGGCTATATTGCAGCAAAGGGTGATAAAATAGTTGCCAATGCAAAATTAGCTATTGGCGGTGTTGCCAGTGACCAACCAATGTCTGTTTTAGGCACAGAAATAGGCAAGGTGCGCAAAACACTGCAGGAACTAGGGTATAAAAATCCTAACGAGATTATGTCATTTTCTACTTTGTCTTTACTGGTCTCACCAACCATTAAAATTTCAGATAAGGGTCTATTTGAGGTCAAAAGTCAGAAAAAGATTCCTCTTTTTGAAGAAATTAAGTAGAGAGTGAAAAAAATAATTAAATAATGACCAAAAAATCTGCTAGTCAGATATTGTGAGATTTCACAATATAAACTAACAGATTTTTTCATACTTAAGACGTGAAGGTGTTTATTTCTTTAACCATTCTTTTACTATAGCCTTATATTGGCTTAAAGTAATTGCGCCATCTTCACCTTCACTAGTTGCGTTAAAAGCATCAGCAGCACCATAAGGGGTTTGAGTCATGTGAGCCATGCCCATTACGCGATGTCCCTTATTTAATAAATTGGTATAATGTCCTGCCATTCTATAACCGTTTGTTCCTAAGACAGCCTGATTATATACAGGGTCTGCCCAATTAGGAGTGAACTCATAGGGCGCTAGGCTAGGACTTTTCTTTACGTTCCATTCCCAGGCTACTTTTTCAGTCATCCAGTTGCTAATTGGCTCAGCACCGGCAGAAAGATTTTCCAGGTTGAAATGATAACCATAAAAGCCCGGATGATTTAAGGAACCCCGTTTTTGATAATCCGCATCAATCATGGAAATGGCTGTAGAAGTTGGAGAAATCTTTAACGCACCAACTCCAGCTTTAGTTCTTTCCTTATTTGCATTGGCAAGACTCTGAAGAGAAGCTTTAATATTAACGTTGCTGGTGGCATCATCTTTGCCACCTAGCTTGACATAAGTATTGAACCATGATGGTGCACCTTTTTGCGCTTGACTATCAATTTTGCCTGTTCTTAGTAAAGTGGCTGCTTTTTGTGCTTCTTCTCTTTGAGCAGTAGTTAGCGAACTATCATTTGCCATAAAATCCATCAAACTTGCCCCGTTTTTAGCAGGCCTATTTTTTGGAGTTTTGACTATATTAAGCGGTAAGCCATCGTAATAGTGAATGTATTTATTTTTACCGATACGATAATATTTATAGCCTTTAATCTTTTTAATAGAAGTATAGTAAAGGCTCCTACTCTTTTTATATACTTTTTTGGTTTTCTTGCCCTTGTGATCGTAGACATATGTTTTGCTGGACACAAATATTTGATGTTTAGCAGCAGATACTGGTTGCGGACTACTAAATGAACCAGTACCTAGTAATATTAAAATACTGGCAATTATTACAATAAAATTCTTTTTCTTCATTGCTTCTCCCTTCATAAAATAATAAAGCTTATTAGCCAAAAAATTATTAAATTAATATAATTTAATTTTCGAATTAACGATCTTTTTATTATTATGCATTACTTTTTTTAAAAATGATTTCTTGGCGCCACAGTTGACATACAGGTCTACTTGAGGAAGGTGGGTACTATTGGAAAGATTGCCTTTGCGTGAAGCCTTCTGAGTAAACCACCGATATTTAGCATAATGTGGGCTATTGAGGAGCATGTCATTTTTAAAACGATATTTTTTCCCTGGCTTAAGGTGAGAGAGATCAAAGCGAAATCGCATTAAATAAACACGACCATGTACAAATCTTTTGTGGTCGATGTTATTTATGTAAATACCATCTTCTTTAGCAGAAAGTCCCGTCGCCTTTTTATTAACAACATATATGCTTGGAGTAAAGAACATTGGCTTTCCCGTGTTAACTTTTAGATGTCGAGTGAAAAAAGTAACATTTCCTACCCAATCACTATAAGCCTTTTTAGTAGAATTAACGTTATAATATTTTTTATCAAAATCTGCTTTAATTGTTATAGCAGATGCACTAATGCTTTTAGGTGAAAATAGAATAAGGCCAGTCAATAGCACAAAAAAAGTAGCAATAATTTTAACAACTGATTTTTTCTTCATTATTTATTCCCTTTAAAAACAAAATAAGAATATATGGATAAATTTATAAGTCATCACCGCCAATAATAAAGTCGTAATTTGGATATTTGCGATCTTTTAACTTTTTGGCAAGTTTAGCTGTCTGGTACCAGTGACTATCTACATACCAATAAACATTCTGATATTCTGCATAACCTAAAACTTTATTTCCATCTAATTTAGCAACATTATACCAATCAAGCGTACCTTCGTCAGGGTAACCCCAAATGCCAACTCCTGTCCAAGTATAGCCTTTCTGAGTCATTTTATTTGATAAATAAACCCAAGATCTTGTTTTTTTACTAGGTTTAGGCATGACCTTAGGTTTAGCTTTTAACAATTTAGGATACTGGTGGCCATTTTCGTAATATATTTGTTTTGTTTTAGTGAATGTCATCTTATCGATTTTCTTTGTCTTGGAATTATATGAGTACCATGTTCCACGCCAGCTTTTAGGAAAAACTGCCTTAGTTTGCTTAGCTTGCACATTACTTGGCGTATTAATAAAACTCCCAATCGTGCCAACACTTATTAAGGCGGCTGCCAACATAATCACTTTTTTAAATTTCATTTTTTATTACCTCTATACAAAATTTAACTTCACTACAAACAAATTATACGCTTTCTATGCTTCGTGTAACACTTTAAAACGGATAAAAAAGCATAAATAAAGAAATACCAGGCAACTAATTGAAAATGTGTGAGTTTCTTTCTGATTGCTGCCAGTAGAATAGACTTTAACTAGGGAACAATTTCTTCAAATTTGAATACAAAAAATCCCAGCACTGACTATTTACAGAACTGGGATAACATTATTTTAACAGGAAATACAAATTGCTACCATATTTAACAATTTAGAGATAAGAAAATAACTTACTTATTTGTCACCATTCATGATTGTATTTTTAACAATCACATAATCAACTAATTTAATTGAACTAAGATCTCTGCCCCCGGCATATGAAATTGAGGATTGCAAGTCTTCTTGCATTTCTCTTAGCGTGTCAGCAATATGACCGCGGTAGGGAACAAGCATCTGTTTACCCTCAACATTGCGATAAGCTCCTTTTTGCACTTCCGAAGCAGAGCCCCAATATTGCTTATAGGTTTTACCGTTAATTTTGATTACATTACCAGGTGACTCTTCATGCCCTGCAAGCATTGAACCAATCATAACCATGGTAGCGCCAAAACGAATTGATTTTGCTATATCGCCGTTATAACGGATACCGCCATCTGCAATCAATGGCTTGCTGGCCACTTTACTGCACATTCTTAAAGCAGCTAGTTGCCAGCCACCAGTACCAAAACCAGTTTTAAGTTTGGTAATGCATGCGCGGCCAGGGCCAACACCAACTTTTGTAGCGTCTGCCCCTGCGCCTTCTAATTCACGTACGGCTTCAGGAGTTGCAATATTACCTGCTGTTAAGAAAGTATCAGGTAATTTTTCTTTAATGTATTTGATCATATCAATTACATAGATAGAATGACCGTGGGCGACATCAATCGTGATATATTCAGGCTTAATGTTTTCAGCAACTAGTTGATCGATAAAATCATATTCGCCTTTTTTAATACCAACAGATATAGAAGCAAATAGGCCTTTTTCATGCATCATTTTGATAAAAGCGAGTCGTTTTTCCGGTTGAAAGCGGTGCATGACATAGTAGTAGCCGTTTTGGGCCAGCCAAACCGCCAAATCATCGTTAATGACGCTTTCCATGTTGGCAGGTACGACAGGTATTTTAAATGTTCGGTTTCCGAACTTAACACTGGTATCCGCGTCATGACGGCTTTTAATGATGCCCTTATTGGGCACAAGCTGGATATCATCATAATCAAAGGCTTCCATACTGAAATAATTGCTCATAAGTAAATCGGCTCCTAAATAAATATCTTTACAAACGAAGTAACTATAATCAAAAATGCTTTTTTTGTCAATATAAAAATCGAACTATTAAAAATAAACTTGCTATAATAATTCGCATTTAAATTTGACTAAAGAATGGTAAATTGCTAGACTATTTACGTGATATTTGTAGAAATTTAATGAGGTGAATAAAAATGACAGCAGTTGCAGTCGTTGGTAGCCAATGGGGCGACGAAGGAAAGGGCAAAATTACTGATTTTTTGAGTAATGAAGCAGCTTATACTGTTCGTTCCAATGGTGGTAATAATGCTGGCCATACTATTGAAATCAATGGTCAAGATTTTAAGATGCGTTTAATTCCATCAGGTATTTTTGCGTCAAAAGAAGGGGCCGTAATCGGTAATGGCGTAGTTATTAATCCTGAAGTTTTATTTGGTGAATTAAAAAATCTGGCTGAAAAGGGAATTGACACTAGCAAATTGAAAATTTCCAATCGTGCTCATATCATCATGCCATATCATATCAAGCAAGATGAATATCAAGAAGAAGCAAAAGGCGATCAAAAAATCGGTACTACTAAAAACGGTATTGGACCTGCTTACATGGATAAAGCGTCCAGAATTGGTATTCGTGTTTGTGATCTCCTTGAAAAAGACACTTTTGCAGCAAAATTACGTGCTAACTTGATTCAGAAAAACAACATTTTCACTAAGATTTACGGCAAGCCGGCACTGAAATTTGATGACATTTTCACTAAGTATTATGAATATGGTCAAAAAATGAAAAAATACGTCACAGACACTTCAGTGTTAGTTAATGATGCTCTGGATAATAATGAAAAAGTGTTATTTGAGGGTGCACAGGGAATTATGCTTGATATAGATGAAGGAACCTATCCCTTTGTAACCTCATCGAACACCATTTCCGGCGGCATTGCCAGTGGTATCGGTGTTGGTGCTAACCGGGTAAAAAGTATCATCGGTGTCTGCAAAGCTTATACCACTCGCGTTGGTGCTGGTCCTTTTCCTACCGAATTATTAGATGAAACTGGTGACCGTATTCGCGAAACTGCTCATGAATATGGCACAGTTACCGGTCGTCCTCGGCGCGTGGGCTGGTTTGATTCAGTCGCTTTACGTCACGCTAAACGTGTTGCTGGCATCAATGGTTTAAGTCTTAACTTGCTTGATATTTTTAGCGGTTTTGACACTATTAAAATTGCAACTGCTTATGAACTTGATGGTCAAAAAATTGATTACTATCCTGCTAGTCTAAAAGAATTGGATCGTTGCCAACCGGTTTACGAAGAATTACCTGCTTGGAAAGAAGATATTACAGGTGCTAAGACTTGGTCTGACTTGCCAGAAAACGCACAGAAGTTTTTAAACCGCGTTTCAGAACTTGTGGGTATACCTTTAGTTACTGTTTCGGTAGGTCCTGACCGTGAACAAACAATAGTGTTACAAAATCCGTGGGAAATGTAATTTATGCTGGAACGTTATACTCGCCCTGAAATGGGTAAAATATGGTCTGATGAAAATAAATACGAAGCATGGCTAAAAGTAGAAATTGCTGCTACCAATGCCTGGAGTGAATTAGGGGAAGTGCCTCAAGAAGATGCTGCTAAAATTGCCCAAAATGCCAGCTTCACGCCAGAGCGGGTGGCAGAATTGGAGCAGGTAACTCATCATGACGTGGTTGCTTTTACACGAACGGTTTCTGAAAGCCTGGGTCCTGAGAAAAAGTGGGTGCACTTTGGTCTGACTTCGACGGATGTTGTAGATACGGCGCAGGGTTATATTTTAAAACAGGCAGATGAGATTATTCGCCAAGATCTGCATGAACTAAAAAAGACGATTGCTGAAAAAGCACGTAAATATAAAAATACGGTGGAAATGGGGCGCACGCATGGTGTGCAAGCTGAACCCACTACTTTTGGCTTGAAACTAGCTCGTTGGTATGCGGAAATTAAGCGTGATATCGAACGCTTTGATCATGCAGCAAAGGGAGTAGAATCAGGAAAAATTTCCGGTGCCGTTGGGACTTTTGCTAACGTACCACCAGCTGTTGAAACCAGTGTCTTAAAGCAGCTAGACTTAACTCAGCAGCCAATTACCAGTCAAGTATTGCCACGCGATTTGCATGCTGAATATATTGCTACTTTGGCGCTAATAGCCACAAGTATTGAAAATTGGGCAACCGAAATTAGAAGTTTGCAACGCTCTGAAATCCATGAAGTAGAAGAACACTTCCGTGCAGGGCAAAAAGGTTCTTCAGCAATGCCTCACAAACGTAATCCTATTGGCTCAGAAAATCTTTGTGGAATGGCACGGGTTTTACGGGGTCATATTATAACTGCTTATGAGGATGTATCACTTTGGCATGAACGCGATATTTCCCATTCCAGTGCTGAACGTGTAATTTTACCTGATACGACAATTGGTATTGATTATATGCTCAATCGTTTTAACCGCATTTTGACTAACCTTGATGTTTTCCCAGAAACCATGCTTAAGAACATGGATAAAACTTATGGGTTGATTTATTCCCAGCGCTTATTATTAAAACTGATTGATGAGGCTGGTCTTTCTCGTGAAGATGCCTATGATATGGTTCAAAAATTAACCACGAGATCGTGGAACGAAGGGATTTCCTTTAGAAAATTAGTTGAAGATAGTCTAATCATGGACTATCTTTCAGAAGATGATGTAGCTGATGCATTTGATTATCATTACCATTTGCGTCATGTTGATGAAATCTTTAAAAAAGTTGGTTTAGAATAATTAGTAAAGCAGTTCACTTAATAGTGAGCTGCTTTTTGTCATGGAATTTAAATTGCTGATAAATAAAAAAGTTGAGGTGCTGAAACAAGTTGAATCTGATGATTATGGCCAAAAAGCTATTAACGAATTACCTCAAAAAATGGTCGCTGAAAATAAGGTTGACGTAGATGCAGTTTCGGGCGCCTCTAATACTACTAGAGGATTGAAAGATGCTATCGGGGATGTATTAAGCAAAATTAAATAGATATTTATCAAGAATTTAATAAGCATTTAAAACAGGTCATAAATTTGGTTAAAACTTATGACCTGCTTTTTGTATTATGAAGTTAGGGCAAGTTAACCTGGTAATCATTAAACTGAAACATTGTTTATGAATTTACCTGAGAATTTTGAAAAAGAAAGTGCTTTTAAAAAATTTCTTAACCAATTAATCTATATTTATAACTACTTTATTTGCAGAATAGGAGAAAAGGTAATGGAAAAACTTAATAGATATATTGATCATACTTTATTGGAACCAAATGCGACTCAAGAGCAAATTGATAAGGTGATTTCAGAGGCTAAAAAATATCAATTTGCGTCTGTCTGTGTAAATCCTTTTTGGGTAAAATATGTGAGTGAAAAATTACAAGGAACAAAAATTAATACTGTAACGGTGATTGGTTTTCCCCTAGGAGCAACTACTACTGAAACTAAAGTTTTTGAAGCAACACAAGCAGTCGCAAATGGTGCCGATGAATGTGATATGGTTCAAAATATCGGAGCGTTTCTTTCTGAAGACTATGATGTAGTGCTTAAAGATGAAAAAGCGGTTGTCGAAGCGGTACATTCAAAGGGAAAAAAGGTAAAAGTAATTCTTGAAAATTGTTTTCTTAATTCGCAGCAAATAAAAAAAGCATGCTTGATAGCAGAAAAATCTGGTGCTGATTTCGTGAAAACGTCAACTGGCTTTGCAAAATATGGAGCTAGAGCAGAAGATGTTAAGATTATGGCCGCAACCGTCGGAACTAAAATGGGCATCAAAGCAGCAGGCGGCATTCATACTAAAGCTGAAGCCTGCCAAATGATTGCTAGTGGAGCTACTAGATTAGGGGCAAGTGCAAGTCTAAAAATAATAAAAGAATCATAGATTTAGCGCAAAATAGAGTATTTAAAGAAGACACAATAGTTGTTAACGCAAGGTGTCTTCTTTTTTAGTGTAGTTTTTTGCATAATTTTGTTGAAAGTAGGTAGACTATGTGTCTTATTTTTCAAAAGAAATTGGAAACAATAAACTCTTTTTTATATGTAAGCGGTAACGTATTATTTGAATTGAGGTGAGGAATATGAAAGACCGGCAATTACTGATAATAAATGAGTTGCTTGATAAAGAAAATTTATCAATCGATGAATTGAGTCAAGCCTTGAATGTTTCTTCCAGAACTATCAGAAATGATGTAGATGATATTAACAGAACTTTAAGTGACCTTTCAATTACTGGAATTTCTAATAAGCGGGGGCAACTTTATTTTTGTCTTGATTTGGATGCCAGGCATTCCTTATCTCACTCTTTAAAAATTAGTTCGGATACATTTCTTGATCCTAAAGAAAGGCAACTTCATATCATTATCAGTTTTTTAAAAGCTCCTCGCCAGGTAAAAATTTATGAAGAACAAAAGCGGCTGAATATAAGTAAAAGCACAATGGACAAGGATATGCGTCAGGTTAGAGAATTTCTTGCTAAATATTCTCTGACCTTAGATACGCAACAAGGAGCAAAAATTGAAGGTGCTGAAAGAAATATCAGAACAATGATTCAACAATTAATTGTTGAAAATATTGATATTTCACAATTAACGGAAAAAGGCAGCTTTGAAGGAAGTGATAGTTACCAAATAGTAATTGATTATTTAAATCCCAACATACTTGAGCAAACTAATAAAGTTGCTAAGGAACTAATACTTGGTGGTCGTTACGAAGGAGTTTCTGCTAGAGAAGCACAAATTTCTGTTTTAATGGCCATTTGGATTAGACGCTTGCAGGAAAAGCAATATCTTGATGACAGTCAGGTTTCCAATTTAGAAATTGCTAATACTAGAATTATGAACTCTGTGAACAATTTGCTGGGTAAGTTGGAGCTGACAGTTCCGGAAAATGAAAAAAGCTATATGACTTTTATTCTTAAAACATTTTTGGGTGAGAAAGAGGTAAGAATTGACAAGTGGGCGGAATCGGAACTTCTGACTTTACGGCTAATAGATTATATGAGTGACGTAGAAAAAATTAATTACCGTGATTCTGAACAACTTTATGAACAGCTTAATTCACATATTTCAGCATTCTTGCAAAGGCAGGAAAATCATATTGAGGTATTTAATCCGTTAACTGACGTGCTTAAGACCAATTATGCAACTATTTATCAAGATATTTCAGCTTTTTTTGAAAGCAAATACAGTAAAAATGTTTCAGCAGGAGAGAGAGCTTTTATAACCGTTTACTTTAGTACGTATTATGAAGAAAGCGTTAAGGAAAACAACTTTTATAGAATTGCTGTTCTTTGCAATTATGGTGAGGCTACCGGTCAACTTTTGGCTGCCAATATTTCCCGAAACATGAATGTTGAAGTTGTGGCAGTTTTGGGATTACAAGATATAAATTCTTTAAGAAAGCTAAACATAGATTTTGTCGTTAAGACAATCAATGAATCAACGGGAATGGTCCCCAGCTTTAAAATGCCTCCTGTGCCGAGAAAGCAAGACTATCAGGAGTTAAAGAAATTTATTGCCAAAGCAGACATAAAAAAACATATGCTGTCTTTAAAACAAAGTCCTTCAGTTAAGAAGAATTTACTTAAAGACACCATTTCGCTAATTGAGACAGAAACCAGAAAAAATGTTTCGGCCCGCTTGGTAGACAAGTTAATTGAAATTTTTTCTGAACATCATATTGAAATAAAAGAGAGGGAGGTGAGGCCAATGCTTGAAGATTTGTTAACTGATGACAAGATCCAAATACACATAACAGCTGATAATTGGCGTGAAGCGATTGAAAAGACTAGCCAACCGCTAATAAAAAATAAATCAATTAATGAAGATTATGTTGCTGCAATGGAAGAATCAGTTAAAAAATTTGGGCCGTATATTGTCATAGGTCCTGGAATTGCTTTGGCCCATGCAAGACCAGAGGACGGGGTTGCAAAATTGGATGTTAGTGTAGCATCACTGGCTGAGCCAATAAAATTTGGTAATAAAGCAAACGATCCAGTAAAAATCATTTTTGTTTTATCAGCAATTGACAGCTACTCACATTTAAATGTTCTAAAAGCAATTGTGGATTTAATAAATAAGCCAAATAAGATTGAAGAACTATTTAATAAGGAAGATAAAGCAAGTTTTAAAAAGACCTTGTTTGGCGTAGAAAGATAATAGAGTTAGGAGTGTAAAAATATGGCAAAAGTACCTACAGTGTTCTTTATTTGCGGCAATGGCTTGGGCTCAAGCTTAGCTTGTCAGATGGAAGCAGATGATGTTTTTAGTGAAGCCGGTATCGAAGTTAATTCAGATCATGATTCGATTTCAGATGCACCTTCACTCAATGCCGATGTTATTGTTTCAGCAAGCAATTTTGAGTCTCAATTTGCTAATATGCAAATTGATCCCAAAACCAAATTTGTCTATTTAGACAATATCGTGGATAAAGACGAAATTAAAGAAAAAGTTTTACCAGTTGTGAAACAAATTGCAGATAGTTAAGTTTATAAAAAGGAGTGAGAGAAATGGTCGTTATTCAATGGATAATTAACAATATCCTTACTCAGGCAGCAATTTTAATTTCATTAATTGCGATGCTGGGATTAATATTACAAGGTAAAAAAATAGGAGCGGTCATAAGTGGTACGCTTAAAACTTTGCTTGGATTTGAAGTTTTGTCCGCTGGTTCGACAATTATTCAACAAAGTTTAGCTTATTTTGCAGTAATTTTTCAGCATGGTTTTCATACCAAAGGTATTGTACCTAGTATTGAAGCCATTAATGGTCAGGCAATGAACAAGTTGGGTTTAGGTAATAGTATTGCCTTAACTCTTTTAGGTATTTTCATTGTGAACATTATCATAGCCAGATTTACTAAATGGAAGTATGTCTTTTTAACCGGACAAGCTTTATTGTGGATGGCAACTATGACTGTTATTGGTGGTCACTTTGCCGGCTTAAAAGGTTTTCCGTTAATCTTAATGGGTAGTATTATAGGTGGTATTTTTGCCATTGCAATGCCGGCATTAGCGCAACCAATTGTACGTAAAATTACTGGCAGCAATGCAATTGCCCTGGGTCACTTTTGTACAATTGGATATTTAGTTGAGGCAGGCGTGGCCTGGCTAGTTAGAGACCGCAAAGTTGATCAACACGTAACTAACATTAAGGAAAGAAAAGATTCTTGGGAACACGTAAAGCTGCCTAAGAGTATGTCATTTTTACAGGATAATTCCCTTTCTATTATGGTAGTAATGGTACCTTTATACATTATTACTGCTGCTTTTGCTGGTCCCTACTGGTCCATTAAAGCTGCTGGAGGAGCTGCAGGAAGCGTAAACTACATTATTTATGCCTTTTTACAAGCTATTGAATTTACAGTTGGTGTTTATGTAATGCTTTCAGGGGTTCGTTTGATGTTAGGTGAAATTGTTCCTGCCTTTCGTGGTATTGCTATGAAGGTAGTTCCTAACTCAGTACCTGCTCTTGACTGTCCAGTTTTATTCCCATATTCACCAAATGCAGTCATTATTGGCTTCATAACGACAACTATTGGGACAGTGATTGGCATGTTCTTGTCCCCATTAGTAGGACTAGCAGTTATCTTGCCAGGTATGACTACCAATTTCTTTGCGGGCGGTACTGCAGGAATCTTTGGTAATGCAATTGGCGGCAAACGTGGTGCCATCGTTGGTGGTATTGCACATGGTTTGTTTATTACCTTGCTTCCAGCACTTTTGGTTGGCGCATTATCATCAGTTGGCTTTGTAAACGCCACAGCTACAGATGTTGATACCATTACCGCTGCTTTATTATATCTGTGGGTTATTGCACCGGCCTTTCATGCCTTTGGCTAATTACTTTGGAGGTGTTTAATAATGTCGTTTTGGTCGAAAATTTTTAAATCAAATGCAACGGAAAGTAATTCAGCTGCAGATAAAGAAACTAATGAAACAAGCAGCCAGTTAACAGATGATGAAAAGCAACAGATCAAGAGTCAAATCAAAGACTTAACTGAACAACTTAATGACAACGACTCAGAGTCAGTAGCAAGCAATAAACAAAAAGCTACTGTTTTAACCCAGCTGGGGGAAAATTATCAAAAGCTGGGTAATGTTGATGATGCTATTGATGCTTATGAAAAAAGCTTGAAACTCAACGAGGATTTTGGTCCGGCTTTTGACGGTTTGCTTAAGCTTTATGATATTAAACGGCAAAAAGCTGCTTATGCTAAGAATAATGATGAAATACAAAAATGGCTCAACAAGGGTGACGAATTGACAGCATTATCAAAGAAAATAATGCGTTCTAAATAAATTTCCAGATTATATATTTAAAATTCGCAATTAAAGGAGAAAAAATGGCTTATAAAACGTTAAAAGAAGTACTAAAAGAAGCAGAAGAAATGGATTTCACGGTTGGCGCGTTTAATGCTCATAACTTGGAAATGGTTCCGGCTATGATTGAAGCTGCACACGAAGAAGGCGCTCCTATTATTATTCAAACTTCTGTTGGTACGGCTGATACAGAGGGGATGAGAAACTTTGTAGCTGTTTGCAAAAGCATGGCAGAACACGAAGCGGTGGATGTTGTGCTCCACTTAGATCATGCCCGTGATATTAAAGACATTGAAAGAGCAATTGCAGCCGGATACAGTTCGGTCATGTTTGATGGGTCATTACTTTCATTTAAGGAAAACATTGCCAAGACCAAGAGAGTTGTAGAATATGCCCATAAACGCGGTGTCTCAGTTGAGGGTGAAATTGGAACTATCGGTGGAACTGAAGAAGGTTTTACCGTTAAAGAAGGAAACTATACCCGTCCTGAAGATGCTGTTAAATTTTTGCAAGAATGTGACGTTGATGCTTTAGCTGTCGGCGTTGGTACACATCACGGTCAATTTCAATCTAAAACCAAATTGAACTTTCCACTTATTGAAGAATTACATAGTAAACTGGATAAGCCAATGGTTATCCATGGTGGAACGGGAGTTAACGAGGAAGATTACCATAGACTGACCGAAAATGGTATTCGCAAGTTTAACGTCGGTACTGAACTATTAGTTTCATGGACTAAGAAAGCAAAAGAGATGTTTGACAAAACCGAAGTTAATGAATCTCTGAGAAATAACATTATTCCATGTAACGAAAGCGTTCATAACATTATTAAACATAAAATTGAATTATTCATGAATAAAGGGTGATCTCGTTGAAAAAAACGATGTTGCTTTTGGCTGGTTGTCCTGGGACCGGTAAATCTTATTTAGCGAATCTGATATGCAAGGCCATTCCTGATTATTTTAATGAAGTTTCTATAGATCTGTTTAAAGAGCAGCTTTATGAAAGTAGAGGCTTTGATAATCCATCTGAAAAAACCGAGTTAGACAATCAAGCGTATGATATGTTTTACCAAAATGTCGCAAACTTTATGCAAAAAGATCAATCAATTATTTCTGATTACCCATTTTCTTATCGCCAGCACGATATCTTAGAAAAATTAGCTAACAAGTATCATTTTCAAATAATTACAATTACGCTGACTTGTGACTCAGATATTTTATATGAAAGACAAAGAAAACGTGATTTGGATCCTGATCGTCCTTTAGGATTCATAATGAACCATTATCATAAAGGTGATACTTTAACCGACAGGACAAAAATGGATATCCAAAAAACAAAACAGGAATTTGAAAGTTTTAATAATAAAAGAGGATATTCAACTTTTAAATTAGGTAAAACAATTTTTCTTAATGTTTCAGATTTTAGTAAAGTTGATTATGACGGTACAATTGCTAAGATAAAAAGCTGGGTCAACTAAGTACAATTTTTACTTCTTAAATATTTTGTTCAATATTCATTTAAGAAATTTTAGCCGTATTTCGTATTAAAGCGAATTACGGCTTTTTAAGTGCTCTTGAATTTTTTGTTTCTTCTGAATCAAAAAAATATGCCACTTGGTTTCTTATAATTGCCACTTAGTTAAAAGTGCTAGATTTTACATTAAAATAAGCGTTTAATTAAATCATCAAGTGATGAAGGGCAGGTGAGAAGCGTGAAAATAAAAATAGAACTGAATCCGGATATGGAAGATGATGATACCAGTGTAACAATTCATGCTAAATCTGTGACACCAGAAGTTGAACAGATATACCGACAGTTGCAAGGTATCAATGAACATCCTGACCAAATAGAAGGCAAAAAAGATAATGTGTCCTATTACTTGAGCATGAATGAGATTTTATTTTTTGAAACAGAAGATAAACAAGTGATTGCACATACTGCCAGGGATGCCTTTACCGTAGACTACAAACTCTATGAACTAGAAAATTTGTTAAATAATCAGTTCATGCGGGTATCTAAGTCAACAATTTTAAATTTAAATCAAATTTATGCGTTAACACGTTCGATTTCTAACTGTAAGATTAATTTTCGCGATTCTTATAAAACTGTCTATGTTTCACGTCACTACTATCACAATTTGAATGATAGGTTAAACGAGAGAAGGTCATCATAATGAAAAAATTTAAACTTAGAGAAGTATTTTGGGGCATTGCTCTAGTAGCAGCTGCCGTATTCTTAGTCCTTAATCAGCTGCATCTGCTTTCATTTCATTTAAAAGTCAGCATGATTATTTGGACTATCATATTCGGAGCGGCACTGATCGAAAGCGTGGCTGATAAAAGTTTGTTTGGTACAACTTTTTCCATTGCCTTTTTATTAATTGTTTACGCTGAACCGTTGCATATTACCAAAATTGTACCGTGGACGGTCTTAGTGGCGGCGTTATTAATTTATTTAGGTTTAACGCTGATTTTTAAGAGAAGCTGGTTTCCCAAAATAGTCTATTTTAACCAAAAAAAAGACGGCAAATGGAAGAACTTTAGCAATAATCATTCAAGAATAGATAATAACGTATTCAGTGGCGGTACTGGAAATGTTGATGGCGAAGATATAGTAATTAATCAGCGCTTGTCATCAGTTTCGCGTTATGTTCATTCACAAAATTTACGCAGTATAACAATTAATTCTTCTTTGGGTGAAGTTGAAGTCTACCTTGATCAAGCTAAAGCTGCAGGCGATGTAGTGACCGTTGACATTAGTGGCACTATGGGTGAGATTGAAATTTACGTTCCAACTTCATGGAGAGTCAATAGTGATAGCTTAGACTTAGCTCTGGGAGAATTAAATATTGATGACGGATTTACCGGTGGCGGTCCTACATTAATGTTAACAGGTCATTTTAGCATGGGTGATGTGGAAGTTAATTATGTTTAACTTTGGGAAAAATAAAATGGTTAATTTAAAACAATACATAATTATGTCAAAGAAAATTATGAAGCCGGAAACTATAAAGAAGCTGAAAAAGCCTATAAAAAATGGCGTGATACCTATGATTATACCTATAATGCAGCTAATGCAGCAAAAACTGCTGTGAAAAAGAGTTCTCTCAGTGATTATCAAATGGGTTATGAACAAGCCAAAAAGGACTATGCAGAGAGTCATTCTTTCAAGGATTTTCCTAAAAAAGGTGTTAACTTAGTTAATCGTGTTACCCAGAATAAAGCAATTGAAATAGAACGCTACATTGACGGCTACAATGATGCCAAGGCCAAAATTTTACGGGCGAAAAAATAGCCCATAAAGGAGATTATTAATTATGTATGGCTCATTATTAGCCAATGTAAGTCCAGATAGAAAAATTAAGGAAGCTGTAGAACAATTTCCTCAACATACACAAGCCTATTATCTCGAAAATAAGCCAGTCGGGTTAATGACCTGTTGGCAAAATGCTTTTCACCCTTATTCCTTAAATTTTGCGGGCTATCTTGCACCTAGATTAACCAGCGGTGAACAAATGCAGGTTTATGAGCAAATACTGACGGATTTAACGGCAAAAGCCCAAAAAAATCACCAAAACGCATTAATTACTTATGATTATGCACCGCAGTTACTCTTTAATGCTATTGGTCAAAAAAATGGTTTTAAATTAATCAGAACTACTGTAGAACCCCAGATGCCCTTGAAAAGGGCACTGAAAAATATTCTAATTGATACTGATTTGCAGATGGTCACTCTACACAAAATAAAAAAAGATTCTGTAATAATGAATAGGCTGGCACAGGTGAGTTTCTCCGATTATCAAAAAAATCATTTAGCAAATCCTGTTGCAAAGATACCTCTTAGTGAGTGGAGCAAAACCATTTTCACTGATCAACTTGAACACGCTCCCTTAGCGCTAATTGCTGCTGGACAAATTAAGGCTTATTGCTTTTCTTTTGAGGATACCCCTCAAAAATTGACTTTAGGATGGATGGGTGCTGTTAAGCCTAATTTATTAGACCAATTGCAACAGCAATTGCTAAATTGGGCACAAGCAAAATATCAAACTTTAAGTGGTGAATTTGACTCTACGGACTCATTAGCAACGCGGACTTACAGAAAGTATGCGTTTAATCTGTGTCCAGTTTATGAAACGTATTTAAAGAAACTGAACTAGAAATTTAAAAGACGCCGTTATTCAACTAATGGCGTCTTTTTACTTGTTTATAATTGATAGCGGTAAAAATAATAGGGGATATTCCAACTTTGCGAATCAGCCGCAACTAAATCATCATTCATTAAGTATTTAGGCAATAATGCAGTTGCCTGGCCTTTTTTGACTAGCTCTAAAATCATTTCCAGTGAATCAATTTCAGTGACGCTGTTTTTATTCTGCGTTAATTTGAGAGTCAAGTTACGAAACGGACAATTTATGTCTGCGTTTATGGCAACCGGTACTCTTTTATTTTCCTGCTTTTTGCCTTTTAAAAAACAGGCTTGTAAATGGCTTTTCTTGATTAACGAATATTGGGGTAAAGTGATCGGAGTAAAGGCCCAGACCATGTCATAGGGATGCTTAGTCAATAATTCTTGAATTTCATTAGTACTTTTAATGATGACTTCATATTGATCAAGTGCAAACTGTTTCTTTTGGGTAATAATATAGCCAAAAAGCAACTCAGAGATTAAAACTTTTGGTTTGTTACTGGTTAAATCGTCTTTTAAATCTTGATAGTTTTGTAGTGCTTTAGTCGCAAAATGATACATTTTTTGCCCATTTTTAGTTGGTCTGACTCCTAAATTAGAACGCACGAAAAGTGGCGTTTTCAGTTCTCGCTCCATTGTTTTGAGCCTGGCCGTAATATTGGATTGAGTGTAGCCCAATTTCAATGCCGCTTTATTCAGTGATCTAGTTTCATAAATTGTTTGGTAAATATATAAATCGTTAAAATTCATAATACTCCATATCATTAAAAGTGATAACCCTATTACAATCTCGGATTATGCAGAGTGAATTTGTTTTAATATACTAATTTTGTAATCTAAAGGGGGAACTTATTATGACTACAAAAATTGGTATTAATGGTTTTGGTCGCATTGGTCGGCTTGCTTTACGGCGAATTTATGAAGTGGCCAGTGATGACATCGAAATTGTCGCAATCAACGACTTAACCTCACCAGCTATGTTAGCACACTTATTAAAATATGATACTGCGCATGGTCAATTTAATCATGAAGTAACTGCTACAACTAATAGTATTGTAATTGATGGTAAAAATATTCCGGTTTATGCGGAAAAAGATGCCAGTCAAATTCCGTGGGTTAAAAACGATGGAGTTAAAATAGTACTTGAATGCACTGGATTTTATACTTCAACTGCAAAATCCCAAGCTCACCTTGATGCCGGTGTTAAAAGAGTATTAATTTCTGCTCCTGCAGGCAATATGAAAACTATTGTTTATAGCGTAAATGATGATCAATTAACTGACTCTGATCAAATTATTTCCGCAGGCTCATGTACCACTAATTGTTTAGCACCATTAGCACAGGCAATGAACGATGAATTTGGCATTCAGGTGGGAATTATGTCTACAACGCATGCCTATACTGCTTCACAAATGTTACAAGATGGACCTGATCGTGGTGGCAATGTCCGTAATGCCCGTGCTGCAGTTGCTAACGTTATTCCGCATTCAACTGGAGCAGCTAAAGCTATTGGACTAGTTATACCTGAACTGGATGGCAAACTTACGGGTATTGCTCAACGAGTCCCTGTTATTTCTGGTTCTATTACTGAACTAGCTGCCGTTTTAAGAGAAAAAGTTACAGCTGAAGAATTTAACGCTAGAATTAAAAAGCATACTGAAGGCAATGCTTCTTTTGGCTATAATGACGACCAAATTGTGTCATCAGATATTATTGGCACTGAATTTGGTTCGGTATTTGATCCAACTCTCACCCAAGTTGAAACTGGAGATAATGGGGTACAACTAGTCAAGGGTTACGCCTGGTATGATAATGAGTCCGGCTTTGTAGCCCAAATGATCAGAACACTGCAAAAGATTGCCCAGCTAAGTTAATTCCAAAAATTAACTGATATTTTTATCAATTTATAACTGTTTATCATCAATAAAAAAATGGTTCTGCCAAGTGCAGAATCATTTTTTTGTTTTTAAAATATACTAGTCATTTTTCACCCATGGCGCTGTGAGCATTTGACTAACGGTTTGCTTAATATCATTGCTTTGAGCAATCAAAGAAATTACCGCAGCTCCAGCTGCTTTAGTTTTAGCAATTGCTTCTAAGTCGCTAGCGGTAATCCCACCAATAGCAACAATTGGCCGGGTTGTGCTTTTGACCAGTTTGCTTAAGCCGGCAATACCAATTTCGGGGTCGGCATCACTTTTAGATTGGGTGGCATAAATTGGGCCACTGCCATAATAATCAATTCCGCTAATTTTATTGGCTTGCTCAACTTGAGCTAAATTCGAGCAGGAATAGCCGATAATCATTTGAGCGCCAACTTCTTTAATGACCTGTCTGATTTCTTCATCGCTTTGACCAACATGAACGCCTTCGGCATGAACTTGTTGTGCAAGCTGAACATCATCGTCAATGAAGAAGGGCACGTGATACGCATAACACAATTGGTGTAGCTTTTGTGCCATGGGGAGTCTTTCAGCTTCACTTAAAGTTGAATTAGGTCCCTTATCTCGAAATTGAAAAGCAGTAATACCTGCAGCAAGTGCTTCTTCGACTATGCCCGGTAAAGTTTTACCTTCTGGAACGTCTTGACTGCCACAAATAAAGTAAGCATGTAAAAAATCAGTGTTAAAGTCTTTCATTATTTCTCCTAAATTACTGAGCCCAATGATTTAAAGGACCGTGACCATGACCAACTTGAATAGTTTCCTTAATAGTTTTGGTAACGTACTTTTTAGCAATTTTAATTGCTGACGGTAAACTTTGACCTAAAGCCAGTTGAGCTGTAATTGCTGCAGCTAAGGTGTCACCTGTACCGTGAGTGCGCTCGGTATGTATTCTGGAACTGCTGACCCAAAGATCGGAACCATCAGCAAATAAAGCATAATCTTTTACTTGTTCGCTACTTGCATGACCGCCTTTAATTAGCACATTTTTAACTCCCATATCTTGTAATTTATGAGCTAATTCTGGATATTGGGCTTGATCTTGTACCTTGATATCAGTTAAAGTCTCCGCTTCTGGCAAGTTGGGTGTTATTAGATCGGCTAAAGGCAGCAGCTCGTTCTTAACGGTGGCGACAGCATCTTGACTTAATAATGGTGCGCCCCCCTTAGCAATCATCACTGGATCTATGGTAATAGGACCAAAGTCATACTTTTGCAAATTAAGTGCAACTTGGTGAACGTGATCTGCATCGCCCAACATTCCTGTTTTACAAGCACGGATGTGGAAATCTTCTGCCAAAGAGGCGAATTGGGCATCGATCATTTCTAAAGGCAGTAAAAAAGATTTCTGGACGCCCAAAGTGTTTTGTGCTGTCACTGCTACTACAACAGCTGTACCAAATACTTTTTGCATTTGAAAAGTTTTTAAATCAGCCATGATTCCGGCACCTCCACCTGAATCTGTGCCGGCAATAGTTAAAACCTGGGGAAAAGAATTAATTTTTTCAGTCATCATAAAGTTCCTTAATCAAAATCAGCAATTCGTTCAATATCAGCAACTTTTACTTTATACAAATAATCCATGAGATACATGCCAAAAGTAGCGGGTCCGACATTGGGATGATCTTTAACTACTAATTGACCGGCGCAACTGAAAACTAAAGCACCTATTTGAGCTGCTTCAAAAGGATCGTCAGCAACAGCTGTAAAAGCTGTGACAATACTGGTTAACATATCTCCTGAGCCGACATGAGTTTTAAAAAGGGGTGAGCCGTTATGGACATGGGCTATTCTTTTACCGTCACTAATTGTGTCTGTAGGTCCGCTCGCAATGACTGTGCAACGATATTTTTGAGCAGTTTTAGCAGTAATTTCATCAATATCGCCAGAACCGGAGCCTGCATCAATCCCCTTTGAGCTCCAATCAAAGCCACCTAAGGCAGCTATCTCACCAATATTGCCCCGAATAATACTAGTATGAAAATCCCATAAAAGTTTATCTGTGATTTTATAACGGTACTCCACGGCGCCAACGGCAACGGGATCAAATACTATGGGTTTATTATATTGGCGCGCTAAATCCTCCACTTTTTTAATGTGGTTAATTTGCTGCTTGGTTAAGCAGCCAATATTAACTGCCACGGCGGAAGCCATCCGCACAATTTCTTCAGCTTCAGCAACTTCATTGCTCATAATTGGTGAAGCACCAATAGCATTAACAGCATTGGCCACATCTTGAACTGTTACAAAATTAGCAATATTGAAAATAACCGGATTTTGCGCTCGCAATTTGTCTAATAATTCTAACTGCATTTTATTACTCCTAATTTAATATCCTTAAAATTTTTGACTAATAAAAAAACTTTGGCATATGGAAATGCCAAAGCTTAAGCAGTTTTGACACGTTCCTACGCAAGTATTAACTTACAGGTTCAAAGGGTCTGAAAAATTTTCATCTCAGCCAAAAAGGCACCCCTCGTGTTATCGCTTACAATTATAACGGAATTTATTACTGATTACAATAGTAGGTTGATAAAATTGCTATCTGTTTACGTTATAAATGCTGGTACTTTGACTGTTATTATAAGATTGTGTATAAAAATCAAAAACAGTATAGTGGTTAGAGTTTATCTTTAGTAAAATGTAATTAGTAATAATTAACTGTCATTTTACAATATTATTTAACTCGAAGGAGAATATTCATGAATTTTACGGATCGACTGCACGAAGCGGGGAAGGCATTGTGGCATGAAAGTATGGTGCATCCCTTTATAAAGGAGTTACAAAGTGGCGAACTTCCAATTGCAACTTTTAAATTTTACCTGCTGCAGGATCGCTATTATTTAAGAGAATTTAGCAAGTTACATGGATTAATTGCGGCAAAAATGGATAATCAGGAAGCACAAAAATTTTCACTGGCAAGGGCACAAGACTTGAAAGACGTTGAAATATCAGTGCGAGACCATTTTTTTGAAGAATTAAAAATAACTGCGACTGAAATTGCTGAAACTCCGGTGGCGCCAACAGCTTATAATTACGTTAATCACATGCATATGACATTAAATCGATCTGGTGTTAGGCCTGCGGTAGCAGCGCTTTTACCATGTTACTGGCTCTATCAGGAAATTGGCCAAAAAATGGCAGAAAAGGGCTCACCGGTTTCTTATTATCAGGAATGGATTGATACTTATGATGGCGAGTGGTATGGTGCCAACGTAGCAAAAATGCTGCATTTAACCAACTCTTTGGCTGAAAGTGCCACTAATGAAGAACTTGAGCAAATGCAAACTGCGTTTGTGCGCAGCAGCTATTATGAATTGCAGTTTTGGCAGATGGCTTATGAAAAGCAAGATTGGAAGTAACTTCTGCAAAAAAGCTGATAAAAAGAGCCCACGATTTGCCAAAATCGTTTTTAGTTAATAACTGGTTACAATCACTACCATGTAGCAACATAACAAAGTATCAAAAAACTACTAGACATAGTAATTGGATTTACTACGCCTAGTAGTTTTTTTGCAATTAATTTGTTTTAGCTGCTATTCGCTCATCATGCCATTCAAGAATCATCTTTACTATGGCGTTAGCGACATTCAAGTTTTTTAACAACGGTCCGTGAGAATAGGTACCAATGAAATTGCGATAACGCAGGCCTTCAACGTGGTCTTGTGGGTTGTTGCCGTAACCTTCGATCATTTCTCCTAGGGGATGCAACTTATCCTTATCGTCAAAATAAGTTTGCCCGGAATGATTTTCAAAGGCCTTGACTTCGCCCCATTCACTCATATAGCGGGTATCGCCAATCATGCGCTTATCTGCTTTAAAAACAGTATGGAAGGGTAGGATATCTAGCCCCTTGATAGTCACACCGGCATTAGTTTTGTAATAAGTGCCAACGAGTTGGTAGCCGCCACAAACGCCTACCATAGGTTTACCTGCGTTAATGTACTTGGTTAAAGTTTCCTTATGACGCGGTAAATCTTTGGCAATAACAGTTTGCTCGAAGTCCTGCCCACCGCCAAAAAAGATGAAATCATAGTCAAAAGCATTGAACTCACTACCAAGAGAAATATTATCCACTTGCGTAGTATAGCCTTGCTTTTTAAGTAAAAAACTTATGATTTTAACATCTCCGGAATCACCATAGGTGTTCATCAGGTCTTCATATAAATATGCAATCTTGATTATTTTGTTCGCCATTGTTTACCAACCCCTATTTTCTTGTTTAAAGTATATCTTAATAGTTAGAAGTGGGCAAAGAATAGTTATTTAAGATTTTGCTGCGCTGCAAAATGATTAATTGGGCCATATTTGGAGCCAACTGCAATGGGGTGAGCAATAGCTTCATAAGTAAAATCTTTAGCAGTTTGTACGCTGGCAATAATTGATTGTCCTTTTGCTAATTCAGCAGCAATTACTGCTGATAGTGTGTCACCTGTACCATTAATTCTATCTGTATTAATAAACGGCTTGGTAAATTCGTGAAATTTTCCGTCTGCAGTGAGTAAAATATCTGTTACTTGCGACTGCGCAGAATCATCATGACGGCCTTTCATTAAAACATTTTTGGCTCCCATATCCTGCAATTTTTTGGCTCCCTGATGAATTTCATCTTTGGTAGCTAAATTCAAACCGGTTAATTTTTTCTGTTCGTAAAAGTTAGGCGTAATAATGTCGGCTAATGGCATTAACTGCTCAAGAAAAGCCTGGTAGGCATCGTCATCAAGCAAGGTATCACCGTGTTTGGTCATAATAACCGGATCGAGTACGATCTTACCCATATCATATTTGTGCAAATTAGCAGCAACACAGGCAATTACGTCCTTGTTAGCCAGCATACCGGTTTTAAGTGCGTCAATTTTAAAATCATCGTTTAGTACGTCAAATTGTTCCTGAATAAAAGAAATAGGCATAACTTCTTGTGCATATATACCAGTTGTATTACCAGCAACGGCAGCTGTTAAAAGCCCCATGCCATATACTTGACGGGCATAAAATGAATGTAAATCAGCAGTCATCCCCGCACTGCCATCGCTGTCATTTCCCGCTATTGTTAAAGCAATAATTTCTTTTTTCATTTTCATGTATCCTCTTTTTAACGTAAGCTCTATGTAACCAGTATAACTTAAAATAAGGATAATGTTATAATAATTTCTTGTAAAAGCAAGTCCGGGTAGTAAAATTAGTATAAACCGCTTTCTGTCGGAGAGGATACAAGAGACAATATGCTAAAACAATATATTATGGCAATCGATGAGGGAACTACTTCAACTAGGGCGATGATAATTGATCATCAGGGCAGAAAAATTGCTTCATCACAAAAGGAATTTCCCCAATATTTTCCTCAACCTGGTTGGGTAGAGCATAAACCTGAAGAGATTTGGCACGCAGTTCAAACAACAATTGCCAATGCCATTATTAATTCTGGCGTGCGACCGGGGCAAATAGCAGCAATTGGTATTACTAACCAGCGTGAAACAACGGTAATTTGGGATAAAAAGACCGGCAAACCCATTTATAATGCAATTGTTTGGCAGTCACGGCAGACAACCGACTTGGCTGAAAAGTTAAAGACCGATGGCTATAGTGAATTGATCCATAAAAAGACGGGACTAATAATTGACCCATATTTTAGTGCTACCAAAATTCGCTGGATTTTAGACCATGTTGCTGGTGCACAAGAAAAGGCCGAAAATGGTGATTTGCTTTTTGGTACAATTGACAGCTGGCTTTTGTGGAACTTAACTGATGGTGAAGTCCATGTGACTGACTACACTAATGCTTCGAGAACGATGCTGTTTAATATTCACGACTTAAAATGGGATGACAACATTTTGAAACTGCTCAATATTCCCAAAGTAATGTTGCCAGAAGTTAAGTCCAATTCTGAAATCTATGGTTATACCAAGTCTTATACTTTTTTTGGTGGCAAAGTACCAATTGCCGGTATTGCCGGAGATCAGCAGGCAGCCTTGTTTGGTCAACTGGCTTTGAAAAAAGGAATGGTTAAAAATACTTATGGTACTGGCTCCTTTATCGTCATGAATACCGGTGACCAGCCGACAGAGTCGGACAATAATCTGTTGACGACTATTGCTTATGGTTTAAATGGCAGAATTTCCTATGCTTTAGAGGGTTCTATTTTTGTTTCTGGCAGTGCTATTCAGTGGCTGCGCGATTCGTTAAAAATGATTAAGACGGCTGCAGATTCGGAAAAAGCAGCCAGGCAGTCGAAGTCCGAAAATGAGGTTTACGTTGTTCCGGCATTCACAGGTTTAGGTGCACCGTACTGGGATTCAGAAGCACGTGGCTCTGTTTTTGGAATTACACGTGGAACAAATGATAAGGATTTTATCAAGGCGACGTTGCAGTCGCTCGCTTACCAAACACGGGATGTAGTGGATACGATGCAGGTTGATTCCGGCATTAAAATTCCGACTTTGCGCGTTGATGGCGGAGCTTCCAATAATGATTATTTGCTCCAATTCCAGTCTGATATCTTGGGCATTAAAATCGAACGTGCTAAAGTATTGGAAACAACTTCAATGGGCGCAGCTTTCTTGGCCGGTCTGGCAGTCGGCTATTGGCAAAATGTGGCTGAATTAAAAGATATTTTTGTCGTAGGCAAGACCTTTGAACCTCAAATGCCTGAAAGTGAAAAGGAACATTTATATCAAGGCTGGAAGAAGGCCGTAAAAGCTACTCAGATTTTTGCACATGGTGAATAAGTTATTTAAAAAAGGGGGACAAGAAATTGGCACATGATCGAATAGTTGCACTAGATAGTCCGATGAACTTTCGTGATGTTGGCGGTTATCAAAGTGTGACTGGTAAAACAGTTAAATGGAATAAAATTTATCGTTCAGATTCACTTAGTTCTTTAACGGCCAGGGATCAAGTTAAATTAGCTAAAATGCGTGTCACTGTTGATTGCGATTTACGCTCTGAATACGAGAAGTCCTCTTCACCGGATATGTCTTGGCCCGAAGTGGAATATGTCGATTTACCAGTATATTCAGACAGTATTAATGATACGCAAAATAAGCGCTCAGTCTACCGTTTTTTACATCATATTCCTGATATGCACAATAATTTTATTGGTCGCATTTACCAGCAAACTCTGCTTAGTTCGCACAGTCAGGAAATGTTTGCCCGTGTTTTCGCAGAATTGCTGGAATTGCCCGAAGATGAAGCACTAGTTTATCACTGCAGTGCCGGAAAAGATAGAACGGGAATGGTTTCGGCTTTAATATTAATGGCACTTGGAGTAGATGATGATACCATCGCCCGCGATTATTTATTGACTAACGAGTTATATGATTTTGCTGTTTCACGGCAATTACCAAGTAATGATGAAATTACGCAAATGGTTTCAAAAATGAATGTAACTAAAGGTGAAGGTATAGCTATTCGCGGCATTACAGAAACAGTCCGTGGCGGCTGGGGCGATTTTCCCACCTTTTTCAAAAAAGTATTGGGCTTTAATGATGATGACCTGGCTCAATTAAAACAAATGTACTTAGATTAGAGGCAGGTCAAGCCACTTTTATATAAAAAATTAATCTCAAAACGTTAATTAACGATCTTTAATTTAGATAAGAAGTAACAAGCTTAAAGAGTTTGGAAAAAATAGGGAAACCACTAATTTCCTTGATCTGTCTGACAATAGTTGAGAAGAATATTGATAAAATCAAATAGAATCTTAGTTAAAGCGGTTGTAATGATTGATGAGCTAGGCCAGGTGTGAACTGTATTAAAGAAATTTAAGAAAAAATAATTTGGGTTTAAAATGATATAAAAAAGAGGCTCAGTTTATGGAAGATATCAAAATTGTTCAAGGGGACATAACCAAATTAACTGTAGATGCAATTGTTAATGCTGCTAATAAGACATTGTTAGGTGGCCTGGGTGTTGATGGGGCAATCCACCAGGCAGCTGGACCGGAATTGCTGGCCGAGTGCAGGCAGCTTCATGGCTGTGAAACGGGGCAGGCTAAAATTACCAAGGGCTACAAGTTACCTGCTAAGTTTGTAATTCATACTGTGGGACCAATTTATTCAGGGTCTGCGGAAGATAATAAGTTATTGAAAAGTTGTTATATCAACTCCCTAAATTTAGCCAAAAGCCATGGCTTACATAGTATCGCGTTCCCAGCAATTTCTACAGGGGCTTACGGCTTTCCGGCTGCAGCTGCTGCACATATTGCTTTTACTGCCGTGCAAAATTGGCTCATTCAACATTCTGATTATCAAATGGAAGTTATTATGTGTGCCTTTGATTCCAAAACAACCCAGTTATACCAAGCAGAAGCAAAAAATTTGGAGTAAAAGTTAAAAACCATCCAGCCGTTAACTAGGATGGCTTTTAATTGCCAATAAGCATTTCCAAATTATGCTGCCTCAATTGCTGGCTTTTTGTTAATTGAGCAAGCAACTTTGACCGTTATTACGAGTACTATTAAACTTGTGATTCCCAGTAGTATTAATGCAGTAGTAACATTAAACGAAGCAGTAATTGTAGTAAAAATGGTAGTCATAACAGGACTGGTTATTATTAAAATTGTGTTCAACAATCCAATCGTTGAAGATAGAATATCTTGGTCAACGGCACCAACCAGCCATTGCGTTAATTTAGGACTGGCAGTACCAATAAATGCTGCAAGACTTGCCATAACAGGTAAGCAAATAAAAATATTTTTAATAAGCATGCTGCCTACAACTGCTGTGCTTAAGGCGGTGGCAATTATTGCTACAGTAAATAATGACATGTTTTTAAATAATTTAGTGCCTACGATACTGCCAAGAGCCATGCCGGCAGTCATTACACCTCCAATTAGAGCAATGGTAAAACTATATGTTCCGATAATCATAGAGGATTTATTGCCTGCAACTACGATTGAAATTAAAGGTTCAATAGTGCCTAAAATACCATTTAGCAAGGCAATTACTAAAACAACAGTTAATAGTCCATTAGCTTTTCTAACTTCTTTGAATGACAAAGCAATCGTCTTAAAAAAGCCATGCTCGTTAACCTGAACAGTTTCTTTTTGAGAATGATTTTTGTGATAATTGAAACCAACATTGGCAAAAAGAGCACCTGCTGCTAAAAATGTTAACGCGTTAAAGATTGCCAAGCTAGAGTAGGACATAAATAGTAATAAACCTGATCCAATAAATTGGGCAATCATATTTATAATACTGTTAATGCCGCTGGCAAAGCCTTCAGCTTCAGCGAGATCATCGTTTCCAACAATAGCAACAATTAGTGGAGTTTGCAAACCACCAGAATATGAACCGGCAATATCTGACACAAGGTTGATGCAAATAACAGTTAAAACTAGATTCCAACCAGCAAAGCCACTGGCGAAAAGTATACCAACGATTAAGTAAAGTCCAAAACGGATAACGGCTAGCCAAACCATCAATTTAAATTTATTTTTAGTGCGGTCAGCTAAATAACCACTAAAAACTTGCAGTATTTCAGGTATTGATTCAGAAATTGAAATCAATGAAATTGCTAAAGCATAATTTCTTAATTTACTAGCGTAAGTAATAAGTGCCAGGTAAAATAAAATGTTGCCTGCACCAGATAAAAAGCTGGCGATTGTAAATTTGCGATAATTTTTATTTTTTGCGAAAACGTCCATGATTTTGTAGCTCCTAACTTAAAACTTTTATACTTAAGTTATAACTTGGGTATAATAAGAATTAGCAAAAATGTCGTATTCGAACATTTAAGGATAAATATGAATTAATCAAGGGCATATACTGATGAAAATAGTGATATCAGTGCAACAATTAATGAAGCATATTATAGCAGGTGAAAAGAATCAACTTGAGCAAATTAAAAAGCCGTATTTGAGGTTAAACTTAAATACGGCTTTTACTATTTATTTTACAATTACAGCAAAGGCTTCATATGGCTTTAAGCTAATGTTATTAAATGATTGCGGTGCATTATAATTACTGATTAAAACTTGGTCAATTTTATCAGGTGCAGAAAATCGTTCTTCATTGCCTGTCAAATTAGCAACGACTAACCAGCGCTTCCCAGCAAGTTCACGGTAATAAGCCAAGACGTTAGGTCTGGCAGAAACAGGAGTGAAGTTGCCATTAACGATAATTTCGTTTTCGTGACGTAACTTAATCAATTTTTGGTAGGTATAAAAAATTGATTGTGGGTCAGCTAAAGCCGTTTGAACGTTAATATCTTGATAGTTGGGATTAAGTGCCAGCCAAGGAGTACCAGTAGTAAAGCCAGCGGCAAAAGACGCTGACCACTGCATGGGTCTACGGGCATTGTCACGCCCCTTGGTATTGATTGACCTGATAAGTTCGTCTTTGCTATAACCTTGCTTGATTCGCTCATTATACATATTGACACTTTCAAGGTCTTCAACTTCAGAGATATCCTTGACCGGACAGTTTGTCATGCCAATTTCTTCACCGTTATAAATATAAGGAGTACCCCGCATTAAATGTAAGGCAATGGCAAACATTTTGGCAGATTGTACTCTGTATTTATTATCATTGCCCCAACGAGAAATGACACGGGTAAGATCATGATTTTCCCAGAACAAACTATTCCAGCCATGATTATAATCAATTTGTGTTTGCCATTTAATCAAGATATCTTTAAGATCGCTGGCCTTAAAGGGTTTAAGATCCCATTTTGTCTTTCCCGGCTGTTTATCAATGTTTTGATCTTCAAACTGAAAAATCATAGAGAGCTCATGCCGGTCAGGATCAGAATATTTACGGGCACTATCGAGATCAGCACTCCAGGTCTCACCAACAGTTACTACATCGCGGTTAGCTAAAACAGCTTGGTTCATTTCCTGAATATAATGATGAAGCTGGGGACCATTTTCGCGAATTTTTCGATCCGGATCTTTGCCAATTAGTTCGATCACGTCCATGCGAAAGCCGCCAATGCCTTTATCAAGCCAGAAGTTCATCATGTCATATATTTTGTGCCGTAATTGTGGATTTTGCCAGTTCAAATCTGGTTGTTGCGGGGCAAAAAAGTGGAGGTAATATTGACCCGTTTTATCATCAAATTGCCAGGCAGAACCTGAAAAATCAGATTTTAAATCATTAGGTTCATGACCAGCAACAGGATCACGCCAGATGTAAAAGTCTCTGTAAGGATTATCTTTACTTTTGCGTGCCTCGATAAACCACTCATGTTGATCAGAAGTATGATTAACGACTAAATCCATGATGATTCGAATACCGCGTTTTTTAGCTTCACTAATCAGCCTGTCCATATCTTGCATGCTGCCATATTGCGGATCAATAGCTTCATAATCGGCAATATCATACCCATTATCGACGCCAGGAGATTTATAAATTGGTGAAAGCCAAATTGCATCTATTCCCAATTTTTGCAAATAGTCTAAGCGACTTATAATGCCGGGCAGGTCACCAATACCGTCACCGTTGCTATCTTGGAAAGACTTGGGATAGATCTGATAAATTACTGCATTTTTCCACCATGGTGTCATATTAATTCTCCTTTGCAATCGCTCACATTTTCAGTTAATTATAACACTGCAAGATAGGAAAAATTATTGTTACCGGTATCTGATTAAAGTCCTAAATCTGCAATTAATTGCACTGCCTCTCTATCATCACCAAGCTGCAATAGGGCATCTTTTAGACATAACATGGGCTTACCGTCACGGTCAGGCGTTGTTTGGGCATGAGCCAAAGAACTGAGAATGGCTTCGTGCACAATATCTACCGTAATCCTAAAGTAACGGTCGATTTTGTCATCAGTAATTGCCTGAATTGTGCTCAACTCATGGTCGGGGAAATGACTTACACGGTTAGCAGTAGAAAAAGCCAGAGTAATCTCGCCACTACCGTTACCGCTAAATGAACCGCTGCGTGTGATACCAACACCGGAACGCTTGGCAATGCGTTTTAGTTGTCTTGAGTTAAACGGAATGTCAGTAGCAATTACTGTGATAATGCTGCCTTTTTCCTTACTATCCTTGTTATCCACAAACTTTTTACCAATGGCATGGCCATAAATGTTCAAATCAGCGCTAAGACCAAAATTGGACATAACAAATGCGCCCATTGTAAAGGTCTTACCGTCAATTTCGACTTGTCTTGAAGCCGAGCCAATACCGCCCTTAAGTTCATAGCAGCGCATTCCTGTGCCACCGCCAACTCCGCCTTCAGCGAAATCTGCACTAGCAGCTGCAAAAGCATCATTCACATCGTCTTCGGTGACACCTAAATCGCGAATATGGTTAATCGAACTGTCATTGCACTCCATGATGATCGGATTGACGCTGCCAGTTGACAGACCAATTTCAGGATTTTCAGCCAGCATTCTTTTGACTAAAGCCATTGATGCGGTACCCACGCTGAGAGTATTGGTTAAAACCAGTGGTGTTTCAATTGTACCCAGCTCGTTAACTTGAATGAGTCCTGTGCTTTTGCCAAAGCCGTTAATCACATGTGCAGCTGCCGGCATTTTTTCCCGAAAGATATTATCTGGGCAGGGGTTGATCACAGTAACACCAGTCCTGAGTCTGTCAGTGACAACTGTCTTGTGGCCAACTGTAATGCCCGCAACATCTGTAATTAAGTTTTTTGGTCCAGGCTTAGTATCGCTAAGCGCAAATAAAAGCGGTTTATTAAGTCCCATTTTTACTCCTTTTGTGTTTAAAAAATTTTCTTCTCTTATTAAAACGGTTCGTTTATTTTTATGCAAGACAAAAAATTCCGTCAATTATGACGGATTTTTTGAATTTGCAATCATCCTTTTTTCTTTTTACTAAAGCAACTGGCAAGCAGGCTGCAAATCACCGACAAAAAGCCTAACAGCAGCACGATTATTTGTGAACGTTCATTAGTGCCAGTTTGTGGCAACTCTTCTTCTTGGTCATTGTTGGTGATAAGTATTGGATTTGTGGAGTCAGAATCACTGTCAGAGGATTTGAAAATAGTATAGTTCTCAGTAACACCATTAGTGTGGGGCCTGTGCTTATTTTGGGATTTATTAGTTTGTGAAGCACTATTTTGGCTAGGGCTATTACTGGATGAATTTGTTGGATCGGTTTGATCATTTTTTTCAGGGATGACATTATTTTGAGCATAAATATAAGTTACGCTTTGCGGGTCAGTGCCGAAAAAACCGGTGGCATTCTCAGGCCTGACTTTTAAGGTATAACCCGGTATCGCCTTAGCACCAGTAGTGTAGCCGTCACCCACATTGCCCTGTAATATTGTTTCAGGCGCAATTTGATTGCCGTTTTCATCTTGATAATAGACGGTAACATCTACAGCTTTAATTGGAGTGTTGGTAGAAATAGATTCTGGGTCAACAGAATAAATAAATTCGACGTTCTGCTGTTGATCAGTGAAAACCCCAGTGGCATTATTTGGAACTTCCTTTACGATATATCCCGGAATTGTCTTCGCAGTCACTTTATAATCAGCGCCAATTTTGCCCTTCAAACTAATATCGGGTGCAATTAATCTTTTACTAGCATCCAAGTAAGAAACAGTAATAGGACTACCTGGTCGAATATAAGTGTCGCCGAGAATGTCGTGTGCATGGGCAATTAAGTCTTCAGACAGATATTTATTGTTTGCTTGTGGTTCGTCTTCGCTTCTATCGCCGATATTGACCCAAGTTCCAGGAGTGTTAAGATGTGTATCATTAATATATGTACTTTTACCTAATTTAAGGGTATTTAATTTAGCGAGTCCATCTAACATATAACCCTTATCAATATTAGGATCTATGACAAAACTCCTGAGATCAAGTTCTTTTAAGTTACTACAATTATTAAACATTCCATTCATATCAATTACGTTAGAAGTGTCAAAGGATGATAAATCCAACTTGGTTAAGCTGGAGCAATCCTTAAAAGTCCAAATCATCGATTTAACTTGATGTGTATTAAACTTACTGAGATCTAAAGCAGTTAAGCTTGAACACCCACTGAACATGCGATTTATGTTGTCCACCTTAGCTATTGTGAAATCAGGTGAAAATTTAATGTTCTGTAAGTTTTCACAATCTTGAAACATGCTCTCTGCGTGGATAGTATTAGCAGTATTAAAACTTGATAAGTCTAGACTAGCTAATTTACTGCAGCCCGCAAACATAAAAGACATGTTAGTAACTTTGGGGGTCTGCAAATTATCAATCCCATCTATGCTGGTTAAATTTTGGCAATTCGCAAACATGTACCGCATATTACTGGTAGCAGATGTATCCAGATTTTCCAAACCAGTGATTTTAGTTAAATTAGTTAAGTCTTTAAACATTTCAGAAGCTGAGCCAATCTTTAGTTGGCCGGTAAATTTAACTTCTTGCACATCGTCACTATTAATGCCGTTAATGTGAGCTAAAGAATCCGGTTGGCCTACACTGCCACTGGGGACGGTAATGACATGGTTACTATAGCTGACATCAAGGTTGCCCCATTTAAAAGTAGCAGCACTTGGAGTAGTCGACTCTGCAATTTTTGGCTGAGGTTGCTTTTGAGGGTTTGGTTGCTCTTTGCTAATGAACTTAGAATTAGCATAATTGGTATTATTAATTTGTTTATTCTTAATTTGTGCAGGAGACGGCAGAGATGGATCTGCTTTAACTGTTATAGAGTTAACAGTTAGTGAACTTAAAATTGCTGTAGCAACACTAAAAAACATTGTTGCTGTTTTTGTTCGCATAGGTTTCTTTTTCTGGCTCATTTTGCTATTCATTCCTTGATTATAAAATAAACATATACATGATTAATATTTTTCTTATACCTTATTTCCCTTATTATACAATTCATTAAACTTAATAACACTATTTATACATTTCACCTTGTTTGGCAAGAATAAATAATTAGCTCACCTAAAAACTGTTTTTGATTTATAAATTTAATTATTTGCTGGAGATATAACACTAATTAGTAATTTAAGCACAAAATGTTGAAGTAATTTATTAAATTTTGAGCATAGAAAAAGAACTCAATTAGCATTTTTAACTGTTAGTTGAGTTCTTTTTATTGATAAAGTAAATCTCTTAATCTTTAAAAGTTTGCTTTCTTAACAAATTGGTTCTTGCCTACGATGTAGTATAACTTATTGTGCATCTTAACAGCACCACCGTAAGTTCTAACTGTCTTATTCTTCTTAAGGACTTTGTGACCATAACGTTTAACTTTATTATTGGCTTTCTTAGTGTAAATAAAGGCATTGTGCTTTAATTTACGGTTGATGCCAGTAACATTATTAGCTTTAACGAAACGGTTCTTGCCTAAAGCGTAGAACTTCTTGCCGTTAATGGTCTTAGTACCATAAGTAGTAACAGTTTTACCAACGAAGTATTCACCTTTTACACGCTTGCCTTTTTGGTTAAAGATATAAGCGTTGTGGGTAACAACTCTCTTAACGCCTTTCTTGGCCTTCTTAGCTGGCTTCTTGTTGTCAGCAGCAGGCTTGGTAGTGTCTGGCTTGTTAGTATCCGTCTTATTAGCGTCTTGCTTATCAGTCGTAGTATTTGTGTTGGTGTTACCTGTGTTAGTAGTATTACTTGGAGTAGTCGGTGTGCTTGGTGTATTTGGAGTACTTGGAGTAGTCGGTGTGCTTGGTGTATTTGGAGTACTTGGAGTTGAAGGGGTGCTTGGTGTAGTTGGAGTACTTGGGGTTGAAGGTGTGCTTGGTGTATTTGGAGTACTTGGGGTTGAAGGAGTGCTTGCAGGAGTTAAAGTTAAGGTACCTGCATCCTTAGAACCGTCAAATTTCCGCATAAGTTCTTCGGAAGTTAAGTTCTTACCGTTCAGGTTCCATGTACCCTTTGTGTTAAGACCAGAACTTTTAATAATATTGTCTTTACCAAGTTTTAGAGAGGTTAAGCTGTCCAGTCCCTTTAGCATATCAGTTTCAGCGGGTTCACTATAAGCTGTCTTTCCGTTTTCATCTTTTACTGGTACTGGTTTCTCTGGAGTTTTGAAACTACTGATGTCCAAAGATGTTAAAGCGCTCTGGTTAGTGAACATATTGCCCATTCGTTTTACCTTGGCAGTATCAAACTTTTCCAAGCCTTTAATTTCAGTCAATTTCGGAGCAGCGTCTTTACTTGGTTTATCGTCATCATTAGATGTATCAACCTGAGCAAACATGTATGACATATCAATCACGTTTGAAGTGTCAAAACTTGATACGTCTAATGAGGTTAAACTAGAATCATTGGTAAACATACCCATCATGTCGGTTACTCGAGAAGTGTCAAGGTTTGACAGGTCTAATGAAGTTAATTTAGGATCATTAGCAAACATTTGTTTCATGTTAGTGACTTCTTTTGTATCGAGGTTCTTTAATCCCTCAATTTTCTTCAAGTTTGGTAAATTAGCAAATAATGAACTGGCATCACCTTTGAAATTAAAGGGACCGTCAATTTTAATGGTTTCAATTTCATCTGTGTTAACATCATCAATATTCCAAGCTATTTGGGCAGGATTGATAGGTGGTTGTTCTTGACCGCTAATAACTGTGTATTCATTGTTAAATATACCAGGTTCTGGAATCTTAATGGTAAAAGTCTTAGTCTTTTCGTCATAACTGTAAGATCCTTTGACCCATGCTGAAGCCCATAGACTGTGTGAATCGTCTTCGGCAGTATGATCCTCTATATCGGTTTTTTGGTCTTTATCATTATTTGTTGTTGACTTAGTTTCAGCTGGCTTAACAGGTTGCTCTTTCTGTGCTTCGGCAGCCTTAGCTGCAACAGGACTAACTGCAATTACGCTTAACGCAGCAACTGCCATACTAGTGAATAGTACCTTTTTACCTTTATGATAAAAATTGTTATGTTTACTCATGTTTCTCCTCCATTTATACCATCTAAATCTCATTATACCATTATTAAGTATATCCATATATCTTGTTAAATTCAATACTGTGATAGGTATTTTCATATAGATTTAATATTTTTGCATACTACAAGTAAATAAAATTTGCCCATCATTCATAAAATAAGCTTATTCACAGTAAATATTAGATGTAATTAAGTCTAAATTAATCTTTTTTGCGATTAAACCAAGTTCCAATTGAACTGATGAATATGGCTAAGTTACCGAAAAATAAGGCAACTAGTCGACTTTTTTCATCTAAACCAGTCTGCGGTAAAGCTTTAATATTTTGCTTATGAGTAGCAGCTACAGTTTTAACGCCATTTTCATTATTAGGAAGGTTGGTTGATTTTAATGATGGTGTAATTTTAGCAGAGGAATTATCATCTGTTACTTCAGGATTCAGGTTAGATTCAGGAGTATAATTTTGCCTGTTTTTATCAGTAGGTGTTGTATTAGGTGGGGTATCTGCTTGATTAATTTCATTTTCTGATGCCTTGGCATAAATGTAAACAACATCTTGTGGATTTTTGGTGAAGAAACCAACAGCATTGTTTGGTCTAATCTTCAAAAGGTAGCCAGCAGCAGTTGCAGCAGAAGTGACATATCCGTCACCTACATATCCAGTGATAATTTTGTTTGGAGCAATTTCGTTGCCATTTTCGTCTTGATAATGAACAACGATAGATGAAGTAACTTTAGAAGGCAAAGATGAAGAGGACAAGTTGGGTTTAACCGGAGTTGGCTTTGGTTTAGGATCGGGCATAACAGGTGTCGGATCAACAGGTTTAGGACCGGGATTTGTGGTTGAAACAGCAGTATAAGTACCAGGTTTTGAACCATCGTATTGTGCAATTAGCTCAGCTGATGAGAACTTTTCGCCATTATATGACCATGTGACTGGTGTATTTAATCCTGTATTTTTAATAACTGTATTAGAGCCGAGTTTTAAAGTATTAAGATTGGCTAAATCAGCTAACATATCACCTGTATTAACACCATTAGATATAGTAAATTTGCTAATATCAAGGATTTTAAGATTTTTGTCACCTGTAAACATTTTTTGCATATTATAAACTCTGCTCGTATCAAAACTAGATAAATTCAAATTAGTTAGTTTTGAGCAATACGCAAACATTGCTTGCATATTGGCAACTCTTGTTGTCTTGAAATTGGCTAAATCAAGACCATCAAGGCTTTGGCAGTCATAAAACATGTTGGACATATTGGTGACAACACTCGTATTGAACCTGCTGGAGAAAGTTATGTTTGCTAGTTTCCTGCTAGAAGCAAACATATATGACATATCTACTACCTTGCTACTGTCAAAATTTGATAAATCCAAGTTGGTTAAATTATCACAAGTAGCAAACATTGCTCGCATGGTGGTCACATTTGTAGTGTTGAATCTAGCTACATTGATGTTTTGTAATTTAAGGCAACCAGCGAACATATATGACATGTCAGTTACATTAGTCGTGTCAAGCTGGTTGAGATTTTCAATTGATACTAAATTATTAAGCTCACTAAATAGCTCAAGTGCCGAACCATTAATTGTTAATTTACCATCTAGTTTGATTTTCGTAATGTGGCTTGTATCAACACCTTTAATGTTACCAGCTATTCTTTTGGGATTTGTAACAGTACCACTGTGAATTGTTAAAACATGGTTATTGTAACTAACTTCCAAGTTATTCCATTCACTTTTAATCGCGGAATTGTCAATTTCAGAATTAGATTTATTACTCAGATAATCGGCAGAAACTGAGTCATTGTTTAGTTTGGCAGAAACTAAAGTGGAATTATATTTAGGATTAACAACTTTCTTAGTCAAAGAGCTGTTAGTTACCTGGTTTTCCGGTAATTTATCCGCTTGAACGACTTGCGAATTGATACCAAACAGTCCCAATGTTACGACTGCCATACTGCTATATAATGTTTTTTGTTTATTCATAATTTTTCCTATACTACTAATATAAAAAAGTATTCATAAATAGTATATTAGGATAGAAATTACAGGTCAAATAAACATTTTTTAATATATAAATAAGTCAATGTTTACATAAAAAATACTTCGAAAAGCGATATATACTTCACGAAGCATTTTTGCAATTAGTATTGATTTTAGTTATTCTTTCTTTTTCCGATTAAACCAAGCACCTACTGTACTGCTAATAGTTGCCATAAAACCAAGTAACAAAGCAGCCAATTGTGAATGTTCATCAGATCCAGTTTGTGGTATCTTTTCATCCTTTTTTGCATTATTATTGTTTGCTACCTTGGTAGGAGTTTGACTATTATGGCTGTCAGTATTAATTAAATTACCGGAACTATCATTATTTTTACCACTATTATTACGCTTATGGTTTCCGGTTTCTGTTACCTTATTGGACTTTCCGGTTTTATCAGTTTTATTAGTTTTATCCTTACCCGTATCACCATCATTAGTTTGGGGACTATCCTGATTGTCTTTGGCATATACGTAAATTACGCTTTGTGGATAAGCACTAAAGAAGCCTGTGGCATTATCTGGTCTAGTTTCTAAAGTATAGCCCGCAATAGGCTCGGAACCAGTTGTGTAGCCATCGCCAACGTAACCATTTAAAACTATGTTTTCAGCTAAAGTATTACCGAATTCGTCTTGATATTTTACAGTAACTGGTGCAGCTTTTTGGCGATAGTTTGGAGTAACAGTATCTTTGAGGTTATCTGGTTCAGGTTTTTTGTCTTTTTTATAAACGAAGACAACTGTCTGATCCTTGCTGTTATAATCCAGGCTGGCCGTATCAGTGCCGGTCACCTTCTCGCCGTTGACTAGGATATAGCTCAGCTTGT
>NZ_JACFRN010000021.1 GCF_016100975.1 Lactobacillus sp. W8174 | reverse complement strand
CAAAGACTAAGAGGTAGATAGGCTGGGAGTGGAAGAGCCGCGAGGCTTGGAGCGGACCAGTACTAATCAGTCGAGGACTTGACCAAAGCTTAAAGGCAATCAAGGTTTTTTTAAAGGATTATATTTAGTTTTGAGCGTAAAAGCTCACAAGGAAAAGTACGGTGGCAAGAGCAAGAAGGAAACACCTGTAACCATGCCGAACACAGCAGTTAAGCTTCTTCACGCCGAGAGTAGTTG
>NZ_JACFRN010000003.1 GCF_016100975.1 Lactobacillus sp. W8174 | reverse complement strand
TGAATGTTTGCTCATTCGTTCCAAGATTCGCATCTCGGATTTATTTGCTTGCGAAATTGACTTCGCTCTTTTGTTTTGGGTTCTTGATAAACCCGCACATTTTTGCGAAAACATTGTTCAGTTTTCAAGGTACTACCTGCTGCTTCTTTAAAACAGCTTTTTTATTTTCCCAGATTCACGCGCTTTTGTCAAGCACTTTTTTCTGGGGACCTGTTTGCCGTCTTGCCCGACAGCGTTTATTATCTTACTAAAGCAGCGCGATTTTGTCAACTGCTTTTGCTCGATTTATGTTGAGCTTGTTATTTGTCGTAACTCGCTCAGACACAAGTAATACATTACTCTTTTTGTATTCATTCGTCAAATTAATCCATTTGTTCGTTATTTAAGTAAAATAGCTTTCAAATTAGTTTTGACTAATACTTGTTAGACCCACTTCTTTATTTTTTAGACTAGACCAATTAACCAATTATTCGTAATTCGGTCAAATTTACTACTTACACTGCCCAAAATTTTTACAAAAAAATTTCGCAAGTTTATTCAACCTGCGAAATCATAACGAATTACTACTTATTAAATCAGAGTTTCTTCCTTAGTAATCTTTGTCATTCCATTCATATAAGGAACCAAAACTTCTGGTACGGTAACAGTGCCATCTTCATTTTGATAGTTTTCTAAAATTGCAGCCACAGTTCTGCCTACTGCCAAACCTGAGCCGTTAAGAGTATGTGCCAAGTGCAGTTTGCCATCTTCATCACGGTAACGAATTTGAGCGCGACGAGCTTGAAAGTCAGTACAGTTAGAGCAACTAGAAATTTCACGGTATTTGTCTTGGGCCGGCATCCAAACTTCCAAATCATAAGTTTTAGCACTGGTAAAACTAGCATCCCCAGTAGACAAAGCTACAACGTGGTATGGCAAATCTAGTTTTTGCAACAAGTGCTCAGCATTATGAGTCAATTTATCTAATTCATCCCAAGAATCTTCCTGTTTGCAAATTTTAACCATTTCAACTTTTCTAAATTCATGCATTCTAATCAGACCGCGAGTATCACGACCAGCTGAACCAGCTTCACTTCTAAATGCTGGAGACAATGCAGTTACATTGATTGGCAGCTTATCACCGTGAATAATTTCATCACGGAAATAGTTAACAAGAGGCACTTCAGCAGTAGGAATCAAAGTTAAGTCCCGTGGCTTGTCAGGATTGTCGTTATCAACAATGGTATAAACATCTTCACGGAATTTAGGAAATTGACCCGTACCCTGCATTGATTCATCGTTAACTAAATATGGCGGAATTATTTCAGTGTAGCCTTCTTTAGTATTTTCATCTAAGAAGAAGTTAAAAACAGCTCGCTCAAGTAAAGCACCAGCACCTTTATAATAGACAAAACGGGCGCCAGAAACTTTAGCTCCTCTGTCCCAATCCAAAATATCGAGATCAGTACCAATATCCCAGTGAGCCTTAGGCTTAAATGCTAATTTTGTTGGTTCATGCCACTTACGAACTTCTTCATTATAACTTTCATCAGGTCCAATTGGATCAGAATCGTCTGGGAAATTAGGCAGTCTTAGCAAAATATATTCTTGCTTTTCAGTCAACTCAGCAACCTTATCATCAAGTTCCTTAATTTCCTGTCCAACTGCACGCATTTTTTGCACAGCAGCAGAAGCGTCTTCCTTATTTCTCTTAATTTCCGCAATTTTCTTTGAAACTGTATTGCGTTCAGCTTTCAGCTGCTCACTGCGGTTCAATTCTTCACGCCGATCGGTATCAATTTTAACCAATTCATCAAGCTCTTCCGGCTTAATGCCACGTCTGCCAAGCTTATCCTTGGCCCAATCAAGATTCTCGCGAATCACCTTTATATCCAGCATATTTTTACCTCCACAAAAAAAGCCAACTCATCCCACAAGATTGGGACGAATTGGCTCATACATGGCTTCGCGGTACCACCCAGTTTCAGCTAATATTTAGCTGCACTTCATTAAGTCGGCGATAACGATGCCGCGTGCCGTGTAATTATTAATTACCCACATTAATGGAATCTGGAAACGACGTCTATTCGCTTGCACCAAAATGCGAACTCTCTGAATCAGTCTGAGGATTCCGTGTTTGGATATTATTTTAAGCTATTATCCTTTTTTTAGCAAACAATATTTAATGTTTTTATAATTATTTTTGTAAAAAGATTTTGCCTACTTTAAATCACTTTTCTTTATTGAGCCAGTCTGCCTTTTTTAACAAAAAATAATCTTCCCGATAGTGAAATAACTTACTTAGCTGGCTCATATCGACCGAATAAATATATTTAAAGCCTAAACGAGTGAGTAAATTCTGTGAACGAAAATTATTTTTAAAAGTGCCAGCCCAAATTTCAGATTGATTGAGCTTTTTAAACGCATAATCTAAAAGTATATTTAACGCTTCAGTCATATAACCTTGACCCGAAAAATCTTTATCAAGCAAAAAGCCAATTTCTTTGGTATGCAGTAATTCTTCTTCGTTAGTACCTCTATTATATAGTTCAACTAAGCCAATTAATTGCTGAGAATTTCTAAGACAAATGCCATAACTATACTTTCTAGCAGCATACTTTCCGGCGGCAACTTCAGCTTCCGCCAGATTTTGATAATGCCCAAAGCCTGCTAAGTTCTGATAATATTGATCTTGCCCCCATTTAAGCAGAGTTGGTGCATCAGCTAATTTGAAGGGCCGAAAATAAATCCGCCTACCCATTAATGACCTGTCAGCTTGAGCAGCCAATCCATGCCCAAGCCCAGTGCCAGACTGTATGCCGCAATGGTCCAAGGCTTGCCTAGGATAATAATCCAAAAATAAGTCCAGAATTTCATATCAGTCAAACCGGCTAAAAGACACAAAACATCATCTGGCGCCATCGGGGCAACAATACAGATTGCAAAAAACCAGTTGAATTTACGCTGGTTTTTAGTCCATTTCATATATTTATCAAGAGTTTTTTCAGAAACAATATGAAGAATAAAAGGTCTGCCGTAAAAACGCGCTAAAAAGAAGTTAATAATTGAACCAATACAGATTCCTACATAGTTATAAATAAAGCCGGCTATTGGCCCAAAGAAAATAACTCCTCCTAAAAGTGAAACACCACCAGGAATAATAGGAATAACAACCTGAATTATCTGGATTAAAACAAAAATAATCGGCCCAATTATTCTCTTGTTAGCCAAATATGCTTTCATTTTAGCCTGACTGGTAAATATTCCTAATTTGTACCAGTATATACATAAAATAATAATGATAATCCCGCTGACAACGGTCAAGATATTAATCAGTCTTCGACTAGCTTTAGCAGACAGATGCATAGCTTACCTCCAATGTTAAGCCTAATTTTACCAAAAAATAAGCATAGTGATTACTTTTTAAGTCATTAAATAATAATAATTAAAATATTTTAATTATTTTCCTGAAGTGAAAGCAATTTAGGTTTAAAACAAAAACTGACTGTTAATTACAGTATAATAGGTTTAAAAATATAATTTTGGGGAGGAAAATCGGATGACCACAATTATCAATGATGTCACTTATGATGAACAAAGAAAACTTAAGGTAGATATTTATAAGCCAGACAACGTTAGTTTTAGTGACAAAATACTGCTGTTTTGGCATGGTGGCGGCTGGTTTCGGGGAGATAAAAACAGTTTTAAAGACTTATGTCAAAAAATTTCTGACCACGGTTTCACTGTTTTTGCCCCTAATTACTCTCTTGCGCCACAATACCTTTTTCCAGCAGCACACCAAGATAGCATTAACTTCGTCAAATGGCTGATGCAAAGCGATTTTGTAATTAATAAAAAAGTTAATATTACTCAAATCGGTGCCAGTAGTGGTGGCACCATGGCGCTAAATATTGCGGGTAAATATGGCTTTCCTACTGTAACTTGGTCTGCTCCCGTCAGTTATTCTGCTTGGATGAAAGATCACCAAAACGTCACGCCAGCAGTTGATGGCCATAAAGAACTAGGTTTGAGCAACCAACGTGATATTAACAACGCTTTTTATAAATATTTTACCTTAGCATATGCCGGTTCTGAAGATGAAAAGATATTAAAAGAGATTGATGCTGATTCATATGATTACAGCAACTTACAGCAATTATTAATGATCAATTCTGCAGATGAATTGTCTCCTATTAAATATTTACTTAATTTTATTAACTTTTTGGCACAAAATAACCATGCTGTTGATCTTAAATTAATAGCAGGTAAGCGCCACGCAATGACTTATGTTAATCAATATTTAGAGGAATCATTAGCATACCTTTTAAATGCAGTAAAATAAATCTTAACTTTTACTTACTAATTATTAGTAAAATATTCTATATGTGCTATAATGATTTATGAAAACGGTTTATATTGATTTTGAGAAAAATCTATCCTGATTAAAATTTAAGGAGATAATATTATGGCTAAATATCAATCTATTAATCCATATACTAATGAAACTTTTGCCAGCTATGATAATCCTACAGCTGAACAAATTGAGGATGCTCTAAACTTGACCGATGCACTTTACCACAAGTGGCGCCATGAAGGCCCCGAGACCCGAACAGCAACATTACACAAAGTAGCAGACGGTTTGCGCGAGCATAAAAAAGAAATGGCAGAGATCATGACCCGTGAAATGGGTAAAATGATTGGTGAATCTGAAGGTGAAGTTGATCTTTGTGTATCTATTTGTGATTACTTTGCCGAAAAAGGTCCCGAGTTGTTGAAACCTGAGCCAATTGATACTAAATTGGGTGATGCATATTACCTTAAACAAGCAACTGGCGTAATAATGGCGTGTGAGCCGTGGAATTTCCCTCTTTATCAAGTAATCAGGGTATTTGCGCCAAACTTTATTGTCGGTAATCCTATTATCTTGAAGCATGCTCACAATGTTCCTGGTTCTGCAGCTTTAATTGCCAAAATTATTAAGCAGGCAGGAGCCCCTGAAGGCAGCCTAATTAATATGTATCCAAGTTACGACCAACTTGATCAAATGATTGCTGACCCAAGAATTCAGGGTGTAGCGTTGACTGGCTCAGAACGTGGTGGCTCTTCAGTTGCTGAAAATGCTGGTAAAAACTTGAAGAAGTCGACCATGGAGCTTGGCGGCAATGATGCCTTCATCATCCTTGACGACGCTGATCCTGAAGTTTTGAAACAAGCGCTTTGTTCAGCTAGAACTTATAATGACGGCCAGGTATGTACTTCTTCCAAACGCATTATTGTCGTTAAGTCCCGTTATGAAGAAACATTGCAGGAATTAAAGAAGGTCTTTTCTAGTTTGAAACCTGGAGATCCGCTTGACCCAAGTACTACCTTGCCGCCAATGAACTCACAGGGCGCTAAGGATAAACTGACTAAACAATTAGATGGCGCTCTTGCAGGAGGAGCAAAAGTTTTCTACCAATATCCTGAAATTGATTCAGACGGTGCATTCTTCCGTCCAACTATTCTAACCAATGTTGATCGTGACAACCCGGCCTTTGACCAAGAGTTCTTTGGTCCAGTTGCTACTGTTTACGAAGTCGAAGATGAAGATGCCGCTATTGCTTTAGCAAACGATTCTAGTTATGGTTTGGGTTCTTCTGTTATCAGTTCAAACATTAAGCGTGCTCAAAATGTAGCCGCACAAATTGAAACTGGTATGTCTGTCATCAATGGCACTTGGATTAGTTCCGGTGAATTACCATTTGGTGGTGTTAAGAAGTCTGGCTATGGCCGTGAACTTAGTGACTTAGGTTTGATGGCTTTCGTTAACCAACACTTAGTAATTTCAATGCCAACAAAATAATTCCTATAAGAAGATAAATTAAAAAAGCTGATAAATTGCGCTGCCCAATAAGGACGCCGATTGATCAGCTTTTTTTAATTATTACTTTTGACGGTGACGAAATAAATTATAGCCTGTAAGTCCTGTCGTCATCACATTGGCTAGAATTAAGAAATAAGTTGAAGCGCCTACTGATACGGCATACAAAAGCAGTTGGCTGGTAATGCTGTGTAAAATGCCCCGATTAGACAGTGAAGTATTGGACATCCTATAAATAACGTAAATTAGAAAAATAGTTTCAATTAAAGAAAGTAAAAACGCAATGATCCTGCTCTTTTTAGTATCTCTCATAGTATGATAAATAATAAATAACGGAATTAAAACAATTATGAGCCAAATTATACAAAGCAAAACGCCTGAAAGCAATGTCGCATTTGAAGAAAAAAGTCTGCCGGCAAGCCTGAAAATGACACCGGTAATCGACATTTTTTGGCCATAAGTCACGTCTAACACAGATGCACCAGAACCAGTAAATAGAACTATTAGATTTATTACTGCCATCAGTACTACTAAAAGTTGCACGTAGGAAAAATGTTTTTTCTTATTGACAGTTGTTTTTGCATCAGAATTTTTCTGAGTCAATCTGCTTTTTGCTTTTACCTTTTCTTTTGATTCAGCCACATCATTAAACATGTTGGACCCAATCTGATTTATTTTTTGTGTTAAACGTTCATCCACAGTATAGCGGTCAATTTTTTCCTCACGACTACAAACAAAGTATAGCCAGACCAGCAGTGCAAAGAAACAAATCCAACCAAAGCTGCGGGAAAAACTCATAAGAATCAGTAAAACTATTCCTAACAGAAAAGCAATCATGCTATTAACATGAATCCATTGCAGCATTCGTTCAATAACCGAATTTTGTTTTTCCGGATAAAATTCTTGCCGATATACTTTACGACTGGCAATTTTTTGACCAGTTTTTTCATCTTCAAAATTAGCCTTTTGGTGTCGGTCCGTGAAAAAAGTCTCACGATATTTTTGTAAATCAAAATGGCAATTTGGACAGGTAACATCCTCATCAGTGATGGGACGACCACAGTTTGGACAAGTAGTCATAAGAAACTTCCTTTAAGCAATAATTATTAATAGCTTAATCATAAAACAAAAATAGCGATAAAGAAAATTCTTTATCACTATTTTAATACAGTCTTTTACTGTAATTCTTGAATTCGTGCCTTAACTTGCTTTATTTCAGAAATTGAAGCATTCGAATCAAGCATTAATTGATCGAGCTTAAACTTGAGTAGTTCTAATTCATTATTGTTGCCTTTTTTGGACTGCTTCTTTTGGGCCGTTGATGTGATTAACCGACTATTCTTAATGTGCCATTTTGTAATTTTAAGCTGCTTGATAAATGCCTGATCGTGTGACACGAGAATCATGGCAAAGGGATAAGCGGTGACAAATTCGGCCAGTGCATTAACCGATGCAATATCTAAAAAGTTAGTCGGTTCATCCAGTAGCAATAAATTATATTGACCAGTTAGTATCTTAGCTAAATTGAAACACACGAGCTGACCACCACTAAGATCACTTATTTTGTGCTCACCGTATTGGCGCAAATGCAAATCGCCTAAGACCTGCATAGTCGAACTATCATCAAATATACTAGTAGCAAAAAGAGAGTCTAACAAGGTTTTATCTGTTTGGCTCGCAACTATGTTTTGGTTAAAATAACCTATTTTCAATTTAGGATTATAAAAGCCGGTTAATTGTTTATTCTTGATTTTTTTCAGAAAAACAGTCTTACCAATCCCGTTTTGCCCAGTTAAAACTACTTTTGAGCGATAAGCAAGATTTACTTCCTGCGTAATGTTAAATAGCTTTTGACCATATGCATTAATTGGCTGTTGTTCTATCCGTAATGCCTTGCTTTTAGGAGAAATCGACAAATCAGTTATCGCATTTTTCAAGGTAATCGCATGATGAACTGGTGGCCTTTTTAGCTCTCCTTTTTCCTTATTGATGCGGTTAGCAAGACTTTTACTGGCTCTGATAACATTATTTGCTGTTTTTTGTTTTCCCATGGACTTTGACCGCCAGTCAGATGAAGAAAGTCCCTTTTTATTACGAGAAAAAGTTCTGGCCTTATTAAAATGCTGATTATAACTTCTCTTTAACTGCTCAAGGTGCTTTTCCTTTTGCTCATAAATCGTTTCTGCTCGTTTTTGTTCATCTTGTCTAAAGCTGCGAAATTCTTCATAAGTCCCAGAGAAATTGTGCACTTCTTGATTTTGAACATACCAAACTGAATCACAAACGCTATTTAAAAAGTCCTGGTCATGACTGATAATTAAACAGGCAGTTTTGCTTTTATTTATTAACTTTATTAACCATTGTTGCTGCGTAATATCCAAATTAGATGTGGGTTCGTCTAAAAGCAACAAGCCGTTAGGCATATTTTTTAATTTGGCAATGGCCCTACTGAGAGCTAATTTCTCTCTTTGCCCGCCGCTCTTATCCCCAGCATCAAGCAGTTGCGGCACATAGGCAAAATTACAATTGTTAATAACTGCACCTTTAATAGTAAATAAATCCGGCAATTTTTCTTGAGCCAGAATCTTCATTAAAGTGGTTTTACCAGCACCATTGTTACCAATTAAACCAATTTTTTGTCTAGAATTGATACTCAAATTTGAGACAGTCAGCAGTTTAGAAGCTGCCACGCCAATTTGTAAATAATCTATTTTAATTAATTCCACTATCAAACCTCAACGTGTACACATAATACACTAAATAAGCTGCAATTCATTGAATTGCAAAAATTACTCTATCTGTTAAAGTGAATCGCTCTACGTTGAGTTAAAAATTAAAAAGTGGTGATTGATTTAAAACTACAACTAGAGCTTATTGATTATTTACTTGTCTTAACATGCCAGTATTCCTTACCTTCCACTTAAAATTTAATTAAAAATAGTATACTATAATGAACAAACTTTTGTAAACCCGTCAAGAAGTGCGTTAAACCAAAAAAGGCTGAAATCCTCTACTAAATGAGAATTTCAACCTTTTAATTAATTTCGCTTAATTTTTAGCACGTTTATTCTTGCGCCAATGAACACCTTCATAAGTCAACTTGACTGCAGCTGACAATGTAATCGGCATAATAAATACTAAAATTATCAAACCAATAATCACTGCCAAAGCAACTTCAATCAAAGTTGGAATTCCTGATGGAATTAATGCGGCAAATGTACCAGCTAAGATAATGGCTGCTGAAACTACCACAGTTCCAATAATGCCACATGCTTTAAGCATTCTTTGACTTGGGCTACCGTTTTCAAGTTCACGATAGCGTGTCATTAAGAAAATACTGTAATCAACACCTAAAGCAATTAGCATGATAAAGCCAAAGAACGGCGTGTTCCAAGTTAGCATGCTTTTACCTAAAGTAGCCTTAACTACCCACTCTGTAATTGATAATGAGCAGAAGTAAGCAATCAGTAGTGTACCTAAAATGTAGACAGGCTGTAAAAGTGAACGAGTAACAAAAATCAGGGCAATGCCAATTCCAATTAACATGATGGCAGCAGTTCTAATAAAGTCCCTGTTGGCAATGTCCTTAATGTCAGCGATGTTAGAACTTTCGCCACCCATTGCTACTGTAGCCTTTTTAAGCCTAGTTCCTGCTAATGACTTCTTAGCCATCAAACTCAGATCCTGCGCCTTCTTGGTTGCTTTAAGACTACTTGGATTTGACTTAAAGACAATCATGAACATTGCTGACTTCTTGTCAGGACTCAAATAATTCTTAATCGAAGTTTGGAAAGTATCGTTTTTAATAAATTCTTGTGGGATATAGAAAGTATCTGCGGCTGAAGAACTTGCTAAACCATTAAGGTAAGCAGCACCTTGTCCTAAGCCACTATTTACTTCATCTACACCATTAGTAATCTTTGGCGTGCTCGAAGCTAACTTGCCGGCACCTGAATTAAGTTGACCAACACTGGAATTTAATTGGCCAATACCTGAACTTAATTGACCAGTACTGGAATTAACTTGACCAATACCAGAGCTTAATTGACCTGCACTGGAATTGAGTTGGCCAATGCCGCCATTTAAGGTAGCAGCACCACTACTCAATTGACCTGAAGCAGTAGTTAATCTGCCGACACCAGATTGCAGCTGACCCATTTGTCCAGATACATCTGGCATTGAAGCAGAAGCTTCAGCCCAAGATTTTTCTAAAGCAGCACCAGCAGCTTGCATGGCAGCCATCTTCTGCTGCTGAGTTAAGCCGGGTATACTATTAATGCTCTTTGATAAGTTAGCTTTATAGCTCTTTTCTAAAACAGCTTTGGTATTTTTCTGTGCATTCGCAATACTAGCACTGCCACTTGCAAGTTGGGAATTTAATTGGTTAAGGCCACTGCTCATTTGCTCAGTTCCACTTTGCAGACGACTGGCACCGCCTTGCAGTTGACCTGTCCCATTTTGCAAACGGCTGGCACCATTTTGCAGTTTACCAGTACCAGCCTGTAATTTGCTGGCGCCATCTTGGAGTTGACTAGTACCATTTTGCAATTGGCTGGTTCCGTCAGCCAACTTGCTTGCGCCAGCAGTAACTTTCTTGCTTGCCTTGCTCAATTTGCCCAAACCGGCGCGTGCCTGGTCAACACCTTGGTTAACAGTGTTAAGCTGATTCTTAACGTAGAGCTGATCAATGCTTTCACCATATGGCTGAGTTACAGAAGTGACAAAAGCCACATCTTCAGATGCCTGGAGTTGTCTGGTTAATTGATCAATTAACCGCAAATCTGCTTCATTATCAAGTTTATGGTTACTCTTAATATAAAGAGTCGATGGCTCGGCCATCCCCTTTGAAAAGTGATCTTCGACAACGAGCATCCCTGCTTTAGCTGGGGTACTATTATCAATCTCATCAGTGTCATCATAATTCAAGTGACCAGTATACATAAGACCAAAAGGAAGCACAACCACAGCCAATACAATTAAGTAAATAATTGGGTGAGCAAGTGTCGCTTTGGAAATACCATGCCATAATTTATCTTCATGCTCACCGGTAAACTTCTTCACCGGCCAGAACATTTTTTCTCCCAAAACAGCCATGAAGAAAGGATTGAGTGTCAGCAGCACTATTAATAAAACAGCTACGCCGACCGCAACACCAACTGCTGAGCGATAAATTGAAAAGTTAGCTAAACTCAGTGCCGAAAATCCAATTAAGATGGAAGAACCGGAATAAAGGATGGTTTTACCAGCAACTTTTAAGGCACTATTCATCGCCTCATAGCGATCCATCCCTTTACCGAGGTCTTCTTTGAATTTGTCATACAAAAGGATGTTATAGTCCGTACCAATTCCGAACAGCACAATAATCATAAAGACTTGTGTAAAGTTAGAAAACGGAAAGTTCTGGTATTTAACCAGATTAGTCACAATCGCAAATGATGTGATAAAGGAAACTCCAACCGTTAGTAATGAAATTAGGGGCACTATTGGCGACCTGAAGACAATCACTAACACAATAAATATGAAGATAACGGTAATTACTTCCGTTTTCTTAATTCCCTCTTGAATAGCATTCGAGAAGGCATTTTGTAAAACATCAGCACCAGTAACGTAAGTTCTGATGCCGGCAGTTTTGACTGCTTTATTCAACTCAGCCTCAACATCATTAACCGGTCCGTGCTTTTTAGCCACATTCAACTGCATTATCCAAGTTGTATTATCCTTTGACTGCAGCTTTTTCTTAGTAGCAATATTATCATCTGGACCCAAGACCATCTTGATCCCATACTGATCTTGCTTGTCTTTAAGTCTGTCAATGGTTTCATTAATGGCATTTTTATCATCAGATGTCAATTTGCCCTTTTGCTTGTTAAAGACCACTGCAATCTGATAGGTATCCTTTTGCTTAGGACCCCAATCATTTTGAATTGACTTTGCGACTTCACTTTGAACATCCGACGGTAAGGAAATATTTGAGTGCTCACGGGTTAACCCTGTAACGTCCGGCAAAGCCACAACTGAAATGATTAATATTAAAATCCATGCAATTAACGAGAAAATATGATTTTTTACTAGTTTATGCACTCTTATTTTCCTTTCTCTTTTTTGGCAATAATTTCTTAGGCTGAACCAATTGAATAATTAATTCATGATAGCCTTGGTCAGCCTCTTCACTAGTTTCTTCTGTAAAAGAATCAGACACATCTAAAAAAACGTATCCTAGTACTGCCCCAATTAAGGAATGGAGCGAAACCGTGCTGTCACTTCTCAAATTTAGTTTGTCAGCCAAAGCTATTATCTTTAAAATTTCTTGAGTAATAGCATCGTCTTTTTGGTATTCATTCAAGTGATAGAGAATACTAATTAATGCAGGATCGTCCAAAATAAAATTACGGACGATATCAGCAAACTTAAGTAAAGCCTCTTCACCTGAAATTCCGATCAAATTATCAACTAATTTTTTACCTAAAATTTTAATTCTGCTTGCACCGACAAGCGACAGCAGTTGCTTTCGACCTGAAACATAATGGTAAAGTGACTGTGAACGAACGCCTAACTCTTTGGCTAGGTTCGGCAGAGTGGTCGCGGAAAGTCCCTTTCGTCCAATCAGCTCCGTCGCCTTCGCAATCACCTTATCTAAATCAAGGCTTCTTCTTTTAACCAATTTCACCCCTCCTTTTGACAGCATACTGAATAATATAGCACTACAATATGAAGAATACAATCTACATGCTGTAAATTATTTTAAATTAATAAAAAAGCCCTCAAAGTGACTTTTTATTAGGGCTTAAAATTTAAGATTTGTTAAAGCATACGTCAAAAATGTTATTTAAAAAAGCTGTTGACTGCCTTACCTAGTTTAACAAAATCATGGTCATTATTACTCCAGACGCTGACGCAATAGGCATTACCATTAGACTGGATAAGTGCAACATTGGCTTTAGCATCACCAATGCCATATATCAGGCCTTTAGTATTACGAACAATTTTGGGTTTGGTCTTGACAGAACTTAGTGCTCCTAAAACTTGATTAGAATATTGTCTGCTTAAAATTTGATCATGGTAGAGACTCACCATAATTTTGTTCAAATCGTTTGCTGTGGTTAAAGCTGCTGGTTTGGCTGAAAACTTACCTTTAATTGTAGTATCATGGACCCCAGTTTTCTTAATAATAGAGTTAACGGTAGTGGGCTTAACTGTGCGCAGCAGAGCATTGGCCGCAGTCTTGTCACCTTGCATCATCAGCTGTTTCAAATAAGCTGCATTATACGCAATTCCTTTTTGAAGCACCTTTTCACCTTTAACGTGATCTGCTTTTTTGATCTTGATTGCTTTTCTGGAAACAGACTTCCCATGTTGTTCTTGGTAAGTTAAAGCAATAAGTAGAAATAAACGACTACTAGTATTTACTCCGTGTCGTTGACTGGTATTAGAAACACGCGCATATTTATTGTTATTCAGGTCTTGAACACAAACTTGATAGCTCTGATCCTTCCCCATCACCTGTACAATTTTTTCCGCCCATTTTTGCTCACTGCCAGAAGCAATTTTAATGTGATTGGGATATTCCACGGTCGCAACTTTTGGTTCACGGGCAGAGTTTTTTCCTTTTTTATTTTTGACAACTTGTTCCTGTCCTTGACCCACAATTTTCAGGCTGCTGTTCTCTACTTTTTTAAGATTGACAGAATATAGCATAAAAGCAATAAGTGCTGTGATTAATGAGCCTATCAAAACTTTATTTTTCATTTATTTGCCTCAGTTTAAAAGAAATGATGTCGTTTCATTAAAACAATCAACCAAACCATTAAAAAGACTGTCACCACTATGATAGCAATCCAGTCAGACGAGCTGTGGCCAACCGGAAGGCTGACGTTCATACCATAAAAGCCGGTTAAAATTGTGGGAATGGTTAAAACCAAAGACCAGACTGTAAGGAACTTCATCGTATCATTCAGGTTATTGTTCATCATGTTATTAGAGGTTGCAGATAAAGTTTGAGTTACCTGTTGCGAAATTTTCACCATTTCTGCAGATTGATTTGACTCAATTAAAACATCATCCAGTCGTTCACGTCCAGGCTTTGTGAAGTTCAACTGAGACATTTTTAAACTGTGCAGCATCATTAGGTTAGTTTGTATTGAGCTAGACAAATACACCAGACTTTTTTCAATATTTGACAGTTCAACTAAGTCCTTGTTATTAATGTCACCGGAAAGCTTTTGGTCTAAACTATTGCGTTCTGCATCAAGCTGAGTAACAGCTCGTTGAAAATACTGTGAAGAATACAGTAAAAACTTCATTAATAATTCAGTAACATCTTGCGCCAGGGATAGTTCTCGTCTTGTAGCCGTGTCATTAAACTCATCAAATACATAACTGGTCGATTGAGTATGAAAAGTAAAAATGTTTTCCCCCGATATTAAAAAAGTTACTGGGTGAGCCGTAAAATGTTTGATAGTTTTAGTAGGCCAAATAGGCACATCATAAACTAGCAAGTTGATATGTGTATGCGTATCATAATCATAGTGGGGTCGTTCATGTCGGTCTGAAATATAAGTAATCATGTCAGGAGTAAAATGAAAGTCTATTTGCAGTTTATTACTATCTTCTTCACTCAAATTGCTGATATCATACCATTTATAATTAGTTTCCACCGGAAACTTTTGTTCTTTGATCACGTTTTCACCCCTGGCCACTATATTTAGCTAGTGCTGCCACCAGCTTTGTTATGCCATTATTATCTTAACATTGAAGAGAAAAACGACAAATAAAAAAACAGGCCCAAGCCTGTTTTTTAAATTTTTTATCACTTTTCTATTGTTTCCAAGCTGCATCAAATTTATTTTTACCTGTTGTAATGGCTTTTTCAACATTACGGTTCTTTTGTGCGGCAGATAATATTGACTGCATAATTGGGGTTAATTGACTAAATGTAGCACTAGAGTCCTTAATTACAGGAACACTGTAAAGTGAGTTGGCATTAAGAATGTCTTCCAATTTGGCAGGCAGTTTAAAGTCTTTATTCGACTTATATTCATCAGACTTTGTGGCACTGTCACTAACCGGAATATAGCCGGTTTCTTTAGCCCACTTAATTTGACTATCTTTAGAAGAAAGATATTTCATAAATTTGAAAGCAGCAGCTTTCTGCATCGCACTTGCATGGCTGAACATATAAATGTCGGTTCCCTGTGACATTGTATATTTGCTTGGCCGAGCTGCCACTTCATAATTGAAGCCTTTCTTAGCTGCCTGTTTGATCCATGTTTCAGTTGATGAAGATGTAACAAACATTGCCAATTTTTTGTTAGTAAACGGAATGTACAAGTATTTATCAGAACCTGGCATTCTAAAGTAACCCGCTTTTTCCCCGTCGATAAAGTAATTGAGCAACTTTCTGGATTTAGCACCAGTAAAGTCAATTTTACTGGAGAAATTTTCACCCTGGTTCTTCATACCCAAAACGTAGTAGTTATCAAGATCATCAAAACCGGCACCAACTACTTGATGATTGCTCTTTTGATAAATAGTCTGTGCAGCCTTCTTAACCTCGGCCATTGTTGCAGGAACTTTGGTAATGCCATATTCCTTAAACATCTTTGGGTTATAAATTAAAACTTCAATTGACTTGTTAAAAGGAATACCGTATTGGGTGCCCTTAATTTGCGCACCATTTAGCATGTCTTCCTTAATACCAGATGCTGAGGCACTGCCCCAACCTACATTTTTATCATTAATGTATGGTTTAAGGTCAACCAACATCTTATTTTTAGCAGCACTTTCAAGCCAACCCGGGTAAGCCTGAGTGATTGTTGGTAAATTTTTAGGTGATTGCAGAGTCGAAGTTATTTTTGATTGCAAGTTATCATAATCACCTTGTTGTTCAAGCTTGATTTTTATTTTAGGGTTTTTATTTTCAAAATCCTGAGCTAAACTTTTCAGTGTTTTTTCCTGAGAGCCCTGCATCCCATGCCAAAAAACAACTGTAGTTTTTTGAGTTACTTTTGGTATTTTAGAACTTGAGGATGATGAACTGCCACTTTTTGAACAAGCTGCAGTTCCAATTAATGCCAAGCCGGCTGCCGCAACAGCTGCCAGCTTTTTACCGAAATTCATGATATCTTTTTTCCTCCAAAATTTTTTAAGTGCTCAATAGTGATAGTTTGAGCATTAATACTCATTTATTGTATAGCAAATAATGTAAGATTACAACAAATTTAGATACAAAAATTCGGCTTTATTTGTATATTTTACTTTATTTGATTTTATAGTTCGCTTTATTCCGAACATTTTTCATAAAGTCTTTATTTTGTTCCATTTTAAATATAAAAACAGTCTGCCTTAAAAAGGCAGACTTAGTAGTAAAATTTGTTATTTAGAAATATACTTTCCAGCTAAACGACCAAATGTCAATGCATGACTAGCCGTCAATCCTGGTACATGATCGGGATATATTCCCCAGAAAAATCCGCCAGAGCAATTTCCGGCAGCATACAATCCCGGTATAACGTCACCTTGCTTATTAATAACCTGCATCTTACTATTAATCTTCAATCCGTCCAGCGTAGCAAGTAAACGACCACCTATAATAGCACCATAATAAGGTGCATGATCAACAGAAATAAGACGATCTTTTTCTTTACCAAAGTCAGTATCCTTACCTTTAGCTACTAGATCATTGTATCTTGCAACTGTTTTTTCCAAATTCGCTTTCGGCAGACTCAGTTTTTCAGCCAATTCAGCAACAGAGTCCGCTTTCTGAACTAATCCTTCTTTTAAGCGATCCTGAACTTCTTCACGAGCTTCTGCCCCATTGTAAATACCAGGAAAACCCAAGCGAGAGCAACCTAAAGTATGGTACTTTTTCAAGTTGCTATCGGTCATTGATTCTTCTGTCCAAATCATCGCACTCAGATAACCCGGTTGTTTAGAAGAAGCAGTCATTTGAAATTGGTAAGGAGCACTTTCATTGAAAAACCGTTCGCCATTGAGATTAACTTTAAGCATTGGGTATGATCCAAGCCATAAGTATCCTGGATCATCTGGAGGAGTTAAATCAACTTCGTAAAAGTCTTCAGCGTTAGTCCCTACTGGAACCACTCCCCTATTGAAAACAATTGAAGCAGGTTCTTCATCTTTGGCTGCGCCAATTTCCAAAGCAGCTACTAAGCCAGAACCATCATCCCTTTGACTGTCAGTATAAACATTAGTTTTCAAACCTACCGGATTCCATTTTTGCATTAAGGCTTTATTGGAGCCATAACCACCTGTACATAAAATTACACCTTTAGTTGCTTTTACAAGGGTCGTTTTACTTGTAGCCATATCTTTAACAATAACACCGGTTACTCGTCCGGATTTTTCAACAAGTTTTTCTAATTTTGTTTTCCATGAAAATTCGGCACCATATTCTTCAGCCTTTTTTATGACCCATTTGCCATAGCCCATTTGCCAATATTTGCCATCTGGAGCTGTTACTTCATTCCCAGTTGGAAATGCTCGATTACGCTCCGTTTCATAATGAGCATCAGGAGTTGCTTTAATATATGCTCCGTTAGGGCGCAATATTTCATCATCTAACCAATCAACCATCTCTGAACTGTTGTCAGCCCATGTATTCAATAAATTTTGATCCACATTCCCCTGATTAAAAGTAGAAATAAAATTAACTAGTTCATTGCGATCAACTTCTACGCCTGACTTTTTTTGTGCCTTACTATGGATAGCAGCAATTGTTTCTCTATAGAGATATCCTGCACTTCCCATTTTGTCAATTACTAAAACATCAGCACCATTTTCAGCAGCAGCTGCCGCCGCCATTCCACCTGCATTACTTGCTCCAACTACAATAACCTCATATTCTAGTTTTTTCATTCAAAATCTTCCTCTCTAATTTATTTCTAAAAAGCCGCATAACACTTATTGCAACAGTCATTAATCACCTCAATTTTTCCTTTCCAACTTTATTTGATATTACAGTATTGATAGAAGTATGATTAACTAAAAGCCGAATACCACTATGACAAATAGGAATTGTATATTATGAATTCTACGCAAATAAAATGTTTTTTATCTTTAGCAAAGACGCTTAATTTTACTAAGACTGCTAATAATATGTATTTATCTCAATCAACTGTTTCTAAGAATATCAATAATTTAGAAAAAGAAATACAAATTAAATTATTCGAAAGAAACTATCATAAAATATCATTAACAGGAAAAGGAAAAATTTTTTACAACCAAATGACTTTATCTGTTAATGAAATTACTGATACTATTCAAAATTTACGGAAAAACAAAAACATTCCCAGAATAAAAATAAAAATGGGATATACAGATTTGCCTTTTGAAAGAAAGTGGCTCCCCTTAGCTCTTAGACTAACTAATACCATGACCAAAATAGAATTAGTACCTGTTTTCATAGATCCTGGACAAGAACAAAACTTTAATAAACTAATTAGTGATGGGACAATTGACCTTATGATTATGCAGAAAGACATAATCAAAGAAAAAAGGGATACACGTTATTTAGAAATATTGAAAAAAGGTTTTTCCGTTGTCATACCTCAAGATGATAATTTATTTACCAAAAATAACATTGATTTTTCTGATTTAATTGGTAGAAATATTTATTTATGGAATGGAAATGACAATTTCCCTGGAATTGAAAGCCTCAAATTTACTATAGAAAGCAAAAATTTTGATATTGATTATAAAGAAGAAATCGACTCATCGGTAATAATTGCTTATGTGCGAGCAAAAATGGGGCTAGGAATTGTACCCAGCATTTTATACGACAAGAATGATGTTGACTTGCGTTACGTGCCATTAAAATCTAAGCAAAAATTATCATATGGCATCCTTTATCCCGCAAATTCTGATAAAAAAAGAGAAATTCAATTAGTAAACAAATATATTGTGCAAGCCATTAATTTCTCAAAAACGCAATGGTAAAACCAAAAAGAGCTTGCCTACTAAGACAAGCTCTATGATAAAAATTGCTATTTAGTTTTTATTGTTTCCACGCAGCATCAAATTTTGTTTTACCTGATTTAATTGCATCATTAACATTTTGCTTCTTTTGTGCGGCGGCTAAAATGTTTTGCATAATTGGATTTAAACTGCCATAGGCAGCACCGGCATCCTTGATAATTGGCACACTGTAAAGGTTTGCCATTGCATCTTCAAGTTTAGCTGGCAATTTAAGCTTCTTGGTATCCTTGTACTCAGCTGAATCAGCAGCCGCTTGATTAACTGGAACATAACCAGTGGCATTAGCCCACTCAAGTTGACTAGCTTTTGAAGTTAAGAACTTGATATAGGTAAATGCTGCAGATTTTTGGTCAGCTGAAGCATGCTTGAACATGTAAATGTCAGTACCTTGTGACATGGTGTATTTACCTGGACGAGGTGCAACATCATAAGTGAACTTGTTGCCCACACCTTGTTTAACAAAGCCTTCACCAGCAGAAGTACCGATGTACATTGCTACCTTTTGGTTAGCAAATGGACCAGACAGATAATGTTCTGAACCAGCTACTCTGAAGTAACCATCTTTGATTCCATCTGCATAAAAATTAATAACTTTCTTTGAAGTGTCGTCGGCAAAGTCAATTTTACTTGAGAAGTCAACGCCTTCGTTCTTCATGCCTAATGTGTAGTAGTTTGATAATGAGTCAAAACCGGCACCTACAACTTTATGATTGCTCTTATTGTAGATGATTTGTGAATCTTTCTTCAGCTCATCCATTGTTGCAGGAGCTTTTTTAATACCATATTTCTTTAACAAGTCTGCGTTATAAGTCAAAACTTCGATTGATTTGTTAAAAGGAATACCGTATTGCTTACCATTAATCTTAGCACCATCAAGAAGGGCAGACTTAATATTAGAAGCTTCACTGCTGCCCCAACCAACATCTTTACTATTTATGTATGGCTTTAAATCCACCAGCATGTTTTTATTGGCAGCATTAAAAAGCCAGTCAGGATATGCCTGAGTAATGGTTGGCAGGTTGTTAGGCGATTGCAAAGTAGAATTGATTTTTGCTTGTAAGTCATTATAAGCACCTTGGTTCTCCAACTTAACCTTGATCTTAGGATTCTTACTTTCAAATTCTTGTGTCAACTTCTTTAAAGTAGATTGTTGCACACCCGTCATACCATGCCAAAAGACAATATTGGTTGTCTTTTTGACTTTAGCAATTTTTTCTGAACTTGAAGATGAGGAAGAATTAGAATTACTTCCGCCATTTGAACAAGCTGCAGTACCAACAAGAGTTAAGCCAACAGCAAAAGCAGCGGCTAACTTTTTACTAAACTTCATTTGGTTAAACCTCCCAAATATAAAAACTAAACAACATTTTTATGATTAATCAAAACGCAATAGTTTGGTTACGTTTTGGTAAAATCCTGTTACCATATGGGTTTTCCACCAGCTCCGGATGCAATGTGTGCACGGGAATCAGTGTTGGTGGTTGAACCCAAGCAATAATTTGTTTTAGTTCTTGCTCGTCAGCGTGACCAGAACAACGCAACGCCTGAACTGCAATATTTTGCTCAGCTAGCTTTTGCATAAAAGGCTGGTATGCTGGGTCAAAATCTCCTAATGGCTCTGCATTAGAGTGAATATACAAACCACCTTTTTGCAAGTGGTCGAAATCAGCAACTGCTTGCCAGAGGAATTCGTGATCATCATTTAGCAGGTCATCGTAATGAACAGCTAGTTCCGGCTTTAGATCAGCGAATTTTTGGTCCCCTGGCAAGTAATAATAAGGAAAGTCCTTATCTAAACTTTCCTTGAGCAGATGAGCTCTTGCGGCATGCAAAACAACTTTACGCGGTGAATCAGAAATAATGCGCAGTAACCGTTCTACATTGGTCGGATAAGTATTGAAAGTAATTTGCCGTTTGGGATTGTCATTTTGCAACTGTACAAATTTGGCAGTTAATTCAGCCTCATTTTTAGGACCAGTAAATTCTTCGCTATTTTCCTCATGCTTTTCTTCTGGCCAAGAAAATCCGGTTGCTTCAGTAATTAAAACATCACAGTCTTTGGCTGCTGCTAAAAATTTTTTAACCCAGTCAGGATGATAACCATGCAGACGAATATCACCAGTATAGGCAATTGCCAAATCAGGTGTTTTAACTATCAGACCAGTAGCACCATAAGCATCGTGGTCACTTGGCCACACCGTCATCGTTATATCGCCCACTTTTATTGGCTTTTGATACTCAGCTACAATAATTGGGCGTGTATAGTTCGCTTCATGACCTGCAGCCGGCAGCAGGAAGTCTCCTTTTTCATTTAAAGCAGGCAGCATCTTAGCTGTTATTGGCCCTGCATACAAAGGTATTTCTGGGGCCAAGAAATTCATGGCTTTGCTGTGATCAAGGTGAAGATGAGACATGTAAGCTGCCGCACATTCCCAACGTTCATGATCAATTGCTTGACCAGTTAGCTCAGGATCATAAAAGTTCGGTACATTACCAATCAGCTCATTTTGCACTAAAGTCTGATATTTTTCGTCAGGTAGATTAAGCTCAGGTCGGTAGACTTCACCCAAATCAAACAAAATGTGCGATTTGTGGTATGCCACCTCAATCATTGGTCCACCAATAGTATTTAAACCATTGTAAAACGTAATGGTGGTTCTATCCTTTAAGGTCATTACGAACCACCCCCTTGATAATCTGTTTTCTAAAGATTAAGTACAAGATTAAAATTGGTAAGACAGTCAGGGTAGCAGCAGCCAGTTGCAATTGCGTTTCGCTACCAGCATCAGATGCAAAGGCCGACAAGCCGTTATTAAGCAGCCTCATAGTGTCTTCATTTGTAACCAGCAATGGCCAGAGAAATGAATTCCAGCCAGAGATGAAACTTAAAAGACCAACTGTAAACAAGCCGCCTTTTGACATCGGTACTAAAATTTTCCAAATATAGTCCCAATCGCTGGCACCATCAATCATAGCCGCTTTATAAATCGTATCTGAGATTGAACCAAAATAACTTTGTAAATAATACATATAGAAAATTGAAGTCAAGAATGGCAAAACCAATCCTACATAAGTGTTAAGTAAACCCATATGAGCAATTGTGTTGTAGTTAGTAAAAATAATTGCTTCACCAGGTACCATTAATAATGACAAAAGCACCATTTGAATTAAGCCCTTGCCCTTAAAGCGCAAGTTAACCATGGCAAAAGCGCCGAGTAATGAGTTAAACAGACTGACAATCGTGGTGACGCTAGCTGTTAAAACCGTGTTGAAGAAGTAGCGCCCAAAAGGCGCACGAGCGAATACTTTGGCATAGTTAGACCACTCAAAATGGTGGGGAATTAGTGTCGGCGGAATCGAAGTGGTTTCCTGGAAACTCATTAAGCCGCCTAAAATCATATAAATGAATGGAAAAACAGTGATAACGGCAAAGATAAATAAGATAATGTAACTGAATAAGACTCCTAAACGAATTCGTTTCATTTAATTTTCTCCTATCTTCTTCATCATTTTCCGTTGCAAGAACGTCGCAAATAAAATAATCAGGAACAAAATTACGGTTGCCGCCATGGCAACACCGGGAGTACCGACAATTTGGAACTTATTGTAAATGTAGAACACCGCAGTTGTTCCTGAATTGCCTACTCCGGCTTGCCCGTTGAAAAGTGCATAAACCGAGGTATAAATTTTAAAAGCCCCGATCACATTCATTGTTAGTAAAAAGGCAATAGTTGGTACCAATTGCGGAATCGTAATTCGCCAAAATTTATCGCGACCACTTGCTCCAAACATGTCAGCAATGGTATAAAAATTAGGATCAATATTACGCAGCGCGCCCATTAATATGACAATATTAAATGCTAAAGATGACCATATTCCGAAGATAATAATCGTAGTTAATGACATTGCCGGATCGTCAATCCAGTCAGGAGCCGGTAAATGCAGACACCTGAGCACGAAGTTTAACATGCCGTAATCACCGTTAAAGATATAACGAAAGACAATCCCGATGGCAATTGTCGAGGTAACATAAGGCATAAAAAAGGTGGTTTCAAAGAAGGACTTATGCTTAATCTTGTCAAAAATAATCCATGCCAGCATGATTGAAATTGCTAGACCCACAGGTACTGAAATAACAGCATATAGCACTGTATTTTTAATGGCCAGCCAAAATTCTGGGTCGTTAAAAATATACTGATAATTGCTAAAGCCATTCCAGTGCAAGTCAATTAAGGAACCACCCTGAAAACTCATGCTAAATGCACGCAAAATAGGGTAAATACTAAACAAGGTGACAAAGATGATAGTTGGCGCTAAAAAAAGCCAAGCCTTTTTTTGATTTGTCTTCATCAGTAAACACGCTCTCCTTCAGGGGTAAATAGAAATACCCGATTAAATCGCATTTTAAGTTTAACTTGATCGCCCCTTCTAATTGGAGTTTCGAGATTAATTAGGGAACGCACTTGCTCATTATCAAATGTAAATTTTAAAATACGTTCACGTCCAATTAGTTCAATATCGTCTACCGTAGTCTCAAACAGGCCATCAGGATCAGGAACAATATTTTCGGGTCGAACAGACAAGATATACTCACCGTCTGGTATTTCCCGTTTAAAACGTGACTGCTCCAGATCGGCGAGATCTATCGTAAATTGGCTTGACTTTAATTCATTTGCAGTTTTTGTTACTTTAAAATTATCAATTACCGGATTACCAACGAAGTTGGCCACAAAATAATTATTTGGTTCCAAGTAAAAGTTTTGCCCTAAATCATCTTGTTGGATAACACCATCATTAAAGAGGATGATTTTATCACCAATAGACAAGGCTTCTTCTTGATCATGAGTAACAAATAAAGTAGTTATGCCAACAGACTTAACCAATGAACGAATTTCTTCACGAATCTTCAGACGCAGTCTGGCATCCAAATTACTCAAAGGTTCATCCATCAGTAAAATTTGCGGTTCTTGCACCAAAGCACGGGCAATTGCTACCCGCTGTTGCTGACCACCAGACAAATTACCCGGCTTTTGATCAGCCAGTTCTGTAATCTGGGTCAACTCCATGTATTTAGTGGCAATTTTTTGGGCTTCTGCTTTAGGCTTTTTGTTAGCACCTACAATCAGAGGAAACATGACGTTTTGCAAAACTGTCATATGAGGATACAATGCATAATTTTGAAAAACGTAGCCGATATGTCGATCCTTAGGTGCAACTTTTACTACCGACTTACCGTTAAAGATAATATCGCCCTCCGTTGGATTAAGTAAGCCGGCCAATATATTTAAAATTGTTGTCTTGCCGCAACCAGAAGGCCCCAGCAAGCAAACTAAATCTCCTTTTTTAACCGAAAAACTAACGTTTTTAATTGCTTCATGACCATTGTCATAAACTTTCCGCAGGTTTTTCACTTCAACAAATTTATTGTTATCCATTAACTCGCACCACTATAATCTCTATTTCTTTTTTTACTCTCTTAATTTTATGCTAAAAAGTTTAAGAACACAACCTAATTTGCTTCATTAAAATTCGTAATTATCTTATCATAAGCAAGCTTTTTTACTAATTATTCGTATTTATTAAGCAAATCACTAATTATGAACTTAAAAATAGTTTTATTGTTCTTGTTTTATAATTTTGCTTTAGAGAAAAAAACGATATTAAATCTTACTATCGCTTATTTTAATCTCTGTATATATTAATTAATTTTTTATCCGAACATTTGACTATTTTTTTAATATTATTTTTGCCATTAGTCAAAAACTAGTAATTATCTTTCACAAAAATCTCATGATCAACTTTGGCCCGGCCATTATTATAGTTAAAGGAATAACCAGGTTGAACGTTAAACAAATAGACATTAAAATCAAGCTCACCATCAGTCGACACCGCTTGTAAATTAATTCCCCGGGCCATTAATTCTGTACCCCGAAAAATAGGCGTAGCTTGATAAATCACTTTTTTATTCTGTCTTAGTGCCACACGAACGCGACTCTCAAACATTGTTTGAATTCTTTGATTGGAAAAAGCGGACTGTGTGAACAGATTTTTGGGGTTATTTTGGTCGCCCGACAAATTGCGCGGATTAAAATCACCTGCAAGATCAATGCCTGCAGAAACTGAATAAGCTATCAGATGTCCTCGATTATAAATTTGCGTACCATTGCGGCGGTTATAATGCCAACCAGTCGGCTCAACGAATTGACGGACCCTTAGACTGTCATTAGCAACATTACGTTTTTGCAAAAAGGCCGTATTAGAATGAGATGTCCGATTTAAGCTATCTAAGTCGGAATAAATAACTCTGTTAACGCGCCAGGCATTTTTGATTAAAGTTGAATGGTCATTATTGACTGTTATGTAAGACGAACCACCACTTTTAAAGTTTAAATTAGCCAGTTTTTGGTAATCTTCATGTGACAGACCACCATAAACCTTGTTGGCGGGTTTAGCCTTACTAATTTTATTACTTTTCTGCCGGTCGCTGCGGGTGATCCTGTTCATTGTTTGGTGCCCGCTTGGGTCTGAGCCACCTTTGGTAGAAACAAACCACAACAAGAACAGGATAATAATAACTATTGCCCAGAAATCTCCGTTAGTTGTTTTAGTTTTTCGTCTGCTCCTCCTGCGTGCCATTCACATTGCTCCTTGTTTAATAATAATTAAGTATAGCTAATCGAACTGTTGTTTGCAACAGGAACAATAAAAAAGCAAGGTTGATAATGCCCTGCCTCTAATTTTAACTTCTGGCCCACTCATCCAGCATATTCAAAAAGTAGCTTTCGGACAAGCGCTTAATCTTGCTACCAGCATGATTATATTCCTTTGCTTTCAATGTTTCCGGATTATTTTTACTAAAAAAGCCATCATCACTCATGATTAAATAGTCTGTATCAGCTTTGACACCAGTTTGGGCTACCCCATTCATATTATTAACCATTTGAGCAGCTTCAGCGCTATTCATTTCGATCTCAGGAGCAAAAGCAATCTTTTTATTATTAACCGGATTACGAAATCCTAATTTCCAGACTTCCAGTTCTTCCTCCAGCAAATCAATGTTTTTCAGTTTGCCTTGCGCTTCTTGCAATAGTTCAGGCGTAAAATGCTGGCGAAAGTCATCATAAACTTTTTTAGTATCAAGTGAGTCTGCCAAGCCATGGTGCTGTTCTACTTGTGCAATCCCGGCACGCTGAATACAGTCCAGTAAACGATTATGCTGCTGCGGATAATAAACGCGTGCTAAGCGCAATACATCGACATAATCGTTACTTAACTTAGGTAAATGAAATTTTTGGGTCAAATCATACAAAAAATTCAGATCGAAATTGACGTTATAGCCAATGATAATATCGCTACCAATAAATGTGCGAAAAGCCGTCATTGCTTCTTTTATCGGCTTGCCTTCATTAAGAAGCATCTCTTCGGTAATACCATTTAACTTAGTGATAAAATGCGGTACATGATTTGAGCGCGGATAAACAACCAGTTGACTAAACTCATCTACTACCTGGTTGGCTCGGACTTTAACTGCACCTAGTTCGGTCACATGATCGCGATAAGGATTTAAGCCGGTGGTCTCAATATCAAGCATTGTATAGTCGGAAATAAAATCAGGCCATTCTTGACCCTTGCCCCGGATCTTATCTTGGACGCCAGAAACATGTAGTACGCCGTTTTTTACATAAATACTCATAAAAAATTAGTTACTCCGTCACTAAATAATTAATTAAACTTGCTGCATCCGCATTTGTACCGGCGCTGCGTTCCTGAATTTCCGGTAATAAATTTTCCTGCTTAAAGTCAGCCGCCACATAGGACCACTGCGGAAATTCTGCCACTAAATGTTCAATTGGCTCCCGCAGCTGCGGACTCGTTTCATCAACTCCCAGTTCCAAAAAGACAGTCTTTTTATCTTCATTACCGGTTAAAAACCAGCGAAAACGAGTGTTGGCTTCGGTTTCCGGATAAAAATGATCATTAAGAGGCATGTGTATTTCCAATGGTTGACCACATACTTCGCATTTTGGCACCAATTTTTCTATGTCTTCATCCGGCTTTTTCCCAGCAATTTTTTGGATGACACTCTGGCAATTTCGCAGTCCGTGATTAATTCCACTCGAACATTGCGCTTTAGTCCAATCGCCAAAAGCATTAAAAATGCGGTTAGTGTTAAAGCCCGCATTTTCAAAAAAGTGACCAAAAGTTGAGGTAGCAACGAAATATGGTCTATGTCCAATTAACTGCAGAAGTTGTTTTAAAGTCTGACTAGGATGATAATCAACGGAATATTTTTGAATAAGGTTTGACCATAACTGCCACTTTTCTGACCAAGAGGAAATGTGCTGATCAAGCGCAAAGCCGACTGAGTGAACACCATACTTTTGAACAAGTCCGGGAAAACTCTGCTCAAAATCTTGCTGACCCAGCAGATCAAGTCCTTCAATTTTAGCTAGGCCGTTGCCAGCAACAACAACTACAACTGCCGCATTTTGCACTAATTCTCGTGCCTTATTCAAATTTTCCATCTAATTCTCTTCTCTATTTTTGATTGTAACCTGTAAATGAAAGCTTACCATCTTCAATTTCACCTAAGAAAATGTCACTGGCATCATTATAACCAGCTTGCTTCACTTGCTCTTCTAACCACTTATCGTCCTTATTAATAGATTCAAGCACATCTTCATTGATTTGACCATCATTAATTAAAGGAAAACGGACATTTTTTTCATCCTTTTTAATAACCGTCAGCTGACCATTCTTTTCAAAGATGCAATTCTTCACTTTATCAACTGAATAAATGCCTTGACTGCGCAGTTTAAACATTAATTCATTGGCTGAAAGCCCAGCAGACAAGCAATTGCGGGATAAAACCTGACCATCTTTAATTATCTGAATTGGTTTGCCATCAATTAAGCTGCGGATAAAGTTGCTGTGTTCTCTGGCAAATTTTAGGATGAAGACCACTAAAGTCCAAACAATCAGAACCAACAGAAACTGCAAAACGGAAATATTAGCGTTGTAAATAACCCCACCAATGATGCCACCAAGAACATAATTTTGGAGTTGGTCTAAAGCAGTGGTCGGAGCAATGTTGCTCTTGCCAAAAACATTTATTTGAAAAATTAAAGTTAACACACCTAAGGCAAATTTAATAAAAAGCTGCGTATAATTCATTATTGCTTTCCTCCTAATTCTTCACATTGACTTCGTGATTAATTACATGAGCCTGCTTTAAAGAATATGAATTATTATCATCATTTAATTCTAGTTGATAGTCAATGTCCTTAGAGTCAACCCTGACAATTAAACCGTTTTGCAAAGTGGTAGAGCTGACCATCACATCTGAAACAGGTACTTTGTGATCTTTAGCGACTGATTTAATAAATGGCGCAATCTGCTCAGACTGTGATTTCACCACATTGGTTTGCACGTATTTTTCATATTGCGTTCCCATAAATAAAAGTAAAAACAAGAGCGCAATGATGCCCAAATCGCGGTAGCGGGTGTCAAATCTGTGGCGCAGGTAAAGAACAGTGAAAGCGATCATGGTCAATGCTGCAGCAGCAATCAACACATAGAGAATGGTTCTGCTAGTGTTTTGATTTTGCTGGATATATTTAAGTGTGTAAAAAGTCATAACATAATTACCTCTATCAAAATACTTTATTCTAATTTTTGTATAACTAACTTAGCGTAAAATTGCCAGTTAATTATTTTCTTATTTTTACCAAATAAACCTTAAAAATACCTAATTCCTCCTTTTAAGCTTATTCAACTATGTTTATAAGCCTACATATTATTAGTATAACAAAAAAGTAGTTAGAACCTGTCTAACTACTGCTTATTAATATTCAATTTATTTCTAGTTTTGAGAAGCACCCGTTGCTGCATCAGACTCAGTTTCTGCTTCAGCCTCTTCTTTTGCTGCTTCAGCTTTAGTTGACGCACCTGTTGCTGCATCAGGATCTGAATTGCGTCTATATGTCGCACCGGTTGTCGCATCCGGGTCAACGACCAATTTTTGTCCTGTAGTTTCACAGAAATATTTTACTAATGGATAAAGATCTTGTACCCATTCATAAATACCGGCATAATTGCCCTCATCATCTTCAACGCGTTTATAATAATGCAAAACCAGTTCCTTAAGATTTCCAGTAGGTACTGGCATATATACAGTATCATGCCCACTCTCTTTAGTGCGCAGTGCATGAACAACTTTTTTAGCTTCCGGAATTACATCACGCACATCCGGATGAACTTCGCCCATTGTGTTCCCTACTTGCGCAGGAACTCTTTTGGCCTTCATCTTCACATTAGGATCAACCGGACGATTGTACCATAAGAACTGGTTATTATCATCCACAAAAGTTAGTTCTCCAATCGTGTTGCGTAGCATCCAGTTTATTTGGTTAACTGTTAACAGCCCACTATCAAGCTTAACATAATCATCTCCTGTTGCAGCGTGAGTTTTTTCTGCTGCTTTGTCAAGCCAATCTGGGTCTTTCTTATCAAGCCCTTCTACTGTATAGCGACTTTTGCCTTTTGCATCAAAATCTTCTTTTAAATACTCGCTAGCATCCATATCTTTTAACCATTTGGGTTCAGCCATTTTATTCTCCTTAATCTTTATTTTAAATACTAAACTAATTGTAACATGTAATCGCTTAATTTTAGGCATTACTTTAAATTACTTTTCATTTTTGGGATTGGTTTTTCTTTCAATTATAATGAGCTAAAATAGAGACTAGTTGATAACGATTAAAGGAGAAAAATATGAAAACAGGTACCAAAATTATTACGCTGGATAATGGCTATCATTTATGGACAAACACTCAGGGTCAAGGCAAAATTCATTTACTGGCTCTACATGGAGGCCCCGGAGGAAACCATGAATATTGGGAAGATACTGCCGATCAATTAAAAAAGCAGGGCTTGGATGTACAAGTAACGATGTATGATCAGCTTGGTTCCCTTTATTCTGATCAACCCGATTATTCTGATCCGGAAATTGCTAAAAAGTATCTAACATATGAATACTTCCTGGATGAAGTTGACGAGGTACGTGAAAAACTGGGTTTAGACAATTTTTATTTGATTGGTCAAAGCTGGGGCGGTCTTTTAGTACAAGAATATGCCGTTAAATATGGTCAGCACCTAAAGGGCGCGATTATTTCCTCAATGGTCGATGATATTGATGATTACGTTAAAGCCGTGAATCGTCGCCGTCAAGAAGTTTTGCCGCAAACTGAAATTGACTTCATGCATGAATGCGAAAACAATAACGATTATGGCAATGACCGCTATCAAGAAGATGTTAACATTCTCAACATTAACTTTGTTGACCGCAAACAGCCGTCTAAGTTATATCACCTAAAGGATATTGGCGGGTCTGCTGTATATGAAGCTTTTCAAGGTGACAATGAGTTTGTAATCACTGGCAAACTAAAAGACTGGCACTTTAGAGATCAGCTCAAAAATATTAAAGTATCAACTTTGTTAACCTTTGGCGAAAATGAAACGATGCCAATCGCTACCGCCAAAATTATGCAAAAAGAGATTCCGAATTCCCGCTTAGTTACAACTCCTGATGGTGGTCATCATCATATGGTTGATAACCCGGCTGTTTATTACAAGCATTTAGCAGACTTTATCAGTCAAGTTGAAGCAGGGACTTTTAAAGGAGAATAACAAGTCCGAATATTTTTATGTAAGTAAAAGTACCCGAAAAACAAGCAGGCAACTGCTTGTTTTTTTGTTCACTTAAAAAAAGCTTACGTACTAATTATTTTTTGTAAGCATAGTGACTTTTTCACTATATTTTAATCCTATATAAAATAACAGTTAACAAGAATAAACCTTTTTTAAAAAATAACAATAAAATATTTTGCTTCACTTATGAATTGACAACAATAAAAAACTATATGAAAAACGAAATAATATACTTTTTACATATTTAATTTTTAAGTTTTCCGTGATTAAAGCAATGCCTATAAAGGTATATATTCTTTTTAAATTTACAAATTTAAAAAGAATATATTTTTCGTCTAGACCAATTCATGTTATTATAAACTTGATGTATATTTAGAATATGGAATAAATAACTTGGAGAAAATAAAATGAACTTATTAATAGTCATCATTTTAATTTTGGGTGGCTGTTCGTACCTTTTTGATTTAATTTGGACTCTTTATCTGACATTTAGCAATAATGTTAAGCAAGATCATTATGGTGACCGTTGTCGAGATTTCGATACTATGTTCTTGTTAATCCCAGCAATGAATGAATTTCAATCCTTACGAAAAAACATCCCTTATCTAATGGAGCTACAAAAACAATGTGAGAGTTTTATCAAACTCAAGCTGGTCTTTATCGATGATGATTCTAGTGATGGTACCACCACTTTATTACAAAAATATGCTTATCATCCTAATGTCATGATTGTACATCGCGTAAAACCTAATGCTCAACAAGGTAAGGGGCCAGCATTACAGGATACAGCCAAACGCATTGCTAAAATGAATTTTCCTGAAGAAAAAACCATAATTGGCGTCATAGATGCTGATAGCCACTTGGATGCAAATTACTTACAGCAGGTGGTATATGCCTTTAACCATTCTAATTGTGACTTGCTTCAAACAAGAGTGAATATCTATAATCTGGAACATAATATCGCAGCAATGCAAAATTTTGAATTTACTATTTATAATTCTCTTCTGCAAATGGCAAGAACTTTCTGGGGTTCATCTTTAGCTTCAGGCAATGGTCAATTCATGACCTTAAAAATGACCAATAACGTCGGTTGGTCATCATCATTATTGGAAGATTGTGAGTTTTCATTAAAAGGCTTATTGAAGGATTACCGTGGTACTTTCTTAAATACCGTTAGCATTGGACAAGAGGGCGTTACAAAATATAAGAAGCTGATCAAGCAACGTACTCGCTGGTGCCAAGGCGGTTTTCAATGTTTAGGCAAATATAGCAAAAAGATTATTGAATCTAAATCTATTCCTTCAATGGTTAAAACTTTTGTATTACTCTTCCTGCTTATTCCAGTATTTTCAATGATCACAACACCAGCTTCCGCAATTTCACTCATAGTTTTACTGCTGTATGTCAAAACGAATGCCTTAATTAGTTTTTCAATTATTGCAAGTTTGCTAATAATAGAATATTTGACAAATACATTGTTAATACTAAAGCAATGGCGCGAAGCTAAGCTTGATGAGCCTTTGAAAATTTCTTATTTGCTAAAAATATTGTTTTTGATTGATTTTTACAGATGGTCGTTAGCCATAGTTCCATATAAAGCTTTGGGACGAATTTTAGTTGGCAATCAGTCTTGGTCAAAAACTTCTCATGATTAACATGGCAAAAAAACGGAATTAGTTTATATTTTTAAATTCTTACATTCAAAAAGACTAATAAATTTGAGTTTTGACAACCCAATCTATTAGTCTTTTGCTTTCTGCAAATTTTATGTAATTAGCCTCAGTTAATTGTCTTACTGTTCTCTATTTTCAATGACTCTTCTAAATTGCAGCCAGCTCTCACTAAGATTGGAAGTCAGTGAGCCAGCTGCCTTATCTGGAGGGCAATCAGCATGCTTTTCAAGTAAATCGGTCACCTTTTCTTTTAATGCAGGAAATTTTTCCCAGTCACTGCTTTTAGCTGACCATGCTATATGTTCAAACGGACTCATATGCTTTTCAGCAAGCAATCTTTTACCCAGATTTGAGCCATTTCTGTTTTTCATTTTAGAGCGGTCATGATAAGAAATCCTGGCACATTCTGAAGCCGATTGCAGAAGCACTGGCTCAAGCCTTTCCCATGATAACAGATCATTTTCTTCAACCTCGATAAAGGGAACATGCAATACTCTATTTTTCAGCGTTCCATACTTGGGACTTGCTTCAAGAACCGCTTTTATCAAAATTGCTGTAGCTTCCATTTCCGGCTGGACGCCAGCAGCGATTCGCAAATCCAGAAAATTTTGCCAGTAAGTTGACGTTACCAGAGTTTCATGCCACATCCATGGTTCAATCAATCTGTTGCAGTCTTGTTTATGAGCATCATTCCATGAAGCTGGAACTGCATCATTTTTATATGCTTCATCATACTTGTCAGCAAATTTTTCCCAGTCACTAGCTTCTGCATCGTAAGGGACTTCTTCTTCATTCATTAGCTGTCTAAACATACCCAGAACGGCTTCATCTCGGCAGTGCAGCCAATTTGCAGTAGATCTTTTTGCCCTTTTCGAATCAGCAAATGGACCTGTCATACCCTTGTGATTAATAGTCCAGAGTGGAATCACTGGTTGCTTCATTACTGGCTTGACGGTAGTCTTTATGCTTCTGGCTCTGGAAGAGGCACTGTTTCTGCTGAAAACCCTGTGAGTATTCCATTCGGGAAGAATAAATCTGGGAAACCTGACAATCATAGTTGTGACTCTGTCTGGTGTAATTAAGTTTTCATTCTCAGAAAACTCTCTGTTGATTGAATCTTTTACAATTACAGCAGAATAGCCTCTAAGAACTGGATCCTTATACCTTGCGCAGATGGTCTTGGCACCATTTTGGGACCAAGGCATTTTGCTCTTCTTCCACAATCACTGAAGACCAATCTGGTTTAACTTCACGACTATTATCATGCACTGTAGTCATTTATATATCTCCTCATTAATTTATTAAGTCACAGACTATAATCATTATTAATCTATCTACGACTTTAAACAAATGACCTGCATATATAACCAAAAAAGAATTTTTAGTTTCCCAACCTGCCTATAAATTCTTACTTTTTACTATTTTTTCCCAAATTTTTGATGCTAAGGCTTGCCATCATGCTTGATTTCAGGTGCCAGTAAAAAAATGCTAATTACTGTAACTAACAAAAGTTCAATGGCTGAAACTCCAATGCCTGATCTTGAACCTATTTTTTTAGCAACTAGGCCGCCTAAAAGATAGCCTAAAGAGTTTACTCCAATCAGCACTGTTTTATAGATACTCGTTACTCGTCCAAGGTATTTTTGTTCAACTTGCTGTTGCCTATTCGTGATGATACTAATATTAATAATTGATTCAATTATAGAAACAAATGCAATGGCCAGAACCATTGTTGGTACATTTTGATCCAGCGCAAAAAGGGCACGAAAAAGAGCACCTGCAAAAATTAGCAATACAAACAATAGATTAAACTTAATGTGCCTATTCAACCAATTGACCACCAAAGTACCAATTAAGGCACTGACAGCTGCAATCGCTGAAATTATTCCAATATTTTGAGAGGAAAGTTTTAATTGCGTACGTAATATTATGAGGCTGTCATTATCAAAATTAGCTGACACAATATTAACTAGTGCAGCTAATATTAACGGATACAAAACAGAACTAAGATTAAGGGTATATTGCAGACCTTCCTTTATATCTGTCTTTACCGTTTTAAGTGCAGATTTAAGAGCTGTAAAGCCGGTAAAAGCAGTAGATTTAGTTTTCAGGCTGATCCTTTTTTCCAGTAAAAGGCTAATAAGGTAGAAAACTGCACAAATAACAATTAAAAGACTATGCGAAATATATTGATATAATATTCCGCCTACAATAGGCAATGCAAAATTAGCTGCATATTGTATGCCATAAATCAGACTGTTTAATTCTGAAAAATCCTTCTTTTCTACTAAAAAAGAAACAAAAGTAATTTCTGACACCGTATTAATTGTGTTTGTCACGCTGACGACAAGTGATACCGCATAAATAATTAAAATCATGCAATTCACTGTTAACTGGAATGCAAATGATGCAGAAAGAACCAAGTAGCTGATTAATCTAATCAAATCACTAAAAATGAGAATCTTTTTAACATCCAATTTATCCGTTAAAGCACCTGCCGGAAGACCTAAAACCAAAATTGGCAATGTTTCAATAATAGAAATTATTGATAAGTGAATACCATTTTTAGTAATATCAAGAACCATCAACGGCAATGCAAATGACATTAAAGAGCTGCCCAAGTTATCGGTGATCACTGACAAAAGGTATAGTTTGTTGTTGTTACTTTTTAGTATGTTTTGCATTTGAACAAATAGTAACCCTTCTTTATTAGTGTCAATTTCTTAAAGTATTAAAAGTAGTATGTACTGAGTAACCAAAAGTCAATGTCATTTCTTTAAGGCATGAGCTAGATATTCTCTCGGACTCAGTCATTCAGTTTTTCCTTAATTCTTTCTTTGTTATAGTAACGTAATATATTGCGCAATTACTTTATTAAAGAAATTATATTTGGCTTTCAATTTTTTAGCGTAATAGACTGCTTATCTTTATCGAAGTCTATTGCAAACTCTGTAAATAGCTCATCTGGGTTTATTTCTTTCAGCACTTTTCTAGGAATAATAGCCGCCCTAGAATTGCCTTATTTCTTTAATTTGACTGACTTTTTCATTTTAAATTGCTCTTTCCTTAACCCAATTAATTATGCTCTAATCACTATTAATCTAACAATCATCTAAAACAAGGTAAACCAATTTTTCAAAGTCATGTTTGTTCTAATCATCATTGATCTAACAATCATCTAAAACTGATGATGAGTTTGAAAACAATAAGTAAGTGTTCTAATCATCATTGATCTAACAATCATCTAAAACGTGATGTTGTCTGGGTCGATTGGATTATATGTTCTAATCATCATTGATCTAACAATCATCTAAAACAGTTGTCATAGATATGATAGCCGCGCTCGCGTTCTAATCATCATTGATCTAACAATCATCTAAAACTGTGAGCTAATGTTTCCGATAAATCATTCAGTTCTAATCATCATTGATCTAACAATCATCTAAAACTACAAAAACTAAATTATTCACTAAGTTCAAGTTCTAATCATCATTGATCTAACAATCATCTAAAACGTGGAAAATGTTAACACAGGTTTCAGGTTTGTTCTAATCATCATTGATCTAACAATCATCTAAAACTAAAATGGTTTCTAAATTGTTCATTTTTGAGTTCTAATCATCATTGATCTAACAATCATCTAAAACAGGGCAGAAGTTTATTCCTAACCGGGAATTGTTCTAATCATCATTGATCTAACAATCATCTAAAACTTCATAATCTTTATTATATACAGTTACTGAGTTCTAATCATCATTGATCTAACAATCATCTAAAACTTTGAAAAGGTGAGTTTTGATTAGCCTGCAGTTCTAATCATCATTGATCTAACAATCATCTAAAACTAGTAGCTAACGCACTTTGTGCAAAGTATTGTTCTAATCATCATTGATCTAACAATCATCTAAAACACCATGTCCGTCTGTGCAATGTTTTTCTTAAGTTCTAATCATCATTGATCTAACAATCATCTAAAACTCGTAAATTACTCGAGCTCTTAATGTTTCAGTTCTAATCATCATTGATCTAACAATCATCTAAAACAGGATATCGCAGCATTTCCTAATACTTCCAGTTCTAATCATCATTGATCTAACAATCATCTAAAACCAGTCATTTTACCCATAATAGCACCTGCGCGTTCTAATCATCATTGATCTAACAATCATCTAAAACAAAAAATTAGTTGCGGTAATGGTTGTAGCTGTTCTAATCATCATTGATCTAACAATCATCTAAAACTTAGGTCATAATTTTCTTCTTCATTATAGTGTTCTAATCATCATTGATCTAACAATCATCTAAAACAATGTCACTAAAACATTCAATATTATTATTGTTCTAATCATCATTGATCTAACAATCATCTAAAACTATATGTTTAGACCTAGCTTTACGTTTGGCGTTCTAATCATCATTGATCTAACAATCATCTAAAACTTATTGATCATTACGAGCATGATATTATAGGTTCTAATCATCATTGATCTAACAATCATCTAAAACCTGCGTCTTGTTGCAATCTCACACGATTATGTTCTAATCATCATTGATCTAACAATCATCTAAAACTGAAGAAGAAGAATATCAATTAAAACAAGTGTTCTAATCATCATTGATCTAACAATCATCTAAAACTCATTGTACATACTCCAAACTTAATTGATCGTTCTAATCATCATTGATCTAACAATCATCTAAAACTGCCAGATAAGTTATACCTAAATATGTTAAGTTCTAATCATCATTGATCTAACAATCATCTAAAACGCAAGAAAGGTACGGTAGGGCGCTATTATAGTTCTAATCATCATTGATCTAACAATCATCTAAAACTTTGCTTTGCCTCTATTTATTAGCGTAAAGGTTCTAATCATCATTGATCTAACAATCATCTAAAACAGGTACACAAAGAAAACTTCTGGCCAGTTAGTTCTAATCATCATTGATCTAACAATCATCTAAAACTATTTAAGAAACTGACAACGGCTCCGAAAAGTTCTAATCATCATTGATCTAACAATCATCTAAAACAACTCTGATATTTTTTCATTATTAACACAAGTTCTAATCATCATTGATCTAACAATCATCTAAAACCATCAAATCGATCAATAGCTCTAATTTTGGGTTCTAATCATCATTGATCTAACAATCATCTAAAACGGTAAGCTTTCTCAATCATTCCTTCAGCTGGTTCTAATCATCATTGATCTAACAATCATCTAAAACCTAACCGATCAACATAATATCTAATTATCGGTTCTAATCATCATTGATCTAACAATCATCTAAAACTGACGGTGTGCTAATGCTAAACCATGCTTCGTTCTAATCATCATTGATCTAACAATCATCTAAAACATGACCAGAACTTTTTAGGCGGCTTTTTAGGTTCTAATCATCATTGATCTAACAATCATCTAAAACTTGATGGTGATAATCCGCAAACCCAGATGTGTTCTAATCATCATTGATCTAACAATCATCTAAAACCTAAACAAAGAAGAGGTAGCTTAAGTGCTGGTTCTAATCATCATTGATCTAACAATCATCTAAAACTAAACATTGTGCCTGTTTGTGGGTTTTTGAGTTCTAATCATCATTGATCTAACAATCATCTAAAACATAAAGAAACATTTAGAAAAGAAATGGAAAGTTCTAATCATCATTGATCTAACAATCATCTAAAACGAGTATGTGTGTTGTGGGAGCAATACTATTGTTCTAATCATCATTGATCTAACAATCATCTAAAACCAATATTGCGCATAACTCCCATGTAAACTTGTTCTAATCATCATTGATCTAACAATCATCTAAAACTATTATTTTCCCAGCGAGACAACCTACCTTGTTCTAATCATCATTGATCTAACAATCATCTAAAACTCACTAAAGAACAATTTAAGTATCTGCTAAGTTCTAATCATCATTGATCTAACAATCATCTAAAACCGATGTTTTATAATCTGATTTTAATATTGTTGCTAGTACCAATCGATTAGATCTTTATCAATATAATAAAAAGGTATGTCTTTAGATATTGCCAAATTTTCTTTCGTCGTGAATTCAATTACAATCAAAATTAAATTCATTTCCGTAACAAGACTAGCTAACTCTTGCCACTCCTGTTCTTCCAAGTAATGAGCTACATTACAGATAACAGGAACAGATTTTAAATTACACATCTGGTGAATTTTTAAAACTGTTTCTATTGTACCATATATACTAAACAACATTGATTTATCAAAATGAATTTCCGTGAACTTAAGTAGTTTTTTTAAGTCTTCATCAAAATTAATTGCTAAGGGTAAATCTTCAAGTAAAAGTGAGTCCTGCAAGGTTGACTCTAGATTATAAAAAGACTTCATCACCTTATTACGATTCTCTTCATCTAAATTTTTTAGGTAACTACTTACAATATGAGGCATATACTTTTTGGTAATATCACCACTAAGTAGTGGATCGCCAATAAAATCAAAAGTTTTACTTACATCAAGGGGACTATAATCATCCTCCGAACAAATTAACATCTTGTTTCTTCCTTGAAAGCCTTGAATTATATCACGGTATGCAATTGGGCTTTGCAATCCAATAACTTTTATTCCCGGATTTTTAAATACCCATTTTTTATGGGTCGCATAGGTTAAAATCATAAAATTACCGTCCTGTCTGAAGTATTACGCACATCATCAATTGGCTTACCAACTAAAAAGTGCATGTCATTATACTGCTTTTCCGTAACCATTAAGGATTGTACTAATCCCCCGTGAGGTAAAAACTTCCTAATACGATTTTCCAAAAACTTAGCGGTTTGTCTAGTAACACAGACTCGAACATATACTGAAAATTGCACCATTAAAAAACCTTCATTAATCAACTTTTTATGAAATTGGCGATATTCTTTTCGTTCTTCTGCCGTTTCTGTTGGTAAATCAAACATTATCATTAAGCGCATTATTCGGTACCTCATTGGTCAAACTCATCTCCATTTCTGGCAATTCCTTACTATCCCCACTTAGAAATTTTAGACATTCTCGCACATAAACTGTAATAGCATTTGTCAAAAGCGTTTTTTTACCATTAAACTTTATTTCTAAACTTAAAAGTTCAACTAAACCATACTTAATATCTGGAGTTAGTTCCTTAATTTTTTCGTGGGCTTTAACCCAATAATCAACAAATGGTCGAAAGGGTTCCATTAAATCCGAGGCTAAATTAAATTGGTTTTCCTGTGAACAGTGGTGAATGCCAAAATATGTCAGATAGCCATTCATTACAATTTCACGGTTAAAACTAGAAAGCAAAATGGCATAGCCGTAATCTAATGCTGCATTGACTGCACTGGTATCACGCCTAACAAAATTTTTATCAAATAAAAGCATAAAGTATTTACGCGCTGCAATTGCCTCCCGATTACTTTCATCATTAATTTCCAGCTGATCTAGTTCAATTTGAACATCATCTTTATCCAAATGATAATTCTCTAAAACTGCAATCTGATTTTTGATCTTTTGACTAACAATCTTTGTCCATAGTAATTCTTTTAAATGATCATCCCAATTAAATTGTTGCGTTAATTTAGCCATATTCCTTGTTCCCGGATAATAAACAGCAGTTTCGACTACTGGATTTCCTTTTTCATCAACAAATATAACTTTGGTTTGGTTCTGAGCCAACTTACTAATGAGGGCACTTGTAATCACTGCCTGTGTGGTTGAAACGAGCAATAAATTAACATCTTCAATTGGTATTTGGTTTATGCCATCACGAGTTTGTACAATCATCATTTGCATCGAATATGTCAATTTGGCGTGCTGTGTGATGATTACTGATCTCCATCCCATATTTCCTCCTTGTATTTTTAAAAATAAATGTTATACTATAGTTGTTGGTTAGCTACCAACGATCTAATCATTATTGATCTAACAACCAGATTTAAAATCAAACAATGTATCTTTGATACTAAGTTTCAACGCGGTATTATTACCGTCCTGCCTCAGCTCTATAGCGGAGGTTTTTTTATGCACAAAAATAGGGAATCGGATTATTACGTTTCCCTATTTTAGCTTACAAATCGGCTATCTTAACTCGTTTTTCAAAAAGTCCTGTTGGTGACTGGAAAATTAATACTGCATTAGATGACAAAGTTATACCAGATGATGACTGCATTTTGCCAAATGGGGTTTTAATTCCCAAGTTCTTCAAATCTGGATTAACCATATTATCATGTAACCCGTCTAATACTTTACTTAAAACAATTTTTTTATCCTTAACAGTCAAATCAATAAATTTAGCTTTACCATTATGAAGGCCTGCTCTAAACTTATTGGCATCAAACAAGGGCAAATATTGATCGACTTTTTGTAATATTTCATCATAAGCATTTATAAGAAGTTGATTTTCATCTTTATAATCCTCTTTTTCTAGATTATCTGTCACTACTTTCATAGTTTCATGAGAAAGTGTTAATTGCTTAGCATTGGCAAAATAACGCGCAGAATATAACATAAATTTTTTGTCACCGTCTAAAACTAGTTGCTTAAAGTGAACATGGTCTTTTACTACTCTAAAACTTTTAACGCCTCGCTTAGGTTTACCATTTTTATCAAACATGATCTGAGGCTCAAGCACTTTGCGTAGTTCTTCCCTATAATTCCCTTGTTTTTTAGCCTGATTTAAGCTTGCAAGAGCGCGCATCGGAACGCCAATAACTTTATAAGTGGATTCTTTTGCTTTCTCAATCTTGACAATTACCATATATGCATCAGTGTTGCTGCTGTACCCACCATAAATTTTCGGATCAAGTCCGTTACCTTTCGGAATTAGCTTTCTAGTTTTCTTACGATCACGCTCTCCGCGAGGATAAACAGTCATGTTAAACATACTACTATTTTCAGTCGTAGTTTCTCTTGAGACTAGCATGTATTTATAATTATATGCTTTACGTAATTTGTCAAAAATGTCTGGGTGCTTGTAAAAGACTATCCGATGGCTAACATTTTCCCTAATTTCTTCTAGGGCTTTACCCTCAGAATTATCTTTTTGCAGTAAAGGCCACAAGAAATTTTGTAACTTTAGATTTTTAAGAATATCTTTTTCCAAATTTTTGTCTTGACTAAATTTTTTAAACTGCCCATATACAAAATATGGCCGAAGGTTAGGATACACTTGATATAGAAAATTCCCACAAACTATAGTTAAATAGGCATCAATTGCATGATGATAATCATTAACTTCACGACTCTTGTATAAATCTAAACGCTGACGCAGAGCGGAGTTGTCACCAGCTTTAACTGTAATGATTTCTGCATTTGGATATTTATTTTGTAAAATAACTGATACTAACTTAATAATTTGACTAGTTTCTACCAGCTGTCTGTTAATAAAATGTTTTTTCTGCTTATCAATATCTTTCCCAGGATTAAATAGCAAATTATTTAATTTTTGTTCATTAATTAGTCTATCTGCATACCACATTTTCCACATTTCTGGAATAAGCATTTTTGAACCAGCTGCAACATCAGTCCCAAACACTTTAAGAGCATACCGATTACCCTTTTTTTGATTTAATTGAGTTCTAGTTAGTACACGATTATTAAATGAATCATCTTTAATCATTGTCTTTGGCAATATATGATCTATTTGATAATTTTTAGGAATATCATCTATATCTATTTTTTCGCCTGAATATGCATCTCTACCTGCCTGCATGAAATATAGGAAATATTCATCTTTAAGTAACTTACGGTTAACTGTATATTCTTCTAATTTGTCAGTTAGATTCTGGTCTACCAATTCGCTAGCAGTTTCTTCATAAGTTTTAAGCAGCTTAGTACCTCGTATATGTGATAGCTGTAAATTCCTTTGTGGTTCTCGTGTAAATTCAATCGCAAATTGTGCAGGTTTCTTGCCACCTGCTGCTTTTACAACATCAGCTACTACTTTGACGACCTGCCTTATAGCTTTTTTGTTAGCTGGAGAAGTATAGGCGTCAGCCAAAATCTCTTCAATACCATTTTCCTGAGTAACATCCTGGTTTTCTTTAGCAATTGCATCTTTAAAATCTGGTTCTGTCACAATTTGCATAAAATTCTTTTGACTAGTCCATAGTTTATCCATAATGTTATGGCCTTTTGTGTCATGCAATTCTATTAGCAATTTGCGCGATAATCTGCCCCAGCCTTGCAAGCGCCAAGTTGAAATAGCTTTAAACTGTTCAGGTGTTAACCATTTAAATTCAGCATGCAACTTATCTTGAAAGATCTTTTTATCTTCAAAAATAGATGAATACTCAATTATTTTTTCAAAGTCTTTTTGATATTGTGGATCTGCTAATTCCTTATCAAACACATGTAAGCTTTTGAGGTGATAATAACTCGCAAGACTTGAATTAAATTTAGTTGGATCCGCCAGCCCCTTAATTTCTACAGTTGGCAAATGCCAATTATTTTTTAAATAATTGATTAATTGATCACTTTTAACGTTTTTATTCTCTTTGAAAAGATCGTTAAAAATTCGTTGCTTGAGGCCTATACTGATTTTCCTATCATTAACCTTAATATTATTAAGCTCATTTAAAACTTCAAATCTTTGATAAAGCAAACTATTAGCAGGCAAAACATCTTCACCTAAAAGATAAGTATCTTTAATAGTCATGCGCTTAATAAACTTGTTGGCAGATTCTTGCCGGTCTACTTTTTGTTCAAAATTCCAGGGTGTGATCTGGCCATCTTCTTTTCTGACCATCCAGGCAAAGCTCTTACCGGAAGTTTTTTCCTGTTCATCAGCTGTAATCATCGGACCTACATAATAAGGTACTCTGAATCTAACCAGTTCATCTAACTTGTAAGGTGCTTGTTTACGGTGATCTTCTACTGGGTTTTCTGTAGCTAAGAATGGATAATATTTGCTTTGATTAGCAATAATCTTATCCAGTTCGATTTGATGCAGCTGAAACGGAATTACACCATTACTGTTTGTTCGCTGCTTAGGCATGAAGTTATCCGTTGCTATTTCTTGCGCAATTTTGCGAGCCAGCTCAGAATCATTCAGATTATTTTTAATAGTTTTATAAAAATCTTCTTTAGTTAAAGTTCCATCCTGCTTAAATTCTGTTTTAGCTTCCAGCAAATGGCCATGTCTGTTATTAACGTATAAATCATAGGCTAAAAGCAATTTTTTAGCTATACTGCGATCCTGCAAAGTGTCGACATAAGCTTTTAACAACCTATAATCTTGATGATGTTTGTCATACTTGGCCACCATTGACTGTGATAAACTCTTGTTTTCATCTACTATTGTGCTCAATGTAATTGCACTAAACAGCTTTTTAATTTCGGCAATAATAGTCTGATCAGTTTCATCAAGATCTGGCAGCAACGCATCAAGCTTATCATCTGCATCTCCATCAGTCAGCTTGAATTCCCATTGCGCCTTGTCACTTTTATCGATTTCTTTGCCTAAGATAGATTCAAATTGAGTTTTGTAGCCCATGATGGCGTTAGCAATCTGCTTGGCTACATTTTTTTCTTCCTTAGCAGTTGAATCAGTTAATAACTTGGCAATTTTTTTGACCTTGTCCATCTTATAAACGGTCTTTTCTGCATCTTTACCACGTATAACAGCCTCAATCTCGGCAGCGTTTGCGACATTTAATTCAATGGGATCTTGATCTTCAACTATCTTTTCCGCAAAAGCATTGTTAATATTTGTTAAAATGGGTGCTACTTCAATTTTGGAAGCTTCAAAATCTTTAACAGAAGTATCTTGTAAAAAATTACCACGATACTTAACAATGTGGTGTATTGCCAAAAATATTTCACGTAAATCAAACTGACGGTCTTGCGTCATCAGTGCGTCACGCAAATGATAGATCGTAGGATATTTTTGATAAAATGCCTGATCTTCCTTAGCTGTTGGAAACACAATTGCATGATACTTTTTGCGATCTTTATCCAGCGGTGAAACCCATGATTGATGCAGGCGCACAAAAAATCCCGGATCTACCTTAGCCATCGGTTCCGCAAATATTTCTTCCAGCAATCTTAAGCGCCACTTTCTGCGCTTGAGCCGTCTTCTAGTAGTTCTAAATCCCCGTCGGTCAGCAGCAGTATGTCCTTCTTCAAATAAATGTGAGCCAATTGCTGTTTTTCCTCTGAGCTTTAATAAATTATTTTTCTTATCAGTCACGGCCCAGCCGCAAGAGTTGGTCCCGATATCGAGACCTAAAATATAATCTTCATTAATCTTGCTCATGATTTTTCCCCTTCTAAGTATTCATTACTATAAGAATACCCCATATAACAGTAGAATTCACTATCTTTTTCATATAATAAAAAAATGATGATCTTTGTGACCATCATTTTTACTAAATAAACTAGAACTATTTATTTGCTTTTTCTTTAATTGTTTCTGCAGATGCTTGTAATTTCTTTTCTTCTTCATCTGTTAGTGTCAATTCAACGGTTTGGACAATACCATCACGACCAACAATAGCTGGGTAAGATAAGTAAGTACCATATTTTTCCTGGTAATTTGAAACTGGCATTTCAGTATGAGCATCGCTTTCAATAGTTTCTACCAAACGAGTCACAGCAGCTGAAATACCATAGTTAGTATATTGCTTACCCTTATATACTGTTTGACCACCAAATTTAATTTCATCGTTTAAGTCTTCTAGCTTAAGGTGTTTTGCTTCAGCTACTTCAGTAATTGGTTTTTCCAAAACTTTAACAGTTGACCAAGCAGTAAATTGTGAATTACCGTGTTCACCCAAGTTAAAACCTTCAACTGAACGAGGATCTACATTCATCCGTTCACCAACAGCACGCTTCATACGGGCTGTGTCTAATAGAGTACCGGTACCAATGACGTGCTTGCGCGGTAAACCTGTTAGCTCTTGATACATATTAGTAATTGCATCAACTGGATTGGTAATGGCAACCAAAATACCATTGAAACCGCTCTTCTTGATTGAATCCGCAATGTCTCCAATTCGCTCACGGTTATAATTCAATTCTGCAAAACGCTCGCCGCCTGCTTCCAACTCAATATTTCCAAAAGCACTAATGACAATGTCTGCATCCTTGAGGGCGGAATAATCATTGATCGTAATAGTAGTGTGATGCTTCAAATTTGCCATCGCGTCTTGAAAATCAAGCTGATCTGCTCTAACCTTTGCTTCATTAACATCAATCATAACGAGGTCATCTACTAAACCTGTTAATATTAACTGCTGCGCTACCGTACTGCCAACGTGACCGTCACCGATAACTCCTATTTTATTACTCATAATTTTCCCTCCTACTTGTTTTTCAAAATTATGTAATATCTATTATATACAAAATAACGATAAAAATAAAATTATTTTTAAAAAAATATTAGGTTTTTTACTGGTATTGCTAAATATAAATTAAAACTCACCTATTTTTAAATTTTTGCCTCTAAGAGAGCGTATACTAAAGAGAGGAGGTACATTATGAGACAAATTAAAATTGGCAACACTAACTTTACCGGGTCAGCTATTGCACTCGGGATTATGCGTATGAATAAACTGACGGTTGATGAAGCTGTTAAAGCATTGGAAACTGCACACGAAGCAGGAATTAATTATATTGATTCAGCTGATATTTACGGTCACGGCAAATCTGAGGAAATTTTCGGAGCTGCTTTTCAAAAGTCATCATTAACTCGCGACGATTTTTACATTCAATCAAAGACTGGAATTTATGAAAATCCTAAGTTAGATTACAAGACTACTAGGTATGATTTTTCTAAGAAATATCTGATTAATGCCGTAGATGGCATTCTTTCTCGCATGAGAATTGATTACTTAGACAGTTTGCTCCTGCACAGACCGGACGCTCTGATGGATCCTGCAGAAATTGCTGCTGCCTTTGATGAATTACAAAGAGACGGTAAAGTGCGTCACTTTGGAGTTTCCAACTTTAACCCGATGCAAGTTGATTTACTGCAGAGTGGCGTTAGTCAAAGACTGTTGATTAATCAACTGCAATTAAGCGTCATGCACACTGGTCCAATTGATTTCAATATTCACACTAATATGACGGATGAGCGCAGTATTGATCATGACCGTGGCGTTTTAGATTACTCACGCTTGCACAACATGACCGTTCAGGCATGGTCGCCTTTCCAATACGGTCAAATTGAAGGCAATTTCATTGGTAATCCAAAGTTTCCAGAGGTTAATGATGCCTTGCAAAAAGTAGCTGATCAAAAAGGTGTTTCTAAAAATGCTGTTGCTGCTGCCTGGATTTTAAGGCATCCGGCAAATACACAAGTTATTATCGGTACAATGACACCAGCTCATATCATCGACAGTGCCAAGGGAGCAGATATTTCACTTACTGCTCAGGAATGGTATGATATTTATCTTGCTGCAGGTAATGATTTGCCTTAAAAATTAGCTGATAACACCAAAATCCTAGCGCAATTTTGCGTTAGGATTTTTTTGGTTAAATTTAATCTGTTACTTTGGCTTTTCTGCTATAACTATTAGGTATATTGAGCTTTTTACGATATTTAGCAATCACTCGCCGACTTAAAGTTACATCATGCGCCGCAAAAATTTCTACTAATTGCTGATCACTTAAGGGAGCACGGACATCTTCTTTTTTTATGATCTGTTGCAAGTCGTATTCTATACGCGCTTGAGATAAATCCGTTGTTACTTTACGTGGGAAAAGCATCTTCAAACTGAAAACCTTATTTTGGCACTGAACGTATTTATCTTTAATCGCCCTGCTAATTGTACTTGGTGCCAGACCCAAAGCCTGAGCGGTTTCTTTTAAACCAAGTGGCTTTAATTTCTGCTTTTGCATTGTAGTTAAAAAACCATGTTGAAACTGGCCCACATATTCACCCAATCTCATGATAGTTTTCTGACGCTCCACTATCGCATTTTTCATTTCAAGAAAACGCTGCTTTTGCTCCGAAAAATACTTACTTTCATTAGACTGATCTTTTAATTCACGATATGATTTTTCATCAAAAACCATTTCTGGTATTTGCGCTTGAAAGTTTTCTACCGTTATACGTCCATCTGTTACCTTGTAAATCAAATCGGGTAACAAATATTGAACATTACTGTCGACTACGTAATCGCTGGCTGGAGTCGGGTTCAGTGTTTGGATGCTGGCCAATGCATCATTTAATTCGGATATTGAAAACCTAGAGTTAGACCATTTTTTAGGATCGGCCAGCATTTCCAACTGATTATTAAGTAAAATTTCAAGGGCTACAGGATTAAAGTTGTCTTTTTGTTTTGCCTGAAGCGCCAGACATTCGGCCAGATTCGCAGCCCCGATCCCACACGGATCAAGACTTTGAAGCAGACTTTTTGCCCTTAATAATTTTGCAAGCGTAAACTCAGTTTGTTCCGCAATTTTAGCCAAATCAATTCTTAAGTAGCCATCTTCATCAAGATGGTAAATCAAAGCTTTGACCGCACTTTTTTCCCAACTGTGCCAGTCGCTTAAATCCACTTGCATCAATAAATGATCTATTAAATTCTCTGTTTCAGGCGAACGCAGCCATTCTAAATTCTGCATCTCGCCTTTAGGTTCTTTCAAAGTCACAAAGGGATTACTAGCACTCATTTCCTTCATGGCATTTATTAAGTCATGAGTACTGTAGGAAAGAACGGTTAAATTCTGCTTTAATTTTGGTGACAAAAAAAGCCGTGTCACTAACTGCTCTTTTGGCTTTAATACCATTTTTTGCAATCGTGTCATCGGCTTTTCCTCCTCTTACTTAAGAATGACTGTCTATTTAATTATACTACACCTATCAGTCCTAAAAAGATTGATAATACAAATATGCCTAGCATTACCCAATTAATGTTTACCCTTTTGGTGTTTCTATTTATGACCTTCTTCTAGAATGTTACATTAACCAAAAAACCTGATCAAAATGATCAGGCTTACACAAAAATCTTGAATAATAGTTGCATTCAACGCAAAAGTATTATATTGTCAAAGTGGTCAAACTTTGTAAGAAGGGTACTATTTATTTAGTCACCCTTTTTATTTTGCGCTGTTTTTTTATTATAGAGGGCTTTACCAGCTTTAACATCTTCCCAAGTCCCAATTTTGGTTCCTTCTGAGTAATAACCGTCTAGCACACCTATTTGTTGGAAAACAGTCTGCTTATAAGCAACTTTAGCATTATATTCGGTAATATCAACATCTGCTAAAGATTTATGCAGAGCAGTCAATGGATCCATGTCCTTACCACCGGAGGTAAATAAAGTACCGTGAGAATTTAAAATGAATCCATTTCTTAAAGCTTTAGCACCTAATTTCTTTATTTCAGCGGAAACATATTCTGCCAGTTCTTCAGTACACATTGGATGCCAATTTAAAGTGCGAATTTCTTTTAACTTCTGAGTTGCTTCGGTTACATTTGGCATATTTAAGCCACTAGTACCCCAGAACATACATTGATCGGCATGTGAGTGAAAAACACACTTAATTTCAGGATTGGCATCATATATTGCTTCATGCATATTAATTTCTCTGGTAACTTTACCAGTGCCAGAAATCACTTTGCGTGTATGAGGCTCAATGACAAGGATCTGATCTGCATTCAAGTAACCCATATAAGCTTCTGACATCATCGTTGGTGTCATCACATAAAAGAATTTTCCAGTTTCGTCTTGAACCTTAATGCTGATATTGCCACCAACAATGTTAGTGTCTCTGCGTTCCATTACTTCACGGACAACTTTTGCTAAATCATTCCGTTCATATTCAAATGGAATTCTTCCTGCAGGATATTTCATAAATTATTTTTCCTCCTCATTTTATTTTTAGTGGACATACTTTTTTTGGTAAAAAGGGTATCACTTCCCTTCTTATTAATTAGTAATCCTAAAATAATAACGAAGACATTTATCCAATAAGTTTTAGAAATAATTGCATAACTGAATAAACCAAATGTCAAAAAACTTAAACAAGTCCAAAAGACTTTTTTGTTCATTAATTTATCCATTATTCAGTCCTACTTTAATTTGCTGTATTTCAAGGCTGGAATTGGATCTTTCTTAAATGAACGATACAATAACCAGAAAAGAGCAAGAAGTGCAACTAAGCCGATAATTGCCCAAATATTACCTTTTCCTGCCCATGCCATGACAAATCTTAATTCTGGAGCTTCAATTGAACTCCATGATACTTGTGATCCTGCAGGTACTTTAATAGAAGTGCTGGATTTGGCTAATTTTGTAAAGATATTAGCAAAGTATGAAGCACCGTAGAGAAAAACAGGTTCATAGATTACACCTAAAACAAGCATTCTCAAAAGATTGCCACCAGTGAGAAGCAATCCACCTACACCTATACAGTAATTGATGACACCTGCAATTGGGAGAATAGTATTACCAGGTAAAATGGCTGCATAAACAATTGATACTGGGATCATCAAAACCATAGTTACCCACAATTCAGTACTCTGTCCTAAAATAGGCCAATCTAGTCCGATTGAGAATGTTCTACCTTTAACGTGCTTTTTCATAAAGTCACTCATAGTAGAACCAAATGGAGTTAAGGCATCCATGAAAAATTTTGCCATAACTGGGAAAATAGCCATAACAGCACCTACAGTTACGGAAAGATTGAGTGCGTCACCTATGCTGTAACGACCAGCTAATGCGAGAACTAATCCAATAATTGCTCCCATTGTCACCGGTTCACTAAATACACCAATTTTACGTTTTAATGAAGAAGCATCCCACTCACGATTAAAAATCGGGATATAATCCATTAATTTATTAATAGGAGACATAATAATTGCCGTAAACGCTTCAATGTGGGTTACAGTAACACCCTCATAGCCAAGCATATTGGCAATTTCTTTACTCCACATATCACCTAATTTCAAACAAATTACAACTTGGATAGCACCACAGATGAAACCCCAGATTAAACTGCCAGAAATTTGATAAACCATATAGCCAGTTAGGGCGATACCCCATACATTCCACATATCTGCATTCATTGTATCTGTCATTTTAGCCAATAGCATGACCAGATTAACTACAATTTCTACTGCAAAAAACAGAAAAGCTAATGTCCAACTCCAGGTAATAGCTGCAGCGCCAGTCCAGCCAAAGTCAACTGCTGGCAGATTAATACCAGTATATTTAGCCAATGCTTTAGCCGCTGGACTAACAGTTTCAGTCAACTGATTTATGGCCATTGACATTCCAATAAATCCGGTACCTAAATAAAGACCTGAAAGTATTGCTTTAGATGGCTTCATCCCAAAGATTAATCCCAAAATTATAATTAAAATTGGAATCAAAACCTGAGCACCAACTCCCAAAATTCCTTGAACTATACCGTTCCAATCCATTTAACTCACCTCTATTTATGGATTATTCTGCCTGTTTGACAATATCCGCCACTTTTTGATTGGCTTCTTCCTGCCCCATTCCAGTTAACCAGGGCAAGCCCACCATTCCTACAACATTATTAGCATCAAGCACTTCCTGCAGTTCAGCATCAGCTTGTGCTATACCAACATAAACAATGACACTACTGTCATTTTCAATTGTTGTTTTGGCCTCACCAATCGGCTCAGGTGTTGCCTTTGCCAATTGATCTAAACCATTTTCTGCTAAATAATCATTAATTTTATTCGCTACTTGGGGACTGGTGGCAACACCCGTTCCACAACAAACCAAAATTGTTTTCATTTTATTACCTCTTTAAACTTATTTTTGACAATTTGAAGCATATCTATAGTGTTTTCTGTTTCCATGTAATGTTTAACAAAATCCTTATCTTGGAATGCAGATATTATTTGAGCTAACAGTTCAGGTTGTTTTGACCCGTTTTTAAGGCCTAAGAATAAGAAATCTTTAGCTTCCATGTCTGCATCATCTCCCATTTGTTTAAGTTTTAATGGTTTAATGGTACGACCAATATAAATAAATGGGTTTTCAACATATTGGGGATCAACATGTGGTAAGGCTAATGAAATCTGTGGAAATTTAAGTCCAGTTGGATATGAAAGCTCCCTCTTTTCCAAATTTGATATATATCCAATTCTGGCGAAATCAAGTTTAATTGCACGAGAACCAACTAAATCAAAAAGTTGTTCTTCTGTTTCAACTGAAATATTTAAATCAATTAATTTTTGATAAAACACTACAAGACCTCCTTTCACTTTGAATACGTTTTCAATATAATACTAAGTTTGAACAATGTCAACCTTAATTTAACAAAGATTAACAAACTTGAACTTTATATGTTATAAAATGTTTGATATACTACTAAAGTCATGATAAAATCGGTAAAAAGAAGTGATTATTTGAGTTTACAAGAAAAAAGGTTAACAGAGATAAACATTCTGTTACGTAAAACTGGTTTTATGACGACAGTAGACATTGCTAAAAATTTAAATGTTTCTTCTATGACTGTAAGACGTGACCTAAAGCGTCTAGAAGAGCAAGGAAAAATTACGAGAATTTATGGCGGCGCTCAGAGTAACTATCAAACCGAGTCAACAACAAATGAAAAATTACAAAAAAATATTTCCGAAAAAAAAGAGATTGCCAAATTATTAGCAAAGCAAATAACTAATAATTCAACAATTTTTTTAGGGGCTGGTACAACTTTATTGATGTCTGTTCCTTTATTACTTTCGAAAAATCTTACTTTTGTAACCAATAGTTTACCTGCATTTAACGAAATTAATAAAAGTAAATGTCGCTTATTTTTGACAGGTGGAGAACTGCATAGGAACACTGAAGAATTTTTAGGTGAAAAAGCTGAAAATATCTTTGAGGGCCTGAATTTTGACTATGCATTGTGTTCAACTAACGGAATCAGTGAGAATAGTGTAACTACTAGTACAATACCTGAAGGAAATATTCAAAACATAGCAATTGCTCATGCAAAAAAGTCTTTCATAGTGGCGGATCATACCAAACTGAATCATTCTGATATCATCACGTTTCGTGATCTCGATAAATTTGATCTTCTGGTGACGGATCCAAGAGTTTCTCCTGATGATGTTAAAAAATACTCAAAATATATCAAAATCATTCATTAACTTATAGATTAGGAATAAAAATGGAAATTACAGTTACAGTCAATCCTTCAGTAGATCGTTTATACGAGTTAAAGAAACTCAAAGTAGGACAGTTAAATAGAGTTCAGTTGATCAAAAAAATGGTTGGCGGCAAAGGCATAAATGCTGCCAGAGTCTCTGCCAACCTTGGAGCCAAAACAGTAGCTACAGGATTTTTGGCTGGTTCAAATGGCAAATATATTTTAGAACAAGCTAAAAATGACCAGTATAAATGTAACTTTATTGAAACTAACGGTAATACAAGAAATTGTTACACTATAATTCAAAATAACGGGGAAAAAACAGAAATAAATGAATATGGAGACCATATTCCACTACAATATTTCAACCAGTTGCTAGAAACTATAGAACAATTAATTACTAAAAATAAAGTTGCGGCAATTTCTCTAAATGGTAGTCTCCCTCCTAGTGAGATTCATAATTTTTATCCCCAAATAATCGCCAAAATTCGTGATCTTAACCCAGACGTTAAAATTGTGCTGGATACTTCTGGCAATTCTCTAGCTGAAGTTTTAAACAGCGACAACTTACCAGATTTCATAAAGCCCAACGAAACTGAAGTTGCAGAATTATTAGCTTTTCCTGTTACTAAAGACTACAGCATACTTAAAAAAGAGATATTAACAAGCAAACTGATAAAAATCCCAAATATAATTGTTTCTTTAGGAGAAAAGGGAGCACTTTTTAAGCATGAACACGATTTTTATAGTATTAAATTAAAACCAGTAAAAGTAGTTAACACAGAAGGGTCAGGAGATTCACTTGTTGGTGGCCTTTTATATGCCTTAGGCAAAAACTATGATTTTGAAGAAGCCATTAAGTGGGCAATTGCATCTGGAACTGCTAACGCAATGGAAACCAAAACTGGTTTTGTTCAGCTCAGCAAAGTTCTCGAAGTTATCAAGACTATTAAAATTGAACGAATTACTGATTAACACACTTTTTACCTACTTTACCGAATTATCACTAACAATAAAATTAAATTAAGCCTTGACTTTAATTTCTTATTTTTTTATAATTCGATTATCGAAGTTGGAGGTAAGGATAATGATTGAGTTTAGTCAAAAAGAAAATCAACTGAATAATCGTTATTATCTTAGCTACTATAGATAAGAGTTTGGGTTCATCTAGGTGAATTCAAACTAAACACAAGTTTGAATTTATCTATGATGGCTAAGGCTCTTTTAGTTTGGTTAGCCACATAGCTTTCTAAGTGGCTGACCACATTCAATCGTTTTTGGCAATGAAAATTTTTGTGTACCCGCTTAGAAGTAAGTGGGTATTTTTTATGGAGGCAGAAAAATGCATTTTAAGAAATTGATCACAGGAATTAGTATTGTCGGATTAATGGCATTGGGAGGCTGCAGCAGCAAAAAAGCTGGCAAGGCGCCTGAGGTTAAACATGTTGGTGTCTTACAAGTAGTGCAGCACCCTTCTTTAGATAAGGCGTACAAAGGCTTTAAAAAGGGACTAAAAGAAAGTGGTTTTGTTGAGGGTAAAAATCTTAAAATTGACTACCAGAATGCGCAAAACAATCAAGACAATCTGAAAAGTATGAGTGAAAAACTGGTTAATGAAAAATCAGATTTGATTTTGGGCATTGCCACTCCGGCTGCACAGAGCGTTGCTAATGCGACCCAAAAAATACCAACTGTTGTTACTGCTGTAACTGACTTGAAAGCGGCTAAGTTAGTTGATTCAGATGCTAAACCTGGCAGAAACATTACGGGAACAACAGATATGGTTTCAATTAAACGCCAGATCAAACTGCTCCTGTCAATTGTTCCGAAAGCTAAAACTATCGGTATCATGTACAACGCTGGTGAATCGAACTCTAAAATACAGGCCGATTTAGCTACAGCTGCACTGAAAAAAGCAGGAGTGAAAGTTTTAATTAAAACGGCAAATACGACTAACGATGTCCAGCAAGTAACTGAAACGCTTGCGTCTAAAGTTGACGGTATTTTCGTTCCTACCGATAATACTTTCGATTCAGCTGCTTCTGTAGTTGGAAAAGTAGTCAAAGAAAAGAAAGTTCCCCTGGTAGCAAGTTCCGTTGATCAAGTTAGAACAGGTGGTTTGGCCTCAATCGGAATTGATTACGAACTATTAGGAGAACAAACTGGCAAAATGGCTGCAAAAATCTTATCTGGAAAAGCTAAGCCAGCTAACATGCCGGTTGAAAGAGCACATGATATGAAATTAGTTGTTAATAAGAGCATGGCAAAAGCACTGGGAATTGATCCTAAATCAATCAAAGCACCTAAATAATTTTAAGTTGGTATAAAAAGGCCACTGAACAGTGAAATAAATAGCAAAAGCGAAAAGCTTTTCTGCTTATTTCAAACAGGTGACCTTTTTATTTAGCTTTTGCTTTAAGTGGTCATAAATATTATTATTTTTACAAGCTAAATTTATTATTTCTTGACTTTTTCTTCTTTGTTTTTTATAATCTTCTCATTAAGGTTGGAGGTAAAGTTTTATGAAATGTAATCTAATACGAGTCTCACAACTGAATAACCGTTATTACTTTAGCTATTTTAGATAAGGTTTGGGTTCATCTAGATGAATTCAAACCAGACTCAAGTTTTGAATTTATCTATGATGGCTAAAGTCCTTTAATTGCGGTTAGCCACATGGCTTCTAAGTGGCTAATCACAAATGATTATTACTAATAATTCTTGTATATCCACTTAGAAATAAGTGGATATTTTTTACGGTCAGCAGGATTACGGAGGAACGAAAATGCGAATCAAGAAAATTATTATGGGAATGGCTTTAACTAGTCTGTTGCTGCTTAGTGGCTGCAACAACAAGAAATCTGGAAGTACAGCAACTGTCAAACATGTGGGTATATTGCAAGTGGTGCAGCATCCCTCATTAGATGAGGCTAACAAAGGTTTCAAAGAAGGCTTAAAAGAAAATGGCTACGTTGAAGGCAAGAATCTAAAAATTGATTATCAAAATGCCCAAAATAGCCAAGACAATCTGAAAAGTATGAGTGAAAAACTAGTTAATGAAAAATCAGATTTAATTTTAGGAATTGCTACACCGGCAGCGCAAAGCGTAGCTAATGCAACCCAAGATATTCCTATTGTAGTAACTGCAGTGACTGATCTAAAAGCTGCTAAATTAGTAAATTCAGATGCAAAACCTGGCAGAAATGTCACCGGAACTACTGACATGGTTTCAATTGATAAACAAATAAAATTGTTATTATCAATAGTGCCTAAAGCTAAAACAATTGGCATCATGTACAATGCCGGTGAGGCCAATTCTAAAATTCAAGCGGATCTAGCTGTCAAAGCACTTAAAAAAGCCGGCGTTAAAGTTTTAATTAAGACAGCCAACACTACTAATGATGTCCAGCAAGTCACTGAAACTTTAGCTGGAAAAGTACAAGGAATTTACGTACCAACAGACAACACATTTGCTTCTGCTTCCTCAATTATTGGTAAAGTTGTTAAGGAAAAGAAAATCCCACTGGTAGCCGGTTCAACTGACCAGGTTAAAACTGGAGGCTTGGCTTCTATTGGAATAGATTATGAGGCGCTTGGTAAACAAACCGGTAAAATGGCTGCTAAGATTTTAGACGGTAAAGCTAAACCTAAAGATATGCCTGTTGAAAGGGCAACTGATTTGAAATTGGTGGTTAACAAGAAAATGGCAAAGGCACTTGGAATTGATCCTGCTTCAATTAAAGCACCTAAGTAAATTAAAGAAAGGCAGCGTGAATCAATAGTTATGTTGAATACATTTTGGGAGTTATTACTTTCATCTACTTCTCAAGGATTACTTTGGTCATTAATGGCAATCGGTGTTTACTTAACTTTTCGGATATTAGATCTAGCCGACATGACAGCTGAAGGCAGCTTTCCATTAGGGGGAGCCGTTGCAACGATGTGCATTATTAAGGGAATTAATCCTATTTTAGCAACTATTGCCGCATTTGTTGGTGGTTTGATTGCTGGCTTAGTTACTGGTATTTTGAACACCAAATTGCGTATTCCTTCCTTACTAGCAGGAATTATTACAATGACTGGCTTGTACTCCATTACTTCCAGAGTAATGCAAAACGCTGCTAATGTTTCATTACTGGGCAAAGATACAGTTTTTACAATTGCGCAAAATTGGGGATTAAGTCGGAACAATGCAGTAATTGCGATGGGATTGATAATTGCACTTTTGGTTATACTATTATTAGTCGTATTTTTCAAAACTGAAATTGGCCTAGCTATGAGAGCTACAGGCGACAATCCGCAAATGAGTGCCGCAAATGGTATCAAAACTCAAGGAATGAAAATTTTAGGCTATATGATTTCTAACGGCTGCATTGCCCTGTCAGGTGGACTTTTAGCACAAAATAACGGCTTTGCCGATCTTAACTCTGGTGTTGGTACTCTGGTTATTGGATTAGCTTCAATTATTATTGCAGAAGTACTTATCAGGAATCTGCCAATTGGCGGTCGTTTACTTACTTTAGTTGTAGGTGCCATCATTTATAGGCTGATTTTAGCCCTAGTGTTCCAGATGAATGTAGAACCATCTGATGCAAAATTAGCTTCAGCTTTAGTTTTAGTTGTGTGCTTAACTTTGCCGAATTTCCACTTACCACGCAATCTTAAAGGAGGAAAGCAAAATGCCAGAAGTACTAAAAATTAAAAATTTGCATCAAACTTTTGAACAAGGAACTGTCAATGAAAACCGTGTTTTACGTGGTATTGACCTTAATTTAGAAGCCGGGGATTTTGTGACTATCATTGGTAGTAATGGTGCCGGTAAGTCTACCCTGCTCAATAGTATTGCTGGTACACTGCCTATTCAAGAGGGTCAGATTATTTTAAAAGGCACCGATATTACAAAAATGCCTGTTACTAAAAGAGCAAAAAATATTAGTCGTGTATTTCAAGATCCTAAAATGGGAACAGCGGTCAGATTAACAGTTGAAGAAAATTTGGCTTTAGCCATGAAACGAGGCCAACGACGCGGTTTTCGTCCTGGCGTTAAAAAACAAGATAGAAAATTTTTCAAAAAGCAGTTAGCACAACTTAATTTAAATTTGGAAAATCGTCTGGAAACTGAAATTGGACTTCTTTCCGGTGGTCAAAGACAAGCCATTACTCTTTTAATGGCGACTTTGCAGAGACCAGACTTGATTTTACTGGATGAACATACTGCGGCTCTTGATCCGCAAACCTCGATAACAGTCATGCAATTAACTGAAAAGTTAATATCTGAACAGCATTTAACAGCTTTTATGGTTACCCATAACATGGAAGATGCAATTCGTTACGGTAATCGTTTAATCATGTTGCACCAAGGTCGCGTGGCAATTGACTTAGCCGGTGAAGATAAACAAAACTTGACGGTGCCTAAACTGATGGAATTATTCCAAAAGCATGTTGGTTCGGGGCTTGAAGATGACGCTATCTTGCTGGCATAAGAGTAAAATATTACTTTAAAAAACATTAAATGAGTCCCGAAAGTGATCTAACCTTTCGAGACTCATTTCTTATATTATTTTGAATTTTTTATTTACACTTGTACCTTCAAAGTGGCACTGCCATGAACATTTTTCCCTGCATTTAGTAGTTCAACACTTTGATAATCTTTAGTATTCATAACAATGACGACAGTAGAGCAATCATAACCTGCTTTTCTCACCTACCCCTTACAGTGATTGATCTTCAAATTTTTCTTTGCCATCAAATTCTTTGGAATTCTCCAATTCTACAAACTTTTGTTCATCATCACTTTCAATTGCTGCTAATTCTTCTACCCTTCTTTCATGACGACCGCCAATATATTTGGCTTCTAACCAATTTTTAACGATCATCTTGGCTAACTCTGGTCCAACTACGCGAGAGCCGAAAGCTAATACATTTGTATTGTTATGCATTCGCGAGAGCTTAGCTGAATAGCAGTCACTGCATACGCAGGCACGAATACCTTTTACTTTGTTGGCTGCTAAGGAAATGCCTACACCAGTGCCACAAATTACGATTCCCAGATCATAATCCCCATTAGCGACGGCTTTACCAACCTTTTGACCATAAATAGGGTAATCAGTTCGCTCATTACTCTTAGTCCCAAAATCATAAATTTCATAGCCCAAGCTTTTAACATATTCCATAATTGTAGGCTTCAGTTCTAAGCCGACATGATCTGATCCAAAAGCTATTTTTATTTTCTTTGCAACCATTTTTACTGATTTTCCTTTCTAATTTGAGCAATTGTTTCCTGATAAGAAACTGGCTTGTTAAATAGTGCCGAAGTTCCGAGAATAAAATTATCAACACCTTTTTGATACAGCCCCTTAATCTTTTCTCTCGAAACGGCTCCATCAATTCCTAAAACAAATTTATACTTTTCTTTAGCTGCAATAAACTGGTCCAGCTTTGGCATTACAAAATCTTGAAATGGCTGTCCTGCAAATCCCGGATGAACAGTCATTACTAAAACATAATCCACATTAGGTAAAAGCTCCTGAACTGTCATAAAAGATGTACCAGTATTTACTGCAATTCCAGCTTTTTTACCCAAAGCGTGAATATCATCAATTGTCCTCGCAGGTTGTTTTTCAGCATCTGGACAAAAATAAATAATGTCTGCTCCCAAATCACTAAAGAATTTAATGTAAGAACGAGGATTTTCAATCATCAAATGAGCATCCATAGGCTTTTTCGTCAAGGAACGGATTGTTTGATAATCTTCTGGTCCTAATGCAAAATTCGGAACATATCTACCATCCATTACATCCATGTGATACATATCGACTCCAGCGTTATTCAGCTTTTCAACTTCTTGTTTTAAATTACTAAAATCTGCGCACATCATTGACGGGCTTAGTATTAAAGACATTTTCTCCTCCTTCTTGAGTAATCGTTTACTCATACAACATACTGATATTATTGCACTTAAATTTTATTTTGTAAACGTTTTTCTAAATAATACACTATAAATAGAGCAATCGTTTAACTATAAAAAGAACTTAATTTTTTCTTTTAATGATATAATTAGGCAATAAATGAAGGAGTAAGTAATGAAGCAATATTCAATTAAAGACATTGCAAAATTATGTAATGTTTCAACTGCAACAGTTTCACGGGTAATTAATAATAATGGCAGGTTTTCTGAAAAAACCAGGCAAAAGGTTTTAGATGCTATTAAGCAAACCGGCTATAAAATCGATAACAATGCCCGTAGTTTGCGTACGAATATTACATTCACTATCGGAATCCTGGTTCCAGACATTAAAAATCCATTCTTTGCCGACTTGGTTCAAAAAATTGAAGAATTACTTTTTTTCGAAAACTATTCCACTATTATTTGTAATACTGATAAAAATGAAAAAAAAGAAAAAGCATACTTACGTATGCTTGAAAACAAAAAGGTTGATGGCATTATTGTAATATCTGGATCTTATCAACATGGCTTTAAATTTCAAAGTTCTCTAAAAGAAATTCCCTACATTTGTATTGATCGTGAACCAGAAAATTTTCATAATACAGTTTTTATTTCCTCTAATCACTATCAAGGCGCCCTGGATGCAACTAATTATTTGTTTCAAAAAGGAGCAGAATCTCCTGTGGTCGTAGTCAAAAAGGTTAGTAGCTCAGTTAAATCTAGAATTGACGGTTTTAAAGAAAGTTTGAAAAATCATTCTCTTAAATTCGTCAAGTCGCGCCATGAGCTTAAGTTGCAAAGTCAATCTTCATTCGCCAAATTTTTGCAAAAAAACCACAAAACTGACAGTTTATTTGCGGTCGATGACGGGATTGCAATAGAATTACTTAAATATCTTAAAAATCTTGGTTACCAAGTTCCACAACAAATTCAAGTTGTAGGTTTCGACGATGTGCCTGCTGCCAATCTGGTTACACCAAAATTAACGACTATCCAGCAAAATACCAGAAAAATTGCACAAACAGCTGTTACCAGCATGATGCATGCCATCAATAAACAAAATGAAAAAGGAAGTCAATTTCTAATTCCAACTAAATTAATAATTAGAGAAACCACAAAATAGCTAAGTAAAAACTTAGCTATTTTTGTTTAAAAGTGTTGTGCTATTTTATTGTTATAACGACATTTACGCCAAAATATTTTCACTATCTATTTACAAGTTAACTACGCTAGTCACTTCTCCTCCGGAAATAATTGTTTTAGCATCGTTCAAAGCAATTTCAATACTGTTTTTAACAGCTAATTTTGTGAAGAAAGCAATATGCGGAGTAATTAATACCTGTGGCATTGCTTTTAGTTCTTTATAATCTTCCGGCAGTGAATTCAGCATATTCTTTTTATCATAAAAATCTGTTTCATTGGCTAGAGTATCTAAAGCTGCAGCAGAAACTTGTCCATTTTTAAGAGCCGCAATTAAAGCTTGTGTGTCAACCAAGCCCCCACGAGCTACGTTAATCAAAATAGGCTTTTTCTTCATTTTATCAAAAGCAGTTTTGTCAATCATGTTTTCAGTACTTGCTAATAATGGCGTATGCAAAGAAATAATATCGGATTCAGCAAGAATCGTATCAAAGTCGGTATAAGTGAGGTAAGGTTCCAGAGATGCGTCATAAACCGGATCACAAGCCAAAACTTTAGCGCCCAATGCGCTGTATAGATGTGCACTGGCTCCACCAATATGACCGGCGCCAATTATACCGACAGTGCAATTAAAAATTTCAGTACTAATTGTACTTTTATCATAAGTAAAATCACCATGGTCCATTCTGTCTTGATAAATCCCAATTTTACGCAGTAAATACATTGCATCAGTTACACCGAGTTCGGCAATGGCCCTTGGTGAATACGCTGCAACATTTGTAATTTTAATACCATTCTTTTTTGCGGCTGCTAAATCTTGGTTATCAACTCCAACCTGCCGCACGGATAATTGCTTAATACCATATTCCTTAAATTTTTCGTAGACACTGGCTCCGACTGGAAGATTTCCTTCAGAACTCACTCCGTCAAAACCTTGTGCTAAATCAGCATTATCTGCAGACAAGTCATCGTGGACGATTTTTATTTCAACTTGATTTTTTTGTGCCCAGTTTTCAATAATGCTTTCTTCCATCTTAATTACACCATAACAAATAATTTTCACTTTTTATCTCTCCTATTCTTGCTTATAAAAAATTGGTAATCTTTGTTTTTAAGTTTGAAAAGTCGGATTAATTCTAATTCACGGTATCGCCAATACCACAAGCCGTAACTTTTTCATATTCAAGCCCATGAATGCAGGCTGGAGGCATATTGACACCACGTTGTCCTATTACTAACCCCGCAGCTGCTGCCAGCAAGTCACAAACTTTAGAAATTACGGGTACGCCACGCAAACCAGTAATTGTAACCATAGGTTCTCCCAACTTAATAAATTGATTAAAAAGCGTAGTATCTTAATTATAAAGGTTTAGTTATACAGTGCGAAAGTAAATTTTTAAAATTGCCAACAAAAAAATGTACTGCTATCCGAAATAACAATACATTTTTATATTACTGATTAATTATTCAACTTTTACAATTTCATTTACAAATTCATCATACGTTTTACTGGCAGTTAACTTAGAAACTTTATTATCATTAATGATAACCTCAGATAGTTCATCAAAAACTTTACGGAATTTCTTCTCATCCTTCTTGCTAGAAGCCAACGTAATAATTAAATAAACTAACTGATTTCCCCATTTTATTCCCTTAGGGTTAATATAAATAAACCACTGACTCTTCTCGGCATCATAATCAATAGGGTGCGGAATTGCAACTGATCCAAAAGCTGTACTAGAAAGCTTTTCTCTTTCTAAAATCTTTTTTTCAAAATCCTGACCAACAATTTTTTCTTTAATAAATTGCGTAGAAATACAGTGAATGATTTCTGAAGCACTCCGACTGCTACTTTCTCTGACAAAATTATTTTTAGATGTAAATTTTGCCAGACCACGTTTTAATTCTTGAGATAAATTTGCATCCTTAATCTGCTTAATTGCTTTTTGAATTTTATTAATGTCATTAGGTAACAGAAAACTAGAGATTTGCACAAAATTATGATTTTTTATAATTTGTTTTGAGTCTGCTACAATTACCAGTTGCGTTTCATCTAAAATATCGGATTCATCGGTAATAGTATTAAGTAAAGCCATATCGTTATTAAATTTTTGATCAATAATGTCTACAGTATCTTTAGCATTACCATGATATTCCGGCATAAACAACTGACCGATAACTTTATTTTCATTCCTGATCTGCTCGGTAACGATATTACCTACATGCAAAGCAATAAAAGCAATTTCTTCTTCACTAACTGAAATACCTAACACATTATTTATTTCATATGCTATTAAAGTAGCACATTCATATATTGTAGGTGAAGAGTTTTTTATATTTTTTGCCAAGGGATTATGAATTGTATCATTATTTTTAAAACGATCTATTAAACGTAATAAATGTGGCAAAAATCTTTTCTTAAATAATTCTTCGTCGAGATCTAAGTCATAGGTTTTTCTCACAAACAACACGATTCTCTTAAATAACTTATTAATTTGTGACTTTTCGGGTACTTCAATCTTATGATTCCCTATTAATAATTCCGACATATTTACCAGTTGCTTAACATCATATGCGGATAAGCAATAGTCAGTTTTATTATTAATCTCTTCTACAAGTCGATGTACTAAAACATTATCAATTTTATTAACATCCGGCTTTTCTATTGTTTCATCAGAACGATCAATCATAATTACCAGGTGTAATAAGAAATTGCTAAAATTAAAAGAATCTAATTTTGTCTTAGTTTCAGTAATACTTTGACTTAAAATTCTGCTGATTAAATGAACTTTAACATCAGGAAAATATTCTTGAATTGCTTTTTCATTTAGCAGCGTCCCGTTCAATTCATGATATATGATTGATGACAATATTTTCCTTTTATTTTCTTCTTTTCCTTCAACATGATAAAAATCACCAGAACGAACTAATTTCAGATCAAAATTGGAAAACTCATTGCTTAAATTTTTTAATTCTTTTCTTAGCTCCACATCATTAATATAAAGTTGACCAGACAAATCATAAATATTGATTGGTTCTTCCGCCATAATCAATTTTCGTATTAGCCACGAGCTTCTTTGATTGACGGTTATAGGTAAGCTGCTATTTTTTACCTGAGTTTCATTGGAACCTTTAAATTTATAGCCTTTTGGTCCACTTTCAATTTCAATATTGTTTTGACGTAGCTGAGCTATTCTATTTTTCACCGTTCTTTCCGAAATTGCCAGTTTCATTGCAAGAGTTTTCGCAGTGATCCAAGATTCATTATTTTGTCGTAAAAAATCTAATAAATCTCTGTTGCCACCCATCATTTATCTCCTCACCTATTCAAGATTAGAGTGTACTGAACGTAATTGACTTGCTGTAACCAAATTAGTATGAAGAGCTCTTAATACCAAGCTGTCAAACAATAGTAAAGAAGATTGTTCATACAAACTTCCCATAGGCTGAATTGAAGAGCCAGCTGTATCCTTGTCTTGGGCCTCAATTAATACAGTCACATCACTTTTTTGATTAAGCGGTGCCTTTTTATTAGCTGTAAAAACTATAATTTTTGCTTTTGCTTTTTTAGCACTTTCTTCTTGCGAAATTAGAGTTGATGATTTACCACTAGCAGAATTAAAAATTAATAAATCATCTTTGCCAATCGCCGGTGCTGTTATCTCAGTGACTAGATGTACTCTAAGGCCAAACTGCGTTAACCGATTTGCAAGAGCATTTATCATTAAGCCACTTCTGCCTTCACCCGAAAGAAAAATACTTTTGGCATTCAAAAACATTCTTAAAATTTGGTCAGCCTTTTTATTTGTGAGATCACAATTTATATTGCTAAGTTCACTAATAATTTGATCAAATTCGTCAATCATTTCTGACATCCTTTGCTAGTCGCTGTCCCACTTTACCAGAAGGATGATTTAATAAAAAGGCTTTTTTGGTAAAATTTTCATCTTTCATTAGTATTGTGGCTATAACATCAAATAGAGAAATTACAGCCAAAGTACTGGTGGTAGCCAGCATATTAAACTCATCGAGTTCTTTTTCAACTTTGACTTTTACAACCAAATCTGCATTTTTTGCCAAAATCGAATCAACATTTTCAGTTACAGTGACAATCTTTGCCTGTTTTTCTTTAACATTTTGGACAAAACTAGTTAATTCTTTAGTAGAACCACCTTTTGATATAAAGATGACAGTATCGCCTTTTTTCACTTGTCCTAAGCCACCATGAACAGCATCTGACGGATTAAGATAAAAAGCTGAGATACCTGCAACATTTAATGTGTGGGTTGCTTTGCGGGCTGCCATTGCTGAAGTACCACAACCAGTGAGAAAAACATTATTAGTATTTTTTTCTATGATTTTTAGTAAATGAGTAAAATCTTCTTCACTAATGCTTTGACCAAGCTTAATAATTTCTTCGCCTTCAGCTTGGAAAAGTGCCGAATAATTATTCATCTGTTTCACCTAGAATTGTGATTTCAATTTTTCTTTTTCTTGCTCTAGTTTGGTCAAAATCTGCAAAAAAGATCTGACCAACTGAACCTAAAAGTAGTTTATGCTGCTTAACTCCCAAGGTAACGCTTGACCCAAGTAAATCTGATCTCAAATGACCATCTGTATTTAACATCGTCCATTTAACTGCCGGATAATTAGGATCAGTCTTTTTCATTCCATAAGCAATATGCTTTGGACCAGGACTAAGATAAGGATAATTCTCTGACTGCTGACGAGGAATTATCTTGTCTAATACATTAGTTAGATCAACTTGCAGGAAATCATCATCATAGTAATTTTTGTCATGCATATACTCGTCAAAGTAGACAGAACATGTTGTATGCGTTGTTTGCACTAAGCAAATGCCATTAGCAATATTACTTTTGCTAACAGCGTCCTTTACTTGCTCCGTAATCATATGATAGGAAGGTCTGCCTTGAACTGTTTCTAGCTCTAATTCATCAAAATAGAAACTCATGATTCAATAGCTGCCTTTACTTTGTCCCATACTTGATCTGTACCAATGCCTGTCAAAAGAGCTACGCCATTAATTACCTTGTCTTTAATTTCATCAGGAACTATCGTAGTTGAAATAACAATATCATAATTACCATTTTGAATGTTCTCAACTTCTTGACTAACAGCAGATTGCTTAATTTCAACGTCATTTTCGAAGCCATTCTCTTTTAGCCAGTCATTAACTTTTGCGTGGACAATGGTTGAAGTAGCATGTCCAGCACCACACATAATTAACATTTTTTTCATGATTATTCACCTTTCTCTGCACTTGGACCAGCATTAAATTTCTTAATTACATTTAAGTAGTATAGAAGGCCAAGTAAAACAACTATCAAAACACCCAAACCAATAACACCGAAGTTTTGCGTCATCCAAACGAAAATTGAATTTGTCCATAATCCAGACAGTTCGAACGAAAACGCACCTTTCGTATTAATACTGTAATTGGCCAACTTGAAACTCTTCATTACTAATGGAGAAAGCCAAGTAGACAAATACAGCATTGGTACCGAATAGATGACTGCTCCTATCAAACTTCTGATAATATTGCCTTTAAAAGCACCAACTAATAGAGTAAATACATAAACATAAAGTGTTAAATCTCCTAGAGGCAAAACTTTATTACCAGGTAAAATTGTGGCTAAGAACAGTGAGATTGGAATCATTAAAACACTAATAGCGATCACAGCTGGATGACCAACAGTTAAAGCAGCATCCATACCAATGTTTACTTTTTTACCGTGTAAATGCTTTTTAGTAAACTCTTGGGTTGCTGAAGAAATTGGGGTTAAACTTTCCATGAACATTGAAATCATTTTTGGCATGATCTTCAAAGTTGCGCCCATTTCAACTCCAAGTTGCAAAATACCTGAAACATCAAAGCCAGCTAGTAGTCCGATACCAACTCCTACAATAAAGCCAATAACTAATGGATCACCTAAAACGCCAAACCGTTTTTGAATTTTTTCTGGACTTGCATCTAATTTGCTAAATCCTGGAATTTTATCAAATAACCAGTTTAACGGTACAGCTAAAATTGTGGCTGAAAGAGCCATTGTATGGGTTACAGCAATACCAGGCAAATTGAAAAACTTTTCCGTAATTGGCTGCATCAAGTCTGCTAAAAACAATTCCAGTAGAAAGCCACCAGCTAAAGCAATTATGCCGTATACATAATTACCTGAAACTGCCCATACCAGCAAACCAATAAATGTTGGTTGCCATAAATTCCAAATATCAACATTTAGTGTTCTCGTTAAACCAATCCACACTAAAACCAGATTTATTAAAATAGTTAGTGGAATTGCCAAAACACCTAAAGAACTTGAAAAGGCAAGTGGACCTCCGACTCCACAACCAACATCCATAATACTTAACGACAAATGATATCTTGCAACCATCAATTTAATTGCAGGTTGCAAGTTAGTAGCCATCATGTTAACTACCATGTTCATTCCAATAAAACCAGCACTTAAGGTCAAGCCAGAAATCAGTGCTTTAGATGGTTTTAAACCGACAATGAGACCCAAAATAATGATAATAATTGGTATACCAACTGTTGAGCCTAAGTTTAAGAACCAATGTATGGCCTGTACAAACATTTTTTACCACTCCTTTAATTCAATCCGTATTTCTTCAATATTTGATCTGCTTGATCAATTTCAGATGCTGACATCAACTCTTTAATAGCCGTTTTATTTTGGCAGAAAGTCATTAAATTGCTTAATAACTGCGCCTGTTCATGCGGCTTGCTCATTGCAATCATAAAAACAATGTTAACTTTGACATTGACAGATTTATTCACCATGCTTTTAAATTGAACGGGTTTTTTTAAAGTTGCTAGAGCTATCTGTGAAGTATTGACATATGCCGAATCCGTGTGAGGGATTGCTACTCCAAATCCCTCTTCAAGTTCTAACCCAGTTGGAAAGTCGGTTTCCCGTTTTAAAACATGTTCCAAATAACTATCTTTAATTACATCCCTTTCTTTCAGTGCTTTAGCCATTTTGGTAATTATTTCTGTGCTATCTCGTGCATCAACATCTAGCTTGATTATTCTTTTATCGAAGAACATTCCTTCATCCGCCTTTCTTTATGTCACAATATTAAGCGCTTTATTTAATAAAGGAAAAAGCAATTTTGCACCTCAAGGTGAAAATAAAAAGAGCATAGCTTTCACTCTTACGGGGCAAAAATTATTTTGCAATAAAAGGGCACACTGGTTATAAGTTATATTAAGGAGGAAATAAAATGGTCAAAGTAGCCGTATCTTTACATAGTGGTCCTAAAATCAATCTAGCAAAAACATTAACTTTATTAGAAAAAGGAGGAGCTGATTATTTTCATATTGATGTAATGGATGGTACTTTTGTTTCTGAAATTGATTTTGGCGAAAATCTGGTTAAGGAAATAAGCGATTACTCTTCAGTCCCACTTGATATTCATATGATGGTAAATAACCCAGAGAAATTAATTAACCACTATTGTTGTAAAACTACGAAAGTAATTGGCATACATGTAGAATCAACACAGCATATTCATCGTGCTCTATCATTAATTAAACATGCAGGCAAAAAAAGCGAAGTTATTATTAATCCTGGTACCCCTGTCAATGCCATAACTCCTGTTCTCGATTTCGTTGATCAAGTTATGGTCATGTCAGTTGATCCTGGAACAAGTGGTGCCAAATTTATCCCTAATACTATTAACAAAGTTAAAGAACTGGATAATCTGAGACAAATTAATCATTATCATTATCGAATTGAAGCCGATGGCAGCATTAGCAACCAAAATATTAATGAACTTAAAAAAGCAGGACTTGATATTGCAGTTTCAGGTTCTTACATTTTTAAAGGCGATTTTAAAAAACAAATTCAAACATTAAAAAATATATAAAAAAGCCATTTCCTTAATGGAAATGGTCTTTTTATCCCTTCGACAAGATATTGAGAAATTAAGCGTTTTTTATTTAAAATCTATTTAGCTATTTCATATTTTCTTCTTTAAGTCTTTCACCAACTGCTCCTGACGGATGGTTACCTAAAAACTCTTTTTTATTGAATTTTTCTTTGTTTATCAAAGCTACAGCAATTCCATCAAATAATGAAATAACTGCTAAAGTACTTGATGTTGCTAACATATTAAATTGATCAGCTTCAGATTCAACTTTCACCTTAACAATTAGATTGGAATTACTTGCTATTACTGATGATTCATTCTCCGTAACTGCGACCATGTAAGCTTGCTTATCTTTAATGTTTTTAATAAACGACGTTAATTCTTTGGTGTTTCCGCCCTTAGAAATAAAAATTACTATGTCGTTAGCACTTACAGCACCTAATTCACCGTGAACAGCATCAGATGGATTAAGATAAAAAGCCTTTTGATTAATCACATTCAAAGTATGAACGGCCTTCTTGGCTGCCATAGCAGAAGTACCACACCCTGTTATAAAAATGTTGCCTTTACATTTAACCAATAGGTCACAAAGTTCGGTAACTTTTTGATAGTCAAGAGTATTACTTATGTGTTCTAATTCTTTACTTTCTTTAATTATTACATCTTTTATCGTATTATTCACTATGTTTTGCACCACTCTTATTTAAAAAACCAGTTTTTGTGTCAGAAACTTCTGAATGGAGTTAAGATCACTTTTGCTAATAAAATCTATAAACTTTTCATCCCTAAAAAGTCCCATCAGCTGTCTTAACATATTTAATTGTTGCTCACCCTCAAACAAGGCTAAGTTAAAAACAAATTTACATGAAACCTGTTTTGTTGCATCCGACATCAACCCAAAATTTACGGGCTGTTTAAGTCGTAAAAAACTAATACCGCTTTCTTTAACAAATTTTTGATTTCCATGTGGAATAGCTATACCCATACCATTTTTTAACTCGAGCCCAGTAGGATATTCTTTCTCTCTATCGATACAAGCATCAACATATTGTGGCAGTATCATTTTTTCGTTAATAAACTGCTGACCAGTAACCTTGATAGCATCTTGATAAGAATTTAATGATTCATTTTTAGCTTCCGAAACTAAAATTCTGTTTTTCATAACTCCTCCAATATTAGCTAAGAATGGCTTCTTTTATTTTCTCTAATACTTCTTCTTCTCCAATTCCTGTCAATAAACCAGAACCTACAATGACCGGAGTTTTAATACCTGGACGATCAAGTTTAGTGGACGAAACAATTAGGTCTTTATCATTGCAGAAATCATCAGAACAAGTCATCAAAGAAGCTTTTTCTAAATCTGCAGAAATATGTTGTTCGTCTAAATAATCTTTTAATCCAGCCAACATAATTGATGAAGAAGCAATACCATTTCCACAAACTACTAAAACTTTTTTCATTTTTATTTCTCCTCTAAATTCAAATTATTAAGCAACCTTAGCTCGTTCTACTTTTTTAAGCCAGTAACCTACAAGTACTACAAGCACTGCTATTAAAATAAAGCCGATTATGCCAATGCGAGAAGCTAAAGCAAATAATCCAGTAAATGGGTTAGCTGATGGATCAATAGATGAGTACATTACGCCACTCTTAGCACCAGCACCAAATTTTTGAAAGACTTGGTTTGTAGCTGGAGTCATCCAAGAGGCGATGTATAATCCTCCACCGAATAAAATAATGGATGAAAGCCATGTGCGGATTATATTACCCTTAAATACAGGAACCATTGCTGCTACATAAAATACTAATGATGATAAGTCTCCCATAGGTAATACTTTATTTCCTGGTAGTAAAACTGCCAAAATAACTAAAGCAGGGATCAGTAACAATGCTGGTGCTATAACTGATGGGTCACCAACTATTAGAGCAGTGTCCATGCCAACTGTAATTTGTCTGTCAGGAAACTTCTTAACCATCTTTTTACGTACAGCATTGGACATTGGTACTAAACCTTCCATCATTATTGAAGTCATTTTCGGCAACAAGAGCATAATAGCAGCTAAATACATGCCTAGTTGAACACTATCAATAATTGCATGATAAGGATCATTCCAATTGTATCCAGCTAATCCCAGAAATAAACCAATTATGAAACCAACCATTGTTGGGTCACCGAAAATTCCGAATTTCTTTTGAATGCTTTTTGCCGTTACATTCCAATTTCTAACACCTGGTATATGATTAAACAACCAGTTAAATGGATATGCAAAGAACAGATAAGTATTTGCAACTGGATGAGATATTGACACACCTTCAGGCAAATCATAAAAGTCGTGATTATTTTTCGCACCCAAGTCTGCTCCAATTAGAGCAATCATATGGAAAATTGCTGCTGTTAATAATCCATCAAAAAAACTGCCAGTAAAAGCATACATAATGGCACCCATAGATGCATTTTGATGCAAATTAAAAACATCAACATTTACACAATCCGTTAGCCTCAGTATCAGCATAATTATATTAACGCCTACACATAGTGGGATTACTACTGCACCAACAGGTGAACCAAATCCCATGACCGCCGTTGCTGCACCACCAACGTCAACTGCTGACAGTGAAGAACCTGTTTTTTGAGAAAGACCGGTAATGGCAGGCTGCATTTTATCAAGCATAAAGGAAACAACCATGCTTAATGCAATGAAACCAATACCCACTTTCATGGCAGCTTGTGTCGCTTCCGACCAGCTTCTACCCAACGCTTTCATCAAAAATAGGAAAATTACGGGAATAAATATAAAATTACCAATATCATTGATAAATTGTGTTATCATCGCCATATTTATTACCTCTAGCTTTCTCTTTCAAAGCCCATGTTCCACGCGACAAAATCCGGCTTTTTAAGAAAGCGATCATCATCTGCCCTAGCTTCAAGTAAATTTACCTTAGAATTTTCGCGTGCCTTATCAAAGTCAAAAGGTTCATCTAACCAAGCATCAAGAACCATCTCCATATAAGGAAGGCCATTAACTCTGACCCCTAAACCAATAATTTGTGCGTTTTGGCTCAGTCTTGCTCTTCTAGCTGAATAAGGATTGGTTACTGCCGTAGCCCGAATTCCCCAGTGCTTATTTGCCTGCATTGTGAAACCGATACCAGTTCCACAAATATAAATACCTAATCTACACTTATCTCTTTGTATAAATTCAGCCATTTCATCAGCTAATTTGGCATAAGTATGAATACCATCTTCTTTCTTTTTCACAGGATCAAAGACAACTTCATAGCCTTTTTGTTCAATCAAGTATTTTTTGATCTCTTCTTTTCTTTCGAATCCAACATTGTCACACGCAATCGCTATCTTTTTGTTCAAAATAATTCCTCCTTTAATATATTTACATTTCCAACTAAAACCAATTATATAATTGGTTTTAGTTGTAGTCAATAGTAATTTTTAACTAAATGCCAATAAAAGCCAATTTGCTGTACAGAATATTCATTTAACTAAGTCTTGGTGTAAAATAAATGGAAACTACATTTTTATTAGGAAATGGTGAATGAAATGGCAATTATGGAAGAAAGACGAAAGAAAATTCTTGAAGAGGTGCTAAAAAATGGAACCGTTACAGTTCATGATTTGTCTCAAAAATTTAACGTGTCATATGAAACTATCAGAAAAGATCTGAATTATTTAGCAGAAAAAGACCAACTTGTAAAAAGTCACGGTGGGGCAATTTCAAATCAGAATTCTATTGAAAATCCTTTTACATTAAAAAGAGAAGAAAACATTGATAGGAAACAAAGTATTGCCAAAAAGGCTTTAAGTTTAATACCAAATGGAGCTAGTATTATTTTAGGTACTGGGAGTACAGTTTATGAGTTAGCAAAATTGCTAGTCTTAAGAAACAATTTAAAAATAATTACTGATTTAATACCTGCAGTCAGTTATTTGCAATCTTCAAATAATGAAATATATTTCTTGGGTGGAAAGCTGCGTCCAAAAAGCTCTTCAGTTTACGGGAGTTGGACAGAAGAAGCGCTTGACCAAATTAATGTTGATATTTCTTTCATCGGTAGTGACGGATTTCATGGCTTTTTTGGGCCAACTACACCTTCATATTCTGATTCTGCAATTGAAAGAAAAATGATTTTGCATAGTGAAAAGAGTTATATTTTAGCAGATTCAACAAAATTCGAAAGAAAAAGTCTTTATGAAATTACTGATTGGAAAAATGTTACAGGAGTGATCACTAATAATGACTTAAAAGAGCGATTTATAAAAAGACTAAGTAAACATACGAAAGTTATTTTAGATAGTTTCAGAGATGAATAAGCATTTTTCGAAGAACAGAATGTAAATTAGATTTTGTATATTAAAAAAGACCGTTTTACGCAAACAAAACGGTCTTTTGTGTTACTTTTGATGTCTGCTAAATTGCTACATGTTACGCTTTTCGTTAAATCAAACGAAAGGCGTGGCAAAATTGAATAATAATAACTTTCTCAGCCGTAATCAAATATTATTACCTTTAATCAATTTTTTGACGAATTTTAGCAGCATCTTGGTTGGAATTGGCGGTTCACTAATTATCCGTGAATATTCAGATAATATCATTATTAACGGCTTAATTTCGAGTATCAGTTCGTTAGCACTTATTGTGAGTGTTTTATTTATCGGTTCCAAGCTCGATAACACTGACAAGAGGCGCATGCTTATCCAGATGTACATTTTACTAAGTTTATTTTTATTACTACCCTTTACTTTCCCGCAAAAATACTTTGTACCTTTATACATTATGGTTGACCTTTGTATAACAATGTTTAGCTTAGTAGAAGGGTTATCTTTCACTGGGAATTTAAAGTCACTTTTGACTGATAATGCACTGGAGCGAACTATTAACCTTAATTCCATTGCCGGACTTATTGGTAATATTGCCAGTGTGGCAGTGATGGCAGTTTTAATTTTTACTACCCGCAACTATTTGTCTTTTCTCTTAGTAGCAAGTGGCGGCTTTTTTATAAATATCTTTCTCTCTGTTGCTTTACACCAAAGGCACTTTACTAAAAGCCAAAATGGTTTTAAAACCTTAACTCATCTCATGACAGTTTGGCACAACATAACTGCTAGCAAAGGCTTACGCGCCTCAATTATTGTCGCCATCTTCACTAGTGCTCTCCAAGCAGTATTTAACGGGTTGCTGATCTATTTCTGGAAAGCGATTGATCCTAATTACAGTCACGTTTACTGGCTACTAATTGCAGTAGTCAGCGGACTTTTCTTAGGTGCTATTCTTATTCGCTTTGATAATACATTTTGGCTACTTAGTACTTTAGTATTTATTACCACCCTGGCTTTAGGAATTTTCTTTTTAAACCAAACAATCGTTACTATGAGCGGTATTACCGTACTAATATATGGCGAAACTTTACCAATCGCTAATTGGTGCAATAAAACCAGAATTAAAAGAACCGGTAAAGAGGTCCAGTCTTCGCAATCAAGTTTTTTGCAGTTGGGGAGTGCTCTCTTGAATATCTTTTTTACTGTCGGAGTATCTGCAATTGCCAATGCTTGCCACCAACCAGCTCTTACTTTACTTGCTGCTGGAATTGCCCTTTTACTTGTTTTTATACTTCTAGGCAATAATGTGCAGCGGTACCGCTTAGAAGAGATTAATTAAAAGCATTGAAGTGAAGGTATAAAAAACCACCTCTATTTCTAGAGATGGCTTTTTTCGTTATTAGTGGCGCCCAATAGCGATGATGCACTTAATTAAATTATAATTGTTTAATTTGTTCTTCTATATTTAAAACCTCTAGTACATCCGTGGCACATTCTGCACCTTTATTGCCCGATTTACCACCGGCACGATCCGTAGCTTGTGCCACCGTATCAGTCATTAACACGCCAAACATCACTGGTACTGTGCCATTTGCTGATGCTGCTGCCAGCTGCGACGTAGTGCCTTCACAAACATAGGTAAAGTGAGCAGTTTCGCCCCGAATTACTGCTCCGAGTGCAATGATGCCATCGACTTTGCCACTCTTTGCCAAGCAGTTGACGGTACGAGCAATTTCGAAGGCTCCAGGTACTCTCACAATCACAATATTTTCATCTTTCACGCCCGATTTTTTTAATTGTGACACTGCTCCAGAAAGCAAACGGTCTGTGACCACACCATTAAACTGAGCAACAACAATCCCAATCTTTTTATCTTGTCCTTGAGCAATGTTTCCGTTAATTTCTTTCATAATTAATCCACCTCATTTAAAATATGATTCATTTCATGTTTTTTAGTTGCCAAATATTTTTTATTTTCTTCAGTCATGCCCACTTCAACTGGAATGCGTTCAGTAACTTTAATGCCATAGTTTTCTAATTGCGCTACTTTATCCGGGTTATTAGTCATTAATTTAACTTCGTTAACGCCCTTTTGTCTTAAAATTTCAGCAGCGACATTGTAGCGACGAGCATCAACCGGCAAGCCTAGATGCTGGTTAGCTTCTACCGTATTCATACCCTCATCTTGCAATTTATAGGCTCGTAACTTGTTTTCCAGACCAATTCCCCGACCTTCTTGACGCAAGTATAAAACCGCTCCTGAACCATTTTCTTCAATTTTAGTTAGTGCTTCTGCAAGTTGAGCGCCACAATCACAACGCTTAGAACCAAACACATCTCCCGTTAAGCATTCACTGTGAAGCCGCAATAAAAGGGGCTCACCTTTTTTAATTTCGCCTTTGCTAATTAACAAAGTAGGTTGCTTTTCGGGATGCTTGGTATCTCTAAACCCTTCAAGCTGGAAATGACCGTACTTGGTAGGAAAATCGACCTTAGTAAAAGATTCAATCCTCAAATCTTTGTTTTCCTGATTTTTACGGTACTCAATTAACTCCTCAATGGTCAAATAAGGAATGCCTAGTCCTTCTGCTAAAGCTTTCAAATCTTTACGTCTGGCCATCGTCCCATCTTTTTTAATACACTCACAGATAAAGCCAACAGGAGCAACGCCAGCTAGTCTTGCCAAATCTAAGGCTGCTTCCGTATGACCAGTCCGCTCCAGCACGCCACCTTCTTTAGCTACTAACGGAAAAACATGTCCAGGATGGTAAAAATCAGCCCATTGGCTATTAGGATCTGCCAATTTTTTAATAGTCTTTGCCCGATCAAAAGCTGAAATTCCTGTTGTGGTCTCAGTGGAATCAACACTAAGAGTAAAAGCTGTGCCAAAAGTATCATTCGAACCAGTTTCAATTGGTTTCAACTGCAAACGATCGGCATAAGCTTTGCTCATCGGCACGCATAATAATCCGCGAGCCTTAGTGATCATCATGTTAACCGCCTGTGGCGTGACTTTTTCTGCTAAACCAATCATATCCCCTTCAGACTCGCGTTGCGGTGAATCAGCGACAATAACTAATCCGCCTTTTAGCATATGCTGCAATACTTTATGCATTTTTTCATTCAATTTTTCTGTCATTTTTTCCTCCATTAAAATTCCTTTTTCCAAGCCTGAATCTGCTTAACTGCATAGCGGCCAATCATATCCACTTCAATATTTGCTTTATCGCCTACTTGATAGTGAGCTAAAGTAGTATTTTGGATGGTATAAGGGATTAAACTTACGCCAAAATGATCATTTGCTGCCATCGTGACGGTTAAACTGATGCCGTCAATAGCAATTGATCCTTTTTCAACAATAAAGGGATCATACTTATGTGGCACTGCGAATTCCAATTCAATAGAATTTTCATTTTCAACTCGTTTTACGAGCTCGGCTGTTGTATCAATGTGTCCTGCAACAATATGGCCATCAAGTTTGCCGTTCAGTGATAGTGAGGGTTCCAAATTAACTAAACTGCCTTTTTGCAAATTGCCTAGATTAGTTCTTTTCATTGTTTCTGGCATTACATCAACTGCAAAGTCATTATCGCTCCAATCGGTAACAGTCAAACAAATACCATTAACAGCGATACTTGCTCCTAATGGCAAATCTTTTTGCATCAATTTTGGCGCACAAATACCTAGTCTTGCATGTTGCTCACTAATTTCCAAACGGGTAATCGTACCTGTTGTTTGAATTATTCCTGTAAACATTCTTTTCTCCTCACGCGAATTCTTACATCTTGGTTTAAACTTTTAACATCCAATAATTGGTAGTGACTTATTTCTGTTAAAGCCTGTCCGAACACGGCTGGAAGGGCAGTGCCACCCAAAACGATAGGTGCAACATATGCCACAATTTCATCTACTAAATCTGCTGCTACAAACTGAGCTTGTATATTGCTGCCGCCCTCAACTAACAGCGATTGAATTTCATGTTCAGCTAGCAGCTGTACTACTTTTGCAGGTGTCCATTTGCTAGCAGTATAGCAACACACATTTTCTCTAACCTTTTGAGTTAAATTTGTTTCACTCAGTAACCAAATTTGACCGCGAGTCTTAAACATTTGACTGGTAAAGTCCAACCGATTGGCATCCTTAGTTAACACAATCCTAATAGGTGGATGTGGTAAGTTTTTTATTCTGACAGTTAACAGCGGATTGTCGATGCGTAATGTGTTTGCACCAATTAAAATGGCTTGATTTTGCAGGCGCAATTTTTGTACATCCACTTGAGCCGCATCCCCAGTCAACAGTGTTCTCCTTTTGCCCGCAGCATTAATTTTGCCATCAATAGACATCGCATATTTAAGTGTCACAAAAGGTCTCTTTTGTTGATAAAAAAAGTTATACGCAACATTTAAATTTTCAGTGCCACCAATGACTTCAGTCTGAACGCCATGACTTTCTAAATATTTAATGCCCTTACCTGCTACAATTTGATGAGGATCAACCTGACCGATAACTACTCTTTTGATTCCAGCTTCGGCTACTTTTTTGCAACAAGGTGGCTGTTTGCCATAATGACTGCAAGGCTCTAAAGTGACATACAAAGTTGCTCCTTGCGCCTCTTTAGGATCGGCTAAGTGCGACAGCGTATTCACTTCCGCATGTTCTCTGCCAAATTGATGGTGGTAGCCAGTTGCTAAAACCTGATCATCTTTAACTAAAACCGCACCAACTAAGGGATTTGTCCAAGTCATCCCTTCTGCTTTCACAGCTTCTTGGGCTGCCATTTGCATATAATCCTTATCCTGCACTAATTTCACTTCCTAAGCATTAAAAAACCTCGTTGATTCCATCAACGAGGCTTATTTTATATTCATCAAATAAGATTTCAGCGAAGTTTAATAACGACGCGAGTTTTCTGTTTAATCTTGTTTGTTCTTCTCCCATCCAGACTTTAACTGTCGGTACTAGACTTGCACTAGTTCCACCGCAAAACGCGGGTCACGGACTTCAATTATCAATTGTCACCGTCGGTAAGGAATTACACCCTGCCCCGAAGAAACCGTATTCAACTATTTTTAGTATAATATAGTTATGCCCTATCGGCAATAGCAATTTATTGTTTTATATAATTATATACATGATAAGCTTAAACTTAATCAAAATTATTCCTTAAAACTTCCAATCAGACAAATGGAGAGGGATATTATTGTTTTTACCAAAATATTTTCTAAAAGCAGTGCCAAATGACAAATGATCTTTAAGATGATTGCGATAAGCGTCTCTAATACTAAAAATTACTGTCACTGCTAAATTAGTAGTCACAATTATCAGTATGCCAATAAATATATATAAAAGGTATAGCATTTTGGGTCTCCCTGTTTTTAACTGTATTACTTTTCTAATACACTACTACCTGATGGCAACATTGTCAATACCCTTTTTAAGAAAAATAAATAGACTAACAATCAAATTGATTACTAGTCTATTTTAATTTAATATGTAAAACTTACATTTTATTAATACATATATTTCTCTATGGCTGTTTTCGGATCCATTCCTGCACGAATTTTTAGTTCTAATTCAATTGCCACATCAGCCATGATCACCTGGGGATCAATGACATTATAGGGATGATCTGGCGCTTTTTCCTGAGCTAGCGACAATTCTGTGCAGCCTAGTAGAATTACATTACAACCATATTGCTCATGCATTGTGCGTAATATGCGGTGGTAAAGTTCACCATTCACCACGCCTTTTTCCTTAATGTTGGAATAAATCAGCTCAGTAACCATTGGTTGAATCTCAGGACCACCCAGCTCTACTTCACGACCTACCTGCTTAATTTCGTCTTCGTACAGATGGTCATAAATTGACCCTTCGGTAGCAATTAGACCTATCTTTTTCTCTTCTGGATAATCAGTTATAAATTTATGCACGGCAATGCGCATCATATGCAAAAAAGGAATGTCTGTTAGCTTTACCAGATCATCATAACAATAGTGAGCTGTATTACACGGCATTACAAAAAAATCCGGTTTTAGCTGGGCTTGTTGGAGCACATCCTCACGCAAAGCAGTGAAAAAATTAGGTTTGCTATGATCTTTGATATAAGCCGTGCGATCAGGAACTTGGGCATCATTAACCAAAATATAATTTAAATAGTCCTGATCTTTAGTAATTTTGATGCGGTGATTAATCATGCGAACAAAGCTCTCTGTTGCAATAGTACCCATACCGCCAATAATACTAAAAAAATGTTTCATTAATACCTGCGTTTCTAACTTCTAAAGTGTTCTTTTTGTCCTTCAAGTTCATCAATTGCTTGTTGTGCAACTGTAATATCAGAGGGATAAGGTGTATCTACGCCGCGCACTTTTTGAAAACCGTCCTCACCTTTACCACAGATTAGAACAATATCTCCTTTATTTGACATATTAATAGCATCATATATGGCCTTTTTACGATCCAGTTCTATTGTCACATCAACTTTAGAATGATCAATGCCGGCATCAATCTCCTGGGCAATTTCTTTTGGATCTTCAAATCCCGGATCATCAGTAGTCAAATAGGCTTTATCAGCATAGGCATTTAAACTGTGGCTAAAACCAGGACGGCGAGAAATTCCTTTATCGCCAGGAGCTCCTACAACCACAATAATTTTGGGATTATTAAATTCGCGCTGCATAAAGCCCATAAGTGCCATCATGGAAGCTTCGTTATGTGCATAATCTACAACCACTACACCATGGTCTTTGGTCACTTCTGTCTGCATCCGTCCCGGAACAGTTACTTGACCAATTCCTTTAGCAGCATCGTCATGATCCATTCCGGCCAGTCCGGCTCCAATTACTGCAGCCGTACCGTTTGATTCGTTAAAATCACCCAGCATTTTTAACTGGTAATCACCGGCTATTTTAAGTTGCTTAGCTTTATCACTAACACATAATACCTGGAATTTAGTCTGAGCCATATCAAGTTCCTCGGTTGCAAAACGAAAATCAATGGTCTGTTTTAAGTTAGGATTAGTAAATTTTTCAGCAGCAAATAAGTAGATACTGTCTGGATCAGTAGTAGTCGTAGCAGCAGCATAAACTTCGTCAAAGTGGTCAGTCTGAGCGTTAATAATACACTTGCGCGCATTAACTAATAATTGCAGTTTGCAATGCAAATAATCAGCAAAGTTAGGATGCTCATTAGGGCCAATATGGTCAGGCGTAATGTTTAAGAAAAAGCCTAAGTCATAAGTTAGTCCAAACACCCTGTTTTTCTTATATGCCTGGCTGGAAACTTCCATCACCATGTGCGTCATGCCGTTATCCACAGCTGTTCGCATGTCACGGAACAAGTCAAGGGATTCTGGTGTGGTTAAGCTGGATTTAAAAGTATCATCTTTTTTCTGGCCTACAACTGTGTTGACAGAAGAAATCAGTGCAGTTTTACCACCATTGACTTGATCCAGCATTCCTTTTAGAAAATAAGCAGTAGTGGTTTTACCTTTAGTACCAGTAATAGCAATTAAATATAAATCATCTTGAGGAAAGCGGAAAAAGGCTGCAGATAATAGAGCCATTGCCTTAGAAACATTGCGCACAATCAGTGCATGCATTCCCTTGCCTTCTGGATATGGTTGCTCTGCTACATAACAGTTGGCACCATTTGCTTTGGCCATTGACAAAAATGTAGGACGAAACCCAGCACCTTTACAAAAGAACAGTGTATTGGTTTGAACATCCCGTGAATCATATGACACATATTCCATTTTTGACGGGACGGTGTCCTGAACAGCACTCGATTTAAGCAGATGGTGCTCTTTTAAAATTAAAATACAGGTATTTAAAGAAATACTCATGCTATACTCCTCTATTTATTATCTCAGTCAAAATTATACCACAGCTATGCTGGAGTTTTTTCACTCTTTAGGTTCAAAGGCAGACAAATAATGAAACGGGTCCAATCTTTATCAGATTCACAACGAATCTTGCCGTGATGAAGATCAACAATGCTTTTGGTAATTGACAGACCTAATCCAGTACCACCTGTTTTAGTATTGCGAGAACCTTCAACTCTGTAAAACCGTTCAAATATTTTCTTTAGCGACTCTTCAGGAATTTGGGCACCATTATTTTCTACCCGCAGTTCTACTTCATTGTTGTTAACCAAATTGGCAATTAAATTAATTTGCGTTGCCCCTGTACCATATTTAAGTGCGTTAGTGATGAGATTATTGTATACACGTACCAGCTTTTCTGCATCAGCTTGAATTGTTAAATCTTTGGGTCTTGCTTCTATGTTAAATACTATCCCTTTTTCCTGACCCTCAAATTCAAAACCTGCTGCCACCTGCTCTAACATAGAAAAAATATGTAAAGAGGACAAGTTTAGTTTGGTACTAGTTGATTTTAACGTTGTATACTCAAGCAGATCATGAGCTAATGACTTCATTTGTTCTGCTTTCATATATGCGATATTAAGATATTTTTGTTGATCTGCTGGATCCGACACCCCCGATTTAAGCAAACCTAAATAACCGATAACAGAGGTTAAAGGCGTTCTGATATCATGAGAAACATTACTAATTAGTTCATCTTTAGACTTTTCAATCGCCTTTTCTTCATTAATTGCGGTGACCGTACTATCCACTAATGAGTTAATCGAATCAATTACTTTCTGCAGGTCTGTTTTAACCTTAAAAGAAATTGTATGATCAAAATGTCCTTTGGCAATATAATGCAATTCAGAAATAACGTGTCTTAACTGCATTTGATGATAACGCCGAATTAAGCGCCAATAAAGCACGATCAAATCACCAATACCCATAAAAACGATAAAGGTATTTTGCCAAGACCACAAGTGACGTCCACCAGCAAAAGTAATGGTTCTTTTTAAAAAATAAATACCGTTAACCAGGTTTTTATTTTGTAAAATTGTCAAGTTGATTAAAATAATCACCGATAGGTTTAACAATAACAGCAAGATCACCGTTATAACGCCTTCAGCAAACAACTCGCTTTTTTCAGCAGCTGTCAGCTTGACTCTTTCTTTTTTCATCTAGCTAAGCCTCAACTTTATAGCCTACACCCCAAACTGTTTGAATAACATCTTCGCCGCCTGTAGCCGTTTGAATCTTGTCACGCAAGTGGGAAACATGCACCATAACGGTTTTGGCAGAAACTATCGATTCCTGTTGCCAAACTCGTTCAAAAATTTCATCTGCAGAAAACACGCGATTAGGGTGACTGGCGAGAAGATACAGAATACCGAATTCCAAAGCAGTTAACTGAATATCTTTGCCATCAATCGTTTTTACTTCATGTGAATCACGGTTAATAATAAGCGGCCCAACCTCAAGAATGTCAGGTTCATCATCTTTGACCTGCTTTTGACTGCGACGTAACAGTGAACGAACCCGTGCCATTACCTCTAATGGATTAAACGGCTTTGACACATAGTCATCAGCCCCCGTAATCAAACCCTGGATTTTGTCCATGTCACCAGTTTTGGCAGACACAATAATAATAGGAATGTCTGAATCCTTACGAACTTCCTTAATAACATCAATTCCACTCATATTAGGCATCATGACATCTAAAATCATTAATGCAATATCAGGAGTGGTAGTTAATTTTGTAATTGCTTCTTTGCCGCTGTAGGCAACGACTGGGGTATACCCTTCATTTTTAAGATAAATACTTAACAGTTCGACGATTTCTTTATCGTCGTCAACAACTAAAATTTTCATAGGGCTAATTTCCCTTCTTTTTACTTATTGATTATATTCGTTTTATTTTTATATTCTACTAAATATAGTGTAGCAGAATCTATGTCTAATATTTTAGACAATTTTGTAACAAACTACTAATATTCAAGCATAACTTTATTGTTTTATTAAAAAAGCCGGATTTTCCAGCTTAGTTTCTACTTTAAACTATTAATATTATTCAGATATGTAACCAGCCATTGCCGATCAACAAGGCCTAAAAAGTCCCCACTGGCATTTTGTACCAGCACTTCATTTTGCTCACTTAAAAGAGTTAACAATTTAGCAATTGTGTCCTCGACATTAATTAACGGCATTGCCGCCCGTGAGCCAGATTCAGCCCGTTTAAATTTAGTCAATAAAGCTGCTTGCTTCAAAGTTGTTTCATATAGGTTGCTGCCTATGCTGCCTCTGAAAAAGTCTCGGACAAAGTTATTAGCCGGATGCCGTAAAATTTCTTCTGGCTGATCAACCTGCAGCAATTGGCCATCCTTCATAATACCAATTCTATCAGCTAAATGGAGTGCCTCGTTCATATCATGCGTCACAAACAAAATAGTATTATGCAGTTGCTTATGCAAGTCAACAACTAGTTCTTGTAAATTTGCTCGAGAAAGTGGATCAAGTGCACTAAAAGGTTCATCCATCAACACGATAGGAGGCTTTGATGCAATAGCCCTTAAAATGCCAATTCTTTGTTGTTCACCACCAGACAGTTCCTGGGGATAACGTTGAGCGTATTCTTGCGGATTGAGACCCACTTTTTGCAGCAGTTGGGCTGCCAATTTTTCCAGATTATCGTTTACCCCTTGAATTTCTGGAATGAGAGTAATATTTTGGGCAACGGTCATATTCGGAAAAAGAGCGATTTGTTGCAACACATAACCAATTTGCCAGCGCAATTTTTGCACATCGTATTCTGTAGTAGGCCGTTCATTAATTAAAACCTGGCCAGAATTTGGGTCTTCCAAACGGTTAATCATTTTAACAGATGTTGTTTTCCCACTACCGGAGTTGCCAACTAGGACAAAAAGTTCACCTTGTTGAATATCAAGATTAAGATCGTTTACTACTATTTTACCGGCAAAAGTTTTTTGTACATGTTCAAATTTAATTGCTGAAGCCATCTTATTTCTCCTTAAGTAAATGCTGTTTTACTAAATAATGATGCGCCACTTGGCCTGGATCCATATTTTTGATATTGACCTCATAATTCATTTCCTGCATTTGCTTTTCAGTGATCTTGCCGGCTAATTTATTTAAACTGTGTACCACTTGGGGATGCCGACGTGCAAAGTCGTTACTCATTAAAGGAGCACCCTGATAAATAGGGAAGTTATGTTTGTCATCTTTTAAAATACTTAAGTGATACTGCCGCAATTCACTGTCAGTTGAATAGGCATCAACGATGTTAACCTTATTTTGGTCTATTGCTTGATAGCGCAGAGCCGGCTCCATTGATTTAACTGGGAAATCAATTTTGTATAGTTTCTTAATTCCTTTAAAACCATCTCCACGGTCAATAAATTCTAAAGTCATACCACCCTTTAACTGATTAGTAATATTAGCCAAATCACTGATTTTCTTTAAATGATTTTTGTTTTTAAAAGAGGTTTTGACAGCCAAAGCATAAGTGTTATCGTAGGCCATTGGTCTAAGTAAAGTAAGTTTATCCTGCTTATTCACTAATTCTTTAGCTTTAGCATAAGTTTCTTTTTCAGATAAACCCGTCGTTTTTACCGGAGTTTTAGCAAAAGTCTCTAAAATAGTACCCGTAAATTCCGGATAAATATCGATCTTACCGTTTTTTAATGCACTAAAGAGAAAAGTAGTCTTACCAAAATTAGGTTTCAACGTCACTTGAACGTGCGCATCACCCTGTTCAATTAATTCTTTGTACATATTAATCAAAATTTCGGGTTCAGAGCCTAGCTTACCAGCAACAGTTATCGTCTCTTTTTGATTAGCAACAGTTTCATAAACACCACTGCCTGCCAAAAATAAAACACTGACAGCTAAAACTCCTAAAGCAGTTTTAACTGAAGCATGTTCTAACCACTTGATCAAGGCACTTAAAATAATAGCCAAGGCACCTGAACAAACTGCGCCGATAATTATTAAAGCAGTATTATTACGGTCAATTCCCAGTAGTATAAAACTACCAAGTCCGCCTGCGCCAATTAATGCTGCCATGGTAGCTGTCCCGATAATTAAAACTAAAGCTGTCCTAATACCAGAAATAATTGTGGGCATAGCTAAAGGTAATTCAACTTTGAGCAGCTTTTGCATGCGCGACATGCCGAACGCATCTGCAGCTTCTTCCAGAGCTGGATCAATTTCTGTTAATCCCAAATAGGTATTCTGAAAGATAGGTAATAAAGCATACACTATCAAGGCAATTACCGCAGGAACTGTTCCTATGCCGACAAGGGGTATTAGCAAACCCAGAAGTGCCAAAGAAGGAATAGTTTGTAATATACTGGCAATTTGCAATAAAAATTCTGCTACTTTGGCATGTTTTACAGTCCAAAAAGCTAGTGGCATTGCAATTACCATAGCAATCAGCAGTGAAATTAATGATATCTGTATATGCTGCAGCAATGCAATCCCTAAATCGCCTCGGCGTTCACTTAAAATTTGGATGATTTGATTCATTTGCGTAATTCCTTTTGTCTATGACAATTTTTTAATTATCCTAAATTACATAAAGATTTTTGTTAATAGCTTTAGACCCAGCTAATTTCTTAAACCTTACCATAACACAAACTTGCGTTCTGTAAGTATTTATTGCTTGCAGGTCTTTTTAAGCAAAAAAATTCCCAGCACCATAATGCTGAGAAAATTTTATCAAAATTACTGTATTTCTTTTTTGCCAGTATATAACTCGTAGTAGTAACCCTTTTGCTTTAGAAGCTGCTCATGGTTACCGGCTTCAATAATATGACCATGATCAAGTACTAAAATCAAGTCCGAGTTAACAATTGTGGAAAGACGGTGGGCAATAACAAAACTTGTACGTCCTGCAAGCAGATTATCCATACCAGCCTGCACTAACTTTTCAGTTTGCGTATCAATGCTGGAAGTTGCCTCATCTAAAATCATGACTGGTTCATCAGCGATCATCGCCCGCGCAATACTGAGAAGCTGCATTTGACCCTGAGACAGGTCTCCGCCATTACCATCGATAATGGTTTTGTAGCCTTCGTCCAAGTGATGAATGAATTCATCAGCATGCGACAAATGCGCTGCTTGATACACATCATCATCACTTGCTTCGGTATTACCAAAGCGGATATTATCCATAACTGTACCAGTAAACATGTGTGTGTCCTGCAATACTATTGATAATGACCGCCTTAAATCATCTTTTTTAATTCTATTAATCGGAATACCGTCATAGGTTATAGTACCAGAATTAATTTCGTAGAAGCGATTAATCATATTGGAAATAGTGGTTTTACCCGCTCCGGTTTCACCAACCAGTGCCACTTTCATACCCGGTTTGGCATCAATCGAAATATCATACAAAATTTGTTTATTAGGCGAATAGCCAAAGTTGACATGATCAAAAACAATATGACCATTGACAGTAACTTTCTTCACTGACCCATCTTTTTGCGGTACATTCCAGTGCCAAGCACCCTTTACATCTTCGTCTTTGGTGATAGTTACATCACCATCATCAACTTCAACTGTCTGATCCTCTAAATCGAAAATTCTTTCCGCACCGGCTAAAGCCATTACGATAGAATTTAACTGTTGTGAAATCTGAGCTATCGGCATTGCAAACTGTTTTGATAATTGCAGAAAGGCACCAATAACCCCTAATGAAAGAGGTGCAATATGGTTGATGGCTACCGCACCACCTAAAACTGCAATTAAAACATAAAGCAAGTTGCCCAAGTTACCCATAATTGGAAATAAAATCGTGGCGTAAGTATGAGCCTTGCCAGATGCTACCTGCAAAGAATCGTTATAAGCATTAAAATCTTGCTCAACTTCAGGCTCATGGCTAAAGACTTTAATTACCTTAAGACCATTAAGCATTTCTTCATTATATCCGTTAACTTGTCCTAATTCTTTTTGCTGCAGCTTAAAGTAATGAGCTGAACGTATCGTTAAAAAGCGGACAACGATAATAGAAAGGGCAAAGACTACTAAAGTAAAAATAGTTAGCTGCCAGCTTAAAATCACCATCGCACCCAAAACAAAAATAAGGTTTAAAGCTGAGTTCATAAACTGTGGAATCGATTGAGAAATCATTTGTTGCAACGTATCAATGTCGTTAGTATAACAGCTCATGATGTCGCCATAATCATTTTCATCGAAATAAGAAATTGGCAATTTTTCCATGTGCTCAAACATTTCCATCCGCACTCTGAATTGGACTTTTTGTGCTAAAACTGCCATTAACATTGCAAAAAGATAATTAGAAATGAATCCAATAGCATAACAGCCAAACATTACCGCAATTGCGTGCAAAAGTGGACCAAAATCTGGTCTGGCCTCTTTGGTTAGCGGAATAATGTAAGTATTTATCAAGCGTTCAATAAACAAGGAACCTAAAACATTCGCAGCAGCCGTGAGAATTATGGCAACTGTAGAACTGATAAGCATCCAAGGACTGGTGCTGGCAACTAATTTAAGCAGACGCCACAGTATTGTAGAACGTTTACCAGAGATTTGGTTATTTTGCTTTTCCACTGCTTTATTCAAATTAATCACCTACTTCTTCTGTTCTTCTTGAAACTTGGCAATCGAGCTGTACAAGTCATTGCGCTGCATCAGTTCTTCATGCGTACCAATATCCTGAATTTTACCATCATCCATGACAATTATTCTGTCTGCATCCTTAATGGATACGATCCTCTGCGAAATAATTATTTTAGTGGTATCCGGCATATTTTCTACCAGTGCTTCGCGGATTTGACGCTCAGTTTGTGTATCAACCGCTGAAGTAGAATCATCCAAAATTAAAATCTTAGGCCTCTTTAGCAATGCCCTTGCAATTGTAATTCTTTGCTTTTGGCCACCGGAAACATTAGCCCCGCCTTGTTCAACCATAGTTTCATACTGGTCAGGCATTTCACGAATAAAATCATCTGCATGAGCAATTTTGGCAGCAGCAATAATTTCTTCATCAGTGGCATTTTCGTCACCCCATTTAAGGTTCTCCTTAATGGTTCCTGAAAACAGAACATTATTTTGCAAAACCATCGCCACGTTGTCACGCAGTGTTTTTAAATCATATGATTTTACATTGTGTCCTGATACCCGAACGGCTCCTGAATCCGTATCATAAAGCCGTGGAATCATTGATACTAAGGTTGATTTTGATGACCCGGTTTTCCCAATAATACCAATTGTCTCACCCGGTTTAATGGTTAAATTGATATTGTTTAAAGCCAGGTTCTTATCATCTGGATCATATTTAAAATTAACGTGATCAAAAATTACTTCACCATTGTTTACATGCTTTAAAGGTTTGCGTGGATTTTCAATTGATGGTTTTTCATTGATAACGTCAGCAATTCTGTGACCACTAGCAGCAGAGACAACCAGTTGAGTAAAGATCATTGCCAACATATTCAAACTGCCTAAGACAGAGTTTGAATATGAAAACATTGAAATAAGCTGACCAGTTTGTAAACTGCCACCAACAATTTCTTTGGCCCCAAACCAGCAAATAGCCAGGTTAGAAATATTTAACACTGCCATAACCACAAGTGAGTTCAATGACATGATTTTTTGTGCAGTTGCAAATAGTCTGTAGATAAAGCCGGCAGATTTTTTAAATTTAACTGTTTGTGCTTCTTCTTGCACATAGGTTTTAACTTCACGAATGCCACGAATGTTTTCCCGCACTACTTGGTTCATGCGGTCATAGCCCCTAAAAATCTTAGGAAAATACTTGCTGGCACTTTTAATAATGATACCGAGCAGAATGACAAAAACTGGGGCAATCACTACAAATACCAGTGATAATTGGGGACTGACAATAACAGACATGATTATTGAAACCAATAACATCATTGGCGCTCTGACTGCAATTCTAATTAATATTTGATAAGACATCTGAACGTTATTAACGTCAGTCGTCATTCTCGTAACCAAACTGGCACTAGAAAAATTATCAATATTTTCAAAAGAATAATCTTGCACGTGATAAAACATGTCTTTACGCAAATTAGCTGCAAACCCCGCTGCAGCATGAGCAGAGGCATAGCTGGCACCAGAACCCAAAACAAGTGAAAGAACCGTAAACACCAATAAAACAATACCGCTTTTAGTAATGTAGGGCATGTTCCCTTTCATAATGCCATTATCAATTAAAATACCAACCAAATATGGTATTAACATTTCAATGATAACTTCACCAGTGACAAAGAGTGGCGACAGCAAAGACAGTTTTTTATACTGCCTGATTGACTTACGCAACGTGTTAATCATTAAATACCTCTTTCTAATTTGTTAAAACGTTATTTAATTCTTATATGTATCAGTTTAAAAAGGATAAATAGATTCATAGTAAATCTATTTATCCTTTAAAATATATAGTTATCTAAGTATAGCTCTTTTCTTGACAAAAAGCACCTATTTACTCCTATCAGCTGGTGAAAATGCAGAGCCAATGATCTGATAATGACGGCGGAAAAGCCAGCGAATACCGTATGCCACCGCAGCAATTATCAAATTATATATTCCTGGTAAAACTGGATTAATAATTTGTAATGCCCGCAAAGACAGTACGCCAAAACAGATAAAGAGCAATGCCATCATTAAAATGAAGCCCCAAATTAATTTTGACCAGGGAATTTTACGATTTTTACCACCATTAGGTAAAACCCACTCATTATACTTGGTCATAAAAACACCTAATGCAGCACCAACAATCAGTAAGGTTAATGCACCCATCTCTGAATTATATTTGTTGTTCTTTTGGAATAAACCAATTAAGCCAAAAAGACCAAAGAAAAGGGCAACATAAAATAAAGCATTATCTGTGGCATATTGCCAAAACGGAATATCAGAAGCTTTCCGCTTTTTCGGCTTTAACATATCAGCAGCTTTTAATTTAGGTGATAGGCCGTAATATGTACTGGCCGGTTGACCATGACGCTGTGCGATTATTAAATCATTCAAAAGCTCATCTACTTTCTTTTGAGCATCTTCATGACTCATCTTGCCTTGTGTTTCAAGTTCTTTTTGCAAGCGAAAAACATAGTCAGAATTTTTATTACTGAGTTGTTTACGCAATTCAGCAGGCTGCATTTGTTTGACTTCATCATCTATATTTTGATTGATTACTTTTTCTTTTAGTTTTTCCTGCTTGCTAGTATCTATTTTAGCTTGTGCTTCAGTTTTCTTTTCTGCCATTATTATTTCCTAAACGTTAAATCTAAATTCAATAATGTCGCCATCTTGAACTTCATAATCTTTCCCTTCAAGACGCAACCTACCAGCTTCTTTAACTTTCTGCATGGTTTCATATTTGTCTAAATCCGTGTATGAAACTACTTCCGCGCGAATAAATCCGCGTTCAAAATCAGAGTGAATAACACCGGCAACTTGTGGTGCTTTCATGCCCTTATGGAAAGTCCAGGCACGAGTCTCAGGACCACCAGCTGTAAAGAAAGTTCTTAGTCCCAAAATATGGTAGGCTGCCCGGATTAAACGGTCAAGACCCGACTCAGTTACCCCTTCAGCTTCTAAAAACTCGGCTTTTTCATCGTCATCTAAGCCAGCAATCTCTTCTTCAGTAGCTGCGGATATACCTAAGCATTCAGCATTTTCACTTTCAGCGTGCTTTTTAACAATTTGATAATATTGATCTTTTTCGGGATCGGCCATTGAATTTTCAGCAATATTAGCAACATAAATAACCGGCTTGTCAGTTAACAAAAATAGGCCCTTAACAATTTTTTGGTCATCTTCATTAAACTTGATTGAGCGCACGGGTTTACCCTCTTCTAGAACTGGCTTAATTTTTTGCAAAACGTTAAATTCAGCTTTAGCTTCCTTGTCATTTTGCTGGGCAATCTTTTTAACCTTATTAATGCGGCGGTTAACAGCATCTAAATCGGCAATTGCCAGTTCTAAATTAATAGTATTGATATCTTCTTCTGGATCCACTTTACCGGTAACGGAAGTAATATTGTCATCTTCAAAAGCACGGACAACATGGATAATCGCATCAGTTTGGCGAATATTTTCCAAGAATTTATTACCCAGACCTTCTCCTTTGGAAGCCCCTTTAACTAAACCGGCAATATCAGTAAATTCAAAAGTAGTATGAACTATTTTTTTAGCGGGAATTAGTTCCTGAATTCTAGCAAGTCTCTTGTCTGGAACTTCCACCATACCAACATTCGGTTCAATCGTAGCAAACGGATAGTTGGCCATTTCCGCTCCCGCTTTAGTAATTGCGTTAAACAAAGTCGACTTACCAACATTAGGCAACCCAACAATCCCAGCAGTTAGTGACATTTTTTATCCTCTTTCTAAAACAAAATCAGTTATTATCTTGATTAAAGTGCGGTTGTGCTATTTCATTTTTAGGCACATAAAGCTCATTTTTAGTGTTGACCGGATCATTCGCCTTAGTTAAAACTTTTTTAAAGTTATGCGTAAACTTTGAACGCGGCATCATTACGATGTGGCCGCAGCCCATACATTTTAACCTGATATCTGCTCCTATGCGCAAGACTTCCCAGTCATTAGTTTTACAGGCATGAGGCTTTTTCATCAGTACCGTGTCCGCTAAACTATAGGAAATTTCTTTATTCATCAAGATCGACTCCCAGTACATCAAGTATTCTGTTTAATTCGGCAGTTGAAGAAAAGCCGATAGATAAATGACCACTGCCCTTTTTGCTTTCAGAAATATTGACAGTTGAACCCAATTTATTAGCCAGCTGATGTTCAGTAGCGCGGATAAAGGGTGACTTCTGCACTGTCTTTTTGCGGGGCTTTTTAGCATTAAGATTGGCGACCAGTGCCTCAACTTTGCGCACCGGCATCCCTTCTTTAACTACTTGTTTTGCTACTTCATCAATCTTGTCTTTGTTTTTCAAACCTAAAAGTGTTCTGGCCTGACCCATAGAAAGATCACCGTGCTGTAATAAATGTTTGGTCTTATTAGGCAAGGTTAACAGACGCAAGTAATTCGCAATATAAGGACGGGATTTGCCCATTCTTTTTGAAACTTCTTCTTGAGTCAGACCCAAGTTTTTTTGCAACATTTCGTAAGCCTGGGCTTCTTCAAGCGGTGTTAAATCTTCACGCTGCAAGTTTTCCAGAACCGCAACTTCCATCATTTGACTTTCACTAAAGTCACGCACAATTGCCGGTATAGTAGTTTTCTTAGCTAATTTAGAGGCGCGAAAGCGACGCTCACCGGCAATAATTTCATAGCCGTTAATAGACTTACGCACAATTATAGGCTGAAAGACACCATTTTCTTTAATTGAATCAGCTAGTTCTTTAAGCGATTTGTCATCAAAATTTTTCCGAGGCTGATATGGATTAGGCCTGATATCGCCCAAGTTTAAATCTTGAATTTCTTCCTCATTATTGTCTTCAATCTGCGGCTCGTCTTCAAACAGCGCTTCGATCCCGCGACCGAGACCACCATGCTTTTTGGTGTCCTTATTTCTTGAGTTTCTTGCCATGATTCTTCAACACCTCCTTGGCTAAATCATCATAAACTTCGGCACCACGAGAATTTGGCGCATATTCCGTAATTGCTTGACCATAACTTGGTGCTTCAGCCAGTTTGGTAATTCTGGGGATAATAGTTTTATATACTTTATCAGAAAAATAGGAACGTACTTCTTTAACAACTTCAGCACCCAGATTAGTCCGGGCATCTAGCATTGTCAGTAAAACTCCCTCAACTCCAAGGTCTTTGTTAAAGTGCTTTTGCACCAAGCGGATAGTGTTAAGTAACTGACTAAGACCTTCCATAGCATAATACTCACTTTGAACCGGAATCAAAATTGAATCAGATGCTGTAAAGGCATTAATAGACAATTGACCTAAAGAAGGCGGACAATCAATAAAGATAAAGTCGTAATTGCCACTAATTGAGTCTAAAGCTGATTTCAACCGCGTTTCTCGTGCCATCATACTAATCAGTTCTGTTTCCGCACCAGACAAATTAATAGTTGCTGGAACTAAATCCAGGCGATTAGTCGAAGTATGGAAAATCGTATCTTTAAGCGGAACATCATTAATCAAAACGCTATAAATATCTTGATCAATTGCGGACTTTTCAATTCCCAAGCCAGAAGTGGCATTACCCTGCGGATCAATATCCACTATTAAGACTTGATAACCGCGTTCTGCAATCGAAGCCGCCAAATTAATAGTCGTGGTCGTCTTACCAACGCCACCTTTTTGGTTAGCAACCGAAATTACACTCACCATATTTTCCATGCCTTCCTACTTTCTTTTTAATTCAATCGTAATCATATAATCATCAGGATCGTTATTTTCTTTAAACTTAACTTTAATGCCAGACTGCTGTGCAAGTTTTATTGCCTTTTTGATCGTATTAATCTGTACTTTTAAGTCCTTGGGAATGCGATTAGCTGCTCGTCTGGTCTTTTCAGCCTGCTCTTTTTCTTTGTCCTCAATTTTTTTGTCGGCAAAATATTGCTCTACATTTTTAACGATTTTCTCGGTATCACTCACATTAAGGTTGTGAGCCAAAATTTCATCGAGAACGCGGCTCTGGTCTTTTTCACTAAGCCCGACTAAACAACGACCATGACGAGGAGAAATTTCACCACTGGCCAAATAACTCTGCACCTTAGGTGTCAGCTTTAGTAGGCGCAACTTATTCGCTACATAAGATTGCGACTTGCCAATATTTTGGGCCAAAGTTGTTTGAGTTAAATTATTTAACTTCATGAGATTATTATAGGCCTGTGCTTCATCAATCGGATTTAAATCTTCTCTTTGCAGGTTTTCTATTAAAGCTAATGAAGCAGCTTGACTATCATCCATATTGTTAACGATAGCCGGAATTTTTTCCCAAGCAAGATGCTTTGCGGCCCGCAATCTGCGCTCACCAGCAATAATTTCATAATCATCACCCTTTTCACGCACAATAATAGGTTGAAGCAAACCATCTTTATCTAAAGTCGTTGCTAATTCACGAATTGATTCTTCAGAAAACTCATGTCGTGGTTGATATGAATTAGGTTTAATTTTACTTAGTTCAATATCTTGAACTTGTTTATTTTTAGGTATTTCTTCATGATGACGCAAAGAAGAAAATAATGACATTTTGAGTCCCCCTGTTTAATGAATTGGTTTGCGGTGCGGCGTACCCGCCTGCCGCGGATATTTTTTGGGTGTAGGCTGCACTTTTTTTATCAAGATTAGCGTGCGATCTTCACTGCTTTGAGGCAGTTGCAATTCTTTTATGGCAATTGCCTTGCCGCCTAAAGTTTTTAAAGCTTTCTGACTAGATTTTAATTCATCTTCAGCTTTTGGTCCCTTGAGAGCGATAAAATTGCCGTTTTTCTTAACTAGTGGCAAACAATATTCACTCAACACAGCCATGTTGGCAACAGCCCGGGCAGTTACAATATCAAACTGCTCACGATATTGTTTGTTTTGGCCCACGTCTTCAGCGCGACCATGAACTAAAGCAACATTTTTTAAATTTAGCTGGCTGATTAACCCTTGCAAAAAATTCAACCTTTTACCCAGAGAATCGACGATCGTTACCTGCAATTCCGGCAACATAATTTTAAGCGGAATTGATGGAAAACCAGCACCCGCACCAACATCACACAAAGACTGGGACTTTTTAAATATTTCGCCAAACATTAAAAGAGGCGTAATACTATCGAAAAAATGTTTTAGGTAAACATCATCTTTTTCTGTTATGCGAGTAAGATTAACTTTTTTATTAGCTTCAATCAGACTGGTAAAGTATTGGTTAAATTGGTTGATTTGATTTTCATTTAATTTAAAATTACGTTTTGATAATTCTTGGACAAATTGTTCAGGATTCATTTTTCACCCGTGAAACCTTGTTTCACACCCTCTAAATTTAACGCTAAAAATGGCTTATTGTAAAGTCAATGCATCCCTTTAATTATGAAATATTTTTCGACTGTCGTCAAAGTCTAAACGCATAAATTAAGCTATAATATCGTCAAAGGAGATTAATATGATTGTTACTCTAATTGTTCTGGCTTATTTGGCACTAAAAACTTATAAAGGATTTCAAACAGGCTTTACCAGACTAATCATCAATTTGGTATTTTCTGCTATTGTCTTCATTGCCGCAATCCTTTTTCAGAATCCTGTTGGCAATTGGCTTTACAGTCAAATTACGGGACAGAATATTCAAACCACTCTAACTCCTGGAACCAACTTAATGCTTTTCCGTTTTTTAGCATTTTTTGTTATTGTCTTTATCGGCAAGATGGTGGTTAAGATTTTTAAAGGATGGGTGCCAAATAAAAATCCTCATGCAACTAATTTTGGCAATTTACTTGATAGCGTATTAGGTGCTTTTGCATCCTTTTTTGCCAGTTACTTTTTCGTTTATATTATATTGTCAATGCTTAATGCTTTACAAAACCCGTGGTTTATCCAGCAGACCCTTGATTCGTCATTTATCCGTTTCATTATTTACAACACTCCCGGTTTATCCAATGGTTTGTTTAACAGCATTTTTAGCATTAGTCGAACAGCTGCTTAAAATAATTAAATTTAGAACTGTTTTTTAATAAAATTGTAAATAGCGCCCTTATCATTACCTTTTAAGAATAAGAACATACTGTAAATAAAAAGTGCCCTTCACGGCACTTTTATTTACTACTTTTGAAAATTGTCATACTCAACGTGTTCATCATTATATACAAAGACAGCTCCAATGCGATCAGGATCATCATGCCAACCAGCAAGCGGCTTTCCTGCAAAGAACAGTCTCTTGCATTCGATTTCTGCTTCAACTGAATACTTGGTAAAGGTAGTGACTCCAGCTAAATTTGTTTCAACTGGATAACCAGTCCGTGGGTCAATTAAATGATGATATTTATGGCCGTCAACTTCCAGGTAGCGTTCATAAGTGCCACTAGTAACCGCTGAACATTCTGGCACCATTACCGAAGCAATATTATTGCCACGAGGCTCTTTAGGATCTTGCACTCCTACTGACCACTGACCGCTAGTCCTTTTAGGTGAGTCGCCAACAAGTAAAATGTTGCCGCCAAGATTAATAATTCCGGCATGAACACCGTAGGCCAACCAAAAGTCCTTAATGCGATCCGCGATCCAGCCCTTGGCAATACCTCCCAGATCTAATTCCATTCCTGACTTTTTCAAAAAAACGGTTTGGTCAGCGTCATTCAAGTCAACACTAAAAGGATCAATTAGCTTCATCCTTTCTTTAATCTGATCAGCAGTTGGAACATGGGCCCCCTTAAAGCCAATTGCCCATAATTTAACGACTGGACCAATTAAAGCATTGAAGCCAAAATTTTCCCGGCTTTTTTCTACCGCCAATTTGATCAAATCATAGGTACCACTGGAAACTTGCACTGGCTGTTTACCAGCCGCATGATTTACATCCATAACTTCAGATTCATCACGATTAACTGTTAATAAATCTTCATAATGGTCAATCAAATTAAAAGAGTCGTTAATGACATTTTTATCGCGCGCTCCAAAGATTTGTAAGGTTATTGATGTGCCTAAAGCATGATGCTGTCCCACTTGTTGTTCTAAAGTTAAATTTTTAATCATTGATTTTATCCCTACTTTTCCAAATAGTTTTCTCTTATTTTTTCTTTCATCTGCTCATCGATTCTTAATTGGTTGTCAATATAAGAATCCATGCCGCCATAGTTTTCATTGATTGTAATCAAGCTCGTATCAATATACGCATTGGCTACCGAACCCAAAATACGCATGTTGGCACGGAACTTATCATTTTCTCCAGCTCTTTTAAGGCGCTCATCACGCACCTTGCGGTAATCGTTGAGCATTAAGTTGGAATAAAGATAATCCTGCCGAATCGTCTCTAGATCTACTCCTAAAATGTGAAGCAATATTACAGTTACCAATCCCGTCCTGTCTTTACCTTCCGAGCAATGGTATAAAACTGAGCCATGAGTCGTTTCAGCAATTAAACTGACAATTTGGTGAATGCTATTCTGTGCAAATTTATTGCTGACATGATCATGATATCTTTGGCACATTGTATAAAAACCCGCATATTGATCATGGCGATATTGCTCAAATTCTATACTCCTATCAAGGCCATTGCCACCAGTATTGTCATCAGCTGACAATGGGAATTCATAATGAGCAACCCCTGGTATATTTCGGTCAGGGTTAGCCTTGCACTCAGCTGGTGAACGTAAGTCAATAATTTTAGTCAAACCATTAGCAAGCAAAAATTTTTCATCTTTTAATGATATTTCACTTATGTTGCCAGTGCGCAATAATCGCCAACTTTTGATTTTATGGCCGCCCAGGCCAATATAGCCGCCCAAGTCGCGGGGATTACGAACAGATTTTACAGGTAAAACGACAGGTTTTGTCATGCCAACTTCCTTTCAAATCAAAAATAACCGGATAGGATGCTCCTATCCGGTTATTTTACTCTCTACCAGTTAAACTGGCAAAAGTTTATTTATGTGCTTGCTCAACAAACTTGAAGAAGTTATCCATCATGCCATCTAACTGCTTGATAGTAGCTTCATCAGTCAATTCTCCAGTTTCTTTGTTAAACTTATCTGGAGCCTGACCAATTAAAACTTCGTTGCCTGGCAATACATTTGCACTCATATCAGGTGAAAGCAAAATTTCACGCATATCTTCTTGAGCGCGACCAGTACCTTGTGCACCGTATGATGCACCAGCAACAGCAACTGGCTTCATCTTCATAACATTAGGACCTGCATGTGAACCAAGCCATTCAAGACTGCTCTTTAAAGCAGCAGGAATAGTATGATCATATTCAGGGGTAGTGATTATGATACCATCAGCACTCTTAACGTCTTCAATCCAAGCCTTAATAGTGTCATCAGCCATTTCTGTTCTGCAGAAAGGTGTCAATTTATCGACTTCTTTTACTTCAATATCTGCTTTGTCACTATAATGCTTGGCAATAAATTGTGCCAAAAAGCGATTATAGGAAAAGGGTGCATTTGTACCAACAATTGCTAATATTTTCATTCTCGACCCTCCTACTTAGTTACTTGTGCGTACCAACTATCAACTTCATCGAAAAATTGACCTAGGAATTTAACAGTTGACTCATCTTTCAAGTCACCATTATCATCAAATTGAGTTGGTGCAACACCCATCATGAATTCATCACCATTAAAGACCTTAGCGCCAAAGCCTGGTGCAGTCAACAAACTCTTCAAACGACTTTGTGAACGAGAACCACCTTGTGGCATTGGTGAAGTTGACACAATAGCAACTGGCTTGCCCTTAAATGGGTGAGTTACACAAGATAACCACTCAAGTGCGCTACTTAAAGCACTGGTAACAGAGTGTTGTTGCTCAGGAGAACCGATTAAAACCAAATCAGCGTCCTCAATTTCTTTACTCAAGGTTTGGATTGCTTCTGGAGCATCTTCACCCTCTTTAAACATTGGCAACCCTTTAACAGTTGCAAACTTAAAATCATACTTGTCGGCAAAATGCTTAGAAATAAATTTAAGCAATGCCTCATTAAATGAATTATTGGCATTTGAGCCACATAATGCAAGGATTTTCATAAAAACCACCTTTCAGGAAAACTAATTTCAAAACTAATTATAGCATATCCGTATCTTTTTAACATGTTCCTTGTTTCAGATAGTTTTAATAATTTAATAACTGCTCACAAGCAAACATTCCCTTGCTAATAGAGCATTAAAGTCTATTTCTTATCTTTGTCTTCATTAGTATCAAATAAAGAAACTTTACTTGTCTTGCTTAGCCAGTCATTTAAGATTGCATCATTAATCTGTGCTGTTAAAACATTTATAATTTGTGTTTGCGAAAATGTTGCAATTTTATTAACTATTAATGAAGCAATACCACTGGTGGTAATCCAGTTAGCAATGACAACACTTCTAATCCTATCCTCGGAATAATTACTATCTGGATACTGCTCTCTAAATTTTTCAATACCAAAATTAATTAATGTATCGGCGATAATTTTACTACCAAATTTACCGTCAACAAACATTGCTCTAAAAAGATTTTCCTGCTCCTTAGCAAAATCAATATATGATAAATCCATATCTATTAATGGTTTACCAGTATAACTTTTTTGCAAAATATTATTCTTTAAGTTGTCCGCAATTTTACGCAAAACCTCTTTGCGCAAATCTTCCATACTATTAAACTCAAGATATAAAGGCTGAGTGGAAAAATGACCAGCCTTGGCAATATTGCGAGCAGTCAAACTCTCAATGCCGTCTTTAACAACCATTTTGTAGGCAATACTTAAAATCTTATTTCTTCCTATTTCTTTTTTTCTAGCCATTTTGGTTTTCCTTGATTATCTTTAAAACGTACTATTTTATAAACCAGTTTTCTAGAGACAGTATTACTACTATCGAAATTCTATTTAGACAAATATTTGAAATGAGTCAATTAGTCCTCATTATTTAAAAACTCGTCATAATAAGTCGAAACCATGTCGCTTACTTCTTCTTTGCTTAGACCTTGCGCAGCGCAATAGGAAAAGAAAGCAGCAGAAAGAATATACCCTCGTTCAGAATCATCTGTTAGATTGTCTGAAAATGTCATATTAATGCTGTGGTTTTGGTAATCGGTTGACAACTCAATCGACTTATCTTCTGGGATATCATTCATTACTATACCTCTACATAAAAAGCCTTACTCAATAATATATTATACTCGTATCGCTAATAAATAAAATAAAAATTATACCAAATTAAAACATATACTCAAAAATACTTTTTTGTTATTTTAGCAAAGAAATCATTATTTCCTGGTAATTTACTCAAGCAGTTAAAAAACAAATTAATAACTCTGCTTTTAATTACATTAGTTATCTTACTGCAAAAAATAACATTTTCTTTTCACTATTAAGAATAGTAAATTTAAAAGTACTTTGTCAAGGGCAAAGTACTTTTTTCTAACACAAAAGAATTAATGATTTTTCTGCTAAATTTAAACTTTTTGAAAACAATTTTAATTAATAACATTGTTCATGCTAAACTAGAATTATTACAAATAATAAAATTACTATTAATAAAAAAAGATTAGTTGATTTTTCGCTTTTAATTAAAATAATTTTCGTAGTTATTTTTTATATTGTTATTTTTATTTACGAAATTTAATAACTAAATTTCTTGCTTTATATTGCCATCCATCATTTCATAAATATGGTCTGCGTATTGCTTTAGCCTTGGATCATGCGTTACTAATAATACCGCCTTGTTATAGTCTTTTGCTAGTTTTTTAAACAATTGGCCCACCTCTGCCACATTTTCACTGTCAAGTGAAGCAGTAGGTTCATCGGCCAGTAAAATTTGTGGATTAGCGTAAAGAGCACGTGCAATTGCTGCTCGTTGCTGCTGACCACCTGATAATTCACTCGGATATTTATTAAGTAAAGAACTGATACCAAGCTGTTTTAATAATTCCTGCAATTTTTCTTGACTGATATTGCCTTTTTTCTTTACCTTATTAACTAGTTCAAACTGCTCTCTAATTTTTAAAAAAGGAACTAAATTATAAGCCTGCAATACAAAACCCAGCTGCGTTAGTCGTAAATGATCACTTGCTCTCGCGGAAATACGTGCAATATTTTGACCATCAACAAAGACTTCTCCAGTAGTTGGCTTCTGCAAAGATCCGGCTATCGTTAAAAAGGTACTTTTCCCAGCTCCTGAAGGCCCCATGATTAAGACTACTTCACCTAGGTTGGCCTTAAAATTGATATTTTTTAGAGCAACCACTTGTGCAGCTCCAGTGCCATAAACTTTTTGAACATTTTTTAATTCGATAATTGCCATATTATTCACCTATCGCCTTTGCCGGATCGACCTTTAAAATTGATCTGATTGGAATTAAGCTACCGATAATTGCCGTTAACAGCAAGCCTACTGCACCAGTCAGAATAATTTTTGGCGTGAAGCTGACAGGAACCGCGGCCGGTAAAACTTTAACTGTCACAAACATTGCTGCCAAGCCAATGACTAATCCAGCAAGAACTAATATAATTGCCTGGCTAACGGTTGCTTTTATTAAAGTGCTGCTGGGAATCCCCTGTGCACGCATGACCGCATAATTATGCATTTTCTGCATTGTCAAAATGTACAGGAAAACTGCGATTATAATTAATGAAATAATGTATAAAAAGCCGATCATTAGTTCAAAAGTCATATTTTGGGCTATATATCCTGGAAGTTTTTTAATAAATCGGGCAATAGGATATGTCTTGCTATCTTTATAATTATATTTGTATTGCTGATCACGAGAAATTATAGCTGAAGCCTCTAAAGTTGGCATCCCTTGCCGCAACTTTTTCCAAGACTCCAATGTCCCGTAAATAATTGGAGCAATATTAATTTTCGCATTTTTAACAAAACCAACAATTTTGTACTTTCTACTTGAGCCGTTTAGTGCCAGTTTGTCACCTATCTGGTAGCCTTTAGTTTTAAAGGCTTGATCAACAGCCACCTCATAATTCTTTTTCGCTCTTCTACCAGCAATAAGTTCCTGATCATGATAGATAAACTGCTTCTTTTTAACTCCAATAAATTGTGCTGAAATTTGGGGACGTCCGGCTTTCTTAACTACGACTGGAATTTGACCAAGCAATGCTTCATCTTTAGATAGTGTTGCTTTTTTTAAATCAGTTTTGGTTAAAAAAGACTGACTCATACTTACGTTAGCATTTTTATTTAAGACTACTTTTTGAGCATCCCAAGATTCCAATGCCTGCGTATTTTCACTGGCCAAGCCAGTTGCTAGTGCCGATAAGACAAATATGAGATAACTAATCAAAAAAATCATTAAGATTATTAACCCATAACGTAGTTTCTCTCTTTTTATTTCTTTAATTGCTAAAAACATTAGTTCTTTCCTTTGTTTAACAGTTCCAAGCTCGCTTTAAAACGAGTCATAATTGCCTTTTTTTGAACTGGATTTGTTAATACTAAGCGAATGGTGGCATGACTGAGCACCATTGCACTCCAATTCTGCGGATCTAATCCAGCTAGTATTTTTGGTGTAAAAGGATGACCAGGCGAACTTTCATTATACAAGATATGCATTTTTATTAATCCAGCATATGTACTTGCCTGCATTTCTTCAATAAAATGAACAACATTGTCATAATATTGCTGTGCATCAAACTGCGCTTTTATTTTTATGGGCAAATGAATACTTTTTAGAGCTAATTCATACATATAATGGTATGCATCCTCTAAATCAACAAAATATTTGTAAAAAGCTCCGCGTGCGATGCCCGTTTCTTTCACTATTCGCGCTACTTGTGCTTTTGCCAAAGGATAGTTGCTGAATTCTTTTAACAACGCACTTTCAATTTTTTTCTTTTTGCCGGCAGGCAAGTTAATAAAAGTTGACTTAGCCATTTTCCTAATCATCTCCCTTTGTCATAAGTGACATCGTGTCACTTTATAAAAATAATAGTTCATTTATTTTTAGTCGTCAATTATAATGCTCGAATATTTGTTTTCATAAAAAAAGCCTCTTGAATGAGACTTAATACGCTATTCAAAAGTTAAAATGCGGTTATAATAATTTACCCGGGGAATACCATCACGGTAGGAAACTTTGGCTAAAGCGCAATTATCCATGGTTTCAAAATATTTCATATCACCATGCGTAAAGTAGTGGGCAAACATCATTCTGATCAAAGTACCATGACAAAATACGAGCACCTTTTTAGTCAAGTAATTCTTTTTCATATCATCTAAAAAACTGCCGCACCTTCTATCCAGAGCTACAAAAGATTCGCCACTTGGTGCATATTTAATATAGTCAGCTGCAGCCTTGCCCCAAGGATCAATGGCATCAGGATATTTTTGCCCTAGCTCTGAAAGAAAATGACCATCCCATTCGCCAAAATTAATTTCAGTTAACCTCTGATCAATTTTTATTTCTTTTTGTCCTTTAGTAAAAATTTCAGCGGTTGTCAAAGATCTCTTTAAAGGACTTGAAAAAACTACATCAAATCCCGCAGGATCAAAATTCGCAGCAGCTTTTTCAGCACATGCACGACCAGTCTCATCTAAATCATGATCAAAAACCGAACCTTGAATACGACCGGTTTTATTTAAATCTGTCTGACCGTGGCGAACAAAAACAATTTGCATAATAACCTCACATTTCTATATCTTAAATTTTAGCGCCGTTTAAAATCGAACTTTGTCCTGAAAACATAAGTGTTATCAGTACTAACTTTCGGCTCAAACACAAAACCAAAATCATGAAAGTCCTGCAGTTGCTCCGGTTCAGTTAATTGGTTTTCAGCAATATAGCGCACCATTTCTCCGCGAGCCATCTTGGCATGCACCCCAACTGTTTTCCACTGACCGTTTTTCGTTTCTTGAAAATCAACAGTAATCATCTGCCTGCCATTCTTAACGTATGGAGTAACATTGCGCGAATATTCTTTAGAAGCCAAATTAATGAGTATCTGATCTTCATCAAAAAGATTGTCCGCAATTGTCGTGCCCCAAAATCGGTATAAGTTGGGCTGTTTAAACCCCTTTACCTTGTTTTTCATTTCCAATCTGTATGGCCACACGCCATCAAAAGGTCGCAAAACACCGTACAGACCTGATAATATACGGACATTCTCTTGCAAATAAGACAGAGCGGGTTTAGTGAACAGGTCGGGAGCCATATATTGATACTGAATGCCAGAATAAGAAATAATGGCAGGAGTTAAACCATCTTTTTGATTCAAGTTTAGAGTTTGAATTTGCCTTTGCCCTTCTTTAGTTGTACGCTCACTAGATTGCCAAATTTTTTGTAATTCGTTAAAACTGCATTTTTTTAGAAAAACAGCTAATTCTTGAGCTTGAGCTAAAAATTGCGGGTGCGTCCTTGCAGGAAAAGAGTCATTATCAACTGTCATTTTCATTGCCGGTGAAATAATAATTTTCATCTTTACCACCTTTTGGGTTAAACTTATTAATAATATCTACTGAAGGAGAGAAATCAATGAATCCTGATTTTGCCATCGTATTAAATTTTAAACTAAAAAGCGCAAAAGATGTAGACGCTGATTTTTTAGTTAAAACTGCTCGCAATATTGGAGCCCGGGCTGTCAGCGTTGACGCTTATCAAACCGACTTTGAAAAAGCTTGTGCAAAATATACTATTGCTTTAGTCGATGCAGAAACTATCCAAGAAAGTTGTGATTTAGTCCCAGCGGATCCAATTGCAAAGCTTGTAGCCAATCGTAAAGATGGGCAAAATACGATAATTAATATTCCGGTCACAGATAATGGTAAGTTGTCTTCTGCAACTGAAGAAATGCTTAAGCAAGTCAACAACTGGATGCATCTTTTTGGCCATGCTTTTAATGAAAGCGAACCTTGCGCGCTTAAAATAAGTGGGGTTGTTGAAAATAATGCTTTTGTATTACAAAATAGACACGTGCACTACCAAAAGTATCTTTTTATCAAGGCTCCCCTGCCAGAAACTATTAAAGTCCATGGTTTAATAAATAAGCCTAATCGCATCGAAATGATTGAGAACAGGACTGAGCTGGATTTCACTTTTGCTGATGACGAATTGAGCATCACCTTAAAGGATGTGCCTGCAAGTGATTTTACCTGGCAGGTAATTCGGATTCAAGAACACCGACCAGAAGACGATATTAAAGAAACTAAATATTAGCAGCTTAACAATTTTAAATTAAAAACTGATAAACCTTGTTAAAATTATGCGGCTTGAATAAGAATTCAGTCTACATCGTCAAACAAAGATTTATCAGTTTTTTTAATGATTCAATTTTTAATTTTTACCGTTGGCCGTAATAAGCATTCGGACCATGTTTACGGTAATAATGTTTATCTAGCAAATACTGCGGTAATTCGGAATTCTGATGGGTTAATTCTAAAGTGTGAAAATCTTCTTCTGCCACTACTTCCAATACTTTGGCATTATAAACTGCCTTAGCCGCATTTTCACCCCAAGCAAACGGGCCGTGTTGACTGACTAAAGCTGCTGGTGTAGCTTCGTAATCAAGATTACGCTCTTTAAAGGTACGCACAATTGTCTTACCGGTATTGCCTTCATAATCTTCTTCTATTTCTGCCTTAGTCAAGGCATCAGCAGCCGGCACAGCAGTATAAAAGGTATCTGCATGAGTTGTGTTTAGTGCAGGAATATCCATTTTGGCAGCCGCAAATGAAACTGCCCATGGTGAATGGGTGTGCACAATTCCACCAATTTTAGGAAAATGATTATACAAATAAGTATGGGTTGGTGTGTCTGATGACGGATTTTTGTCTCCTTCAACTACGTCTCCTTTTAAATTAATAACCACCAGATCCTCTGGCTTCAGCTCCTCATAAGGGACCCCAGAGGGTTTAATTACAAATAAGCCTTGCTCTCTATCTATTCCTGAAACATTGCCCCAAGTAAAAGTCACCAAATTTAACTTGGGTAGTGACATGTTAGCCTCATAGACTTCTTCTTTCAATTTTTCCAGCATCATATTCTCCTTTAACTTACCTTTTCTTGAGTAATGCCTACCTGTTTAAAAATATCATCAAAAAATTTCTTGGCACTTTTTACCTCATCAAGTGCATTTTCATCACCGTTATCTCCAGACCACATTTCAATAGTAAAACTGCCATTGTAATCTAATCTGACTAAAGTACGGAGTAAACCAGTAAAATCAACGCAACCCTGACCAAAAGGTACATTCTTAAATTGACCCTTAAAAGTTGGAGTAACTTTTTTACTGTCTTTTAAGTGAATTGCACAGATAGTATCAATATATTTTTCAAGTTGCGCTGGCACATCGTTTTCCGGCCAGGCACTCAAATTGCCTAAGTCAGGATATGCCTGCAGCCACGGGCTTTTAGCTAAATCATGATAATGGGCAATCTTAGTCAGGCTGTTAATAAAGGGATCATCCATCGTTTCAATTGACAGCATAATATTTTTCCTAGCTGCCATATGGACGCATTTAATCAGATTTTCAACGTAATATTCTCTGGAAGTCATAGTCTTTTTTTCATAAAAAACATCATAGCCGGCCATTTGAATATTGTGAATTCCCAAATCGACACAAAGATCAATTGCTTTTTGCATCATTAACAAGGATTTCTCGCGAATTGCCGGATCAGCTGAACCTAAGGGAAAGCGTCGGTGACCCGATAGCATGAGGTTATTTATCCTGGTATTTGTCTCCCACATTAGATTACGGATTTCACTTCTCTGGTCTCGTGTCCAATCTAAGCGTGTTAAACGTTCATCGCTTTCGTCAACGGAAAATTCTAAAAAATTAAAGCCCAAGTCATGTGTTAATTCAAAAGTTTCCCGCCACGACAAGTTCTGGGGCAAAGCTTTTTCATAGATTCCTAAAGCATTAACTGTCATTTTTCTCTCCTTATATTTATTAAAAAAGGGAAAATGAACGTTCGCTCACTTATCCCCTTTTTTAGTATTTAATTAACCCCAAATTCTGTTAATTTCGTCTTTAAACTGTTTGGCAACAGCGTGTGGGTCATCTGCTTCTCTGATAGCACGACCAGCGATAAAGGTATAAACTGGAACTCCCTTAAACAGCTTTAAAATTTCAGGATGAACACCACCGGTAACTGAAACCTTAAAACCCATATTGATCAGATTTTTGACATTTTCAACGTCCTGCTGCGACCATTTTTGGCCAGCAAACTTGGCGTCACGACTTTGATGGTAAACTACCTGATGAATGCCGTGATCAAGCCACTCCTGCATTCTTTCTTTATTGTCCCAGCCTTCGTAAAGTTCAACTTGAACTTCAATTTCCTTTTGAGCATTGCTCATAGTAGGAACAGTAGCCGCGTTAATACATGTCATCCAATCAGCACCGGCATCTTTGCATGATTGACCACACTTAGTACCAGCATCAGCACATTTAATATCAGCCAGCAAGATTTTATCTGGTGCCATTGCACGTAGGTTCCTAACAGCACTTAAACCGTCTCTATAAACCAGAATAGTTCCCGCTTCTACAACATCAATTACGTCTTCAACTTTACGCAAAACATCTATTGCCTGCGCTGTATTGTCACTGTCTAAAGCTACTTGTAATTTTGGTAAGTCCATTATTTTCTCCTATTACTTTTTAAACTTTGTGGGAATGTCAGAAGCATTTACTTTATCTTCAACTTCTTTAGCTGAAATAACATTTTTTATGCCAATGACCTCACCGCCACGCTTTTTAACTTCATCAAACATACTGATAAATGGAATTGAGGTAAAAACTACGTCATAGTTACGCGCAATGCCTTTTGCTTCTGAAATAGAAGTATGATCAGCTTGAGTTACTTGGTAGCCCATCTTTTCCAATGTCTTCTTGACGGTCCGTAGCAGCATTAAGCTTGTTCCTGAACCATTAGCACACGCAGTCAAAATCTTCATATAGAATCGTCCTTTCTATAGTTATTCTTCTTTATTATTTAATTTCTTCCATGCTGGGTAATCTTCAGTGATCATGAAGTAACCTTCAGGATCGGCACGGTATTGTAATTGTGGAATAGCTAAAAGCATAATGATGATTACTGCTACACCGATATAGCCGAGATATTTCATGATTACAGTGAAGAATGGCCAAACAGTAGCCCAGTCAAACATGCCGAGGTAGCCACCGTATCTTGCCATCCCTACCCAGGTAGCAATTAAAGCTGAACCTGCAACTTGGATTAAACCGGAAATGAACGGCATAATCATCGCACACTTATAGCCTCCACGGTCATTTGAATACAGGCCGATAGCGGCATTGTCAAAGAACAGTGGAATAAATCCGGCTATAACCAAAGTTGGTGAGTGGAAAACAAGCAATAAGATAATCATGGTAAATTGGCCTAATGCGCCAAACATAAAACCAATAGTTTGTGCATTTTGGGAGCCAAAACCTAAGGTGGCAGCAACGTCAATACCCGGTACAGCTCCTGGCAGCCAGCGATCTGAAATTCCCGTGAAGGATTCAGTTAATTCATTAACGAAAGTTCTAACGCCAAGCTGAAGGATTGCCAGATAAACTGAGAATTGCAGGGCTGTTTGCAAAATGTAAAAGACAAAACTTTGTCCTTTTTGCATAAAGTGAGCCTTGGTTAAATAATCTGGCCCCAAAACTACTAAAATTGCGCCGATGAAAATCAACATTAAGATTGAAGTTGATACCATATTGTCATTAAAGATTGACATAAAACTTGGCAATTTAATGTCTTCAAGTCGTTTGTTTTTACCCTTGCTCTTTTTTACCGAATGCTTTTCAATCATTTCGGAAAGCTTGGCAAAAAAGTAAATACCAAACATCTGCTGGTGAGCAACAGCAAAACCGGCTCCATCAGTTAATTCTTGAGTGATACCAACTGTTAGGTTTGAACCCACAGCCCAGTAGAGTCCTAAAATCAAACTCATGATTGCTAAAATCGAAAAGCGGTTTAATTTAGGAAAACAGAATAATATCAACCAAAAGGCAGTTGCCGCCTGCTGCACCTGTACATTGCCCGTAGTAAACACGGCCCGCAGCTTAGTGTATTTGGAAAATCTGACCAATAAAATATTAATAATATAGGCAAATAACAGTAATAGCATTGTGTCCGCAAATGAACGGCCAAAGCGTTGCATGATGCCGGCGTTAACAGCATTTTGTCCAAAATACGGGTCGATAATCATCGCACTAAGATGAAAACGATCTTTTAGGCCTACAAGAATCGGCCTAAAAGTGTTAACTAAACCTCCAGAACCGGCAGCTAATATAAAGTAGCCAACTGTAGCCTTTAAAAAACCTGACAGAACTTCATACCACTTTTTACGTTCCAAAATATAGCCAATGAGAACGATGAAACCGATCATGAACGCTGGTTGATTTAAAACATTAGTGGCAAAGTAGCTCCAAATAGCTAATAAAGCATTTAAAATATTTTGCATTTTTCTTACCTGCTTTTTTCTTTACTCTTATCATGTTTTTGCATGACTTTTTGATAATCTTGTAAATTCTTCACTTTACGTAGGTCTTCAATCATGTCATCTTCCATCAGCAAGTTGGAAAGGTTAGCAATATTTTTCATATGAGTAGGGTTATCTTTAGCAGCCAGCATAAAGAATAGTTGCGCATCTTTTTCTGGATCATTTGGGTCAAAGGAAACTGCTTCTGGAAATATTGTCAGACCAATACCAGTACCTAAAACCTCCGAACTGTTGGCTTGCGAATGGGGCATTGCCACACCGGGAACAATCACAATATACGGTCCATATTGTTTGACGTCTGCAATTACCTGATCAATATATTTATCCGTGACAAGATTATTTTTCTTCATTATTTCACCGGATATCCTGATGGCTTCCTGCCAATCTTTCGGGTGTTTCTGACTGATATTAATCAAGTGATTTTCTAAAAAATATCTGAGCATGATTTCCTCCTACCAAATTTTTAATGAAAAAAAGAATTATAGTAATTCTGGGAATGGTAAGTCAGGATCATTCTTAAATGCATCATGAAAGCCACGATCGTACATATATTCAAATTTATCTTTATCTTGAGGGAAGTTGAATTCGCCACCGACTTGCCAAATGTAAGGTTTAAATTGATATTGTAAGCGGTTCTTTTTTCTGTTCCACAGAGCCAAAATATCTTTAGGGTCGCTATAGAAGTTCGTCCAAATGTCATAGTGCATTGGGATAATAACTTTTGTTTTTAAAGCTTCTGCCATGCGCAAAACTTGTGAATCATCAAGTTTATCCGTAATTCCGCGTGGATTTTCACCATATGCACAAAGGGCAACGTCAACCTTATTTTCGTTACCATGTTTCACAAAAGTGTTAGAATAGTGTGAATCGCCTGAATGGTATAAGTTTCCACCCGAAGTTTCTACGAGGTAGTTAACTGCTACTTTGGCCATTTCTATTGGCTTAGTACCTGCCAATTTAACGTTCGGATCATCTTCTGTAACAAGTTCAGTCCGGTCGAAAGCTTCCAAAGCCTTGATTGTCACTGAACCAACCTTAACTTCATCTCCAGGTTTAACTACAGTGATTTTTTCTGATGGAACGCCCCATTCTTCCCATTCATCAGCTACGCCTTGAGGACCAATAAATTTTGCATTAGGGCAAAACTTGTTAACACAGGCTGCTGTATAAATATCCAAGTGGTCGTGGTGAGTATGAGTGACACACAGTGCATCTAAATCTTTGATGGCAAATGGGTCAATTACGTACGGTTTATTACGTAAATTAGGTTGTAAAGCCTCTCCACCTGTCATTCTCATCATTTGGTGACCTTGACGCATCTTGCCGTCGCCATGAGTGTGTTTACCAGTACCGTTCCACATATCAATTGCAATATTTGTGCCCTCATGTGTTTTGAGCCAGGTACCCATGCAGCCTAGCCACCAGATTGCAAACGATTTTTCAGGTACCTTTTTTGCAGCGATTTGCTCGTTTAAGAAAGTGCCCCATTCTGGGAAATTATTTTCTGCAAAAACTTGCGGTGTCACTTCATTAATATTAGTTGGTTTCGTCATTTTTTCCTCCTATGTTCTTTTTATCCTTGTTTTCATGTTAAATTATATTGTAGTATGTTATCGCTTTCAACCATATTAAAAGATAATTATTAATTTTTATGATATTTTTACAAAAAATAAGATATTTTATTGATAATTATCATATTTTATGGTAATTTTTGTTACTGAAAATAAATAGTTGTTATTATGGTGAAAATTTAAAATGAAGAACTCGTATCAAGAAATCAAAAATAGACGCCAAAAAATCATTGATTTACTTAACCACCAAAAAGAGATCAGCTTAGATGAATTGAGTCAAAAGCTGAACGTTTCTATCATGACAGTTCGCAGAGACTGCAGCAATCTGGCTAATCAAGGCAAGATATTGCAGGAAAAGGGTATCATCTCGTTAGTAAAGCCAGAAGAAGTTCCTTTTACTGATTCTGTCAGCTACATTAAACAAAGGCTCGGTGAAGAAGCAGCTTCTCACATTGAGAAACATAATTGGGTCTTTATCAATTCAAGTACTACCGCTTTTGAGGCGATTCCGTACTTACTCAAAAAAGACGTTAACATTTTAACCAATAATGGCTATGCGGGTAATTTAGACATGCGAGCCAGTAACAGCCAAATTATCCTAAGTGGTGGTAACGTCTCTCGCAAAATGATTATGAGCGGTGACTTGGCAGTTGAACCGTTTTTAAAAATATTTGCTGACTGGGCAATTATCGGCTGTGCGGGTTTAAGCCTGGAACGGGGCATTTCAACACCTTTTATGGAAGAAGCAAAAGTAAACAAAGCTATTATTAAACAATCTCGTAAATTAATAGTAGTTGCTGATTACAGCAAATTTAACCAATTTTCTAATTTTGTAATCGGTCAGGCCAGTGATATAGACTTATTGATCACTGATTCTTTTACGCCCAGAGATACGGTTGAAGGGTTTATCAAAAATGGTGTGCAGGTTATTCAAATACAATTGTAAGCACAAAGCAGGGGTAAAAAGTTTGTTACTTTTCACCCCTGTTTTAATTCGTTCAGAAATAAAGTTTGCTTATTTAAGATATTCCAGCAGCTGCTTAATGTCCGTTTCTTTTTTATCTTGCGAAATATTTTCATCATTCAAAATTTCAATTGCATGTTGCACTATTGAATAAATCTGCTTGTCGTCATTACTATCAATCACCAAATAACTTATTTTAAAGTAAGATTCTAAATTTGACGTATCTTTTTCGTCTAGTGCTTTTTTAATTAAAAATCTAAAAATTGCCTTCATATTGCGTGTCTTTTTACGTTTTTCCTGTTTTTTATCATAAACAGGTAAAAATAAAGCAACACATACCGCAGCGATTTCTGCAGCTGCAGTAACCCACTCTGACAAAGGTCCTATACTCATAATCTTCTCCCTTAGTTATTATACAAGTCTTGCTAAAATGAAAATTAGGATTTTGTTTCCAAACACTTTTTCACTTTAATATATATGGTTTCTATTATATACATTTATATAAAAACTTGCACTTTTTATTTCTATATGCGATATGATTATATTAAGGAACTAATTATTTTATTTAGGAGGTAAAATATGCAGTATAAAAAGCCTTTTTATAAAAAGATATGGGTTTGTTTTGTAGTAGTTTTTATAACTTTTTTCACTAATTTTGTTTCTGGCAACATAGGTATACAAAATGCACAACAAACAGTTATTGCAAAATCAACAAAAGTAGTAAAAAGTAATGCGAAAAAAGGAGTTACTGAAAAAGTAACTGTTAAAAGAAGAAAAGTTACTCGCAAAAGAAAGCAAAAAAGACGCAAAGGTATCGCCAAACGTAATGTACGTAAAGTCTATATAGCTCCTAATTCGGGGAGAAGATACCATTTTAATCCGAATTGCCGTGGTCTGCGAAGAGCACACAGAAACATAACCAAAATGTCGTTAAAAAGGGCTATTAGCCAGGGTTACACCTTATGTAAATGGGAAGATTAAGGAGAAGAATAAATAATGATTAAAATCGGTTTTAGAAAGCCTAGTTTAAGAAGGTCTATTTCTGCCAGAACAAAGGGAAGAGCAACAAGGGCTATAAAAAGAGCCATTATTCCCAACTATGGTAAGCGTGGTATGGGTTGGGCTCATCCAAAAAGAAAGTTATATAATACAATTTACCATAAGACTACCTTTGATACTCGTAAATTATTTATTCATGACAGTTCTAGAAAAAACAAATAAACATTAAAAGAGCCAATTAATTCCAAAAAAGTTAACAATAGTTTCTCTGAAATGAACAAAAAAGCATAGTAAAATACTTCTAACGCATTAGCTAAGATTGCTATACACAAAAAGACTGATAAATCAGCGTTTCACAAACGAAATTTGTCAGTCTTTTTTATTATATTAAAGTTTCCAAATCCACTATTACCACAATCATTGCATTATGTTTACCATTGCTTTTTAGTATAAGATGTTGTTTCTTCTATTGAAGTGAATAATCATGAAATAGTGACATCAAAGTTAACGTGAGAATTGTAAGTTAATTAGTTAGCTTTAACTATGAATGCAGACCATAATATTTGAGCATTTGAATAATTTCCTGGTCAACCTGAGTCGTGGTTTCTTTCACTGGTTTACGCGCTGGACCCACATTTGCAATATTGGCTAATTCTACTGATCGCTTTAAAACTGCCGGTACTGTCCTTTAAAAAATATAATCTTACTTCTGCGCTAATTGATAACCGAGTACCCAACCTAAGGTCATGGCCATGCCAAGGGTCAACCCTTGCATTGGAGTAGAATATTCGATTGCGAATCTTTCACCGGCATTGTTACCACAAGCGTATAAATTGTCGATTGGATTCCAGTTAGAGTCAACTACTCGTTGCTCAGAATCTGTGTTAACTCCGTTTAAGGTAACTATTCCAGTCATTGGCTTATCTTCAACAAAGTACATGCCAAAGAATGGACCTTTATTAATCGGCAATAGGAGTTTTGGATCCCTACCGAAGTCTGTATCCTCACCTTGTTCACAGAAATGATTATATTTAGTAATTTCTGCTTTAATATTTTCTTTTTGTTTTTCATTCAAATGCATATATGTAAGCAAAGTGTCCAAATCTTGAGCACCCCAACATGAAACTGTTTCGCCAGGGTTGGTCTTTGCACCTTTAGCGCCCCGATCGAGCCACGATTGGAATTCTTGATACAAATCAACTTCTTCATCACCGCCTGTTGGTACAGAAAAGTGCTCTGGAATTGATCTGCGCATTAATTCTGGCCACTGACTATCCCAAATTGCAAAATATCTACCCGGTTTCGACCTTTCGACACGCTCTCTCATTCCAAATACACCGAGAACAGTTTCATCAGTAAATCTCTTACCATTGCTATCAAAGTAAACAAATGGTGACCCCCAAGGATTAAACCGTGATGCGCCTATTTCAGGTGCAGGCTGTCCTGAAAAGCTTGAGCCCCAGCGTAAAACATTGGTTGCATATTTATCAGAATTTAAAATAACCTGAGGATCAACCGCACAACGCGGACCCGGATCCATTGTGGCTCCAGCCCATAAAGCCATTTTTATGCCACTGCCATCTCTGCCAAAACTTGGACAGTGTAATTCTTCTGTGTCCAAGCCATGAGCTTCATATACATTTCTTTTCTCGTCTTGTAAAGCTTCATACATTTGAGGATTACCACCATAATCCCCGCCAGTTAGAACAACCGCATCATTAGCCAAAAACTCTATAAATTGACCATTTTTATCTTTTGCAATAACTCCCGTAACTTTTTGATGAGGCACTTTTTTACTAAAGAAACTCACTTCACCATTTTCAGAAGTTTTTTCATCTTGCTCTTCAACTGAATATGATTCATGAATTAGTTTAACCCCCTTAGTTTCCCAATACCATTTTGCTCCTTGCTTTTCAGCATCAGCTATTAATTTGGGGGCAGCAGCATTATAGTTAATTTGCACAGCACCAGTCCAACTGGTAAACTTATTTATTTCCCTGCCTTGAGGTAAATAATCATGTTTAGAAGTAACATTTAACAAACATGCTTTGTTAACAACTTCAGGAGCAGCATGATCCATTAGCCAATCTATCATAGCACCACTATTATCTACAAACTGCTTGACTAGCATAGGATCAGTCCGATTATGAGTTCTTCGTTGATACTCAGCAATAAATTCGCTCTTTTTAATCTTAGGCGCACCATTTTCTAGTTGAAAATTAGAATTAACAGCTGCAATATCATGCATACCGTAATAATAGACATTATCTTCCGCTTGGGCTTCAATTACAGCAACTTTTTTGTGCTTTTCACTGGCAGCAAAGGCGCACATTGTTCCAGCATTGCCACCACCAACTATTACAATATCAGCATGAATAACCTTCTTTATTTCTTCAGAATCAATTTGAGGCTCATTTCCGAGCCAGTCAGGAGCCTTTTTTATGCTTTTACTTTGAGCTGGCTTTCCACTGGCTTCATTTATGATTTCCTGAATATCTTTCTTAATTGCATTTGAAGTGACACTCGCACCACTAATTACATCAACGTCTGCACTTTGTGCTGCTAAAATTTTAGCCTGCATTTTGGGTGCTGCTAACTGTCCAATATTTTTAGTCTCTTTACTAGCGTCAATCAGTAATTCAACGATTTTATTATTTTTGATTTTTGCATCTACTTTTACCAAATCATGCATTCCTTGATTTTCTGCATGATAATTGCCATCTTTATAACTTGCCATTTTAATTCCTCCAATCTAGCATGTTACTGTCTTCACATACTAGATTAGATTATTTAGCCAATCTATCAATTTACAGATTCGTGATTTTGTTAACATAAGAGTTAATTTTGAGGAATAAAATCTGGCAGAGCATAAATTAAAGCTTTAGTTACTTCTTTAGGATCATCTTGCATTTTATCCCTTATCCATTTAGAAGTAGCCGAGGCTTGCATATAAATGCAGTACTTTAGAATTACTTTTTCTTTTTCCGTTAAATATATGCCTTTTTGATAAAATTTCTGTTTAATAATTTTTAATACATTTTCATAACCTTGTTCTGGAAATGGTGTGATCCCCTTCTCACTGTTTTGAAATAATTCCTTATGCTTTAACATCACAGAAAAGAATTTTAACAGGCCATCATACCATCCATATTGAACATAAATATTATTCATGCAGTCCGCCAAATAATATTTCCATAACCATTGGTGAATGTCGTATATGTCCTGAAAATATTTATAAAAAGTAGTACGAGAGACATTACTTTTTTGACAAAGTTCAACTACAGAAACTCGTTCAATGTCCTTTTCTTTTAGCAATTCATTTAACATGCTGGCTATTCTTATTTTTGTTTCATTAGCTTTAACTTTTTGTGCCATTTTAGCTATACCCTTTATTCAGTCTCCAAGTATGAACGGTTTATTTAATTTTATTATATACTCATATCTAAAGTGCAAAAACTTCAGTCAAAGTAAAATGACAAGCTTTTTTGTCCTTGATACCAAAATCACATTTTAAATCTATTGAATTATGTCTACAAACTAAACTAGCTAATTGCAGCTTTAAGTTAATTTTCCATGTTGCTTTACGTTCATAATAAGAAATGCTATAGGCGAAATTTTATATCAAAAAAGACGTAACTTTTACGGTTACGTCAATTAATTATTCAGCTAATTATAAATAAAATTACTTGCCACCTTCGGCTCTTGACTTATAGGCTCCTTCTGCCGTATTGATAACCAGTTCTTCACCTTCCTTAATGAAGTCTGGGACCTGAACTACCAAGCCTGTTTCCATAGTAGCTGGTTTGCCGGAACCGGTAACAGTTGCACCTTTAATGCCCGGTTCAGTATGAGCTACTTTCATTGTGACAGTTGATGGTAATTCCACACCAAGCAACTTGCTGTCATTAGCAAACTCCAATTGAACTTCGATATTAGGCATCAGGTAAAGTTTGTCATCACCTAGTTGTTCTGCTGAAACCTCATATTGCTCATAGGTTTCAGTATCCATGAAAGTATAAATATCACCTTCATTATAAAGATACTGCACATTTTTCTTGGTAATTTCGACTAAATCTACTTTCTCGGTTGGACGCATAGTTTTATGAACAACAGCACCACTTTCCACATTACGCAAATCCATTTGCATAACAGTGTTGCCTTTTCCCGGCTTATGATGATTGGCCTTTAAAACACGAATTAGTTTGCCATCTTGACTAAAAACCATACCTTTTTTTAAGTTAATTGCTTGTACCATTTTTTACTCCTTTAAATCTTTTTCTAAATTAATTACTGATTTTAAGAAAACCACGCTGGAGGTAAAGCAAATTTTTTAATTAATAGTAAAAAAATCTTGCTCATAATGATTAGTATAACAAAATTTGGACTTTATCAACACCACTAAATCAGTGATTAATGATTTTAATGTAGACCAAATAGTGATTTGTTAATAAAATTACATATTAACTTTAGTGCCTACCTTTTGCTTTGCGGCTTTATCATAAATTGACTTCGTTGCCATCAGGTCTTGAGCGGCAATGCCAACAGTTTCAAAGAAAATTATTTCGTCATCGTTTTCACGCCCTATTAAGTCGCCACTGACGACTTGACCAATCTCACCGGTAAAACTATTATTTGTAACCATGCCCTTATTTAACGGGGTAATTATATCGCCAGATTCTGCCAAAACAGCATCTTTAGAATCAAAGTAAATTTTATTTGCTTTAGTGACTAGTTCAGCCGGGGTTTCTTCCATTTGTGGTTGGTAAGCACCAACGCCGCAAATAGTTGCCCCTTTTTTAATAAATTGAGCATCATAAACCGGTTTAGTTGACGGTGTAACAGATATAATCACATCTGCATCCTTCACGGCTTCATTTCCTGTCTTAACTGCAGTGATTTTGGTATGGTATTGCGCTAATTGCTCTTGCATTTTCCCAGCAAACTCTTGGGCACGTTCAAAATCGAGATCACTAACTGCAACTTCATCTAGGTCACGTACAATCAGCATTGCTTCAAGCTGTGTAGCAGCTTGTCCTCCCGTACCAATTAACGCACCCTTTTTGCAATTCTTTTTTGCCAAATATTTCAACGCTACACCAGAAGCAGAGCCAGTACGCAATTGGGTAACATAATTACCATCCAAAATCGCATTCACTATGCCAGTTTTGGTATCAATATTTAATACCTGAGCATTAATTGAAGGCAAGCCTTGATTAATATTTTCAGGAAACATGTTCAACACTTTCACACAAGCAGCATCATATTCTTCACAAAAAGCTGGCATACACAAGAAGGTATCTTTACCATTTTGCTTAAGAATCTGAGTTCTTAGTGGCACGTCTACTTTACCTGCAGAAAAATATTTAAAGGCATCGGCCACTGCATCAATGCAATCTTCTAAGGAATAACATTTTTCAATATCACTTCTGTTTAACAGTAACATTTGTTCCTCCTGTATTACTCTTAACTTCACACTTTCAAAGCCTATTATAAATTACTCTTTGTAAAGGCACACATTAGATTTGTTTAAGATAAATTTGGTCGATAACATGACCTGCAGTTTTATGCAAAATCAAGCTGGCGCGTTGCTTTGTTGGAGCAATATACTCACGTAAGTTGACCAAGTTCACCATTTGCCAAGTTTCCTCTGCAAACTTTAAGGCTTCATCCCTGGGACCATTAGCCATCTCATAATAAAAATTATGCGGATTATTTTTATTTAGTTCCATTACCCTAACGAAACGCTGCATAAACCACTTTTCAATCAGATCCTCAGGAGCATCAATATAAATTGAAAAATCAAAAAAGTCACTTGTCACAATTTGGCCATTGGTAGGCAATTGCAGCGTATTAATGCCCTCAATAATTAAAATATCGGGTTCACACACGTGGCCATATTCCCCAGGCACAATATCACTCAATTCCTGAGAATAAAGTGGATAAACAATATCTTTTTTGCCACTCAATACATCTTGGAGAAAATCAGTAAGCAATTTCATATTATAACTTTCAGGAAAACCCTTGCGGTCAGTCAGATTGCGTCTTGCCAACTCCTGGTTAGAATAAATGAAACCGTCTGTGGTCATCAAGTGTACTTTCAAGCCTGGGTATGTCCGGCTAAGCAATACTTGTAAAAGTCTGGCAGTGGTAGATTTACCCACTGCTACTGAACCAGAAATACCAATAATAAAAGGTGCGCTAGCAACTTTCTGCTGCAAAAACTCGCTTTGCTTTTGTTGCAGAGACCGTTTATCCTGATAAACTAAATAAAGATACTCAATTAAACTGCTGTAAACTTCTTGTACGTCAGTTAAATTGATAATATCTCCCAAAGATTTTATCTTTGCCAGTTCTTCTTTAGTAATCTTAACCGATTCAGTGGCAGAAAAAGACTGCCATTTTTCCCTGTTAAATTGTAAATAATTTTTCATCCTAATGTCCTTAAATTTTATGTTTATCAATATAGTAAAATAGAAGTATAATGTTTCCTAATTAATTTTTCTAAGTAAAAAGAAAGGCAAAACTATGAAAAAGATAATTCTTTTTGGCGATTCTATATTTAATGGCTACCATGCTGGTCATGATACCAATGTCATAACTGCAGGTGTGCAAAAAAACCTAGACGCAGATGCACAAATTATAAACTTATCCTTAAGTGGTGCTACTACTGCTGAAGGCAAGAAACGCCTAAATTTAATTCCCCAAGATGCTGACATAGTAGTACTTGAATACGGTACAAACGACATGTCAAGTGATTGGGGGATTAGCAGCACTGCTTATGCTCAGAACCTGGATCACATGGTTGAAACTATCGGTAGCGCTAAAATGATTATTGCAGGTCCATCTTATGAAGATCCTAATAACAAGGACATCATGCAATACTATAACCTTGAAGATATGAAAGTATACAATCAAATTGCCGCAGATTGTGCACGCAAGTATCATATTCCTTTTATTAACTTGATCGCCAATTTTTGCCAGTTAGAAAATTTATCTTCGTACTATCAAGAAGATGGGCAACATCTTACTGCTGCGGGAAATCAAATTTTAATTGATTTGGTTGTGGCAGCAATTAAAGAAAAACTTGCACAAATGTAGTGCAAGTTATCATTTTTATAAGTCTTTATACATCATAACATGCTTAATGTCAGCCTCTACAAATGGCTCGCCTTCAGTGTGATAGCCTAAAAAATCATAGAAGGGCTTGGCCTGCCATTGTGCATGACAATAAAGCCGGTCGATCCCCTGATCACGCAGGTATTCATGAACCTGTTTCATCATTTTGGTTCCCAGCTTTTGCCCGCGGGATGTTGCAGCTACTGCTACTCTGCCTAGCATCCACTTACCATTTTCTGGAAAAATACGGCAAACGGCCAAGGCATTTGTTTTTTCTGCATTAAGCAAATAGACCTGAATTGAGTCTAAATCTTGATCGTCAAGTTCTGGTACTGTTATTTCCTGCTCGGTTACAAACGTATCTATTCGTAAACGAGCTACACAAAACATTTCGCGACCTGTCATTTGCACAACCCGCTTGAAGGTAAATTTTTCACTGTCAGTCATAAAATCTTCCTACTTTTCTATATAAGTTTTTCGGTCTACTTCCAGAAGTGGACTCTTTTCGTTAGTATAAATAATATCAAGCTTGTACATCGCCCGAGAAGTTATTGTGTATACAAGTTGCGTTTCATCAATGCGATGATAATTTTCTTTTGAGGCAGCCCACATAATAACGGCATCAAACTCCAAGCCTTTAGCTAAATAGGATGGAATAACTAAAGTGCCCTCAACTAAGCGCTGATTGGCAGTAGCAATCAATGTTGCTTTCACTTTATCTTCTTGGAGCTTTTCTGCCACAATTTTAGCGCTGGCCAAGTCCTTGGTAATAATTGCAGTTGTCATGTTAGCCTGATTATTTTCATCTAGTATTTCTTCCAGTACCTTGATTGCAGCAACATCATCGCAGCGTTGCCAAAGAGCGGGCTTAGGCCCCTGACGGTCAAATGATTCAATTTTTTCACCTTGCCGCAGGATTTGCTTAGTAAATTCAGTCAACTGTTTTGTTGAACGATAAGATTTAGTTAACTGGACGACATCAGTTTTTTCAGGATCAAATAAACCACTGATCTGCTTAAGCAGACTTCTACTTTCATCTTTGGTAAAAATAGCCTGGTTTAAATCGCCCAACATCGTAAATTTAGCACGAGGGAAATTATATTTCAGGTAGCAAAGTTGAAACGGCGTATAATCCTGAATCTCGTCAATAAAAGCATAACGCATTTCATAATCTACATGACGACCTGTGATTAGATCATAAAGATACAAGTAGGCTGAAACATCATTCATATGAATATAATGCTTCATAAAGCTTTGCTTAACTTCTTCGATGTGTTTTTGCCAATCTACTTCTGCAATTTGCCATTTACTTAGGTCAGTCATTTTAGGCACAGCACGTAAAAAGTTCAAATATTGGGCACGCATATTAATAAAATTATTCCGTCTAATTTGCTGGAAAACTTTATCAAGTGCCTTCACGACAATTTTACGGCTGAGGAATTTTTCTTCTTTTTCCTCTGATTCAAACTCTTGGTCTGGACGATCATATAAAGCATTGAGCTGCTCTTGACTAAGATTTTGGATGGCATCAGACACCCAGGCCTTTTTAGTTTCACTGTTAATCTTGCGATTGAGCGATTTTATTAATCCTTCGCGTGTAGCATCAATTCTATTGCTCAAATTATAATTGGAATTAAATGAATAATAGAGTTCACTGATTTTTTCTTTCGTAAAAAATGGTTTCTTTTTATTACGGAAGTAAATATTTTTAAAAATTACGCCGCGTTTATTGAGGTGTTTAGCATAATGATGCAGTAAATTAAAGAAATTTGTTGAATCCTTAAATTGACTAATTGCAGAATCAGCCCTGCTATCCTCAAATTGATCAAACAAATTTTCAACGGTCATTCCCGGTAGTCTTCTAGCTACAAACTGCCAGTAAGTCATTTGCACCATGTTTTGTTCACCCATCTCGGGCAAAACATTCTTGATATAATCGTTGAATAATTGATTAGGGCTAAACATGATGACGTCACTACTGGTAAGGTTGCCGCGATAGCGATATAGCAGATAGGCAATTCTCTGTAAAATTGCAGAGGTTTTACCCGAACCAGCTGCTCCTTGAACAAACAATAGGTCAGCACTGGTATTTCTAATGATTTTGTTCTGCTCACGCTGAATAGTCGTGACAATCGATTTCATCTGCGTGCCGGATTTTTCACCTAAGACTTCCAGCAACATTTGGTCACCAATAGACTCATTGGTGTCAAACATGTTGACAATCTTGCCGTTTTCAATCATAAACTGCCGTTTTTTGGTCATATCAACGGTAATTTCACCTTCAGGTGACATGTAAGAGACTTTGCCAATCTTACCATCATAATAAATTGATGAAATTGGGGCGCGCCAATCATAAATCAAAAAGTGATTATTTTTGTCCGCAAAAGAACCTAGACCAATATAAATAGTTTCCGGATTTTCATTTGCTTCTTTAAAGTCTACTCTGGCAAAATATGGCTTTTGTTCTAATTTTTGGATAGTACTTAGTTGTTTTGCTGCATGCTGCCAGGCATTTTGACGTTCATCAAGCAGTTGCTGTTGCTGGTGAATAGACAACGCAGTCTCCATAGATGTTGAATAGCCGTCATAATCTAATTTTACATCATCAAAAAAGTGTGAATTAAGATCTTGGGCTTCTCCTTCAGCCGACTTAATTGACGATGACAACTCGGCTTTTTTAGCCCGTATCATTTTTAAAATCTTGTCGAGATGCTTTTGCTCAAATTCTTTATCATCCATCGCTTTTGTCATAAACTCACCTAATTTTCCAAAACTTGCATTCTATTTTACCATGAAATCGGTTTATATTAAAATCTTGGATTTGTTTTTAGCTAAACAGTAAAATCTGCATAAATTTCCTGATAATGATTATAATTTATGCGTTAAAATCAGTAAATTATGAAACTTTTACTATTTTTCCTATATAATGTAAGGTAATGGAGTTGATTAAGGTATGAAAAAATATGGTCATTTTTTATCTAAATTAGCGTGTGCGCTAGTTGTAATTTTTACAATTGGAAGTGCAATTGCTCCGATTGCTGATAATTCGTTATCTAGTTGGCCTTCTCAGACCGTTTATGCCAAGAAAGTTGCTAAAAAGGCAAAAAAAGTTAAAAAGAAAACAAAGAAAAGTAAAAAGGCCAAGAAAAAACGTACAGCTGCTGTAGCTTCTTCTTGGCACTGGAAAAAGCCTAAAGCTTCTATTTATATAGATCTTGATAATAATGAAGAATTAATTTCTGCTACTAAAGATGCAATTGATGAATGGAATGATACTAAAGCCTTTACTTTTACCGTAGCCAAAAGCAGGAAAAAAGCTAATATTGTAGTTGAACAGGTTTATAGTCCCAATACCAATTATGCGGGGTATACTACTTTTCATTATTATGTCAAAACTGGAATCATGTATTCTGCAGTTACCAGGTTAAATATTTATTACTTACAGAATTTTTCACCATACAGTTATACTTACCAACGTATTTTAAATACTGTAGAACATGAATTGGGACATGCAATCGGACTAAAACATAATAATGGGGTGTCTGTAATGTATCCTACAGGTTCTTTATACCCAATTGAACCGGTCGATGTTGAAAATGTTCAAAAGTTATACAAAAAATAAGATATTAAATTTGCGAGGAGTAAAATGAAAAGAATATATATAGTGCGTCACGGTGAAACTTTTATTAACCGCTATAACAAAATGCAAGGCTGGTGTGATACGCCACTAACAGAAAAAGGAATAGCAGGCGCTGACCAAGTTGGTGAAGCTTTAAAAGATGTGCCTTTTGACATTGCATTATCAAGTGATATGAAAAGAGCAAGCGACACTTGTGACATCATCATTAAACACAATGTTAACCGTGATGAAATTCAACATATCGCAACTCCTTTTTTCCGTGAACATTTTTACGGCTATTTTGAAGGTATGGATTCAGATGCTGCTTGGCAAATGATTAGTGGTCCCCACGGTTATAAAAGCCATGCTGAAATGCTTAAAAATGAATCATTAGACACTGTTAAAGACTGGATTAAAGAGGCCGATCCTTTTCATGATGCAGAAAATGCTAAAGAGTATTGGGATAGAATAAACAAGGGGTTCAAATTAATCAATCAATTAGATGGGGCTGAAAATATTTTGCTCGTTACTCACGGTTTTACAATTCACAGTATTGCCGATCGTTACAGCGATTTTGATATTAAAGAACGCCCTCGTAACGCTTCAATTACAGTGATGAATATGACAGAGCAAGAGAAAAAAGTTGTTTCATATGATAAATTAAAGCTCTGATGCCCCCAATTAACAGGAGAATATTTTATACAATCAAAAAAGTTAGCTATTCTTTCTTAGAAAAGCTAACTTTTTTATTGTTTAAAAATAAGTCTTATTCAATTTTAAAAGTTTTACCCACTTTGCCATTAATTAATTCTTCTACAGCAATTGGTTTTTCAGGATTATGATCTTTATCTACTGTGATTTTCCCAGTTACGCCAGTAAAATCTTTAATTTGTTCCAGACCCTTCGTGATTTTTGCAGAATCATCGGATTTTTCATTTTCGATTGCTTCTTTAATCATATATACCGCATCATAAGCTAAAGCAGAAAAAGTTGGTGCTTCTTCATGGTAGCGGTTCTTGAAATCACTCATAAATTTAGAAGCAGTTGGATCCTTGGCAGCTACCTGTGTTGAAAATGGCGTAGTATAGTAGATTTTACTTGCATTTTTAGCACCAGCAATTTGTACCAGCTTCGGATCAGCCATACCATCACTACCGACAATTGGTGCCTTAATTCCAATTTGACGCGCTTGCTTAATTATTAAGCCAACTTCCGTGTAGTAGCCAGGAACGTAAATAGCATCGACTTTCTTAGCTTTAAACGAAGTTAATACAGCGTTAAAATCTTTGTCACCTTCTGAAAATGTCTGACTATCAACTATCTTGCCTTTATAAGTTTTCTTAAATGCTTTAGCAAGACCGTTACCATAGTCACTTGAATTGTCAGTATAGACAGCCACTCTCTTTGCCTTAATGTTATTCATTACGAATTTGGCTGCACTACCACCTTGAAAATTATTTTGGTAACATGCCCTAAAAACAAATGGCTGCACTTTACCATTCTTTTGTAAAGTGTAATTTGGATCTGTCGCCGAAGGACTGACACTTGGTACCTTAGCCTTAGTAATATTAGGAATTTCAGCTGTGCCAGCATTAGTAGTTGCCGGTCCTACAATTGCTGCTACCTTTTCTTTTGTAGCTAATTGGGCAGCAACTGAAGCAGAAGTAGAAATAGCAGTTTTATTATCACGCATGATCAGTTTGATTTTTTTCTTATGACCATTAACATCAATGCCGCCTTTTTTATTAATTTCACTAACTGCTAATTGAATACCTTGCTTTTGAGCGTTGCCATAACCGGCTGCAGCTCCAGACAACTCCATGTTAACGCCAATTTTGACTGAATCTTTATCTTGCTTAGTTCCATCCCCACTACTGCTTTTAGCAACAGTACAGCCTGCCAGCATAAAAGCAGCCATGCCAGTGATTACAACATTCATTATCTTCTTAATACCGCTAATATTATCCATCATCTTGTTCCTTCTAACTATTCTTTCTATTCTTTAACTAAAATTGACCACAAAAAAGCCTCATTCAAATCAATGAATGAGGCTTAAATTATCAATTAGTTAAACCCCAATCATTGACACGCAAACTAGGGCTTAACTACTATAAATTACATCACGTAATTCATGTATGTTAAGTCCTGCGCTCCAACAACAAGGCAACTAAATCCTGAGTTTGAAAGATATTCATATTACTTTTTTGTTTAAAATATTTCGTTTCCATCACAATTACCTCCTCAGAATTTTATGTAAACTCTATAGTTTTCACTATCTGACTTAACAATGAATTAACATCATTGTCATTACAACAACTTGATTACCACTAACCACCAAAATATACTTTCTGTACTTCCGGGTTAGCCAACAATTCTTGACCAGTACCACTTAATTGCACTACTCCTGTTGCCAATACATAACCACGATCGGCAATAGATAGAGCTTGTTTAGCATTTTGTTCTATCAACAAAATAGTGGTACCTTTTTCGTTTAGTTCTTTAATAATTTTAAATATTTCTTGAATATACAGGGGTGATAAACCCATTGATGGTTCATCAAGCAGCAACAATTTTGGCTTTGCCATTAAGGCACGACCCATGGCCAACATTTGCTGCTCACCACCAGACAGGGTAGCTGCATCCTGATTACGCCTTTTCTGCAAAATTGGAAAGCGTTCAAAAATGTCTTTGTAGGTTTTTGAAACTTCATCATGATTCTTTTGCAAAAAAGCACCCATCTGCAGATTCTCCATTACGGTCATTCCAGCAAAAATATGCCGACCTTCTGCTACTTGAGAGATACCCGCGCTCACAATTTGCGGAGCACTTTTGTGATCTATTTCTTCGCCAAGGTAGAAAATTTGACCACTTTTGGGTTTTAACAAGCCAGAAATTGTCTTAACAATAGTTGACTTACCAGCTCCATTAGCTCCAATTAGGGTTACGATTTCACCTTGGTTAATTTCAAAACTGACATTCTTAACAGCTTGAATAACACCATAATTTACAGACAAGTCACGAACTTCTAACATTGCCATCTAGTCATCACCCTCTCCTAGATATGCTTCAACAACTTTAGGATTGGCCTTAATTTCTTCAGGCGATCCGGTAGCCAATATCTCGCCTTGATCAAGTACATAGATTCTTTCAGCCAGGTTCATAACTAAAGACATGTCATGCTCAATTAACAAAACCGTGATCTGAAATTCCTTCTGAATATATTTAATAAGATTAGTCAAATCCGCTGTTTCTTCTGGGTTCATACCAGCAGCAGGTTCATCCAGGAAAAGAATCTGCGGGTGAGTAGCCAAAGCACGTACTATTTCCAAGCGTCTTTGCGTTCCATAAGGCAAGTTCTTAGCCAAAGTTTGTTCATTATCCGTTAAATCAAAGATTGCTAATAACTTTTGCGCAGCTTCCTTCATTTCCTTTTCCGTTTTATAAAAACTGGGTAAACGAAAAACTGTTGTTAAAAAGTTTTCTTTGTATTCATTTGTCATTGCAGTTAGAACATTATCCATAACAGTTAAGTCTTTAAATAAGCGAATATTTTGAAATGTACGGGATAAACCTAAGTCTGCAATTTGCACAGCACTTTTATGCGTTAAATCATAATTTTGATCATCAACTTGCAAGTTGATCTTTCCACTAGTAACTTGCACCATTCCAGTTAGCAAGTTAAACAAAGTGGTTTTACCTGCACCATTAGGACCAATCAAGGCAACTAGTTCGTGCTTATCCAGATGAAGTGAGACATCATTAACTGCAGTTAACCCACCAAACTTGCGCACTACGTGGTCAACATCTAATAAGTGTGGCATATACTAGCTCCTTTCCTTTTTGCCAAAATGGCGTGTCAAATTTTTAAGAGAGAATTCCCAGTTACCCAAAAGTCCTGATGGTTTGAAAATCATGATTAGTATCAGAACTATTGCATAGATAACCATTCTTAACGCACCGAAACTTTGTAAAACTGTATCTAAAACGCCTAAAACGATTGCTGCAACAAACGTGCCAGTCATACTGCCAACACCACCCAAAACAACAATAACTAAGATAGAGATAGATTCCATGATACCAAAGTTTGAAGGAGATATTGTTTGCAAGAATGAAGCATGGAGACTGCCAGCTATTGCAGCAGTTGCGCCACCTAAAACGAAAGCAGCCAATTTCCATTTAGTAGTATTAATTCCCATTGCTTCAGCAGCAATTTCGTCTTCACGAACAGCTTTAATTGCCCGACCGTCTTTTGAGCGAATAAAGTTTGTCAAAATGATTGTGGTCACACAAACCAAGATATAAACAGTTGGCCATGAGCATAACTGAGGAATATTGTATAACCCTGCCGCTCCACCAGTAATTTTCAAATTATTAATGACATTGCGGATAATTTCAGCTGCTCCTAGAGTTGCGATTGCTAAATAATCACCCTTTAAGCGAATGAAAGTTGCCGTACCAATAACCGCAGCAATTACAATTGCTATCAGGACACCTACTAGCATTGAAATTAAAAAGCCAGCTTCGCTACTCATGCGTTGAGTAATAATCGCGGTAGCGTATGCTCCAATTGCCATAAAACCCGCATGGCCCAGAGAAAATTGACCACTAAAACCGATAATCAGGTTTAAACCGGTAGCTAAAATAATATTTATTCCAATCGTGACCAGCATGTTTTCAATAAAATCATCTATCACGCCGACCATAATCAACGCATTGATTAAGTAAAAGCCGCCTACCATTAATAACAGCCACGACAAAATGTATTTCCAATTCGATTTCATTTTGCCACCTACACCTTCTCTTTAGCATTTTTGCCAAAAATACCAGCAGGTAAGAAAAGCAAAATGACTATTAATACTAGATAAACAACTGAGTCTTTATATGCCGACAAACCGATAGACTGGAAAAATGTTTCCAAGATACCGATTAAGAAGCCACCAATAGAAGCCCCTGGCACTGAGCCGATTCCACCAAGTACGGCAGCAACAAAGGCTTTAATTCCTGGTGTCATCCCCATTAAAGGATCGATTTGGTTGTAGTACATTCCAATTAAGATACCTGCAGCACCAGCTAAAGCCGACCCTAAAGCAAAGGTAAATGAAATCGTATGATTAACATTAACACCAACTAGTTCGGCGGCAGCAGGATCTACGGATACTGCACGCATAGCCCGACCCATTTTGGTCTTTTGAATAATGACCTGCAAGGAAACCATCAAGATTAAAGCAGTAGCCAAAATCAAAATCTGAACATTTGAAATTTGCACTCCACCGATATTGTAATTAACCTGTTCAATTACTTGGGGGAAACTGCGAGCATTTGATCCTACAAAATATGACATACCGTTTTCCAGTAAAAACGATACACCGATAGCCGTGATCAGTACAGCTATACGAGGTGACTTACGTAGTGGCCGGTATGCAAAATACTCAATCACCACGCCTGAGACTGCACCAATAATCATTGCAGAAAGCAGTGCTGTAATAAAGTTAAAATGCCAAGCATTAATAACATAGTAGGCAAAGAATGCACCTAGCATATAAATATCGCCGTGGGCAAAGTTAATTAAATTAATAATGCCATAAACCATGCTGTAGCCTAAAGCCAGCAGGGCATAAATCGAGCCCAGCGACAAGGCGTTAATGATTTGCTGTAAAACTGTTTGCAAATTTAAGCACTCCTTTCATTTTCTTATTTACTCAACACGGAATGAGTCGCTTACTTTACCGTTAGTCAATTTTTCAATAGCAATTGGCATTTCTGGATTGTGGAATTTGTCCATGGTAATTCTGCCAGTAACACCGTCAAAGTCTTTAATCTTAGCTAGACCTTCAGTAATTTTAACCGAATCATCTGATTTTTGTTCTTCAATAGCAGTTTTTACTAAGTAAACTGCATCATATGCTAAAGCTGAAAATGTAGGTGCATCTGCATGGTAACGAGCTTTATATGCTTTGATAAACTTAGCAGCTTTTGAATCTGGATTCTTGGCAGCTACATTAGTTGAAAATGGTGTAGTGTAGTAAATATCAGTTGCGTTTTTAGCACCTGATATTTGAACGAGTTTAGGATCACACATACCGTCACCACCAACGATTGGAGCTTTAATACCCATTTGCCGTGCCTGTTTGATGATCAAACCTAACTCTGTGTAGTAACCCGGTACATAAATAGCATCGATTTTCTTAGATTTAAATGAAGTTAAAACAGCATTGAAATCTTTATCACCTGCAGAATATGTTTGACTATCAACTATCTTGCCTTTATAAGTATCTTTGAAGGCCTTTGCTAAACCAGTACCATAATCACTGGAGTTATCAGCATAAACTGCTACTCGTTTAGCTTTCAATTTATCGGTGACAAATTTAGCAGCGCTCTTTCCTTGGAAAGTATCTTGAAAGCAAGCTCTAAAGACATAAGGCTGAACCTTGCCATTTTTTTGTCTGGTATAGTTTGGATCCGTTGCAGATGGACTGATACCGGGAACAGAAGCCTTGGTAATATTAGGAATTTCAGCGGTACCACAATTAGTAGTAGCCGGCCCTATAACTGCTGCCACTTTATCTTTAGTTGCCAGTTGTGCAGCAACCGAAGCCGAAGTAGCTATTGAGGATTTATTATCACGGATAAGCAATTTAAGCTTCTTTTTATGCCCGTTGACGTTAATTCCACCGGCTTTATTAATTTCAGAAGCTGCTAACACTATGCCTTGCTTTTCAGCACTACCATATCCAGCAGCAGTACCAGACAGCTCAATGTTAATACCAACCTTGACAACATCTTTATCTTGGTGTGTACCCTTACCGCCCCCGCTTTTTGCAACGGAACAACCAGCTAGTGCCAAGCCGGCCATTCCCACCGTTAAAACACGCAACAATCTTTTTGAAAATTTACTCATCATTTTCTCCTTTTCAAATAGCCTGGTAACTAAAAACCTCATTCATTTAATGAATGAGGCTTAGATCAGTTATTAGATAAGCCCCATTCATTAAGACGCAAACAAGGGCTTTTCATGTAAAATCACTAAAAGTAATTTAATCATGCTAAGTCCTAGACGACAACAACAAGGCAATTAAACTCTGGGCAATAATATTTTTAATGTTGGTTCGTTTATTTAAATATTTAGCTTTCATTAAAATCGCCTCCCAAAATTTAATTTAATACTTAGAATTATAAAAAAAGAACATTAGCATGTCAAGAAGTTTTTGTAATTATTTTTATCAAAGTTCTCAGTATTTTTTATTAATTCTATTGTTTTCACAGGCAAAACAAACGCACGCTGTTAAAGCGTGCGTTTTACTTACCAGACTTTTTTAAAATACTGCTTTTTTCCGCCAAAATACAACCATGATGCATAAAACAAAATAGCTTAAAATCATGAGCATTATTGGTAACCATATTTCATAATATGCTGTTGGCAGAACCTGATTAAAGATTTTTAGACCAAACAAAGCATCAAAGACACCAAATACCGCTGGAACTAAGAGCAACAGTCCCGTTCCATAAGTGCTGCTTTCCTGCGATACTTTTTGAGTCTTTAATTTTTGATCAGCATCCCGGTTTTTCTTAGCAAATTTTATTACCTCTATTATCAAAATAGCAAACAGAGTTGCACCAAACACAAATGCCATTGAGAAGCCCAAAATCTTCATTTCTCTGGTCATCCCCAGTGCCAGCTGATAAAGAGCGGCTTTGGAACTGCTGTAGAGTCGACTATAGGTAAGACTACTTTGAGCCTGTTTATGTTCAATTTTTAGTAAAAACGGCCAATCTCTATCAAAACTGTTTAGCTGTACCAAAGTCAGATATTTAGTATTGCCTTTAACCTTATTTAATTCTGCAGCTGAACAAAGTGCAATTGTTTTATCTTTTTGACTGCTATTAGGAACGAGTTCGCGAAAGCTGTTGCCTGCCAGAGAATTTTTATTCAATTGGTCTAACTTAATTAATTTGACTTGAAAATTGCGCTTGCCGGTGCTTTTGACGTACTTAACTGGATTATCTACCAATTCATTACGAACAAAATAAAAGTGCCCTTTTGTATCTTTATAATGGTATGTTTGTTGCTTTTTAATTTTTAGTTGCGCCACATCGTTTTTAATATTGGCGGTATTGCTGACAATTACGCCATCATAATAAGTTCCCCTCTTAATATCTTGAGAAAAGGCATTAAAGTCATGACTTAAAGCCAGAGCGCCCATAGTCAAGGCAAAGAGTATGGAAATGATAGTAAAAACACTGGCATAATGATGAAGTCCCAGCTGCGTTTTTCCTTTAGCTAACTTAATTTTGCTAAACCAAGTTGCAGGTACCAAGCTTAATAACGAGTGGCAAAGTAAATAAGTACCTGACACAATTGTGACAAAGGCTGCCAATAAAGTATTAAACAGATTTTGACTAGGCAAATTTAGTATAAAATAGCCGGTTACTACTAGTACCAATCCTAAAACCATTTCAATTATTCTTAGTCCTGAATGTTTTTGAAAAATTGTAGATGCGTCTTCTTTTGCAGCTACACTTTTTAAAATTGTTCTGGTTAGGTTATAAGTTACTATTATACCGCCAATCATTATTACAGCGGTCAGCAGCATTATCGCTTGTACGCCCCAACTTACCTGCAGAAAATCTTTTATGAAATTAAAATTTACCGCAGGTGGTTTTAGTAAGCCACTAAACAGCTTAATAATGAGGGAAGCAAGATTAAGACCCAAAATAATACCGGTTACTATCATCAAACCGCTAATAATGAGTGTCGCACAAAGTTCTATTAGCCCAATGCGCATATTTTTTAATTTTTGCATCAAGATCACCAAACTTTCTGTTTAGCTCCTTCAAGCAGACCACCTTTTAACTTAATTATAGTTAGCGCTGTCATTTTTCAAATGACCTGAACAGTTTCTTGAACATATTTTAATATTTGCTTTTTAAGCCATTATTCTTTTTTAAATATTGTTTTTTGTTAGTGTCGATTCTCTCCAGCTTGATTGCCATTTTTAAAACATTTTTCCTATCATCTTTCTTTATAATTTTTTCCTGGTCTAAACTTTATAAATAATCCATCTACAAATGCTTCATAAATATGATCATCTACTTTAGACCTAATTTTTAAATCTTCGCTTAACTTATCAAACATCTTTTCTATGTTTCTTATTAATCTAATTTGATCCCAATTGGAATTAATTCACGTAATAATTTTGCTCCTTTTTCTTTACTCCTTTCTAATTATTCTTTGCTTATTAAGATTTTATATAAGCATATAAAAAACGTCATATTTAACTCTTACTGGCTTAATATGACGTTTTTAAATTTTATTTATTAGTAATCATTAGTTCTTCAAGTTCTTTACCATAACTGGGCATACCAGCAATTTTCACACTTGCAGTTATTGTTTGTACTTTATCAAGACACTTGGGATCTTGGTCATAATGATATTTGATTATATTCTCATAAGCTGGAGCAATAGTCTTATAAAAAAATATATCTGGTTTTGTTTTGATTTGTTTTTCACTACTAACATAAAATTCTGTTTCTTCAAATCTTTTGTTACGAATACACAAAATCATCATATTAATAATTATAGACAAAACTAACTTTTGAATATCAATGCTACTCGAGCCAATAAACTGACGTATTACTCTTTTTGAAATCAATAAATTACTATCTAAATCATAAAAACTCATAAGGTTGCAGTACAGTCTTAAACTATCAGAATTAAAATGAGAAACATCAAACGTTCTTTCTTTCAATCTATCTATAACGCCACTATCAATACTGGAAAGATTTTTGTTAATTATTGCAATAAAGATATCAATTATATCTAATTTATCTTCTTTATTTGGAAAATCACTTTCCGCAACAAAATTTCGTATTTGCTGCAGATCATGCACAGAATTTTGATAATACGCTTCATTAACCATTCTATCAATCTCTAGGTTCTCGTCATGTACGGTCTTCGCCTGGTGGTTTAACTTACCAAAAAAATCAGTTAATGAAATTTTGTTAATGTTTAATAACTCAATTAAATTATCTGCTGAAATGCTGCTTAAATTTTTTTCAACTTTTGCATAAAATGACGGGCTTACCACATCATTAACCCATTGCCTTTGTGTTTTCTTTTGCTGAATGCGATAGTCTTTTAGTAATTCACCAATTGTCATTTAAATTTCCTCAACTATTTGATTAACTATCAAATATTACACTTTTTAATTTTATTATAATCAAAAAATATAAAAGTATCATAAAATTAAAAATAAAGATTATATAATGCTGAGGTAAATTGGGTTATTATCTATCTGACTACGACAGGCTCTTATCGTTAAATTGGTATTGATTAAAATCAACAACTACATCATACTTTTGCAGTTCTTCTGGATCGTAATGATGAATAACTTCAACAAAAGTAAAGTTTGAATCAAAAATATATTGGTGAATTGCCTTTGATGAAGTTTTATCAAGTGAAGCATTAATTTCATCCAGTAATAAAATTGGTCGATTGGCTAAAATAGCCCGTGCCACCTCAATTCTGGACAATTGGCCACCAGATAGTTGATCTGCATTGTCACCTAATTGATAATCAAATCCCTTTTCTTTAATTAATTGTCCTAACTGTAGTCCTTGACATACCTCAAGAACTTTTTCTTTAGCTATATTGGCTCCTAGAGTTAGATTAAACCAAAGCGTATCAGAAAAAATAACTGCACTCTGGCTGGAATAGGCAAACAACTTAGTAAACGATCCTGCCGCTACTTCGTTATGATCAAGTATAATTTTTTTAGATTTACCATACTTACCATACATTAGAAACTGTAACATCGTAGATTTCCCTGATCCTGAGGGTCCGATGACCGCAACTTTTTGGCCAGACTTAATATCAAGATTAATATGTTGTGCTAATACCTTATCCTGACGCATTAAATCTAGGTCTTGCACTTGTAGTTCATTAAATGTAGGATCATTGGTTTGTTCACGCTCCACATTATCTGCTTTTTGTATATATTGCTTTATCTTTCGAACAATTGGCTTTGTAGTAGACAAATTATTTCGTTCTTGCAAAATTTGTAAAATTGGATTTACAAATGAATTAGATAATTGCGTTATTGCAAAAAGAGCACCTAAAGTAGTTTGACCTTTAATTACTAATGCAATACCAATTGCAAACGGCAATAAATAAGTACCCATAATTGCAATTGCATTAAGAAAAGCACTGGTATTAGTATTAAGCACATTCATCTTGGCTAATTTTTCTTCTAATTGGTTAACTTTATACTGATTTTGTTTAACTGCATTATCCTGCTTATCATATAAATTAAAGGTAGCAGTACCAGATAACAAATTTTTAGTTTGATTAACATATTTATCATTAGCATTTGTCCAAGCTTCTGCAGCATTTTGAATAGGCTTTTGGAAAAAGGTGGAAACAATTGTTGGTATAACCGAACCAATAAAAAATATTATTGTAAGCTGCCAATTTAGATACAAAGCGAATACCATAGCAAATACGACGGTGTATGAATAAATCAGAATTCCTATTTCAGCATCATAGCGATTTGTTTCCAAAAGTTTAAAATCATTAGTTAAAAAACCTAAATTAGAAGCATCTTCTTGCTCATCCGAGAGCATACCCCTCATCACTTTAAGCCTTAACTTAGTATTGACCTGCTTAGCAGCGTCTGCTTTAAGATAATCAAAAATTAAAGTGGCGACTAAAATTAAGATCAATAACAAAATATTTTTACCAAAAAAGACTGGAATAGCTGCAAAATTTTTAGCTGTTGCCAAATTAATTAACGAACCAACAATGTATGCTGTAACAATATTCTGCATACTGGAAATTAATCCAAAAATATTTAAACAAAAAAACTTAAAGTGCGAGTAGTATTTGTAAACCATGATTTTCTCCTTAATTTGCTTTAATCTCACTTTGCATGTAATGGAAAAATACCTAAATACTTCCCAATAAGTTTCTTTTCCATTACTACATGTAGAGTATTTACCTTCATATCTCGACCATGCTGTATGTTGATATAAATAATATAATTGCCTTTTTATTTTTATTAATAAAACTGTCATATTTGACATAAATAAGTTGGATATGACAAATCCAAAAACTAACAGAATTTATTTCCTATCCACTTTCACCTGTACCAAAGCAACTTAACATAATGCCATTATTATTAGCATCGTGTCTACATATGAATTAAGCAAGCAAAAAGGCAAGAAATTTTCATGAAATTTCTTGCCTTTTATTAAAAGTTAAAACTTTAAAACTATTTATTCGGCTCCGATAATTTAGGCCCAGCTAGATACTTGATATCTGACGCTTTAAAGAAACATCTAGGATTATCTGCCTGCTGATAATATAGCTCCTCTTTTTTGCTATCTGGATTAATTATTTTAATAGCCGTACTTACTGATACGCTTGTTCCCTTTCGAAGGAGTGTACCTGTAAATGCTTTGCCATCTTTATCATAATATTTTGCATCGTTTACAGCATATACTTGTGTAAAAACACTATAAAAAGGTAATAGCTGTCTTGGAGTGGTCTTAATATAGACATTACCAATAAATTCATCTGTACCCTTAATCCGGTATAATTTTTGTATAGCAGGTGGGGTATTAATACGTTTTGGACCAAACTCTTCTGAATTAGTTTCTTTATCTAGAACTATCTTTTGTCCACCACTTAAATATTTATCAAGCTGTTTACCTTGATTATCGTAAAGAGGTATTTTAGTTTGTGTTGACCAGAGCTTAGTAGTCACAGAAGCCTCATTAGTATATAAATCATTGCCATTTATTTTTGCAACATTGACAACTTTGATATAACCACCATGACCGATATTATAATACTCTTTACCTTTAATTGTTACATAAGGTAAATAAAACCAATTCCAGTTAATATCATGAAATGAATAACGTTCAGCCATTGCATCAGTTGTCGTTTGAACCTTACCAGCATACTGAATTGAGCTACCTTTTTGTAATAAACCGTTAGCTCGAAGGTAAGAATATACTTTTTTGCCTTTTTTGTTATAAATTCGTGTACGATGATTTAGTGTCAGTACTTCTTGATTTTCATCTTCATCTTGGTTAGTAGTTTGTGCTGCATGAGCTTGGTATCCATCTATTGCTACAGTAGATATAGAAGTCGCTGCCAATATTCCGGCTGCTATGCTAATAAATAATTTCTTTTTTCTCATTTTAATTACCTCTCTGTTAAAATTTTAATAGTTATTTTCTTTAATGTCTACTAATTCCCATTTATTTCAACATATATTATTCTTTTACAATTTATCCATTATTACGTTTAGTTTGAAGATCAAAAATAGCAATCATCCCTAACTAAGTTAGAAAAGACTGCTATAAAACTAGTAATTATAATTTAATCTAGCTTGTTTTGCGATCTTTAAAGATATAGAAAACGCCAAGCAACATAAACACTACTAGTAGTGTAATAAATGGTGGGAATAAGCGGCCAAATCCCTGTACTATTCCAAATCCTAAGAGGACTATTACAGAATACGAAAGCAAGAGTATCCCACGATTCTGTTTCACGAATTTAAAGAAGGGCTTGTCCTTATAGATCTTTGCAAGACAAAATGTTGCTATTAGAAAAGCTGTGTTCCCTATTATTTTAGACATAATTTCATCACTTTCTGTTAATCATGATTAAAGAACTGCTATGATATAAATTCCAGTAAGGTTGACATCCATATTAAAGATAATTGTGTAGATGTGTATCATCATATAGTCCAAATCATTTCTGACTTTCATAAAACAGGCTGAGCCAATGGCACTAGTTGTTCCTGTCTATTCGTTTATGCATTTAGTATATATTAAAATAATAAAAAAATAAAACGTTTAAAATAAAAAATTAATGTTTTAAATTTAATTTTTAACGTTTTAAAATAAAAAGTTAAAAATTCAGCTAGATCAATCGCTAATTTACATAATGTACATTAAGAGAAGTTGCTACGAAGCATAGTGCTACAAGGCTTAAAACTGCAGCAAATAATTGTTTGTGAAATTGAAGCAGTATAGCAAAAGGGAAGACTGTGAGTTCAATCTTTCCTTTTTTCATTTTTTCGTTATCTGGTAATTCACAATCAGACCAATTATAAATTCAAACTTTTACCATTTAATATAACTATACCTAATATTCAAAACAACTACTATATTTATTAATCATTATCAACTTTTATATTTTCATAAAAAACTTTTCTACCTTTTTACGATACTTTAGCATACCAATTAAAGCTAAGTTATTAATTATTATCTTGATGTTGTTCAAGTAGCAATCTTCTGGTTGACAATGATAATCAATCATATTTATGAGTAATGCTAATTCTTATAAAATACTGGTTTAGGCTCAGTTTCAATTTGTTCAGTAGTTTTAGACCAGCTACCATACTAAGAGGAATTCGTAAATTTGAAGCAAAAAAAGCAATAAAGAGGATATGACCGCCAAATTTAGGATAAATTTGGCGGTCACTTCATTTTAACTCCTTGCTTTTTATTTGCTTTCAAATTTTTCAAACTAATTATTGAGTACTGGTAGCTTTGATAAAATCTCCTCCTCCAGCTGCAACTTTATAAAATAATTCTGCTTTATTATTATCAGAACTAGTCATCTTTAAAGCCTTTGATATTCTGATTTCATCTCCTTTTTGACCAGGATGTCTCATTACTTTACCATCTTTATCATAATATGGAGTATCTCTTAAAATATATGCCAAACTATAGATGCTATACGTAGGCAATTCTTGTCTTACCTTTCCTTTAATATCATATTCTGTGATAAACTCATTAGTTCCCTTAATATGATAAAAATATCGTACACCTGGCAAAGTATCTATATCTACTTGTGCTCCAAAATCTGGTCTAGTGGCTTTTTCATCAACAATTATTTTCTGCCCAGATCTGATTGTTTTTTTAAGTGTTTTTCCATGACCATTATAAAGTGGAATTTTACCATTCGATTTCCCTGACCAAGCCTTAGTAGTTACAGTAGCGTTATTTACATACAGCCAATTTCCATCAACAGAATTAACATTTACAGCTTTTATATAGCCACCATGACCTATATTATAATATTGCTTGCCTTTTTTGTTATAGACACGAGTCTTATGATTCAAATACAATTTACCTTGCTTAGATTCTACACAAGAATCAATAGTTTGAGCTTGACTATTAGTTATAACAGTTATTACTAATGTTATTGTTAATATTACAACTATTAAACTAATAAATAATTTTTTGATATTCTTCATTGCAATTACCTCTCCCTGCTCAAATTCTAGTAGCTATCTTTCTGATTGTCTATTAAGGGCTACCTTTACTGTATCAAGTCAATTTAAGCATCATGTCTACATATGAATTAAGCAAGCAAAAAGTTAAAACTTTAAACTATTTATTCGGCTCCGATAATTTTGGCCCAGCTAGATACTTGATATCTGAGGCTTTAAAGAAACATCTAGGATTATCTGCCTGCTGATAATATAGCTCCTCTTTTTTGCTATCTGAATTAATTATTTTAATAGCCGTACTTACTGATACGCTTGGACCTTTTTGAAGGAGTGTACCTGTAAATGCTTTGCCATCTTTATCATAATATTTTGCATCGTTTACAGCATATACTTGTGTAAAAACACTATAGAAAGGTAACAGCTATCTTGGTTGCTACGAAACCTAAAGCTACACGGCTTAAAACTGCAACAAATAATTGTTTATGAAATTGAAGCCGTATAGCAAAAGGGAAGGCTGATTTAACAGCCTTCCCTTTTTTCGTTACCTGGTAATTTCACAATTAGACCAATTAGCCTATTTGCTACTTTTAATCCTTTAACTTTAAGCTGCTCCATGTGCTTCGTAAATTAATAAGAAAATCACTTTGATAGCAGCAGTAAATTAAAAACTTGTTTACTTGTCTTACAGGCTACCAATTAGAAGAACAGGAATATTAGCAAAAACTTCATTATCAATCCATTGCTTCAATTGAGTAATTGATTCTTGAGCCAATTTTTTATCTGAACCCTTTAATTTATTAGCCAATTTTTCGGCAGTGACTAGCTTTTTTGCTATTTTCTCTTTAGAAGTATTAGTGATCATTTCTACTTCGGTTTTTATTAATGGTTTAAGAGATTTTTTATGACCATTTACATTGTATGTCCCGGTTAAAAAATTAGTCCAAAACTTATATTTGCCATTTTGCGACACAATATGAACTAAAGAACCATTTTCTACTGATATAGCGCGATCTATTTTGAATAACATGTTTTTAGCGAAAACTTTTTTAGCATGCTTCAAACTATATTTTTTAAGTAAGCCATTTTTTCTTTGATACAATCCGCCATCAGTAGTAGCTATATTTTTAGCTAACTTGAAAACATAGCCAGCTTTAGTCAGTTTGTTAGACCATGTTTTATCAGACACACCCTGATTATTGACTACAGTATTTGTATCGCTTACGTCAGCTGCTTTAACAGGCACATAATTACTGCTTGTTGCACTAAATATCAAGCTTGCACCAAAAACAGCTGCAATTGCTGCTATACTAAGTGATTTTTTCATTTTTACCAACCTACTTTGATTTAATATATCATTTCTTAATAAATTAATATTTTAATAACAAAATTATATATCTTTAATTAATTTTGCTCAATCATTTACACCTATAAAAATAGCCTAAGACAAAATCTTAGGCCTCACTTTTGTACTATTAAGTAGTTCGTTAAGAATACCATTTACGATATTCAACACATCTCGAATTGTGGTAATTACAAGATACAAAAGAATTAGAATTAGAACATCAGACACGTCTTTTCACCACCTTTACGAGAAGTCAGTCAACTTCTCAAGATAGTGCACTAAACGCGGTAAGATTATTTTACGTCTTTTTCTATGTTGGCTAGTGTGACATCAGCTACTGTATTCACGGGCTCTAAATGATTGCCAAAAGTATATTTAGCAGTCGAAGCTTTCACAAAATTACAGTTTGACATCGATGAAGGTGAATCTAAAACTTCATAAAATAGTTCTGCTTTTTTATCTGCTGGAACCCATATATATCTTAATCCTGTAACCGAAACCGTATCACCTGAACTAAACCATGAATCGTCCGCAAATTCTCCTTTTATATTATAAAGATATGCGTCATTCACAAATCTTACATGCATGATATTAGTATACGGTATTAGTTGCTGACGAGGCTGCGTTTTAAGGTCGTCTCTTAAAACAAACAATTTTTTATTGTTTTTTATGCGGAATACTTCTAGAACTCCATTATCAAGCATATCAATTTTAGTCGTCCCTGCTAGTTCTTCTCTATTACTGCGACGATCAACCACTAGTTTCGTACCCTTTTTGACATATTTATTGGTAAATTCACCTTTATTATTAACAAGATTTGCTTTTGTAAAATCTTTATCAGAAGAAAATGGCGATGATGCTATTGTAACAGTAGCATAATTAGTAAATAACTTATTTCCATTGATACTATCAACATTTATAGCTTTAATATAACCGCCATGACCGATGTTGTAGTATTGTTTACCTTTAATTGTTTTATATGGTAGATAATACCAGTTCATATCTTTGTCATTAAAGGAATAACGCTTGGTATCTGGATCAGATAGGGCTTTAATTTTGCCAACATATCTTACTAAAGCACCCTTTTTTAGCAGCCCATTCGTTTTAAGATAAGAATACTTTTTCTTACCCTTTTTGTTATAAACACGAGTCTTATGATTCAAGGTTAGCTTGCCTTGCTCAGAATTTACATTTGACGTAGTAGTTTGAGCTTGATCAATATTAGTTGTAGTAACTGCTAATGATGTTGTTGTCAATATTCCAGCTAATAAGCTAATAAACAATTTTTTGTTAATTTTCATTGTAATTACTCCTTTATCCTTAAATTCTAATAGCAGTTATTGCATGTATTTATGAGTGGATAATATTCTTTAGAAATGCCAAAAAATCAGCAAAAGCAAACTAATTAGCTGTGCCAAAGATGACAGATCTCAATTTTATCTTGTTTAGATAATTTAGACATAAAAATACCCCCAAATTTGTCCTAAATTTTGAGGTCACTTCAAAATCAAATATGACAATTTTAAGTTTATTTATTTGCAACTAAAAGCTCTTCTAACTCCTTACCATAATCTGGCATTCCCGCTAATTTGATACTTTTAATTATTATTTCTGTTTCATCCAGATATTTTTTATCATGATTATCTTGATATTTAACTATATTATAAAATGCCGGTATCAGCAGCTTATAAAAGAAAACCTCCGGTTTTGTTTTTATTTGATCCGCATAATTAACAAATACCTCAGTTTCTTCAAATCGCTTATTTCTAATGCAAAAAATCAGCATATTGATAATGATAGCCAAAATTTTGTCTTGTATTCTGACACTGCTTGATCCAACAAGCTGTTTTATTATCCTTTTAGATAGCAATAAGTTGCTATTCAAATCATAAAAGCTCATGAAATTACAGTACATAATTAATCCATCTTCATCAAAATTAGAAATATTAAAAACTTTTTCTTTCATTCTGTCTATAACTTCTTTATCTAGCATTGTAAGGTCTTTACTAATTACCGCAATATAGGCATCAATAAGAAGTAATTCATCATTTTTATTAGGCAATTCACCTTCAGCAACTACATCTCGTATTTGTTGCAACTCTTTTTTTGAATTTTGGTAATATGCTTCATTAATAAGTCGATTTATTTCTAATTCTTGTTGATTAATCGACTTATCTTTTTGATTTAATTTACTGAAAAAATCAATCACTGGAATTTGATTAGAATGTAGCAATTCAATTAAATCTTCGGCAGAGATCCGACTTAAATTTTTCTCTACTTTCGCATAGAATGAAGGGCTTATCACATCTTTTGCCCATTGTTTCTGAGTCTTTTTTTGACTTATCCGATAATCTTTTAACAACTCCCCAATTGTCATTTTTATTCCTTCTAACTTTAAACTGTCAAATATGACATTCCTCTCTTTTTCATTATAACCAAAATATACTAAATATATATTTAAGAAAAGAGGTAAAAACATGAACATCTTTTTAAAGAATAAAAACTACAGAAAATTTACTCTTGCCAGCTGGTTATCCGGCGCAGGCAACATCCTGTTCTAACTGGCCCTCATGACTTATGCCAGCAAATTAAAAAATTATTCTCTAGCATTATCTTTGATTGCGATTACCGAATCGCTTCCAGACCTTATTCAAAGTCTCAGTGGCTACCTGGCGGACCGGACACACAATAAGTATCGCGTAATTGTCTGGCTGGCAGTTATTCGCTTTGCGTTATACATGCTGGTGGGTCTGCTCTTTGCCACCAATATTGCTGGCTGGAACCTGGTCTTAATGGTTATCGGACTCAACTTTGTATCTGATCTTTCCGGCATGTACTCTGGCGGTTTACAAACGCCGCTAATCGTTGGCCTCGTCGGTGAAAACGAAATGGCCGAAGCTCAGGGTTTTACGAGCGGCGTATCACAACTAATTACGCTAGTTGCACAATTTGTTGTCTCCGGGCTCCTGCTCTTCATGTCATACTCAGAACTGGCCATTGTCAACGCACTAACCTTCTTAGCAGCAGGCTTACTTTATGCCAACATTGGGACGAACGTTCATAAGCAACAGCCTGAACAGACGGAAGAGGTCAATGACCAAAACTTCTTTGCCACAATTGGTTCATCATTGAGACAAGTAAGGCAAGCCCACGGACTCTTAACGATTGTTTTAGTTGTAGCCATGCTTAATGGTTTGCTCAGTTCTGTCCAGCCATTAATTTCTATCGTTATTGCTGGTAACAAAAGCATGCTTATTGGCAGTTATAGTTTCACCATCGCACTTCTAGGAGCCGCTGCCGCAATTGGTTTAGCTCTTGGCAGTGCAGTCGGCACCAAACTCCTTAAAAACACGTCGCTTTTCCAGCTATCTTTATTATCTACTATTAGTAGTGCCATTATGGCTACTGTCATCCTAAATAAGAATATAGTGTTCTGCCTTATTCTAATGACCACTCTTGGTTTCTTAGCTGGTACGAGCAGCCCTAAGCTAATGCAATGGTTGGTTGTCTCCGTAGATCGCAAAATTTTAGCTTCTTCAGCAGGGCTTTTAAACACTATCTTGGCAATCGCTGGTCCATTAATGACGACATTATTTACCACCATAGCTGGTACAATCAACGTTAGTTATGCCCTGTACGGTGTCTTGGGATTTAGTGCAATCGTCTTCACTGTTACTTTAACTGTAATGATAAAAGTCAACAAAACAAAACAAGCTGAAATTGCATAAAAGTTTATCGATGTTTTTACCCAAAAAATCCAGACCAATCCAACATAAATTATTGGAAGCCATACCAATTTTTTGCATACTAGGGATAAAAGCGTTCTCCAATTAAGATTTTGTGAAATTAAAGTCTTTTTACCGGGTAATTTTGCACAATTTGAACAATTAAAAAATCGTATCCAAAAGGACACGACTAGACGAAAAAAATAAGCATTAGTCTAAGCGACTTCTGCTTATTTTTTCATGAGATGTTGCGTGAATTCCCACCAATTAAAGAGTTACTATTTTGATTTTGAAAATTTATTTCAAAATCCGGTCTTTTTATAATTATTTATTTGTGAGTACAATTTTTTCATATAATGTAACTGTTAACAAATAATAACCCAGATAAAGCACAATAAAAATTGTAAATGGAATCCAGATATTATGGTATGGAGATATCAGCAATGTTTTAAACAGTTGTAAGCCACAAAGAACATCTACTATGCCTAAAATTGCAGGCATGGTGAACAAAGTACCAATCTCTTTTCTGATTGAACTACGCAATAATTGTGGTCTAGCTCCAATTTCATGTAGCATCTGGTAGCGCACCTTGTCACTGGCAGCACCGCTTAAAACTTTAAACATTAGCGTCGAAGCGAGCATAGTCAGAAATGCTAAACCTAAGAAAAAGCCCATAAATTCAAACGCACTGGTAAAGCCAATCATATTGTTATAGTTATATGATTTTGAAGAAAGGTAAATATCTTTATAGTTGCGATTTTCCTTCAGTTGCTCTTTTTGAATTTGTTTAATCACTGGAAAATCATGGGCAAAGTCTTTGACATTAATATAACTGACGAATTTTTTCTGACCATTAAGTGTATTCCATCTTTGCTGTGAAACTAGCTTAATTTTCTTAGGAATGCCATTAGGCACCATTTGGCTAAAAATGCTGTTGGCAGCTGTTTCCGGTTTATCCAGTTTGGCAGTAACCAGTGTTTTCACTTTATATGTAGGTAAATTGTCTTGATTGTTATGAAAATAGATTTCTATTTCTTTCAGCGGCTGTTTTTCAAATTCCGTGCGGTTAAAGTAGAGGTGCATCCCCTTTTCTTTGTAGTGATAAGTCTGTTTGTTAGTAATGGTTAACTTTGCTTCTGCTTTTTTAACTGCTGGCATCTGACTGATAATTGTAGCATCATAATAAATGCTTTTTTGCGTTTCATCCTTCATGGAACCAAAATTAAGTCCCACGGTAATTGCACCTAAAGCCAAGGCAAACAGAATTGAAATCATAGTTAATATCTTGGTGTAGCTTTGCAAACGAAATTTCAACTGACCAAGAGTAAATTCATTAATGCCACGATATGAAAAAGACTTTTTATTAAGTAAATAATTAATAATAGCCGTAAAGACGCCATTAAAGACGAAGAAAGAGCCAGCAATAATTGTTACTAAGGCGGTGGGAATAAGAAAGTAAATATATCTGGTGGACAGAGTCATTACATAGTAACCGACTGCCAGCAAAAGCACACCGCAAATTGCTTCAATTCCCCGCAAAAGTGGATGATGATTAAGATTAATGGGAGTTTGATCTTCGTGTAAAAGATCAATTACCGGAGTATGTGTAAGTTTGTGCACATTGCTCAGTGCACCCAAGAGAAAAATAATAACAAAGAAAAGCAGTGTCCCTATTATTGCGCTGGGTAATATTGCCTTATAGTGCGTAATTTCGAGCCCTAATTTACCTACCAGCACCTTGGTAACTATAGTGGTCAACCCAAGCCCCAGTATTATTCCCAGCAGAACTGCTAAAAAGCCGGTTAGCAGAGTTTCAGAAAAAATTAGTAAACCAATCCGCGTGCTTTTGGCTCCAAGCATCATATACATGCCATAGTCATGCTTACGCATACTTAACAAAAACGAATTGGCATAAACAAGATAAACCGATGCAATGATTACTAACAAAATAATGCCAAAGGTAAAAATATAAGTTAGGTATGCTGTTCTACCGTAGACATCTTTACTAATAAATACAGGGTTAGTAGCAATTGACAAGAACATGTAGAAAATCATGCTGGCAACAATTAAACCAGAAAATAATACCAGATAATCTTTTAGCCTATTCTTAATCCCCGTCACAGACAGTTTCCAAATCATTACTGCTCCTTTCTTTAATTAAAAACAAGAATCTATTTACTGCTCCCAATTTTACTCACATTCCAGGACGATTTTTTCATATAGTTTTACGGTTAATAAGTAATAAATCAGGTATAGCACGATAAAAATTGTAAAAGGAATCCATAAGTTCTGGTATGGGTGTGGCAAGAGCAATTTAAACAGCCTCAACCCAAAGAGCACATCGATTACGCCTAATACGCCGGGCAGAATAAACAGCACTCCAATCTCATTTTTAATAGATTGACGCAAAACTTTTGCCCTTGTGCCAATTTCAAATAACATTTGGTAACGCACCTTGTCACTAGCTGCGCCACTTAAGACCTTGAACATTAAAGTTGAAGCCAGCATGGTCAGGAAAGCGAAGCCTAAAAAGAAGCCCATAAATTCAAAACCGCTGCTGAAATTCTTGATTAACTGGAAACTGCCCGCCTTGCTGGAAGTATAAATATAAGAATAAGCAGGATTTTCCTTCAGTTGTTGTTTCTGCAATTTTAAGATGGTGGGGAAATCCTGATCAAAGTTTTTCACTTTTACAAAGCTGACAAACTTGTCTTGTCCTTTTTTCTCGGTCCATTTTTTTGGTGAAACCAGGCGAATGATTTTAGCAATACCATCAGGAACCATAGCACCAAAGGCATTGTTAGCGTATGTCGCTGGGACGTCCAATTTCTCAGTGGGCAAATTGACCTTCTTGTATGCCGGTTTACCATTTTTCATGTAAAACTTGACGTTTTTTACCGGGTTATTGTTAAATTCACTGCGGTTAAAATACAAATATTTACCCTGTTCTTTATAATGATAGGTTTGCTCACGAGTAATCGTCAGTTTATTTTTAGCCTGCTCAACTTTGGGAGAGTCACTGATAATAGTAGTGTCATAATAAAAATTGTCTTCAAGCTGCTCACTGAGCGTGCTGAAGTTAAGCCCCACAGTAATAGCTCCAAGTGCCAAGGCAAAAAGCAATGAAACAACTGTCAAAATTCGCGTATAATCATGCAATCGAAATTTCAACTGGCCTAAAGTAAATACCCGGATGCCATGATAAGAAAAGCTTCTGCGGTTAAGCAAAAATCCGATTAAGGTGCTGAAAAAAGCGTTAAATGTGAAATAGGAGCCAGCGACTATTGTCACCAGCGCTGCTGGAATAATAAATAAAATAGCACCGCCTGGAAGACCCAAAATAAAGTAGCCTGCAGCTAAAAGTAACAGACCCAGTATTCCTTGAATCCAGTGCAAGACCGGCCGGTGTTTGTAAGCAACTGGCTTTTGGTCATCGCGCAATAGTTCAATTACTGGCGTCTTGGTCAATTTACGGACATTTTTCAAAGCTCCGAATAAGAACATGATAATGAAGAAGATAATCGTCCAAATGATAGCGTTTGGTAAAACAACCGCAAAATGTTTCACTGTCAACCCTAAGCGAGATATCAACAGCTGTGACACTATTGCAGTCAGGCCAAACCCGAGCACAATACCCACTAGTGTAGCTAAAATGCCAGTTATTAAAGTTTCCAAAAAAATTAGTAACCCAATTTTGGTACTCTTAGCTCCCAGCATCATATACATACCGTAATCGTGTTTACGCATGCTCAACAAAAAAGAATTGGCATAAACCAGGTAAACCATAGTAATGATTATCAGCAAGATAATACCAAAGGCAAAAGTGAACCGAACATAGTTACTTGGTGCTGAAATATCATTTTTGATAAAAGTAGGATTAATTGTGATTGTAAGGAACATGTAAAAGATCATGCTGGCAACAACCAAGCCGGAAAATAAAACCGCATAATCTTTAAAACGACTTTTGATTCCCGTTAAGGACAACTTCCAAACCATTTTAGTTCTCCTTATTCGTCAGTATCTAAGTGATCGATTAATAGATGGTAAAATTCTTGTCTGGACTGACCTTTTTTCAACATTTGCTCACCAATCTTGCCGTCTTTAATAAATAAAATACGACTGGCAAAACTGGCAGCAAACGGGTCGTGAGTAACCATCAGAGTGGTGATGCCATCGTTTTGATTCAAATCTGCCATAGTATAGAGCAATTCACGGGCGCTCTTTGAATCTAAGGCACCCGTCGGCTCATCGGCAAGCAGAATTGCAGGTTCATGTACTAACGCCCTGGCAGCTGCTACCCTCTGCTTTTGCCCACCCGAGACCTCAGCAGGATACTTGGGCAGAATTTCTTTAATGCCCAGTCTAGTTGCGATTTTGTCAACCAGCGGATCAATTTTTCTTGGAGAAATACCCCTTAAACTTAAAGGCAAGGCAATATTTTCACGATTAGTTAAATTTTCCAGCAAATTAAAATCTTGAAAAATAAAGCCGATTTGCTTACTTCTAAAGTCAGCTAATTGATTGGCATTTAAAGTGCTGTTATCCTCATGGTTAATAAAAACATTGCCTGTTGTCGGTTTGTCCAAAGTTGACAAAATGTTAAGCAAAGTTGTTTTACCGGAACCAGAGGCGCCCATAATGGCTACAAATTCACCTGAATTAACCGCAAAATTAATGCCCTTGAGAGCCTGGTATTGCTTTTCGCCCCGCTTGCCATATGTCTTAGTAACTTGATCTACTCGTAAAATTTCAGTCATTTGTAAAATCCTCGTTGCAATACTTCTGTACTATTTATCTAATACACTAATTGTATTTCTAACTTTTGTCAATAGAAAAATAAGCCTTTCCAATTTAGAAAGACTTATCTGAATACTTTTTCCTTATTTTTAACGGTCAATTAAGAATATTAAGTTTTTCTTAAAAAAACTTCAATTCTCTTAGCCCACTCTGCGCAGCACCTTGTTGAGTGGCGTCACAATAATTGGTGTCACAATTGCAGTAAATACTGCCTCAACCAGGCCGTTCAAACCTAAAGCAATTATTAACGCTGTAATTAAAGGCGTCCCCTGAGTGAAGCTGCCCAAATGGCCTAGCAGTTTGGCAGAGTTGCCCATGAAAACCAGACTGGTTAATAGAATTACAAAAACAGTGTTAGTTAAAGAAGTCACTGCTCCCGCAACCGTGTAGCTTACTTCTTTAATGCTATTTTTCTTTTTAGCAGTTAATTTTCCAATCAGTCCTGGAAAAAGACCCGCCAAAACACTAGGAATTACGGCAATCGCAAAGTTTTGAAAGAGCATTAAGCTGACAATATCGCCTGGTTGCGTATATGCCTGCACCATACGGGCAATACCCCAGAAAATACCAAAAAATGTGCCGGCAATTGGTCCCATAAGCAAAGAATAAATGGAAACAGTCAAAGGAATAGTAGTTATAGCCGGCAAAGTTGGCAATATGCGAATATAACCGATATTAGGAATGAAAGTTTGCAATAAAAAGATTGCGACAAATATGGCAGTAATAGCCAGGTTCTTAGTTTCTTTTCTGCGCATTTGCGTCCTCCTTAAAAAAACACCTTGCTATTATATTGCTTAGAATTATTTGTCGCAAATATTATCTCTGCTAAGTATTAGTTTTAACAATAATTACTTCAATAAAAGCTATATTTTAAATCCTTTCTCTAAAACTGATCCAGACTCAAAAAAGCGCTTGAATTTTTCAGCTTCCGTAAGTAATTTTTCCCGATTATCTACCTGTGAAAGCTTATAGCCGACAAAATATGGCGAAGCTGTGTAGCGCAAAATCAATTTCGCACAAATCCCCTGATCAAAACGCGGATAAAAGAACAAATTGTAGGAGTCACAGCGACCATTGGACAAAACTTCCAGCATGTATTTAGCTCCGCTTTGAATCCAGTCGGACCAGTCATCAATACTTTTTTCATCAAGCAGGTTGAAATCTAATTCGATATAGCCTTGAATCGGATGGGTGCCAACGTTAACCTCTAGCCCGTTGTTGTTAAAAATACTAATGCCTTCAAAATTGTTGGGCTGCAGATACTTATAGCCGTTCATCTTTTTCAAGCCAACGATTTGCATGTGCGGGTGCTCAAGTGAACCTCCAGAATTTTTGCCAAAATTCTTGTACCACAATACCGATCCGAACTCAGGTGAATCATTCATTTGCTTAAAACATGACAGTGAAAAGCGCATCAAAGCCCGATTATATTCAGGTGAATAGGTAGTGATATCTCCCGTATGTTTATTGGATTCAATCAAAACTGTCTGAACAGTATCCAGCAATGTCGGATATTTGTTATCCAGCCAGATCATCCCTCCCTGCCTTTTTATAATATTAGTCAGTTCCGCCACATTACAAAAGGGACAACCAGAATTATTTTTCACTTTACGGTAAGAATTAGGCTTTTCTTTAGCTATGTTAACATCAAACACTAATGGGTCATTTTCCATTGGGCAATCCCTCCTAAAAAATTTTCTTAAATCTTGCATTTTACTAGAGCCGCAATAGATGGTAAACTGTAACCGCAATTATTTTTTAAAAAATTCCAACGGTGGTAGAACTATGCAATCAAAAAGAAATTTAAAAAAACACAATAACCGCAATAACTTATTTCTGATTATTATCGGAATTGTTCTGATTTTAGCAGTTATATTTGGCGTGGTTCTATATAATAATCACGTTGAATCGCAAAAGCAGGCTAAAGCATTCGCTATTAATCATTTTAACCCTAATGTTAATATTTATGGAGTCGAAGTTGGAAACTTAACAATTAATAAAGCAACAGCCAAGATTAATCGGAAAGCCAACAATATTGTTTCCCTAGAAAATGGTAAAGTTGCAATTGAACGCGATCCCAGCATTGATACGATTAAGAAAAAGGAAGTTGCCAATTACTTCAAAAAACAGCATACAACGATGCCAGACAAGCAAAATTATGAATACCGCAATACTGACTTAGATGCTGCCAATAAAAAAATGCACGCAGTCAGTCATGCTGTAGTCAATTACCATGTTGCCGGCAAAGATTATCAGCTTAAAGCTCAAAGTCTGATTAATCAGGCAATTTACAAAAAAGGCAAATATTCATTTCTTAACTCGGAAAATTTAACAGCAAAACTCAATAAAATTGATCAGGAAGTTGCAACTATTCACCAAAGTTACAAGTTCACTGTGCCAAAGGGCAACAAAGTTGCAGGAAACAAAATTACCGTCAAAAACCAAAGCTATGGTTGGGGTGTTCATGTCAAAAGGGCTCAAGCAGCTGTCGAGCAAGCATTTTTAAACGGGACTAAAAATCTTGATGGTAAAGATTACATCTATGGCCTGGGTTATAGCACTTATGGCTTAGGCTATGGCAAAAACAATCACGGTATAGGGAATAACTATATTGTTGTTTCACTTAAAAAGCAGGAAATGTGGATTGTAAAAAATGGCAAATTAGTCGTACACTTGAATGATATTGTCACTGGTACGAGAGATGGCGTTAAGGGTAACAGTACCCCTCAAGGAGTTTGGTATATTCACTATAAGCAAGGTCATGCTGTATTGCGCGGACGCAATAACGACGGCTCTAAATATGCTTCACCAGTCAGATACTGGATGCCATTTACTTTAAGTGGCTGCGGTTTCCATGATGCCAGTTGGCGCGGCGATTGGAGTAAAAAAGCTTATTTACGTGGGGGTTCTCATGGCTGCGTTAATATCAAGCCTAGAGAAATAAAACAAGTCTGGCATAATGTAAGCAAGCATGAACCGGTAATTATATACGATTAAGTAATTTAGTAAGCAAAATAAAGAACAAGAATTTAAAAACTTGTTCTTTTTTGTTATACAAAAAACCTGTTAACTTAATATCAAGTTCACACTCGCTTTAGTTAACAGGCTTTGCAATTTTAAATATTAAATAACTTTTACTTATAAAGCTTCCTTAACAGCCTGATTGACAGCATCCTTTTCAGCATTAATCACGTCAACCTTGGACTCGATATTCTTGGTATCCATTCTGATCTCACGACCAAGACCCGGCTGATCAACCTTTGGCTCAAAGAATTCTTTGAATTCTTCCAATCTCTTTTCAGTATGGAAAATGTTTGAAGCCACAGTAATATAAGTGGTAAATTCCATATCACCCCCGACTGTCTTTTCCAGCCATGACCATTGGTCCCGTAACCAGTCCCAAGCAAATTGTTCGCCTTTTGGATTAGCTAAGACATTCGCAAACCAAGAGCGCAAATCTTGAGGCTTAACAACTGCAGCATTCTCAAAATTCTCAATAAGTTTCTTGATTTCAGCGGGATTCTTGGTGTTGGTAATAGCATCAGTAAGATCATCCTTATAGTTAGGATCGATGGCAGCTTGATATTCTTTCAGCAAACGATCAACTAATCCTGGTTCATTATAATTCCTAACTTCATTCATTAAAACATACGGTCGAACTGAAGCATCAATTTCGTTTAAGTTTTGATCGTGCTCAACAAAAATTTGGTGACCAGCTTTTATCACAGCAGGATTTTCGGCATATAAGGCTAAGGCTATTTCTAGTGGTCGAATTCTCTTATCATCATCTGTATCAGAATCTTTTGCTTGCCAACCTAAACGTTCAACTTGCTTTTGGGCTAATTTATTAACAAATGCCTTCAAATCTTTTTCTTGAGCTGAATCAGGTGTAACAAATTTAAATAATGAACGGATACTAGATAACAAGGCACTAATGACAATGTATGATTTGGAATCCGCAAATTTCGGCAGCAACGGTACAATTTCAGCGTATGAGATTTGCTTGCCTTCTGCTAAAAGTCCTAAATCTTGCAATAATTGCAATTGATCTACCGGTTTAAGCTGATTAAATTCAGCCATAATATCGTTCATCAAGGTTTCATCATAATTGACAATGAAGTGTGAACTATTGCCTACGTTTACACGCAAAGCGTGACCAGCTGCACTGCGTAATTCTTGGTAATCTCCCAGATCCAGTTCACGTTCAGACATAATCTGCGGTGCCGTAAAGTTTGCGTTCAAAGGGATAGCCCACTTGCGTCCAACTTCTTTGCCTTCACCGACGAAGAACTGCTTTTGGCTCAAAATCAAGTGACCAGCTGAGTTTACTTTAGCGGAAACAACAGGGTAACCCGGTTGATCAAGCCAAGTATGCATGATTTTACCAATATCTAAATCGGTGGCAGTCGAAAGAGCACTCCACAAGTCGTCACCCGTAGCGTTGCCATATTGGTGCTGCTCAAAGTAATACTTAAGTCCCTTACGCAAAGCATCGTCCCCTAAGAGTGCCCGTACCATAACCAGCATCCTCGAACCTTTAGCGTAAACAATTGCACTATCAAAAATCGAGTCAATATCAGCTGGATGCTCCACATTAACGTGAACGGATTGGACACCATCAGTGGCATCACGTTTTAAAGCTGCTGGCACCTCAGAAATTTGGTAAAGATTATCCCATACATGCCAACTCGGCTCCAAAGCATCAACTGAAACATATTCCATCATGTTGGCAAAACTTTCATTGAGCCATAAGTCATCCCACCACTTCATGGTAACTAGATCGCCAAACCATTGGTGCGCCAATTCATGAGTGATAACCGTTGCCACATACGCCTTTTGATAAGGAGTAGCATTATCAGGATCAAGTAAAATTGCGACTTCACGATATGTGACTAAGCCCCAGTTTTCCATTGCTCCGGCAGAAAAGTCGGGCAGCGCCAATTGCCAAGAATGTGGCAGCGGGTACTTGGTTTGGTAAAATTCTTCGTAAAATTCAATTGCCCGTTTTGCGATATCCAAAGCAAAGTCTAATTCCTTTGCTTGATGTGCTTTAGTCGCAAAAACTCCTACTTTAACGCCGTCTTTGGTTTCGATGATCTTTGATTGTAATTCACCAAAAGCAAAGGCAATCAAGTAGCTGGACATTCTAACCGTTTGTTCGAAGTAGTGCACGCCATCTTCAACTTTAACTTCCGGCATGTTGGCAATTGTAGTTTCACCTTCATGCTCATCATACTTAAGTGCTAAAGAAAAAGTAGCTTTGGCTTCCGGCTCATCAACACATGGGAAAGCCTGACGTGCAGCTGTTGTTTCAAATTGAGTACCGATAATCTGCTTTTGAACACCATCAACTTGATAGTATGACGGATAAATTCCCATCATAGAATCAGTCAGCGGTGCCGAATACTTAATCTCAACTGTGACTTTGCCAGTTTGACCCAGTTCAATAGCAATTGCTTCTTTGTCCTCATTGACAGTGAACGGTACATCCTTGCCTGCACTGGTAACAGAAGCAATTTTCATATACTTCTGATTAATTAAAATAGTATTTTCAAGTGCCTCACCTGTTATTGTTGAAGTACCGTTAATAGTTTTCTGTGCCCGATTAATGTCTATGAACAAGTCATAGTGTTCAGGGTGAAAAGTTTCATAAAAATGTTTAGCAGCCATATTTACCTCCTAAAATAATAGTTATTATCAATTTTAACAGACATATATGGAAATAACATGATTTTTCATAGCAATGGATATTTGCTCTGCTTTTATTTTTCAATAGTGGCAAAATTATTAAATTTTTAAAAAATATTGTAAGAGTTGCGTGTTCTTTCTGTAACAACAATGACACATTGACTGTGTATTATTATCCGTAGAATTAATACAGTTAATTGTGGGGATTGAAATATATTGAAGAACAGTAAAAGTTTAATACTTAAGTTAATTACAGCACTGGCGCTTTCATTTAGTTTTGTCACTGCTATAAATATAGAAACAAACAATAATAACTCGTGTACACAAACAGTACAAGCCGCTCGTAAGAAGTCAAAAGCTGAACGCGCAGCTAAGAGATGGATTGCCATGCGTGAATCAGGTGGCAATTATTACGCACGCAACGGTGTTTGTTATGGTAAATACCAACTTAACATTGCTTACCTAAACGGTAATTACTCTAAAAAGAACCAAGAAAGAACGGCTGACACATATGTTTACGGTCGTTATGGTTCATGGGTTAACGCCAAGAACTTTTGGTTAGCCCACCACTGGTATTAGAAAATACTCTTTAATACAAATATCCCATTATAAAAAATAGCCCAACTAATTGTTAGGCTATTTTTTATATGAATTTAGATGTTAAAACAAAAGGAATTTAATTTTCTTCATTATGAGTCTTTGACAAGAACGGTGCCAAGGTCTTCAAATTTGGTCCCTTACCGCTGGGAATATTTTCTGCACGAGAGACAATAATTGGATTAAGTCCTGTGTGAGTCAAAATGTAGAATTTATTTTCTTCTAATGCCTTGAACACAATTCCAGGTATTTTATCTATTGGCATGCCTGTTACGATATCTTGTTTAGCACGTTCTTGGCCTTCCTTAAATGCTTCACTTGAATAGTAAGGATCATTCTTATCAGTGTATTTAGCTGGTCTGTGATTTTCAGTATGATATAAGTCTGTCTGGACAAAGGCAGGACAAAAGACGTGCATGCTAATGTTAGCTTTTGCAACCTGCATATCATATTCCACTGCCTCAGTCAGTCCCACAGATGCGAACTTAGAAGCAAAGTATGATGGCATTGAAGGACTGGCAACTAGTCCAGCAATTGAAGCTACATTAATAATGTCACAATGATCTTTTTGTTTACGCATAATTGGTATTACGCGTTTTAATGCCCAAACCTGACTCATTAAGTCAGCATGCAAAATCCATTCCCAATCACGAGTAGGAAGTTCACAAATACCACCAGGTACCGCAATCCCAGCTGAATTAATCAATAAATCAATTTCATGATATTCAGCTACTGTCTTTTTGACCATGGCGTCAACTTCATCTTCATCGGTTACATCAGTAGGAATGCTAATAACATCCGCGCCTAAATCTTTAATATCAGTTTCTGTCTTGCTCAACGCTTCATTATCTATATCAGCAACGGCAAGTTTCATCCCTCTTTTTGCTGCTTCTAATGACAGTGCTCGTCCAAATCCGTGCGCTGCACCAGTAATTAATGCAACTTTGTCTTTAAATTCTTTCATAATGCAAGCCTTTCTATTTGATTGTTCAATGCTGAACTAACTTACATTATTAATATTAAACGCTTACTGTATAAATAAAAATATATAATATTTATAGTTTGTTAGATATTTAACAATTGTGCATATCTATTAGGCAAATTAGCTTTTATGTCTTTGATTAGCCATCTTTAAACAATGAACTATTACATCTTTTTGCGTTCTGCGAAACATATCTCTCATTTCCTCTGGAGTCTCTTTTTGTCCATTATTAAGCCAGTCAATAATTATTTCTGTAAATCCACCAGTAAAGAAACGGGCTATAAAATCACGGTCTTTCTGACTCACATGTAATTTATCTTTGCTGATTACTTCATCAATATAGCCTAGAAGTATACGATTTTGTGGTTCCCTAAAAATTGCATTAAATTGTTTAATATCTAAATTTTCATAAATGGCTCGTCCCAAGGTTGGATTAACAGCAAAATATTGAAAAATTTGATATAAATCGTCGTACCATTTTTCATATCCTTTTGACTGCTCTAATAAATTAATTATCTCATCCTGGACAGTCCACTTGATTAAATCAGGTACATCCCTAAAGTGATAATAAAAAGTAGGTCTGCTTTTATTAGTTAAAGTAAGTAATTCACAAACAGTAATTTTGTTTAAAGGCTCTTTTTTGAGCAACTTCTTTAATGCCCGCGCAAATTCTCTTTTTGTATTTAGTGAAATCTCTTTATTTTTCATTTTATTTGCCAAACTGTAACCCAATAAGAAAAATTTCCAGCAATTATTTGTTGCTTGCCACTATTTTCTTAATTTTTGCATACCGCTCATCCCACTCGTTAACAATTAAATCATCAAATTCTTGCATTAATAAAAAGTCGAGCAGGTCTTTTTTATCAGGCCGGTCTAAAAACAGGTAGCTTTGCGGAATAACAATCTGGGGCAAAACAGTGCGCAACTGGTTAAGTGAAATCTTTTTAACAGCACAAGATTTTAAAATTGGAATAATACAACCATCATCTTTAGGCATAAAATAGTCATAAATTTCGTCATAATCATCATTTTGAATTTCCCGGCCTATCTGAGCTAATGCCTTCGCATTGTTGCGAATCAAAGGAGCGCACTTGATAAATAACTGAATTCCGCCATTATTGCCTGTAGTATAAACAAAGGCTTGAAAACTATCTTTAAAAAATCTCTTGCGGTATTCAATTATTTTTTGACCCGTTAAAATTTCTTTGACATACTCCTCATGCAGAGAAATTAGTAAAGTAGGTAAAAACGGATCGTAAACTTCATCTTCTATCTGACACATTAATTATTTTCCTTTTCTTTGTTCTTAATTGTGCAAATACTTATGTTTATCATAAATATCTTCGATTAAACAAGCAACTGAATATTTAAAGACTCTATGCAGAAAGTGAAACACGCTTTTTTATAATCTGCATAACTAATTTCTGCCAAAACTGTTCGTTGAAGCCTAATTATGAAATCTAAAATTGCTTTCAGAATGTAACAGGATTTTTAAAAAAAAAGCACTAAGTTATCTACTACTAACTTAGTGCTAAAGATATTACTAAACCTTATCAACTGATTTCAACAAAATTCAAACTTAGCTGTTTTATTTTTAACAATTACATAGTTTCAAAGGGTTCAATTAAAGTGGCAAAACATTTGATTTCCCCTGGGCTAAGCAAGGTATTACCCAATTTTTGATACCAATTACTTGTTTTTCCAGCTTCATCTGGCAAACCTGCAAATGGCTCAATACAAATAAACGGGGCATTCTTACCTTCTGGACTCCATAAAGTTAAATATGGAAAATCCTTGATATCAATTTTCAAGATCCTAGTATCAGGTTTACGTTTCAATAATACAGAATTAGCCTTATGAACATCTAGAATTACCAAACCCTGATCTAGTAAACTATGACTAAGCGGAATTTTTTGAAAATTTGCTTGTTTTAAAGGAAAAATGGTGCCATTACGAAAAGGTACAGGTCCTACACCATAAACTGAAATTGGAGTATCGCTATCTTTGAGTTCTATACTATATTCTTCAAGAAAGCCTCTAATATTCCATCCCGGATGAAAACCTAATGCAAAAGGCATTATAGTTTGATTAGGATTTTCGACAATAAAATTAATTTTCAAGCCCTCGTTAACTAACTCATACTTGGCGTGTAACACATAATCAAAAGGAAAATTCTTCATGGTTGCAGATGTCGCATGTTGTACTAACTCTACTTTAGAATTACCATATTTCTTAATTTCATCGAATTGATAATCACGCGCAAAGCCATGTTGTTTCATACTATAATATTTATTATTTAGTAAATACTTGTTACCATTTGAGCGGCCAATAGCTGGGAAAAGGATAGGTGCATGGCGCTTCCATATTGAGCCATCCGGATCGTTCCAAATCAAGTCATGATTAACATCTTTAAGTACAAAATGAGTTAATTCTGCACCAATCTCGTTTATCACTACTTGATATTTATCATTTTCTATCTTTATCAATTTATTTATGCACTTTCCTAATCGTCTTCCAGATGTTGAATCACACTAGAATATATTTCTTTGGAGGTAGTTGCTGCTAAAAAGTCTTTAGCAAATGCATCATTCACAAATAAATTCATGAGGGCTGCTAAAACATTAACCTGTTTTTGACCATCTTTAATTCCCAAGATAAAAACATCTTTAACCTTAATCTTTTCCTTATCAGCCATTTGCTTCACAGTAATTGGTTTAGTCAAACGCAGAATATAAATAAATGGTGAATTTATATTTTCTGGATTCGCATGTGGAATTGCAATATTAAAGTTTTTAGTCATGAGACCGGTAGGAAATTCTTCCTCTCTTTTTGCTAAAGCTGCCGCATAACCTGTTTTAACCAAACTTTTTTCTAATAACTTTTTAGACGCATAATTAAACAGTTCAATTTCATCATTAACAGTAATGTTTACATCTATTAAATCAGTTTTAAAAACATCTTTAAAGCTCATTGGCTTACTCTCTTTCCAATCCTTAAGAAAGCTTTTGATAAACAAAGCTTTCTTTGGCTATTTTAGCATTCCATTCCAATCTTTCGGCCATATCATAGGCTTTTTCAAGTGTAGGTCCTGTTACTAAAATACCGTGCCGATTAAGTAGATATGCCTTAGTAGCCTGTTGGTCAGCACGAACTTGTGCTCGCACAGTATTGGCAAGGTCCATTGTCATTGCCTTATGATATTTGAAACATTTAATAGTTCCAATTTTTTGAGTAGCTTCAGTCAGGTTAGGCATATCAATACCTAGAGTTGAAAAGGTCATTGATTCAAGAGCATGGGCATGTACAACGGCACCAATTTCTGGATTTTCTTCATAGCAAGCCATATGCATGTTTACTTCTCGCGTTACCTGACCGTCTCCTTCAATAACGTTCTCGTCTTTATCTAAAACCAGAATTTGGTCTGGACGTAAATTGCAGTGAAAGTCTTCTGACATAAGTCTAGGTGTCATAATGTAGTGATTTTCATCTACTTTCACGCTGACATTCCCACCAGCAGAATTTGTTACTTTTCGTTCATACATATTTTTTACAAATTTGACTAACTTTTCACGTTCACTTTGATATAACATAATGTTTTATTTTCTCCCTGTTTAGCTAATTTTATACATTACCTTTATTGCACCCGAATTTTTATCACTAAGTACAGCAAAAGGTTTATCTTTATCTTCTAATTTATAAGTTCCGGTAATAAGTCTTTGAGTGTTGATTCTACCTGATGACAGGTAATCAATCGCTGCATGCCATTCATATCCTGGAAACGGTGCTGAGAACGATAACCAAGAGCCTGTAATCTCAAGTTCTTTGCGCAAAATCTGCTCAAATTCCTGATACTGAAAGGTTGTAGGCCTAGTAGTCTTACCGATAAAAACTACTTTGGCATGCTTGCCAGCATATTTGATTGCTTGAACCTGAGTAATTGGGTTTCCTGCAGTTTCAAAAACTGCGTCAAATAAGCTATGAGTTTTAAAATATTCGCTCAAATTAATTTTGGCAGAATTTATTACTATATCTGCACCACATTCTTGTGCAACTTTTAAACTAGAATCTTTAATATCAACAACAGTAATTTTTCCTGCACCTCTAGCTTTAAGTGCCATCACTGCCAGTAAGCCAACTGAGCCTACACCCAAAACAAGTACATTTGCTCCCGCTTTGATATTGACCCGCTCAATGCCATGAATCGCTACCGTAAGTGGTTCCACAGTTGCTGCTTCTTTTAAAGAGACATTATCTGGTAAGACTAGACAATTTTGTGCTGGAACAGCCACATATTCAGCTAATGCTCCCGGAACACTTGATCCAATGAAAGTATAATTTGTACACATAGATGGGAATCCCGCTTTACATTCATCACATTTTCCACATGGTATAAGTGGGGCTACACTAACTTTATCACCAATATTTAGCCCTTTAACATCACTGCCTATTTTTTCTACAGTGCCTGAAAATTCATGTCCTGGAATTTGAGGAAAATGATGAACCTTGCCTTCGTAATAACGTGGCAGGTCTGATCCACAAATTCCTGCATATGCTACATGAATTAATACTTGGTCATTTTTAAGTTCTGGAACAGGAATATCCTGTAACTCCATTTTATTTTTTGCAGTAATTACTAATGCTTTCATTACTTGGTATTTCTCCTATACTAAATCTTTTATTTGTATTTTTTCTGTTACCTTTTCTAATTGCTTTTGAGTAACTTCAGGGAACCAATTTTCAACATTACTAGTTGAAAAAGCTAACGCTTCCTGTAAAGTAGATCTTGCTGATTCTTTCTGCGCTAATCCATGCATGAATCTTCCTAAGAAAAAGTCACCGCAGGCATTAGGATTTTTAACTTCTACCGGTTCTGAATAACCATAAAGGTATTTATTACCAATTCTACCAATTGCCCCTTTTCCTCCCAAAGTGATAATAAAATTAGTAATTGTGGGATTAACTTCAAATTGTAAAAGATGAAGATAGTCCTGAATGGTTTCTAATTTCTTATCTGGGAAAATGTCTAATATTTCTTCGTTGTTAATCTTAATCATATAAGGAGCTAATTTATACGCCTGTCTTAGAGGGGCACCACTAGTATCAACTACTAATTTTGCTTTAATCCCTCTTTGCAGAAGTTCCTCATATACGTCGCTTATATAAGTTTCTGGCATGCCCTTCATCAAAGAACCAGAAAATACCACATAATCGCCAGTTTTAACATTGTCAAGAAGTGTATTAGTAAAGCTGTTAAATAGTCGTTTATTTAGTTTGAAGCCATATTCTTGCGATAAAACTAATGATCTATCACTTTCATCTACCAAAATATGGCACAGCCTAGTATTAGTATCAACCGCTGTTTTAACTATTGGGTAATGATAGTAATCAGCTAACTCAATAAAGTGTTCACCATATTTACCACCAAGAACTGTATGAATTTTAAAGTTCACATCGTTATTAAAACTCAGCGCATACGCTACATTAAAGCCTTTTCCACCTGGTACCTCTTTCAATTTGATTGGTCGATTAGGTTTATCCCGTACTATTTTTTCAAAAAGTAAAGTCCGGTCAATTGCTGGATTAGGGCAAATTAAATGAATCATAATTATTTTTACCTCTTATCTAAAAAATTCCGGCTAACAATTTAAGTAAATAATATGTTATCCATGAATACCACTGTGTACCAATTGCCAAGGAAGTTATTTGTGTTATTCCAGATGGTACATGATAGCCTATTGAAGATGCTAAATTAGTTAATAGAGGTGCAGCAAAACTAGACATATAAAGCGTAATGCTACAAATAAATATAGAAATGATTATCCCACGGAATAAATTACCTTTTGATGGTACAATAGCAAAGATCACGTAAAACGGTAGCGCGGTAAGATCTGCAAGTGGCATTGCTTTATTACCCGGAAGTATAAAAGCTAAAACCATCGTAATTGGTACCATTATTAAGCCCAAAGTTAAAACATATGGATTACCAATTCCTAAAGCTGCATCCATACCAATGTAGAGCTTTTTACCATTAAACCTTTTCTGCATAAATTCCTGTGCAGCTTCAGAAATTGTTGACAATCCATCCATTAAGATAGCAACCATTCTGGGAATAAGAACTAAACTGGCTGAAATTGCCACAGCTGTGGTTAATATTTTAGCAACAGACATTCTTGCAACTGCAGCCATAACTCCACCAATAATTAAGCCCATCATCATTGGCTCACCAAAAATACCTAGGTGTTGTTGCAGCTTTTCTGGTGTCCAGCTTATTTTCTTGATACCTGGTATTTGGTCAAGCAGCCAATTTAATGGATAACCTATAACTGCCCAGTTCGTAGTTTGCAGTCCTGGAAACGAAACTCCTTCCAGACCTAAGTTTTCTTCCACATCCTTTTGCGTATAATCTGCCAATTTGAATATAATAGCCATATTAATTACTGCACTCAATACTGCTATAAACATATTTTTCGTAGTTAAATAAAGTGCACTAGCTGTAAACAAGGGTTGCCAATAATTCCAGATATCAATATCCATCGTTTTTGTCCAATTAAACGCAATCATAATAACATTAGTCAAAATAATTGCTAAGAAAACAAATGGTACCACCGGTGTGCCCCAAGCTATTGATGAAGCCACAGGCCACCCAGTATCAGTTGCTATTAGATGAAAGTGATACTGCTTCACGAGGGCTTTGACTACTGGCGAAATTGAGTCCATCATCATTCCAGACATTACATTAATTCCGACAAATCCAATTCCGACAGTTAATCCTGCTTTAAAAGCTACTCCAATTTTTTTACCAAAAATGAGACCTAACACTGTAATTATTATTGGCATCATGACACTAACACCTAAATTTACGATATATTGGAAAAAATTGAGAATTAGTTCCATAATGTACTTCCCCGCTTTAATCTTTTAGTATTTCTTGTATTTTAGAAATTGTCTTTTCCTTACCAATGCCAGTTAAAAGTGATTGACCTAAGATTACAGGTACATTTCCTATATCAGCGGAAATCATCGTGGAAGATACTATCAGGTCTGGCTTTCTACTAGCTACTTTTGCTGGTATATCAGCAACGGTACATTGAACTATTTCAAATGGCACTTTCAATGCTGAGACTATTTCAGTTACTTTTTTGTTTAAGATCGTTGATGTGGCAATTCCTGTACCACAACAGACATATAATAATTTTTTATTCATATTGTTCTCCCCAGTATTTCTTTGGCTAAAAATTTACTTTATTAAAGTTTCTGATAAATAGTAGTTAATAAATCATATTCAGAGTGGTAACTATTATTTTTGTTATAAAATAAAACGTCATAACTACCGTTTGAGGAGTTAAGTTTTTGTACCCAAAGCTCATTTTTAGTTGGTACTAATAACCAAAAACCCATTGCTTTTTTGTGTTTTAGCCACAATTCATAAATTTGTCCAAGAGGCAAATTTCTATTTTTTAATACAATCTTTTCAATCTCCTTAGGAACATAAAAAAGATAAATAATGCGAGCATACATCAGTAGAAAGCCATAAATTAAAAAGCCAATCATATAAACTATCATGTTTGTTGAAATATTATGGATGATTCCTTTGCCGAAATTGCCCAAAAAAAGTTTATTAAGCGCTTTTACAAAATTTATCAATTTTCTTTTCCTTTCATTAACGTTAATTTTTCTATATAATCTTTCTAGAAACCGGTTTCAAATTTAATTGTAAAATCAATATTCTGTATAAGCAATACGTTTCATTCATTATGAATTTTGTTCACTTTTTTCCTTAATTTTATTCATACTTAGTCACAAAAATTGTAAATTAGTTATAAAGGGAGGATATATTTTGTATAAGGATAGTAGATTACAGCAAATTATGAACATTTTAAATTCTGTTGGAAAAATCAAAACATCAGAGTTAGCTACTAAGGTTTACGTCAGTCAGTCAACATTGCGGCGAGATTTAGTGCTATTAGAAAAGCAAAATATGATTAGCAGAAAGTTTGGCTATGTCAGCTTATTAGGAAAAGCAAACTTAGAGTTTCCTTATTCAGTGCGTGAACAAGAAAATGTGAAAGGAAAAAAGTACATTTGTGAAAAAGCAGCTTCTTTTATTACCAACAATATGGCTGTATTTTTGGATTCAAGTTCTACCACCAGCTTTATTCCAGATTATTTATTTAGAAAAAACAAATTAGTATTTATTACAAATGGCCTTTTGCATGCCTATAAATTAAGCAAATTAGAAAATGTTACATTATATACTTTAGGCGGGCATAACCCCAGAAACTTTGGCGGCACTGTTGGCAGTGACACAATCGCTCAAATTAATAACTACAATACGAATTTAGCAATTGTCTCTTTTGGAAGCTTATTAAATGACAGCGTTTATATAACCGACAAAGAGCAAGCAAACTTTCGTTTAGCAATGATTGCTAATGCAAAAGAAAGCATACTTTTAATGGACAGCAGTAAGTTTGAACAGAGTGACTTTATTAAAGCTAGTAATCTAAAAATTTTTAAAGCGATTATCTCTGATAAGAAACCGCCAAAAGATACGATCAAATACTGTAACAAAAACCAAATTAAAGTCATCTGGTAAGTTTCAACCAGTATGTTAGAAACTGCGTCTTTAAAATATCAGATTAGCAAAACTGAATTATTCTAAACACAAAAAAGCTGGGCTGCACTTCAACCATTGAAGTGCAGTCCAGCTTTTCTAATCATCTTACGCTCTGTGTCTTAATAAATGAGCCTTTGCGGGTTCACCTTTTAACCAAGTAGCAAAGAATGCATAGCCGAAGACCATCAAAGCAACTACAGCTGCCAAAATAATCATATTATTATCGTTCAGCGAAATTGTCTGTTCCTCTTCCAGCAGATTCTTTGACTCATTAACTTGATTGCATAATCCAAAGAATAACATGATTAGACTGCTTAGAGTTAGTAAGCCATTAACTGCCGTTAAAATTTTCATTTTCGTTAACTTCAAAAAATCATGTCCTTTCTTTCGATTTAAATACCAGCATTATATACCCTTTAAAAATAAATGCAAGGCCTTTGCTTAAAATAATTTAAATTTTTTGTTTCTAATATGAATATTATTATAATTTTATAATCAAATCTTCTAAAATCCGAACAAAAAGGAGTACAGCATCTGTACCCCTTTTATTGCCATTCACTTGCCAGCCATTCCTGTGCCAGTTCGAACCAGTGGGCAGCGTGTAGATTCTCTTGCCATTCTCTACCCTTAACCACCATATCTTTACGAGCTAAGGAAAAACCGTGACCACCACGATTGAATATATGGGCTTCACAGGGAACCTTCTTGTTATGCAAGGCCTCCACATATTCAAACGTATTGGTTACAAGTACAACTGGATCATCCCAGGCATGAAAAATAAAAGTTGCTGGAGTATTTGCAGTTACACCTAATGAACTATCCTTAATAAATTCATCTTGGGGTACTTTATCTTGTTCATCTTCTGGAATGTCAAAGCCAATTTTAGTCAGATTAATTAAGGGATAACCCAAAATAGTCTTATTAGGCAGAACTTCCGCACTCTTAAAACCAAACTCTTTTTGATATTTTGCAGAGTTAGCCATACTGTTGGCAAAACTGGCAACATGACCACCAGCAGAAAAGCCGATTGTGACTATTTTATCTGGATCAATCTGATAGTCTTGCGCATGCTCACGAAAGTATTTAACAGTGCTTAAGACATCAAGCCCGGCATCCGGATAAATGTCACCTTCGTCTTGCACGAGGTTGTATTCCATGACCACACTGTTAAAGCCGCAATTATTGAAAGCCAGGGCAACCGGCTCTCCCTCTCTTTTAGACAAATGGTCAAAACTGCCACCTGGAACTACTATCGCCAAAGGATGTTTTGGAGTTACCAATTCACCAATTGAACCCAAGGTGTATGTGTGCAGGTTGAACTTGCGCTGGTTAAAATTAGTTAACGTTAAATCATTTACTTTCATTTTCTTCCCCCACTTTTACCATGTTTTTTGCTAAAAATGTTGTTGCTAATGGTACTGTTAATAATACACCAATTAGAGAGTACATTATAATCAAAGCCTCATTGACAAACATTTTTTCGTTTAATACCTCACCTAACGTATAATTCAAACGAATGTACCATAAGAATAACGAAAGAAAGCTGCCGAACATCCCAAATAAAATTGTATTCATAGCTGTCCCCAATACGTCATTACCGATTTTAGCACCACTGGCCTTGAGCTCTTCATATGATATATCTGGATTATGCTTTTTGATTTCTAAAAGTCCTGAACTCATAGCAACAGCGGATTCTGCTACAGCACCCAGTGTGGAAAAGATAGCTACCGCAACTGCAATTAAAGGATAGCTTAACCCCGGCATCTGAGACAAGCCCACCAGAATTTCGCCTGCTTCAGGTCCAAGACCGGCAGCTTGCGCCAACCATTCAAAACCCAGAATTATAATGCTAGTTGCCAGGCACACAATTAGTGAAGAATAAAAAGAGTTTTTCGCAACTTGATAATCATGCGTTCCTAAGAAAATAATAGTCACCAGTTTTAACGGGACAAAAATTAAAATCAGAAGTGGAATATTAATCCCCCAGGAAATCAGAATGGCCACTAAAATTAATAAGAAAGTATTGATTAAAACACTAAAGAAACTGCGAATCCCTGTTTCACCGCCAACAACAGTCATTAAGATTGCAAGCACAATTAGTAAGGCAGTTAAGGTACTCATTTTCTGATCCCCGCTTTCTGTTTTTTCTCTTCTAAAAACAGCAGGCTGCAACCCGTGGCAAAGACCACCGTCAAAACAATACCAATTGCGGAAATGATACTTTGTGTAACGCCAAGAGAAAGGGTGAAGCCGAAAGTAGAACGCAAGCTGTTATTATCCCGCAAATAGATAATCGTCATCGGCAATTCTTCTGACATAAAGATTAATACCAAGACGTTAATCAGTGGCCCCATTATTTCCTGTCCCATTGTGCGTCCACTTTGAATTAACTGCTTGGCAGTTAAATCGACCTTAGTCTGGATCAATTCGTAAAGACTGGAAATAATATCGGTGGCTTCGTCCATCACGGCTCCTAAAATACCCAGTAATGTTTGTGCTAAAAAGATGCCACGAGGATCCTGAGTCGCATAATCTCCTGTTTCGTATTTAATTTCCGATTCTCCTGTCAAACGCATGATTAAGTAGCATAATGCAAAAGAAACAAAAGTGCCTAGAATTGTTGCCAACCAGGTTGCCAGCATCTTACGGTTAAAGCCTTGGACAACCAATAAACTAAAGAATGAAAAAATAATATCGGCTAGGCCAAACAGTAAAACGATATAAGAGCCATTTAGTTTAATATCCAGCATAATCACAAGGTAGAAAATTACCCAGCTGAGTATCATCGATGCAATTAAACTAAACGACTTTTTACCTGAGACTGCCACCATCAGCGTGGACATTACTGTCATTGCCAAAACCAAAACCCAGTCTCGTTTAGGATCCTGAATAACCGGTTCACCGTGTTTGACACTGACAAACAGGCGCTGACCTGCACGAAACTTTTGTGTGACTAACTGCGAGGGATAATACATATTGATAGTCTGAAAGGTTTGACCCTTGAATTTGCCAGACAAAACTTTTAAATGAAGAACTTGTTTTCTGGTTTCGTCTTTATTGCCATAAACATCTGTACTTTTTTCTTCCAAAGTATCCTTGATTTTACTGTCGGTGATCACAGCCACATCATTTTTAGAATAAATATCTGTTGCAAAATAGGTGCAGGTAGTTAAAATTAACCCCACAACTGCTATTAATACCGCAAATAAGTAGCGCTTTTTAATTTTTTTCAATCAAATCATTCCAATCGATTTATACTTACCTACTGTAACTTAAAAACAGTTATTAGACATTAATTTTAAGCTAAATTTGTAAAATTTAAATATTATAAAAACGACTTTTAACCAAAAGTCGTTCTTTATGTGCCTACATATCTAAAAACCGCTGCCACCAGTGAGTTTTCTCCGGTTCGATCTGCATATCTGCTAATGTGCGGTGGGCATTAGAGTTGGCACTTTTTTCAGCATTTTCCTTAGCTTTAGCCAAAATCTCTTCATGCATCTGCTCACTTGATTTTCCTTCATCCTGCGCCACCTGAGCCCGTTTTTCGGCCGCGGTTAGAGGCTTCGTCTCTGGCATTTCCTGCACATCAGTTATGTCATCACCGTTATCGGTAACAATTCCTGAAATATCCGGTAAAACACTAAAATCATCATCAGTACCAGCTGCTTTAATTTGCGGTTTTTCTAACTCTTTTTGCTTTTTCAGCAACTCTTTATTTTGCTTTTCAATTCGGTTCAACTGTTTCTGCAGGTCGCTTAGTGCAGTATTTTGCTGGCCAATAGTTTGTTGCAAAGCATTCAGTAATTTCACCATCTGGGAAGTAGACATTACCTCCTGCTTTTTGCCATTATCCATATGCTGAGGCTTGTCTTTTTTGTCAGTAACAGCAAAAACTTGCTGTGCGGCTTCTTGCAGGGTCAAGCCATTATCTTGCGCTAATTGGTGAAAGTCTTCGAGATCCTGCACATCCTGCTTACTGTATAAGCGCGCATTTTGCTTGGTCCGTGCATAGTAATCCGTTTTACCAGTAACTTTTTCTACAATTAAAGAATATTTACGTAAAGTTGCAACACTAATGTGCAATTTCTTAGCCGTCGCAGAAGGCGCGGTTAATTCTTCAAAATTATGCTTATCTTCGCTCATCAGATATACTCCCCAGCACAATCAAATTAACCAATTTTGTGTAACAAGTTTTTCTTATGGTCAAAACGCTCCTGCGCTTTGACAATCAAACGGGTTATTAATTCCGAATAAGGAATTCCTGCTTCTTCAAAAAGTTTAGGATACATACTAATATTGGTAAACCCGGGCAAGGCATTAACTTCCGTTAAGATTACCTTATGATCACTTTCACGCAAAGTGGAATCAACCCGAGCTAAGCCATTGCATTCTGTAACTTGATAAACTTTTAAGGCGTTCGCTCTAACCTTATCTACAATTTCTTGAGGTAATTTAGCAGGAATTTGCAAAGTAGTGGTGGAATCATCATCGTATTTATTTTCATAACTGTAAAAAGTACCCGCCGCATTAATAATTTGTCCTACACCGGAAACAATCGGCTTGTCATTGCCTAAAACAGCAGTTTCAACTTCTGTACCGTGAATGGTTTCTTCAATTAAGACCTTATCATCGTATCTAAAAGCATCAGCCAGAGCTTCAGCAAATTCTTCTTTATTGGTAACATGATGAACGCCAACTGAAGAACCTTGATTTGACGGCTTAACAAAAAGATCATTGCCCAGTTTAGCGCTCACTTTGTCATAATCACGTTTAGCATTATTAGCATCTTCATACTCAAACCGCTTAATTGCGATCCAGTCAGCTACAGGAACACCAACTCGCTGTGCTAAAATCTTGGTAAATTCCTTATCCATGGTCACTGCAGAAGCCAGGACGTCATCACCAACAAAAGGCTTGTTTAAAATTCTGAACAGTCCTTGCAAACAACCGTCTTCACCTAAATTGCCGTGCACAATCGGGAAGAAAACATCAATTTCCGGTAAATTCTTTAGTTGAATTAAATTTGAAATGTTGGCTACTTCATGCGGATTCTCAATAGTGTATTTAGGATCCTTTAAGACTTTAAAAGAGTCCTCCTCACTGGCTAAATAGCCGTCATTGGTAATCCAAATTGGGTGGACGTCAAACTTATTTTGATCGATGGCATTATAAATGTTGTGGCCAGACATAATTGAGACTTCGTATTCAGATGAATTACCGCCAAAAATTAAACCAACTTGTGTTTTCTTAGTCATTATTTTTACCTCTTAGTCATTGTTTCTAACTTTTAATTATACGGCAAGAAAAACCCGAAGAACTGTAAATTAGACAATTTTTTAGGAATATTTTTTATTATAAGCAAAAAGTCTTGCATAAGGCAAAATCATATCCGAAAAATTTATACTATATTAAAAATTGCTATTCGATTCCCAAGTGATTTCATAAAGTTGATTGATTTTGGTTGGATGTTTGCCCAAGGCGGTGGAATCAAAGGACTGATGATAGGCTACGGTTAAGTAAAGATCATTAACGCTAGCCAGTTGAATGCCCTCAAGCTCAGTATAATAGCCCGGAATTTCCAGTTTACTATCGTTAGCTAAATTTACCAACTCCCAAAATGCAGGATCAACTTCTCCCCAAGGAATTTTAACAATTTTTCTATTTTGACCGAGCCTGTCGTCCGCAAATTGACTGGAAATATAGATTGTGCGGTTGTTATCAATAGCAAAGCCCTGCAGCGAACCAACTAACCCAGCTCGTCCAGAAAATTGTGGTATTTTAAAAGCGGCTATACTTTTTATTGTTCTGATATCAACGTATTTGCTTGCAGTTGCAGCTTCATCAAGCGCCTTATTAATTTCTGCTAAATAATAGAGCGCAAAATAACCGGTATAGTCGTTATCACCGTATGCAAGCAGAAAATAACGCAAATCTGGTGAAACTGCAGCTTCTACGCGGGAAAATTGATTGCCGGCACAGCCTATGCCTAAATCAGCTCCCGCATAATTTAAATTTGATAATCTTGGTTGCATTTTGGTATTAGCCGCTATCTTAAAATAATGCGGAATTTTTATGCGCGCAATTTGTTTAGACCAAGTCGACCAGGTGGGGTTTAAGTCGTTTGGCTTTGTGCCAACGAACCACTGCCCTGGTCTTCCAGCATACTCCAGCGTCTGAGTATGACCTGCAGCGGTGCCGGTTAAATGCAAAACTGGAATTTGCTTATTAAAAGAAACATTATTGCCATTTTTGCCGCGATAAACAAAGTTGTCTCCTGCTACGTGTTGCAAAACATAAGTATAGCCGTCAATAATGCTGGTTTTCTGGACTACTACTTGGCGCAAGTCCTTATCTACTGGTCCAGTTACCCCATCCCAATCGTCCAACTTGCTTAGCAGAGCAATTTTGACGTTTTGTGCTGCCTGCATCTTTTCATTATTAGCCAAGATCGTCATTTCCTCACTAAATTTTTCCAAAAACTCAATCAATTTATTAAAGATAATTATTATTTTAAAAATAAAATTCTACTCGGTTTTATTTTGCCTTATAATTTATGCTAAAGAAAGGAGAGCATCTTAAATGATAAAAAAACTTTATTCTGCCCTCTTCTGTTTGCTTTTCACTTTTCCTTTTAGCAATACACAAGTTTTTGCTACAGAACTCACTCCAAGTGAAACGAATGAAGTGAGTCGTTTGCAGCAGGAATATGCACAACTTGATAACACTGCTTATAATCTAAATAACCTTTATTTAAACAAGCCACAGTTTAAAAACAAGTTTAAGTCGGGAGCACTTGTGCCGGACTATCTTAACAGTCAATTGGCATACACAAACTATTATAGAAAATTATTCAATTTGACTCCCGTTAAAGAAAATTTTCAAGATAATATTGCTGCTCAAAAAACTGCTGCCGTTTTAGCCGCTCTTGACGCTAATCCGATGGTCAATCAGCATAATTTGCCTTACGAAAAAAGACCGAAAATAATTAATAAAACTACTTGGCAAATAGCCCGCAACATTTCCAGCATGGCCAATCTTAATTTTAATACCAGTGACCAGACTGCAGGTGAAGTTATCACTGACTTAATTACTGATCGGTACAACTTGACCGGTGCTGACACCGGTCACCGTGCATGGCTGTTATCAACGCGCTTAACTACAACAGGCGCAGGTGCAGCCTATGGCAAAAATGGGTATCGCTATTCTGTGCAAAAAGTTTTTAACGCCGCTGATGTCTTTCGCACTCCCAGTCGAGAAACGGTAACTTATCCCAATAGTGGCGTCTTTCCAATTGAGCTTTTACAAGGTGATAATATCGCCTGGTCAATTTATCTCTCTAATAAAATTTATAAAGGCACACCAAAAATAACCATAACTGATAAAGACACTGGTGAAGCTTATCAAGCAGAAAATGTACGCAATTATAGTCACACAGGCTATGGCAATTTTGAAACTATTATTACCTACTATCCAGGCTCAATTCCACTAGTTCTCGGTCACGAATATGAAGTAAAAATCACAGGTTTAACTAGTTACACCTTTAAGCTGTTTCAACTTCAAAACAAGTCAATAGAATAATAAAAAGCATCTAGAAAGAAGTATCCTATAACAACCGTGAATTTTCATTACTAGATGAGTGAAAAAATTAATTAACAAAAAGTTCCAGCATAAGTTCTTCAATTGCATTCAAAGTGTCTTGAAAGTTTATCCTTCGGGCATAAGCTTTTTGATGTGTATAATTTTTCCATTTGTCTTGCATTGCCTTACTACTTTTTATGTCATTTAACGTAATTTGCCATAAATAATTTTCCTTATTTACTTTTTCAAAAATTTCATTAAAGCTGTTCCTTGAATTAGCAGTATTTTCTAAAGCAGTTCTAGTTATGGGTAAATTCAGCTTTAGTTTTTTATAATCTGTTTGCTTTCTAAGCTTGTTTAACATATATATGTCATAAAAGTCTTTCATTCGAGTATTGACAATACTGCGACTAAATACTGTTTCTAGTTTTTGGGCAATGATAGTTTCATTATTATAAGCATAAATTTCTATTGGACTGTTATCGATCAAAGAATTATATTCATATTTGATTTCTTTAGGGGTTATGATATCACCGGTAGAAATATCTATTTTGATATTGGCCCTAGATTTTTTATAAAGAGTGCCCAGTAAATGAACTCGGTACCCAACATATTCAGCTCCTTCATGTATCTTTTGTACATTACCAACTCTTTTAATTTCAATTGGGTCATTTTTACTTGGAATAATATTGCAAATTTCATCAACCATTTTTGTTGCTTCGGAAGAAGTCAAATTTTTCCCTTTAATATCTGTATCAATATCTTCTGTCGTTCTGTTATTAATACCAATTAAACTTGACAGCAAAAATCCACCCTTTAGGATTAAATTATTTTTATATTTTGATTTAGCTATTCTTTGTACAAAATCATCTAAAGTAAACTCCTCTAAAATTACCTGTGTAGATGTTTTATTATCTTTTGCCAGTTTACGTATATGAGCTATCATTTGTTGATTATTAGTGAAGCTTCGAAATTTATCATTCATTTTTATAGCAATATTTCTATGTATTCCTGAACTTTCTTAACAGTTTTGAATTTTCTTGCAAAGTACAGCAATTTAGCAATATTTTTATTGGGCTGTTTTAAATACTGCTTATATGCCTTATTTATCATTTCAGGATCAACGTGATTTTGTGGGCGTAATATTTCTGCCATAGTTCGATCAATAGAATAAACCCTAACATTATTTCCATTAGGAGTTTTTACTATTACAATACCCAGATTATACATTTGAGGTACTTGTTGATGAGGCACAATTTGTTCTTTTAACTCCGAGTTTTTGTACCCCCTCGGAAAAGTAAGCTCAATTTTATCTGGAACACGATCACTCAAACCATATAAATAAAGGGCGGAGCTTAACGATATTATTCCCTTTTTGAGTCTCAGCTGAATAGTATAAAAAGCATCTTCCAAATGATTTGGACTGCCATAAATTCCTTTGTCAATTAAAATCAATACGTTGTTTTTAAGGAAGCTCTTTATTTGTTGTCCTGAAAAGTTTTTCTTCGTAAGTTGTTTTCTAGACAGCACATAATTATTTTGCTTTAACAAATTTTCCAATTCAGATTTATTAGCCATTTAATCACATCCTTTTATCTATATTATACCCCATTATATGTAACAACAGGGTATAATATAGATAAAATTAAATAAATAAAAACCATATTTCAAAATGGTATGGCCCCCAAATTTGTCCTAATTTTAGGGTTCATATCAAACTTAAGTGAAATATGGTTTTTATTTTAAAAATTAGTATCCCTTCTTAGAGAGATAATTGCATCTTTAGATAGTTATTAAGCGAACTGAGTTAATTTTAAATATAGTTGGCTACGGCAGCTAATAAATCTTTTTCATTATTAACTATGGTGCCATTAAGTTTGATCAGCCCAGTAGTATACAAGTTAACATAATGGAATTGGTTTTCTGCAATTTGGGTCAAAGCTTGTAGCTTCTTTTGGTTAGTAGCTCCCTGCTGACGAGTATCTGTATATAAACCAATTATCGGAATTTCTTTTGCATAAGCTACGCCTATTTCACTCGCTACACCATTGTCAATGCTGAGGCCGTCAAGAACGGCAATCATCAAATCGCTATTAAGCAATTTTTCAGTATCAGCTTGAGCAATCATTTTAGAATCAGCATAAGCCTGTTTATCATTAATTGACGCGTTTTCCTGGGGCAAATATAAATCAATTGAATTATCTATTTGACGTATTTTAGCCGCCAATTGCGCGTTGTAATTAATTTCTGCTTGTGAAAACAGAGCATTTGCAAAATAAATTTTCATATATGTTTCCTTTGAAAAAACGATTAATTATTTTAAAACAGAGAGACTAATTATTGGGAGAACTGATTTCCCACGGAATTGCACTTAAAATATAAAGAACAACTCCTACAATAACAAAGTCCAGAAAGATACTGCTGCTTATTTCTAACACAAAACCTAATACAGCTAAACCTTCAACATTAAAAATTACTGGAATAATAGCCAATATGCCCGCAATTAATATTAACCAAAAACCTGCCCACATACCACATGCGGTAACTTCGTGAGTCAGCATTTTTGAATTAAAAAATAACTTCATATCACTTATTAATGAACGTAAACTAATAATAGCCATTATCAGTATAATTACATTGACAATTAATAAGATGAAAGCAATATTGCTTCCAAGAGTAATTGTGTTCAGATTAAAAGTATCGATTACATCAAATGGAGCATTATTTTCCTGCTCCTTTAATTTTTCTTGTACTAACTGGGCATCACTAGATGCACCTTGATCAATGTTTAAATCAATGTCATGTAAAATTTGTTTGGCCAATTTCATATTACTGAACTTGAACCAAGGTCTCCCAAGGGTATAGTCAATAATATGATCAGCAATTGGTTGAGTTTGCTTAGTAGTTAGCAGATTGGCATTACCATTTTTATTAGCTCCAATTGCTTCTGCCAGTGCATCAAAATGCTTGTTTACTTGTCTAACTACTACAGCCTCATTACTACTGTTTCTAATTTGTCCCTTCATAAAAAAGGGATTAAGGAAAGTCGCGGTAATCATGGTTAGCGATACAACCAGAAAAATGATAAAGGACAGAACCTGTTTGTATTGGTTGTTCTGTTCTTGACTTATTCTGTGCAAACCATCTCGCGCGCCATTTGCCATATTTTTCCTTTCTAACAGACAATCTCCTTGTCTTCATCAAACATCGTATCTATTGCATGATGAATGGTCTTAATGTCAGTAGATTCAATAATCTCATGACCCTCTTTAAGCGCCTTTTCAATAGTTGGTTTTGAGGAATGTAAAAAGCTGTACATGAATGCTTTGGTACCATAATCAGCTATTTCCTCAGGAGAAACTTCATATTCTTTATTATCATAATAAAGACGACTCACACCAGTTACGGCAAAGGCAATCCCCATCCGCACTTCTTTGGGATCGAAGTCAAAGTGATCAAACAACTGCTTTTCTTTCAACCAGTCGTTGATAGTTTTACTCCAAAAGTCCAGCGATTCGTTACTCTTAAACACCTCAGTAATAATACGTTTAAGACCTTCATCATAAATTCCCAGCATTTCAATCGCATAAATAAAAGCTTTGGTGCGAGCACATACTTCGTCTTCTTTATTAACACTAAACTTCTGCACTTGCTTGTCTAGTGTATTGAGAATGTTCCGAACTACATCAGCAATCAAGTTTGATTTATGGGGATAATATGACTGCAGTAATGATTTGGAAATGCCAGACTTTTCTGCAATCATTTGAAATGAAACACTGTCCATACCATTTTCTCTAATTAAGTGAAAAGTATTACTTAAAATTGTACGTCTTCTTTTATAATTTTTACGTCGTGCCATAATGTTTTCTCAGCTCCTATATATTTTGCCTTAATTATACCAATGATATAGAATAAATAAACAAAAAGGCACTGGTATATTATTGGCTGATAGTTTTTACTAAAGAAACATATACTAAAAGCAAGCCGTTTAATATGTTATTACTTTAATTTACTTTCACTTAACAAATGCATTGAACGGTCATTATATACATAATTAATTCCACGCGCTAAAAGCAAATCTACTGAAATACGAACCATTCTATCTGGATAATGGCTGTGTTTAATAGTATCAGTTACCACTATCTGTTCAATTGGCAACTCATTCAGAACTTCAGTAGCATTTTGTGATAATAATGCGTGTGTTGCAGCAACGTAAACTTTCTTGGCGCCTGCCGCTAGAACTGATTTAGTTGAAGAAGAAATACGTGATCCCGTATCAATTAAATCATCTACAATAATACATTTTTTGTCCTTAACATCACCAATCATGTCATGTACATCTGCGTCATAACGTGCGTGGCGCTGATCAACAATCGCAATTGGCGCATCAAAGCACTGACCAAAATTACGAGCGAGTTTAGCCCCAGAATGATCGGGAGAAACAACTACAATATCGTCTTCCTCTTTGGTAGCAATACCGTTATCAATAAAATATTGTGCTAAAAGTGGCATAGCATGCAAATGATCAACTGGCACATTATAAAAGCCTTGAATTTGCGAAGCATGTAAATCGAGAGCAATTAAGTGATCTAGACCAGTAATTTGTAATAAATTAGCTATGAGTTTAGCAGTTATTGGTTCGCGCGAACGAGTTTTGGTATCTGAACGTGAATAAGCCAGGTATGGCACTACCACATTGATTCTGTGTGCTGAGGCGCGATGTAATGCGTCCAAAACAATTTCCAGTTCCATAAAGTTTTCATTTACGGGATCCTGAATTGACTGAATAACGAAAACGTCACATCCTCTGACACTTTCGCCAATATTAACTTGAATTTCACCGTCACTGAAATGTTGCACAGCAGTTTCAATTAACGGCTTTTTCAAGATTTGTGCAATTTTTTCATTTAATGCGGGATTTCCGCCTAACCCAATCAGCTTCATCGGGTGCAATATTTGAAGAAGTTCTTCCTTGTTCATGACTACCTCGTTTTTTAAAAATTACAATCTTTGCAAGTCTATTATAACCAAAAAAGTCCCCAGTGCCTAGAAAAGTAATAATTCAAACAAAAAGCCGAAGCTAATATCGGCTGTTAAATATTAAATTGAAAGTAAAAGTATTCTTAAATTAAATAAACTACTTAAAAAAGTCTTCCATTAAGTTTAGCAGTTTAAAACTCTTAACTGCGTAACTTTCATGCTTTTGTCTAGGCATAATCAGAAGCTGTCCTTGAGGAATAATTTGACTGTACCAGCGAACGTGTTCTACTTTAACCCAGTCTTTTTCTCCCACGACACAATAAGTTGGTATCTTGATTGCCTTCAAGCTATCAACAGACATGAAACTTTCTGATAATTCCACCTTACTATCACGGTTCATGCGCAAAAAACGCAGAAAGCCTTCAGTCAAATAATGATATGATTTGATACCATTGCCGTTCACAAAGACACCAGCTACCATGAGCTTTTTAAAGATATTTTGATCCTGACTTGCAAGCATCATTGCTACCAAGCCGCCAGCATCAAAGCCAAAACAATAGCAGCCTCTGATATTCACCTGCTTAATAAAAGCAGCCAGGTCTTCAACTTCTGTTTGATAGTGCTCGGCAGGTTCTCCCTGACTGAGACCATGGCCTCTCATATCCAGAACATAAACCGTATAGTAAAGAGAAAGCGGGGCAACAATTTGGTCAAACATGCCACCATCTAAATGGTGTCCGTGTAATAAAAGCAGCGGGGCACCCTTGCCTAACTTACTGTAATAAAGTTCGTTACCATTAACTTTTTCTCTCATCTTTGGTCTCTTTCGCTAGCCTCTACCAAATTTTGATTAGAACTTTTTTCTTTCTTATGTTCATGCCACAAGCTGCGGACAATGATCTTAGCAATAATATAGTTAGCCTTAAAATTATCAGGAATCATTTTGGCGTTAAAGTGATGAACCATGCTGTCCTTACGCTGCCAATAATGATAGATAGGCTTGCTATCACAATAAAAACCTTCTGTTAAGGACAAATATTGCACATTAAATATCTGATCTTCCATAAAAGCTAAATTTTCCATGAAGTGAAGATGATTCTGTCGCACGACCGATAATTTATAGCCCTTGTTCCAGGTATAGCCCTTGACTGGAGTAGCCAGGCAATGATTATCACACAAAGAGCCTAATGGATTACTGATTAATTGGTAGGTTCGGGCCTTGCCTTTCATGCCGCGCACCACTTTTTTGGTGACAGGAATTGAACCTGGTTTGTTTTCATAATCAAGCCAGAAACCACAGGAAACCATTGCTGCATCAGGATGGTCGTGAAAAGCATTTACAAAAAATGCTGTATAATCGGAATCTACCCAGTCGTCACCATCATGAAAAGTAAAATATGGCGTATCAACGTTGGCAATACCGACATTGCGTGCATCAGACAGACCACCATTGTGCTTGTTTATTATCTTGAAGTAACGGAATTTTTCCCGATAGCTTTCTGCTATTTTTCGCGTATTATCCGTTGAACCATCATTGACAATTAACAACTTAAAATTGGGATCATCTTGCTTAGCCAAATGATCAAGTGCCCGCTCTAAATATCTTTCGACATTGTAAACAGGCATAATGACAGTTAATTCAGGTTGCTGAATCATAGCTCCCTCCTTTAACTTGTTATTATACCATCTTAAATATTAAAAATAACGTAAAGTAAGTGGTACATAACTATTATTTAACCTTTTGCTTTTAGCATTTAGTATAATTAGGAACAGTCAAAAGGAGTTAATTATTTTATGAAAAAAGCAAAAACATTTTCAACTATTATTACACTGTTATTGTTTAGTATGCTCATGTGCGGCACTGTTACACAAACCGTTAAGGCAGATGAATTACCGGTTGTCTGTCTTGGAACTTCTTTAACCGCTTCCCAAAAAAGCGGTACGCTAAAAACCCTTAGTGAGCCACTAAATGGCAGCAGCTACCAAACAATTACCATCACCGGTGAAGATTTGGTCAAATATCTTAATCCTTCGGGTGCGAACTTTACAACTCACTCTGGCGTCTGGTCCAGTGCCATGATTGAAAAAGAAGCACAAGGTAGTGGTATCAACGTTCACATCCTTGACTACCAGGGACGCAATAATATTACTACCATTACAGCCGATCAATATAAAAATGCCGCTTTAACTGCCGGTATCTCTGACGCCAATATTTATGTTACCAGTGCTGTGCCAATTGATGGTTCCGGTGCTCTAGCCGGTGTTTATGCTGCCTATAACAAAACCGGAGAAAATTTAAATCAAAATCAAGTAAACGCAGCACAAGACGAAATGAACACCTTAAGTAAAATTACCAAGGAAAATAAGGATAAAAGCGGTTATAGCGACGCCCAATTAAATAATGCAGTTGCCGGCGCTAAACAGGAAATGGGTAAAATCGGCAACAATGTGTCAGATAGTCAAATTCATGATATTGTAAATAATCAGATCAACATTAATCATCTTGGTGACGTCATTAATAATAATCAAAAGCAGCAGATTATTAACGTCTTAATTGAAGTCCGTGATTCCGGTGCTTTAAAAAATCACAAATTCAAGGACCAGGCTGATGCTTTATCCAAAAACATCAAAAAGAACGCTAAAGGAATCTTTGATAAAATCAATACCCCAGAAAATCGTAACTGGTTTGAACAAATTTGGCATAATATTACTTCATTTTTCAGTCACCTTTTTAGTGGCCTAATTGTGGCTGCTTTTAATTAATTACATTTGGTCCATGAATTTGTTTAACGTATGATCGACAAATTCATTGCCACGATTATTAGCGTGTCCTTTAGTCCATTCGAATTTAGTTTGAGAAAATTTACTTAAAAGCTGCTCCAGCTCCTGCCAACACTCAAGGTTGGCAATTGCACCTTTTGTACTTTTGGTCCAGCCCCGTTTTTTCCATTTTTTAAGCCAGCCCTTAGTAATTGGATTTAAAACGTACTGTGAATCCAGTACAAATAATAATGGCTTTTCGTTGAAACCCAACTCGAGCAATTTTTTGAGTGCTTCTATTAAAGCTGTTAGTTCCATCTTATTATTAGTCGCACCAAACTCACCATTTGAGTTATAAGTAGACTTTTGCTGGCCATCTTCTTGCCATTCAATTAGATAAGCCCAAGCAGCCTTGTCAGTCGTACGCACATGACCGCCCTTAAAGTTACCGGTGTTGCGGGTACCGCCGTCAGTATAAATTGTGGCAAAAAATTTGGATGATTTTGCCTTAATTGGCTTGCCTAACGCCTTATCCTTTTTAGAAGAAGTTGTTGTAGCAGGATTTTGCTTGATTTTGCGACTTTCTTTTTGAATCTTGGCAATTGCTTTTTGTAATGAATCCTCATCTTTTTGAAAGACTTGATGAACAGCTTCGCGATCCCAAGCTAAATATTCAGTGGCATCAGTTATTTTGGCAAAAGATTTGTATTCGGCACCAGAATAGCCTTCAACTTGTTTTCGGGCATCTTCCCAAGTGCGATAAACACCTGGTTTGCGGCCCTTTTTTACTGCATAAAATTTCATATGCTCCCCTATCACTAAAATTTCCAGTCAATGCTAAAATATAAGTAGTTCTATTTTTTAAGGTGGTATTATGTTCTTCAATACTAAAAAATACAAGGAAGAAGTGGAGAAAAACCACAAACGCGACCTTGCAAAGGAACCTAGCAGACTAAGCATGCTTTTCTTGGCTATCTTGGCAACTTTTGCACCTACTCGTGTTTTCTTTCGTTTACATAAAAAAAGGATTGAAGATAATGCCACAATTGAACCAAAAAAAGGCGATTTTGAACAAGTACCTATTATATATTTTCATGGCTTTCGTGGCGGTGACTACACTACAAAGGTAATGGTCAAGCAGGCACTTGCTGATAAAGGCAATCCCAAGTATCTCAAAGTTACTGCTGATTTACTGGGTAACTTTAAGCTAGAAGGAACTTGGACTGGTGATCCTAATCCAATTGTGCAGGTTGTTTTTCGCCAGCGTCTTGTTGGTGTGTATGCAATTGACTACTACCTGCGTTTCACATTACCATTTTTAGCGCAAAAGTACCACTTTTCACACTATTCGGCAATCGCACACTCTTTGGCCTGCCCCTGCATAGTACGAACCGAAATGCGTGAATACCGGAAGAAAAACTTCCCTCATTTAGTTAAATGTGCTTTCATTGCGGGACCTTTTGATGGTGTAGTTTATTTAGGAGATATCCCTAACGTCAACGCCTTTAACCACAAAGGTCGTCCAGCTGTGGTGAATCTGCATTATCTGTACCTCTTGTTCAGACGCAAACGGTTTAATCCCAACATTTCAGTATTAAATATTTATGGCAATGTTTTGGACAACACCAACAGCGACAAGTTTATTTCCGTCACTTCGGCTAAAAGCATCCGCTATATTCTAGCACCTTATGCCAAATCTTATCATGAAGTTGAGATTCGGGGTAAAAAGTACGCTGAACACAGCTGGATGCACGATAACCCATTTGTCATCGACATTATTGATAAGTTTATTGGTCTTAAAAAATAATTTAATTTTGGAGGAAACACGTGTGATTCTGCTCCGCGATATAGGACGCATCATCATTATTACTAATACTATCTTAGCCTTTTATATTGTCTTTCATAGAAGACGCTCTGTTTCAACAACTTGGGCTTGGCTGATTATCCTGCTGGTTTTTCCAGTTTTAGGGATGATCATTTACGGCTTTTTTGGTCGGGGAATTTCACAAGAAAATATTTTTGCTATTAACAAGCAACATCATATTGGATTGCGGAATGTGCAAAAATCAATTACTGCTGCACCTAAAAAAATCAGTGCTTCTGATACCTCAAATAAAGCCAAAATGGTGGTGCACTTTTTTGATCATGATGGCGAGTCACCGTTGAGCAAAAACAATCACGTTAAGCTCTATACCGATGGTGAAATCATGTTTCACGACATGATGGCTGATATTAAAAATGCCAAACAATCAGTGAACGTGGAATTTTATACCTTTTATAATGATGATATTGGCAATGACTTTCTTGATTTGCTGATTAAAAAAGCACAAGAAGGCGTATCTGTGCGTTTGCTCTATGATGCCTGGGGTTCAATGGGTGCAACCAAGACCTGGTTTGATCAGTTAAGAAAAGCTGGCGGCGTAGTCCTGCCCTTTATTACCTCACGCAACATGATTACGCGGTACCGGATTAACTACCACCTGCACCGTAAAATTGTAGTAGTTGACGGCAAAACTTCTTGGACTGGTGGCTTTAATATAGGTGACCAGTACCTGAGTCGCAAGAAAAAATTTGGTTACTGGCGTGACAGTCAGGTAAGGATTGTCGGATCTGCTTCTTTACTTTTGCAAGAGCGGTTTGTGATGGATTGGAATGCCTCAATTCAAAAAGAAAACCAAGTCATTGCTTTCAATACCATTCTTTTTCCCAACTTAGATGAAAATGAGATTCATGCTGGTGATGTAGCAACGCAAATAGTTTCAGACGGACCTGACCGCTATAATGCCAATATGCGTAATGGTATTATGCGGCTAATGTCTCTAGCAAAAAAACGGCTCTGGATTCAAACACCGTATTTAATTCCTGATGATGCGATGTTTGCCACTTTGCAAACAATTGCCCAGTCAGGAGTAGACTTACGAATTATGATACCGTGTAAACCTGACCACCCATTTATTTATCGCGCTACACAATGGTATGCCAATGAATTATCCCGTTATGGTATTAAAATTTATATTTACAACAAAGGATTCATTCATGCCAAAACAATTGTAGTAGACGACACTTTTTCTACAGTGGGATCAATGAATCAGGATTACCGCTCATATGATCTTAACTTTGAAGATATTGCCGTTTTTTATGATAAAAATTTCACTCGTGAGGTTGCTAAATCATTTGAAGACGATATGAAAGTTTCTTCATTATTGACACCCCAAGATATTGCCAAACAAGGTCGTTGGCTTAAGATTTTGCAAAGCTTTTCACGGATGCTTTCACCAATTTTATAGCAGCTAAAAAGCCTTCCAAGACGGAAGGCTTTTAAAATGCGCTATTTTTATTTATTTATTCCGCAAAGTGATAAACAGTTTCAGCTGGATAGCGAGTTGTTTTAGCCATAGTTTCTTCGGTTTCATTGCTCTTACCAATTACTATTGCCATAACTGGTAAGTAGCGTTTGGGCTCTAAGTTAAAGGTTCTGGCAATTTTAGATTCGTCATAGCCAGCAATTGGGTTAGTGTCGTAACCATGATTGCGGGCAACAAGCATAAACTGCATAGCAGCAAGTGAGCAAGACCTAATGGAATCAATTGCACAAGAATAATATGTGCCATTTTCATAAGATGGCAAAAAGGTTCTTAAGACTTCGTCTAATTTTTCCTTAGTGATATTGCCTGTCTCATATTCCTTGGTCCAATTTTCACGATATTTTTTATAAGCATAAACATCAGCAAAGACTTGCACAACAGCAGCACAGCTGTCCATCTGGGGATCGTTAAATCTCAACATGTATTTCTTAACTTTAGCAATAGTTTCCGGGGTATCTGCTACTTCAAAGTGCCAGCCTTGTAAATTGCAGCCGGAAGGAGCCGTTACTGTTTCTTCAAACATTTCTTTAAATTCTGAACGCGGAATTTTGACACTTTTATCAAAATGGCGCACAGAATGACGGTTTTGTACTACATCATTAAAATCGTTATTACGCATATCTTCACACTTTCTAATATAAATATATCTCTACTATGTTAATTTTACTACATTTTGTTATCTTTTTCACATAATTTTTCGACAAAATTAGCAGTATAATAAAATTTAAATATTATAAGTAAGGAAGGCCATAAAAATGAAAAAATTAGTTAGAGACAAAATACCAGAATTTGCGCACTATGCTACTTATCGTGAACTTAGTCACGCAGAAATTGAACCAGCTTTAAAGAAAAAATTAATTGAAGAAACTAATGAAGTTCTTGCTGCTAAAACTGAAACTAATTTAATTGAAGAATTAGGTGATGTTTACGAAGTCATTTTGGCATACCTCAAATTTAAAAATGTTGATCAAGCTACTTTTTTAAAACAAGTAAAAGAAAAGCGCGCCCTTAAGGGCGGCTTTACAAAATATCTAGAAATGAATTGGGAAGAAAAATAAGCCCATGAAAAAAGCCACGTTAATGTGTGACTTAAAAAATGTCTTGAATTTCAATCCGAATATCATGGTGAATATGGTTTTTAAGTGCCTCAACAATTTGTGCTACGCCATAGGAAAAGCGAAGATAATATTGTCTGTTCTTCTGGGTTGTTAAAATACAAATTACCTGCTTTTTCTTCGGATTAGGCACTTTAATTAAAGTGACCATCGCAATCTCTGAATATGAGACTGTCCGCCGAAAGTAACCTGAAACAACAGCCCTTTTAGGCGCGAGACCCGTAAAACCATCAATAATACCAATCAACAAGAAGATTGCCAAAAAAATATTGAGACCTGGATCGCCCTTTTCAATTAATTGCCAGGCAAAACCTATCCAAATAAAAATTACGGCCCAAATAACTGAAGACGAGCGATAATGTCCCTTTAAGTCAATATTTGCTTGCCAGTACCAACTATAACAAGTGTAGCCTAAAAGCAAGGCATCCAAAATCAGATAAAAAACTATCATATAACTCTCCTCAATTGTATTTTCATCTATTATAACAGATTGACAGTCGTTAGATATTTTTTCAACATTAATGATATTTTACTTGCATTTTTATTAAAATCATGATTAAATTATTATCAAATTAAATGCAATGAAAAAGACGAGTAGATAACTTACCTCTTTAAGTGAATCGGTGATAGTGGAAAACCGTTAGACCCTGGGTTATTGAAAAACACTTTTAGCAGCACGCTGAAATTCTTGTAAGAGTAGGTTGTGTCGTCTCCAGTACGTTACCACGCTGGTGAAGCATGATAGTGCTTCATGAGTTGGCCCTTTGGGGCAATTAAGGTGGTACCGCGGAAAAAGCCTTTCGTCCTTGTTTTTATTAAAAACGGGATAAAGGGCTTTTTCTTTTCCTTAAATTTACAGGAGGTCAAAACAATGACTTTAATTTTACCCGAAGATTATCATCCAACTCTCACAATTCGCGATACCGAAGCAGCAATTGTTTATATCCGTGAAGAATTTCAAAAGGTTTTAGCTAAAAAATTACATTTACAACGAATGTCTGCCCCACTGTTCGTCGAAAAGCATACAGGACTTAATGATAACCTGAATGGCGTTGAACGTCCAGTTGCTTTTGATGCCAAGGATTTACCAGCAGATGACACAGTTGAAATCGTGCATTCCCTTGCCAAATGGAAAAGAATGGCACTGAAGAAATATGGCTTTAACATGCATGAGGGCCTTTTTACCAACATGAACGCCATTCGCCGCGATGAAGATTTAGACAATTTTCACTCAATTTATGTAGATCAATGGGATTGGGAAAAAATCATTGCCAAAGAGGAAAGAACGATAGAAACTCTTAAAAGTACCGTTACCAAGATTTTTGCTGCAATAAAGGAAATTGAAGCTGGCTGTGTTTCCCGTTACCCTGCTTCTACTTACCGTTTACCAGAAAAACTTTACTTTATTACTACGCAAGAATTAGAAGATCGCTGGCCGGATATCAGCCCTGAAGAAAGAGAAAACAAAATAACTGCTGAAGAAAAGGCTGTCTTTATAATGAAAGTCGGCGATAAACTGAAGAGAAGCGGCAAACCACACGATGGTCGTGCACCCGATTATGATGACTGGGAATTAAACGGTGACCTGATTTTCTGGTATGAACCGTTAAAGCAAAAAATCGAAATTTCTTCGATGGGGATTCGCGTTAGTCCTGAAAGTCTGCACGAACAACTGAAGAAGGCAGATTGCCTTGATCGTGAAAAATTGGAATTTCACCGCATGTTGCTTGCTGGAGAATTACCTTATACCATTGGTGGTGGGATTGGGCAATCTCGCTTATGCATGCTTTTGCTTGGCAAAGCTCACATTGGTGAAGTTCAAGCCAGTGTTTGGCCTCATGATATGATTACTAAATGCAAAGAACATGACATTCAAATTCTATAACAAATGAAAACCATGCTGTCAAAATTGATGGCACGGTTTTTTGGCTCTATAATTTATCCTGTTGATGACTAACTAAGAACCCAGAGGCAAACAAAAAAGCTATCATATGTAATGAGTTTTTAATCATTAATATTGAAGGATACCTGATATTTGATAGGCACTGCCCTAACTTCATCTTCAGGTCTAATTATAGGATTCTTAAATGGATAAATTACAGGTTGATTACCATCAAAGAAAACAAAGTAAATCCAATAATTATCGAATTCCAACGCATGTTGGCGTTCACCTTCTGACATTTGGAAAGTTATCTGATTACTTATATTAGTAGAGGTTGTCTTAACCTCTATATGACGTTCAGTCCCGTCTTTTTCAAAAGATAGAATGTCATACCCATATGAATCAGATTTATTTGATCTCTGTATGATTCTACCTTGTAATTTAGGATAATCCTTTAATCTATTGGCTTCATAGAGCATTACCTGCTTCTCACCAGCAGCTCCAATATCAGTCTTTTTCTTCTCCTCTTCGAAATAGTCAATCTTGGGAAGAAGCTTATTGGTCTTAGATTTGGATCTAGTCTTCTTATGCTTAACTATTTTCTTATTAATTGCAATCGGGGCCTTATATGTATATGATTCTCTATTTGAATTAGCATTATCATAATCGGAATAAGAGTTGAGAAATTTTAGAAAAGCCTTGGTGCTGGCCATAGGGTACCTATGGTTTTCTTGATTAAATTTAGCAAAACCATTTAACTCCATAATTGCACTCAGATTTTTCTTAAAAGTATCACTGAAGACATCATCTGGAATAGATCCATAAATAGTCTTATAATTGAACAACATCTTGATTATACCGTCTCGATAACTATGGGGTCTACCACTGTTAGTAGCTTTCTTCGCTTTGCTTTCCTCTTCCTCATAATTTTTGAATTGCTCAAATATTTTTTTAAGATATTCATTATCTCTGATATCATTAAGCTTTTGGTCGTTTACTCGTTTTACCCAAACAAATTGAACCATTAACCTCACCTCGTAATCTTATAATCTAGAATAACATAAAGGTTCACAATTTATTTCCAGAGATTCAGGATTATTCAATTTAACAAAAATGATTAGTCAATTGGGACAAAATTTTAATAGCAAGTCTTTCTATTTATTTAAAATTGCTCTATTATATTCTAATTATTTTCATTCAAGTCATCATCCAGTTCTATCTCAAATTCTGCAGCGATTTCTCCAATTAATGAGCTGACAGAACCATATTCCTTTTTTAAGACCTATTTTGTCACTAAGCGAAATGTAAATAGTCATATACTTTCCCTTTTCTTAGACTAAATTCTCTTTTAAGAGCAGACTTTTGATTAACTCTGTATTATTTTATTTTAATCCTCATGGTCTTTTTCACCTTGTTCGTTTGAATTTTTGCTTAGTTTCGTTGATTCGATTCACTATTTTTGCGTAAGAGTAAAACCTATGTATGAGTATCTTGACAAATCACTTAAAGTAACACTATCGAACATTTATTGCAATAACCCTATATGTTAGACAAAATCTTGTAGTAAACTAGCAGTAGCAGAACTAGTTTTAAGAAAGGCAAAATTATGATTGATGCAAATGAAATAGCTGAGTTAAAAAATGATATTGATCAGGCACGCCACATTACTTTTCTGACTGGTGCCGGAGTTTCAACTCATTCTGGTATTCCTGATTATCGCTCTAAAAACGGTATTTATGATGGCGTCTCTGAAAGTCCGGAAACAATTTTAAGTGAGGAAACACTTTATCAGCGACCAGAATTCTTCTACAAATTTGTGATGGATAATATGTATTTCCCTGAAGCCAAGCCAAATGAAATCCACCAGAAAATTGCCGAGATCTGCAACGAAAAAGGCGATCTAATCACACAAAATGTTGATGGCTTGGATACCAAAGCCGGCAATAAACACGTAACCGAATTTCATGGCTGTCTTTATAATATTTACTGCACTAAGTGTCATAAACCAGTTTCATACGTTGAATACGCCAAATCTTACCAGCATGAAAATTGTGGCGGTATTATCAGACCAGGAATTGTTTTATACGGTGAAGCCATTAACGGAGACAGTTTAGCCAAATCTGTCAATGCAATGCAAAATTCTGACCTTGTAATTATTTCAGGCACCAGTTTCGTCGTGTACCCTTTTGCCCAGCTTTTATCTTACAGACAAGCTGGAGCAAAAGTTTGGGCAATTAATAAAACTGCCATTCCAGCAGAAGGAATTTCCTCCATTATTGCGGATGCACTAGATGTTTTTAAACAGCTTTAACTAGTTTTTAAAAAGAAAGCCCTTTAAACCAACAGAATTGCTTTTTTACCCGGATGCTATAAATTACTTGTGCTAAAATACGACACAGTAATTAAAAATAATTCTGAACTAGAAAAGAGCTTTTAAATGGCAATTTTTAAAATGTATGCTCCCTTTTTCAGTGGAAGTAATTGGATTCACGTACTGACCAGTGGCAAAGATTGGCTCGTCATCTTAACCTTGATTCTAATGGAATGCCTGCTTTCTGTTGATAATGCAGTTGTTTTGGCAGCGCAAACCAAGGTTTTGCCTGACAAGAAACAACAGGAAAAATCATTATTCTATGGTCTTTGGGGCGCATACATTTTTCGTTTCATTGTGATCGGCATTGGTACTTATCTGATCAATTTTTGGGAAATTAAACTAGCAGGCAGTCTCTATCTTTTTTATCTATCCTTCAAGTTTTTCTACGAGCAAAGGCATCCCCAAAAGGCTGCCGCAAGCGCAAAGATTGAAAGTGCAAAAATTACTAAGCATTCCCCCAAAAAGGGCAAACATTTTCTGTCACTTTTCTGGCGGACCGTTATTTCAATTGAAGCAATGGATATCGTATTTTCAATTGATTCAGTGTTAGCTGCCCTAGCGGTTTCCAATAATCCGGTAGTAGTATTAATTGGTGGCATGATTGGTATCTTATGTATGCGCGGTGTTGCCGAAATCATCATCAAATTGATGGACATTATTCCTGAACTGCAACCGATGGCTTACGTTTTAATTGCTATCATTGCTCTTAAACTTTTATTGTCTTTACCACCGTTACATTACGAACTGCCTAATACAACTTTTGCCTTTATTGTGTTCGGTATTCTTCTCTTAACTATTGCTTTTCATTTTATACGAGCAAAAAAGAAAAGACGGAAACTATAATCTTTGTTCAACGTATTCTTTGAGCACAACTGCCTGGTTGTGCTCTTTATTCTTTGCACCATAAAGAAAAAGGACATCTTGTTTTGCAAGTTCGTCTTTCACTCGGGTGACAAAACTGGCAGTCACAGGATTATGTTCTAATTCAGCAATGTACTTTTGCCTAAACTCAGGATATTTAGTATCATCGTGATTGAACCACTTACGCAATTCGGTGCTGGGACCAATTTCTTTAACCCACTCATCCAAATTAGCATCTTTTTTGCTTTTGCCTCGTGGCCACAGACGATCAACTAAAATGCGGTAGCCAGCAGGCTGCTCATGTTCGTAAATGCGTACTAATTTTATCTTTGTCATTGTAATATCTCCTTTTAGTTTAAGTTTACTACACGGAAGAAAAAATGAATTATTCAACTTATTTCTCTAATAGATCAACTGCTGCCATTACTAAAGATTTGATTGGCAGACCATTAACATATAATGATGGCCAGAATATAATGGGTGGCTATATTGTGGAAGCAGAAGCTTACCTGGGCGTTAAAGACCGGGCAGCACATTCTTATGGCGGTCATCGCAGTCCGGCTAATGAGGGGCTTTATCGTAAAGGCGGAACTATCTACATTTACGCCCAAAGACAGTATTTCTTTTTCGATGTCGCAGCACAAGAATATAATGAGCCACAAGGAGTTTTAATCAGGGCTATCGAACCAGTCTGGGGCATAGAGCAGATGATTAAAAACCGTGCCGGTAAAAATGGCGTGCTTTTAACTAATGGTCCTGCTAAAATGATGCAGGCTTTTGGTATTCACGATAAAAAATGGAATTTACACTTCCTGTCTGACTCTCCATTTAAAATTGATTTAGACGACAGTCATAAAAAGTGGGCTAAGGAAATTAAAACCAGTGCCAGAATTGGCGTGAGTCAATCTGAATTAGAATGGGCCAATAAAAAATTACGTTACTATGTAGCAGGTAATCCCTATGTTTCCAGAATGAAAAAAAGTGCCTATCAAAAGGATAATGGCTGGCAGTGAGAGCAGGATCCCAGCAGCCTTTTAAAATAGTAAAAGATAATAAATGAGATAATTATAAAATATTTTTTAAATAAAATTATTGACAAGTCACTCTTAATAGCCTATTATTTTTCTAAGTTAAATAATTTCCAATGCAATAGAGGTCGCGGTTGTTACGAAACTAATCTGAGTGAGCGAACACTTTGAAGGTTAGCGTAAGAATTACTGCCGAAACAAAAATGTTGTTCGTTTCAATCTTTTTGTTGGGCTGCAAGAGAATATTTTGCAGACTGTCCTGGTTCATCTCCAGGGAGCGCTATATGATTTGTTTAAAAAATAGATTATAACCTCGTTGTTTTTGACTAACAGCGAGGTTTTTGTTTACGCTTTTATTGTATTGGCTTTATTTGAAACATATTTTGTGGAGGTTTTCAAAATGAAGTCAAGATTTAAGTGGCTGGCTACCTTAGTTGCCTTATTCACCTGTTTGGGCATTGGGGCTAATTTTAGTCTGAATGAAGTTAACGCCAAAAAGGACGATGGTACGCTAAAAGTCGCCATGGAAGCTAATTATCAGCCGTACAATTGGACACAGACTAATAATGCCAATGGTGCTGTGCCAATTGAGGGCTCAAAAGAATACGCCAATGGTTATGACGTTAAAATTGCCAAAATTATTGGTCAAAAATTACATAGAAAAGTAGAAGTTGTTAAGACCGAATGGGACGGTTTGCTTCCTGCTTTAACCAGTGGCAAAGCTGATTTGATTATCGCTGGGATGAGTCCAACAGCTGAACGTGAAAAAGCCATTAATTTCTCTAAGCCATATAGAAACAGTACTTTTGTGGTAATTACCAAGATTAACAGCAGATATGCCAACGCTAAAAAGCTGACCGACTTTAAGGGTGCTAAATTAACAGCACAACAAGGTACTTTCCACTATGATCTGATCAAGCAGTTAAAAGGTGCTAAGAGACAACCGGCTATGCGCGATTTTGCGGCAATGCGGCAAAGTTTAATCTCCGGTACCATTGACGGCTATGTTGCCGAAGACACTGAGTCAACTTCCTTTAAGATGGTTGATCCTGACATTAAGTCAATTCCTGTCAGCAAAATGGCTGGTTTTCACGCTACTAAAGAAGAATCTGTCACTTCAATCGGAATTGCCAAGCCCAACAAGGCGCTGCTTAAGAGCGTTAACCAAATTTTAGCTACTATTCCCCAAGCAAAAAGGGTAAGGTTAATGACTGAAGCTGTTAAGGAGCAGCCTAAAACTGATAGTGATAAAAAAGGCAAAAAGGCTAAATCAGAACCGTGGTTAGTATCAATGTGGCGCCAATATGGCGGCATGATTTTAAACGGTATCGGTATGACCTTGCTTTTAGCTTCAGTTGGTACCATTGTAGGTTTCTTTATCGGTCTGGCAGTGGGTATTGTGAGAACTATTCCTACACCAACTACTACCGGTAAAAGATGGCTGCTTAAGTTTGTCAACTGGCTGCTTTCAGTTTATATCGAGATTTTTCGGGGTACGCCAATGATGGTTCAAGCCGCCGTGATTTACTATGGTATTGCTCAGTTCTGGCACTTGAATATTGACAGAACGGTGGCCGCACTAATCATTGTTTCCATTAACACTGGAGCATATTTAGCCGAAATTATTCGGGGAGGAATTATTTCTACACCCGAAGGTCAATTTGAAGCAGCCAGTGCGTTAGGAATGACCCACAACCAGAGAATGTGGCACATTATTCTGCCACAAGCAATCAAAAACTGTCTTCCTTCAATTACTAACGAATTTATCGTTAATATCAAGGATACCTCAGTTTTGAGTATCATCTCCGTATCAGAGTTGTTCTTCGTTGGTTCAACTATTGCGAGTCAGACATTTAAGTTCTTCCCAACTTACCTGACAATTTCTGCTATCTACCTCATCTTGACCTTTACCATTACCAGAATTTTCAATTTAATTGAAAAACACCTCCAAGGAAGTAAGAATTACAACTTAATGGCAAACCAAGTTCAAGTGGGCACACCAAAAGACATGGAGGCTAAGAACTAATGACTGAAACAAACGAAACTATTTTAAGTTTAAAGCACATCAAGAAAACATTCGGTGAACACCAAGTGTTAAAAGATATCTCTTTTGACATTAATAAAGGTGAAATTGCCACCATTATCGGTCCTTCAGGTGGCGGTAAATCAACTACTTTGCGCTGTATCAATCTGCTTGAAGAACCTACTGCCGGTGAAGTTGATTTTCGTGGTGAAAATGTTTTGGCACCAAACTACAATCGTAATATTTATCGTGCTAAAGTCGGCATGGTTTTCCAACAATTTGACTTGTTTGAAAATAAGAACGTTTTAGCTAATTGTATGGTAGGTCAAGAATTAGTATTGAAACGGTCAAAAGACGAGGCGCGTAAAATTGCACTTGCTAATCTGAAAAAAGTAGGTATGGAGCAATACGTTAATGCTCGTCCCAGCCAACTTTCAGGTGGACAACAACAACGGGTTGCGATTGCCCGTGCTATCTGCATGGATCCTGAAATTCTGTTATTTGATGAGCCTACTAGTGCTTTGGATCCTGAAATGGTCGGTGAAGTTTTAAGCGTCATGAAGAATCTGGCTACTACTGGTTTAACGATGATTATCGTAACCCACGAAATGGCGTTTGCGAAGGAGATTTCCGATCAAATGTTTTTCATCAGCGACGGAATAATTATTGAACAAGGTAAACCTGATCAATTATTCAATCACCCGCAAAATGAAAAAACCGTCAAGTTTTTGAGTAATTTTCAGAATAACTAATAAGGTCTAATTAAAAATAAAAAACTGGTAAATCTACGTGATGAATAACGTGATTTGCCAGTTTTTTAGTTTGCTTGTGGCTCTAAAAGTCCAATAATTTCCTGATTAAATTTAGTTGGCTCCTCCCACTGCGGGAAATGCCCGGAATGGTCAAACCAAATTATATTGCACGGACTAGTAATTTTAGCAGCATATTCTGCAGTCAACTGCGAGGACACATGATGGTCATGCCCGCCCTCACAGAAAGTGATGGGAATGGCAAAATGCAGGATATTTTCAAAATTAACGTCCATTAGTTCTTCCCAGAAGTATTGAATCGATTGCTTCGAGCCTTGCAAACGATGAATTAAGTCTTTAAAAGAATAATCTTTAGCAGATATAAACGGCCAAATTAATTTACGGTAGTTTTTAGCGCCATAGATTGAGCCGCCATAAGCTACAATCATTTTAGTTAATTTCAGGCTGGCATCAATTGGTTCGTGAACAAAATCAAGCTGATCAAGTTTGGCAGTGTTTTTCATTTTTGTTCGTAAAAAAGCTTTTTGTAAAGCAATATTCTTTTTCATATTAACGACTTGACCAATTCCGATGTATTGCGTAACCAGGTCTGGATACTTTTGAATAAAATAGAGCCCTAAAACCGTGCCCCAAGAATGACCCATGATAATCAATTTATCCTGTCTTAACCGTTTTAATAAATAAAGCACAAACTGATGAATATCTGTCAAGATGGTACTAATAGACAAGTTTTCTTCAGGTGAGAATTTATAATAAGACAGACCGCTGCCTCTTTGTTCCAGATTGACAAAGATAAAATGATCTTCTAGTTCACTATTAAACTTTTTGGTCAAGGGGATGCAAGCATCGCCTGGTCCACCGTGCAAATATAAAATGATTGGTTTTCGGCCTTGCTTTGAACTAATTGAAAAATAAAGTTTAGTGCCGTTAATTTCTACGTTTTCTATCACTGATGTACTACTCATTTTTTGCCTATATTCATATAATCAACTGTTATTATGCATACACTGCTACTTTATTTAAGTATATTATTAATGTCGCTACCTTGTAAATTGCAAATTATATTTATAAGGCTGACGCAATTTTTATCGAATAAAGGCTCATACTTGTACTACTCTAAACTAAAAAAGCTATCGGAAGAGCGAGCTGAGAAAACTGTAATAATTAAAAGGACTGAGACCGAAATAATATCGGTCTCAGTCCTTAGTTAAAATAAGTGAGAATTTGTAGAAGAATAGACAGTATTTTTACTTAGTAAATCACTTCTTTCTTACACCTATTTATTAAATACTTCATAATCAATGGCATCAGCCGACTTTCCAACCATTAGTGCAGAATAAACATCAGAATTAACGTTTAAAATAGTTCTGAGCATCCCTACGAACCATTCTACACCTGCAAAAATTGCTATACTTTCAACTGGTAATCCCATTTGAGGAACAATTATTGCTAGTGAAACCAAACCTGCTCCTGGAACAACAGCATTAGCAAGTGACACAAATGTTGATATTACAATAAGATAAAACATCTTATCTAAAGTAAAGTTAATATTATATAATTGCGCAATTGTAATCACCGTTATGGCCATATGCATGGCAGAACCATTAGAATTTAATGACATGCCTAATGGTAAAACCAAGTTAGTAATTCTATCTTTTAAGCCTAGTTTGTTTTTAGCTTCATTCATTTCAATCGGTAAAGTAATCGCCGAGGAAGTAGTAGCTAAAGCCATCAACGACATTTCTGACATATTGCTGATTAATTTAATTGGGTTAACTTTAAGATATAAAGATATAATTACAATCCAAATTAACAAATAAGCGAATGTTGCAAACCCATAGGAGAATAAGTATTTTATCAGCGGCAAAATTATTTTAATACCCAAATTGCTAATAGTAGAAGCAATCAGTGCAAAGATGCCTATTGGGGCAAAGAACATTACACAGGTTACTAATTGAATAATGACATCATTAAAGTCGATTATTAAGTCAAGCAATTTTGATTTAGGCTTTTTCTCCATAAATTTGCTTAATCCAATACCAAAAAAAATCGCAAAAATAATAATCTGAATAATTGTCCCATTAGATAAAGATTCGAAGATGTTGCTAGTAAAAAAGCTTAAAATTGTTTCACTTAACGAAACGGACTTAACATGTATTGCTTTTTCAGCAACCTTGGTGAGATGCACACCAATTCCAGGTTTAAATAATATTCCAACTAATGCACCGAAAGCAGCAGCAAGTAATGAGGAGATTGCAAAAATGACAATAGTTTTAATTCCTAATTTACTCAGTTCATTAGGTTTAATACCTCCTACTGCCTGAATTATTTGACCCAGTACCAAAATTGGTATGGACATCTGCATTAATTTTAAAAAAATATCACCAATTATCTTTAATTGAACTGAAAAACCAGGTAATGCAAACCCAAATATTACACCAAGAATAACGGCTATCAAAATCTGATTAACCATTGACAACTTTACTTTTTTTCTCATGGTAGTACCTACGTTTCTTTATTTGTAAGTAATTATGGTTCCAACATTTTCTGAAATATTTGGTAAATTAGAAATTGAAGTTATAATTGCTTTTCTATCTGGGTGATTTTTAACAAACAAAATAGCTGCTTGAATCTTAGGTAACATACTTCCTTTCGCAAATTGTCCCTGTTTTATATATATTTCAGCTTCAGAAACTGTAATATGACTCAAAGCTTTTTGATCTTTTTTTCCAAAATTGATGTAAACATTATCTACGGCTGTTAAAATTATTAAATTATCTGCTGAGATTCCTTCTGCAACTTTTTCAGAGCCAAAATCTTTATCAATAACAGCCTCTACGCCCTTAATTTTATTTTCTTCTATAATAACTGGTATACCGCCACCACCGGCAACGATTGGTACAATGCCAGCGTTAACAGTATCCTTAATAATATCCCCTTCAACTATTTTTACTGGCTTAGGAGAAGGTACAACTTTTCTATAGCCACGACCCGCGTCTTCAATAAATGTATCATTACTGTTTCTTTGAAGCTCAACCACTTCTTCTTTAGTATAAAAAGGACCTATAGGCTTGCTCGGAGATTTAAACGAAGGATCATTTTTATCAACTTCAGATTGAGTAATAACAGTCAGGGACTTAACATTTTCACCCAGCTCTTGAGATGCATTGTCCAAGCCCTGCTGAATCCAGTAGCCAATACTACCTTCCGTCATTGCTCCACAAGTATCTAGCTTAAATGCTGGATTCTTTTTTGAATTAGCAGCACTTTGTTGTAGTAACAAATTACCTACTTGAGGTCCATTACCGTGACAAATCGCCACCTTATTTCCAGCCATAATATATTCAACAATATAGCGTGTAGCTCTATTAACCGTTTCTTTTTGCCCAATGTCTGTTGGATCCTTTTCTAAGATCGCATTTCCACCAAGGGCGATTACACTAGTTGCCATTATACAGCTGTCTCCCCTTTCTCTGAGTCAGTTGCCATTACAGCAAAGACAATCAAGCCAATTATTAGCAAACCACAACCTAAGTAAAAGCCAATTTCCATTTGTCCTGTTACATCTGCTAACCAGCCAGTAATATATGGTGCCAAAATAGAGCCAGACATACCTATAAAATTGTAGGCACTTAATGTAGTTGACAAAGAACCATAAGGTGCCTTTTTAGTTACATAAGCCACTATGATAGGATCAATCGCTAATTTACCCGTCAAGCCATATAAGATCAACACTGCAATCAGCAAAGTTTTATTAGAAACGAAAGCAATTGCAAATACTGAAATGATTGAAAGTGGAACTAAAATATATATCCATTTTTTAGTGCTACCAGTTTTATCAGCTAATTTCGCAAAAATTAATGCTCCTGGTATTGAAGCCCATGGTACCAAGGAAGAAATAAAGCCTACACTGCCACCTTGAAATCCTCTATTGGAAATTAAGAAAGATGGTAGCCAAGTAATAATCACAAAGTTAGCGTAAATACTGCAGAAGCAAAGAATAAAGGCTGCAACTAGATTCTTGTCTGTAAAAATTTTTTTAAGGGAAACTTTTTCTTCTGGTTGTTTCTCCTGCACTTCATTTTCTTTAGGTCTATAAACTTTTTCCTTTAAACATGTAAAGAACACTATCGCCAGGATGAATGTTGGAATTGCTACCACAAAGAATGGTACTTTCCAACTTTGATGGTTTTGTAAAACTAAATAGCTTGAAAGCAAGTATCCGCCAGAAGTACCAAAGGCCATCCCAGAATTGATAATAGCGGTACCTAAAGTAAGTTTATCTTGTGGAATAGCTTCTGATGACAAAGCGTACTGCGGACCATAATAAGAGGCTTGTCCCACACCCGCAAGGGCTCTAATAATTAAAAACAAAGTAAAACTTGCAGCAATTCCGGATAGCCAGCTCATTACAGCTAATACAATAAAACCTATTGTAATCACTAATTTTCTTCCATACTTATCACCCAAAGCACCAAATGGTACCTGGAAAATGGCATAAGTTAAAAAGAAAATACTATTTGCTAATCCTAATTGTGTGTTGTTTAAGCCAAATTGCTTGCCAACGATACCCATAATAGGATTGAAAATGGTTCGTGTACCATACATCAATATCCAGCCTAGGAAAAATATAATGACAACTCTTATCCAATAATTTTTGGAAACTTTTACGCCCTCTTCATCTTTTTTCATTATTCGCTCCTTTCATAGACTAAGGAGTGTTTAAACTAGCTAAAATTCCTAGTTTAATTCCATAACTCAAATCTTTGCCGGATGTATGACCAATTTCAAGAATGGAATTCAGCTCACTGTCTATATCTTTAAAATTATGGTTTTTAAAGGATTTATATAATTGATAAACTTTGGAATTAACATATCCTTGCGTTGCACAGATTAGATAAGCTTTACTAACGTCTGTAGTAAGCTTTAAATTATTTCTTATTTGTTTAACCAAACTAGATAAATAAGTATTTGCTTTATCGACAAGCAATAGCACAAAAATATATCCACAAAGAATATCATCACCGCTTGGCGTTAATCCCTTTCCTCTACCAAGTAGCCAAGTAACAATTTGCTCTGGATTGAAATCTTTAAATGTAGTCATTTCATCAGAGAATTTTTTTAATAAAGTATTATTAGGAATACCTATTCTTTGATCCACTTTATAATTGTTTAAGACTTCTAAAGTTTTCTTTAGTCCCTTTTCTGGAAAATAATTTAGAGGATTAATTTTCAATTCGACTATATTAAAGTTTTTAACATCGATTCTTTTAATCCCGTCTTGCGTGTAAAAAACTATATTATTATCCAAAAATTTAACTATATTGTTTTCGGTTACACTTTGGATAACTGACTTTAAATTTTTTTCAGAAATATTTATGCCAAAACATGACAGGTAATTATCAAAGCAACTTATATTTATTAATCGCAAACCAACTTGAATATTAAGTGAATGTGCAAAAATTGAATGTACTCTGCCAATTTGACCAAATTTGTTAACAGGATAGATATAACTACTAATTTGAGCAACACATGAATCAGTCAACTGTAATACCTAGAGTTTTAGCATAAGCCTCCAGAGCTTTTTCAAAGCAAGTCAGCGGAGCTTTAACCGTACCAGCACCAATTTGACCGACACCTGGTTTTTTATGTGCAATACCCGTATTAATAATTGGTTCAATCCCAGTTTCCACAACTTTTCTAATATCAATACCTAAATTTGTACCCTTAAAATCCCAGGTTGGGATGGTCCAATTAGGATTATGAGTTGTATTAATTTTTTCCATCGAGTTAGAAATTCTTAATGCGTCTTCAAATCCGCCAGCACCGACAAATCTGGTTACACCAGGAGCTGCTACCATGGCCATGCCACCGACACCAACAGTTTCTGTAATTGAAGAGTCACCAATATCCGGATTCGCATCATCTTCAGAAAATCCTGCAAAGTAAAGACCTTTAGGAGTATTTACAGGTGCCTTAAACCATTGGTCTCCCATACCGGCAATTCTGATACCAAAGTCACGTCCATTTCTAGCCATGGCAGTTACGATAGTTCCTTTTTGGTACTTTCTAGCGGCATCAGCAATTGACTTACCAGTAGCCATCATAATGTTAAGGAAAAACTGGTCAGTATCTGCCAAGAACTTAATTACGTCATACCTGTCTTTTTTACTAATATCTAATTCAGTAATAAGTGGTGCCATTGCACACAAGAAGTTGGCCGAAGCAGCAATATTCCTTTGATGAAATTCATCACCCATTGTAATTGAGCGAGCAATTAAGACATTTAAGTTAAGACCATCATCAGTTTTCTTCAAAGCTTTTGATAAAACCGGGCCTAGAACATCCCTCATCCAAACTAAACGATCAATAACCTCTTGGGAATATGCACCAAATCTTAATACCTTACCAATACCTTCGTTCAAGGTACAATATGCTCTTGTATTGTCCAATCTGTTTTCAACAATAACTACAGGCATATTACCTGAAGTAATGCCTCCCATTGGCCCTACTGCATGAACAGAATGACAAGGCATTAATTTTACTTCTCCATTTTCCAGTAACTTTCGAGCCTCAGATTCATTTTCTGCCCAGCCTTCAAATATAGCTGCACCAACACATGAACCTTGCATTGGACCTGTCATTTCTGTATAGGTAATTGGTGGACCCGCATGTAACAAAGTTTTATTTTCTGTATTTAATTCCGGGATAACTGTCTTAGCTGGAACCACGTCAACTAAGAAAGGCTTAGCATCCTTAAATCTTTGGATTACTTTATCATTATCCCTATCAATTTCATCATCATATTTTTCTAAGGCATCGAGCAACTTGATCATTCGCTTGTTGCCATTAGCACGTGGTTTCCAATTAAATTGAACAGTTTTGCCACCATATTTGACGATTGATTCATTAAAACTACTAATACCTACATTAATTACTCTAGGTTTTGTGGTTAATAATTCTTTTACATTATCATTAACTTTTGGTAAAGCAACCTTTTTACCAGTATAAGGTACGACTTTCTTATCTGGTTCAGATATCTGTATTCCCTTTAATTTCAAAGCTAACTGAACAGCTTTTGCATTACTCTTTTGAACCAAAACTCCATGATTTTTTAAGCGTTCAACTGTTTCGTCATAGTTTTGTGGATCTTTATTAGTTCCTACAACTGTAGCCACAAAGTAAAGTGGTCTGCCTTCTTTCTGAGCCTTGGCTTTTTCTTCATCAATTACAGGAATTAAAGCACCTGCCATGTCATCACTTGCACCATAACCCAAAACAACATCAAGCAAAATAACACCTGTATGTGGATCTTGACAATATTCGCGCATCTTATTAATGCGAACCTCAGGATCAATCATTGGGTGTGGCTTACCTTGGGTATAAACATCATCTCCCAAGTCAATGACATCATATCCATCCGTTTTTAGAATATAACCTTCTTCTTTAGTCAAATGACCTAAGTCAAGTGCTTCAGAAATTAACATGCCGGCTTCATTAGCTAAAGTACCGCCAGAATATAAACCCTTAATAGTTTTATCTTTTGATAAAGTTTTTACATTAGCTGGTAATTCAACTTTTTCAAAATAATTCTCTTTAACTTTTTGACCTGCTGCTAAGTCAACTGCAATTTTTGCTGTCTCTTCCAATGTATGTGCTAAGTACACATTACCCTCATAATGGGTAGGTCTTTCACCTAGAAAGTCTGCAACAACCGGTTTATTACAGCTTTCAAGGATTTCCATAACTTCATCTCTAACTTCCTTTGCAGGTGGCTTAGATATGACACAAATAACATCTGTAGGTTCGTGGTCTTCTAAAGCTGCAATAGCATCCTTAACAGTAATTGCATCTACTTTGTCGCTCAAATCGCGTCCACCAGTACCAATAGCGTGGATAACACCATTGCCCAGTCTGTCTATAATAGTAGTTACTTCTTGAATTCCAGTACCTGATGCTCCGACAATACCAATATTGCCTGGTGATACAACATTAGTAAATGCCAATGGAATACTTGAAATAATTCCTGTGCCACAATCGGGACCCATCATTAAAAGTCCCTTTTTATGAGCCAGCTTTTTTAGTTTGACTTCATCTTCTATAGAGACATTATCTGTGAAAGAGAACACATTTAAATCATGTCTTAAAGCCTTTTCCATTTCTGGAGCACCATACTCTCCAGGAATACTAAATAGGGCTAAATTTGCATCAGGCATTGCCTTTAGAGCATCATCCCAATTATCTACTGATTCAATTTCATTACCTGAATCATCTTTTTTAGTAGAAAGATCTTCAAGAAATGAATGGACTGCTGGTAAAACCTTATCCATAACCTTATCATCATCACTTCTAACAACTATCATTAAGTCATTAGGTGATGCAGCTTCAGCTTCTTCAGTCAATAAATTAGTATTATTTAAAATATCCTTGTTGGCTTCTGTACCCATCATTATTTGACTCATCTGAACTTCAGACAAATCATTAATCTTATTTGTTAATAACATAAGATTAATTGAATCTTGATAGTTATCTTTTAAGATCACCGTCTTAAGCATTTTCATACCTCCAATTTATTTATTAAGTTTTACAATTCACATTGTATGGAAGCTAATAAGCGCTTACAATGGTAAAAAAGTAAAACTATTTAATCTTTTTTTATCCAAATGGATAAAGAAAAATAATTTAAGGAGATTTAGTATGAAACTATACGATCTGTTAGAATTACCTATTTTTAAAGAAAGCAAGCTTCTAACACCAAATTTGAAAAAAAATACTGAGATTAATTCAGTAATGGTATTAGAAGCTTTGGACATAGAAAAATGGTCACGTAAAAATCAAATGATTTTAACATCTTTTTATGCTTTACAGAAATTGTCATATGACGAAGTGAATACTTTTTTTAAAAAGATGGTGAAGATCGGAATTAGCGGCATTATAGTAAAAGTTGATAGACTTATTAAATTGGTACCACGTTGGTTTATAAACTTGTGCTATAAATATAGAATTCCGTTAATCAAAGTTGGTACTGAGTTAAATTATGAAAAAATTTTATTAGCGATATATCAACCAATTTTAAATAATCAATCACTAGTTTTGGAAAACTACTACAAAACAAGACAGAGGTTGATACCTTTAGCTGATAGTTTTGTCTCTTACGAAATTTTACTAAGAGAGTTTAATAATATAACTCACTATCCCTGCTTATTATATTTAGCGTCAAACTCGACCTATTATAGAAGCAAAGACATGCCTAAAAATGTAGTGATTGATGAAGGGAGACCTTATACGGAAGAAGATTCTGAATTTGTCAAAAATAAATATTATTTATTTAGACTTGAATCATTTGATAATTATCAAACATATAATGCTACAAAAATTGAATTTACAAACAACAATACAACTGAAAACAATTCACTGTTAGTAATTCATGATTCTCAAAAATTAAGTGAATCAGATACAATGATTTTCGAAAATTTTATTGATATTATTCAAAATAAATTACAAACAGAGTATGCCCTAAAGCAAAAAGAATATGCTCATTTTAACAACATTGCAGACACTATATTGCAATATCCTGTTTTAGACGACAGAGAACTCGAAACTTTATTAGACGAAGTTAATTTAAACCATTATAAATATTATCAAGCCTGTGCTTTTTTTACTTCAGATTTGAGCAAAATAGAGCTTTATAATATCAGAACAATACTTCAAAATTGTGAAAGATATAGTATTTATTCTGAACATCGTGATTATATAATCATACTTTTTAATATTGAAGCCCTCTCCAATCAGCTAAACTCAGAAACAATTGAAAAGAAATTGTCTAAATATTTTAATCTTCACGCAAATCTTTCAGTTGTTATTAGCTCAGTCAAAACAAGACGCAACATGCAAACTATTTTAGATGAATGCTTAAAAGCCTTGAGTTTCAATTCAAAAATTTTCATTGGTCACGCTTTTTCAATAGAACACTTGGGCATATTTAGATACTTTTTATCAGTTAAAAATCCTAATGCTTTAAACAAATTTATCCCGCAAAACCTGATAGATTTAAAGAAGAAAAATAATGATTTATTTAGAACGCTAAAAGTGTTTTTTGATAGCAACAAAAATTACAAAAAAGCATCTGAAATACTATTTGTACATGAAAAAACAGTGCGTTATAGGATAAAAAAGATTCAAAATTTATTACACATTGATTTTGAAAATCAGATCGACTTGATCAATTATCAAATTTCAACTTATTTACTTAGTATGGAGAAAAATAATGAAACCTAATATTCAAAAATTATCAAATTCAATGCAATACACTATATGGATGCCTGAAAGCCCAGTTTCTAACATCTTAATTTATTTTCACGGAGGTGGTTTAATATATGGAACACGAAACGATATTCCATACGCTTTAACTAGTACTTTCTTAAAAAAGGGGGTTGAAGTTATTGCTCTAGATTACCCATTAGCTCCAAATTCATCCTTAAATACAATTTTAGAAACTTCTTTACAATCATTCTTAGAATTATATCAAACTATAATTAAGCCACAAAATTTCAATTACATGTTATGTGGTCGTTCGGCTGGGGGCTTCATTATGTTCTGGTTAGTTAACCAGATTATCAAACTAAGCACTATTAAAAACCCCACTAAGATTATTAATTTTTATGGCTATTATGATCTCAAAGATAGCAATCGGAGTAAAAAACTAACAGATAAACCTATTTCAAAAGATTTAATTCTCTCAATAAATACAACTAACTTTATTCATGATGACTCGGCTTTGTCCAGATATCCCCTATACTTATATTTAGTAGAAAAATGCGAGTTGCAAAAAGCTTATGATATCAAGGAAAACGAAGTTAGCAAATATTCAATTACTAAAGAGGAGTTAAAAAAATTTCCTCCTATCTTTTCCGCTGCCAGTATATCAGACAAAGAAGTTCCCTTTAAGTACAGCAAATCATTAAAAGCTCTCTCCCCAAATAATGTTTTTTACCCGCTTTATTACTTAGATCACGATTTTTTAAAAGAGGTAGACAATCCTCAAGTACAAAAAGTATTACAAAATTTAGAAAATTGGATTTAATAAGCTCACTAATAAAAGTCAAAATTATAATTTTTCAGACTTTCACTTCTTTAAATCTTGATTCAGGGACAGAAAACTATTTGTTTTAATCTAACAGTATAATTAGCTGCGTAATCAATTCATTATTTCCTATGACCAACACTTATATTGGTAAGGATATCAAATAGATTCAGGAATATTAACTTCTATAAGAATTTAGTATTGCTGTAAAAATGAAAAACCTGTATATATTAAATAGTCTGACGAACTTCATGCTAAAAAAAGCACCAAGCATTTTAATAGCCTGGTACGCAAATTATGTTAAATTCTAATCATTTTTATCTTCAACTTTGTAAAATTTAACTCGATTAATTAAATAGTCAAGTAAGAACACACAGATTAAATTTAAGACAATAATCAAGAGTATCAATAACGGGTGGTCTTCTTGCTCATCTGTCATATTCAATAAATATAAAGTTTCAAAACTAATAGGTGCACCTTGTAATACCATACAGTAAATTAAATCATTTTCGACTTGGTCAATAAATGTATCTTCTTTTACTTCAAACCAAGCTGTAGCAATTATTGTCATGATAAACGCACTAATTGACCATATTAAGTTAAAATTCGGCTTATTGGAGAAAAAAAGCGCCATTCCAAATGAACATAACAATAGTAAAGCGGCTCTTGCTAATTTCATTTTCATCTCATTTCCTATAACCTTTCTTTTTTGAATTTTTTAATTATTGTATAATTTATAATTATAAATGAAATATAAAGATAATCAATAGTCTAATCAGTAATTGCAGTTAAATCATAAAAAATGCTGCGCTTATTTCCTGATATTTAGCAATAGATTTAATTTAATTTAATTTTAATTAATCACTTTACATCTTAATAGTTATGTACTAACCTATAAGTTATTATTATCATAGATATAACTAAAGTTTTAAGTTAAATTAAAACTGCTTTTTGTATCTGAAAAAATTCAGAGAGACATAAAAAAGTTAGTATCTGTGAAAAATTTAATATTGCTTTGTGCATAATAAATCTTGGTAATATCATGATTGGAGCTATTAATAATGATCAAAAACCAGACTACGATGAAAGAACAACTGCTAATAGATCATGGCTATAAATATTTATGGTTTATTGTATTAGGCGCATTCTTATTGGTTTTAATCTTACCGTTTTTCAAATCTGTTGATTTAAGCGTTTGCGCCTTAGGTCTTCTACTATCAGCTTTGGCGGAAGTATTGACAACATTTTTTCAACACAAACATATTACCTTTATTATAAGTTTGGTTTTAGGTTGGCTATTAGCTCTAATAATTGGTGTTATTCTGTTTTTTTATATTATGTGGGCTTCAGGCAACATGCTTTTCGTTAAATAATAAATTTAAATAAATATCGCCACAAAAAAGAAAGAACACAAAAACAGGCAAACCATTCAATTTGTGGTTTGCCCGCTTTTTAGTTGATGCTCAAATAGCAGTGTCCGCTTAATTCATCATCTAGCTAATCAATCTGTTATATTATTCTTTTAGTGTTCCGGTAATTAAAATTAATGAGGCTAGACTTTAAAAGCCCCGTCTTAATCATCGTGTTCTTTGTGCCATTCTTTAATTTGTTCCAGCCTCTTTTTAAAACGGTCTTCATGACCCTGCGAGGTTGGCAAATAATATTCGTGTCCCTCTAAACTCGGTGGCATAGTTTTCATTGTCGTTAACTTGTCTTTAGCATAATGCGCGAGCTGGTAACCTTTACCATAGCCCAAATCTTTCATTAACTTAGTCGGAGCGTTGCGAATCTGCAAAGGTACTGGTTCATCAATAGTCTTCTTAACATCTTCTTCAGCGGCTAATCTAGCCTTATAAACTGCGTTTGATTTCGGAGCAAGTGACAGATAAATCACAGCTTCTGTCAAATGCACATCACATTCCGGCATCCCTATAAATTGGCAAGCCTGAAAGACGTTGACCGCCACATTCAGCGCATTAGTATCTGCCAAGCCAATATCTTCGCTGGCAAAGCGCACTAGTCTACGTGCAATATAAAGCGGATCTTCTCCCCCTTCAAGCATCCGCGACAGCCAATAAATTGCCGCGTCAACATCGCTGTTACGCATTGATTTATGCAAAGCGGAGATGATATTGTAGTGTTCTTCTCCGTCTTTATCATACAGGACCGACTTTTGGGTAATTAATTGTCCCAGACTTTCCATAGTCACAGCAATCGTATTACCAGTTTTATGACCGTTTAAAACTGCCATCTCCAGCGTATTTAAAGCTGTTCTGGCGTCACCGTTGGCAAATTTGGCAATGGCTTTAATCTCCTGTTCACTGATTTTGACGGTTAACTTGCCAAAACCGTTAGGGTTGTGCAGAGCGTTTTGCAATAACTTAATAATATCTTTGACTTCAAGCGGTTTTAGGACAAAAACCTTGCAGCGTGAAAGCAGCGCCGAGTTAATTTCAAAGGAAGGATTTTCGGTCGTAGCACCAATTAAAATGATGCTGCCACGTTCAACGTAGGGTAAAAAAGCATCTTGTTGTGCTTTATTAAAACGATGGATTTCATCTACAAATACCAGCGTTTTTTGCCCCACTTCGTGTTCAGCTTCAGCCTGCTTCATAATTTTGCGGATTTTAGTAATGCTGCTGTCAACCGCACTAAAATTAAAAAAGCTCGCTTGACTCTGCCGGGCAATTATTTCAGCCAAAGTCGTTTTGCCGACTCCCGGTGGTCCCCAAAAAATCATTGAGGAAACCTGGTCATTATCAATGATTTCTCGCAAAATTTTTCCCTGTCCCAGCAGCTGTTCTTGTCCTACAAACTGAGCTAGATTTTGGGGACGTACGCGGTTAGCCAAAGGTTCATTTTGCCCACTGTTTGCAAATAATGATTCTTGCTTCATCATTACATCTTCTTTATTTACTTCTAGATACTTACTAACCTAATTATACAAGTATTTGTCCGCTAGCAAAAATAAATGAACGTCTGTTTGCTCTGATTTTAATAACTAGTTTGCGTTATAATTATATTGATTATAAAGTCACATATAATGAGGTGAAGATATGAAATTTTTCAAGAAAATTGGTCTTGGCTTAGCCGCAACCGTGTTGACAATTAGTCCGCTGCTGCCAAGTCTAAATCATATTCAAACAGTGCAAGCTGCGCCAAAAACACAAAAACTAGCTAAAAACAGAATTACTTTAGTCAATGACGCACCCGTATATAATCAATATGGTCAAAGACTTAAAGCAAGAAAAAACGGGAATTATTCTGTAATTGAAGCAGATGTTAATGGTTTCTGCTATGTTTCTTCTTTTGATGTCGACTCCTTAGATTATTACGGCACAATAATGATTAATGGGCAAAAATACTATAAAATTGGTCAAGGAGAATATATTAATGACGGTGATGTCAATAACGTTAACGGCAAGAGCTCTAAGACCGGTAAGCTGGTTTTGAATCACAGATCTGCGATCTATACTAAAACCGGTAAACTAAAAGGCAAGACTCTACCAGTTAAATCAGTCGTTAACTATCAGGGTCAGGTTAAGCAAACTCAATCCAAGCAAAAATATTACTTTGCAAAATTTAACGTTTCTGAGCAAAAGGCAACCTTTTATTATTTGCCGACAGAAACAGTTAATGGTAAAGACTGTTATGCAATAGGGAAAAATCGTTATATTAGAGCAAATAACGTTGACAGCATAGATGGGTATCCTCTTATGTATAATGGCGTTACCTATGCCACTGTTCTCAAAAATACGACAACTCAAACATTAACCAATGATTCTACTAAACACGTTCTAAAAAAGGACCAAAAAATTAAAGTTGATTTAGCGGTCCAGCCTTGGGCAGAAGACTTTGAAGGCTATATCTATCGCCTGCACGATTATCCTAACGAATATGTTGGTCAAAATTACATTAAATTGAGAAACTATTTGCCAACATCAAGTTACGATGAACTTACATTCACCTATGTAAGACCTAATACTACGACAAATACTAAATTCTATAATTTTGACGGTACTCCAACAGGTATCAGTTACAGGAACCGTAAGCAAAGCCCCTTGACCGTTGATGGTCTTTATTACTTATGGGTACCTAGCGAAAACAAAGCAGAACTGTTTTATCACTTTTTAACCTACAGAATAGACAGAAACTATTTTGTTAATAACGACGGTACTGACCTTAAAAAACCAGAGTTTGACAAAAACAATAAACTGATTGAATCGACAGAAGATAAGATTCGCTATACTAACAGCTTTGTCAAAGCTAGTGATGTTACTTTTGCCAGTGGAATTAAACTTACCCCTCTCAATACTGCTAAAGACGCTGAGAACGATCAGAAAGTAGCAACAGATAAGGATAAGCAAGAATTGCAAAGAAAATTTGTGGAAAATAAGAATAACAAGAATGTTAAGTGTGAGCAACAAAGTGCAGTAAGTAATTATAATAATGCTTTGATGATTGCTTCTGCTATTTTACAATCTCCAAAAGCAACGATTGCTCAAGTAAAACAGGCAATTTGGCTACTTGACACAACCAAAATTCAATTAAGTACTTTAAACTTCGCTGAATGGAGTTAAATTAAAAAATAGAGTTAATCCACCAAACAAGAGTGGTTTAACTCTATTTTTATTGCTTAATTTGAAAACTAACTAAATCATGCGAAAATATTGAAAGCCACGCAAAAGTTCTAACAATTTATATAATAAAACAATTTCAGACATCAGTTTAGGGTACAATGATATTAACATAAGCGTTTTTTGTGAGGTCATAAAATGAAATTTTTCAAGAAAGTTGGCATTGGCTTAACAGCCCTGGCTTTATCCACCACTCAATTTTTGCCATATACCGCTAACCCCCAAACAGTAGAAGCAGCTCAGAAAGCCAAAGGAAAAGTCACACTGCTTGAGAGTGATTATGTTTACAACCCGTCAGGCCATAAAATAAAATTGAAGCAAAATCGGGGTACACATAGCTATAACATTCCTAACGGCTTTAGCGCTGATCCCAAGGGCTATTTAACTACAGAAATGATAGTTTATGATGATGACAGTAGAACCAGTTATCCCTACTACGGCACTAAAAAAATTAACGGACAAAAGTTTTACCACTTGGGACATAACTATTACATTAATAGTGCTAATGTTTTAAAAGTCAATGGGCGCAATATCACACAAGGTAAATTGACTATCAAACACGATGTACTGATTTACACCAAGACTGGCAAAACAACGGGAAAGAAACTAAGAACTAATACAGTTGTTAAGTACCAGGGAAAAGCTAAGACTGCTACCAAAGCACCCAAATATTTTTACTACCTTAATGATGTCGCAAGGTACTTCCAGCCCAAATACGTACCTACCCACAAAATAAAAGGAAAATATTTTTACTCTTTAGGACATAATAGTTACATTAAAGCAGCTAACGTCGGCTATATTAACGGTCACATCGCTCGCTACAACGGCGTTTCGTCAGCGACTGTTCTTAAGAACACCGCTAGCATAACGGTAAATTATTCTGCCGTTAAACGTAAACTGAAAAAAGGACAGAAGATTAAACTTGATTTAACTGTTATTCCTTACCAAAATGATGGCTTTGAGGGTTATCTTTACAGACTGCACGACTATCCGGATGAATACGTTGATGAGGACAATGTTAAATTGAAAAAGAATTTGCCTATCATTGACTACCGCGACTTAGTTTATACTTACGTTACGCCAGTGACAGACAACAGCGTTGAACTTTATGACACATCTGGCAAGACAATTGGTAAACGTATTATAAAGCCGCAATACAGTAATCTAACAGTTGATGGCTTAATGTATCTCTGGGTACCTGAGGAAAATAAGGCGGAACTGTTTTATCATTGTTTAAATTACAGTGACGCTAGTGTGATTGATGCCAACCAACCAAACTCGGTGCCAAATTCAGAACCAACTTACCCTGCAAAAAAGCAAGCATTAATCTATGGCAATAACTTTATTAAGGTGAACGATGTGAAATACGTCAGCGGGTTAAAGCTAAAAGCACTGAATACGATTGAGCAGGCTGAAAATGGGCAAAAGATTGCGACAGGAGCTGACAAGCAGGAGCTGCTCACACTTTTTAACGAGGGAAAAGATCTAGCTCAAAATAGCGCTTATGATAATCTCATGTCTAATTATGATTGCGCCTTAAGAAACGCTTCTGCTATTTTAAGGTCTGATAAGGCAACTGTCACGCAAGTAGATGAAGCTGTCTGGTATGTTAAAACCGCTAAAAAGCAGCTGACAACTATGTCTACTCCTCCCGGTGATTAAATGGCTACTGGTCAGAGCAATATTAGTTTTACAAAAATAGTCCAAGCAAATATAATAGACAATATGTAGAGCCTGGCAAAAACGAGACTATCAGTTTAATGCTGATTTATTAGTTATTTAAAAATAGCTATCAACTGACAAAACGTGATGACCAGCCTAACGATAAAGGATATTGAAATCAAATTTAAAGGAGTAAACCAAAGTGAAATTACATAAAAATATTATTGTTGCAGCTGTTGCGGGTATTACCGTTTTAGCGCCAGTTATTAGTCAAACTTCAGCTGTTTTAGCAGATGTGGCTGCAACTAATCAAACAAATATAAATACCAACACTAATACAAATAATCCAGATACAAGTGCAACAGATAAGACTGAAACTCCTGTAGCTGAACCAATTTCGCAACCTATCCAAGATAATGATCCCGAGCCTCAGACCAATATCCACAAGACTAAGAAAACTTGGTCAAAACGCCACCAAAAAGCAAATAATTATTTCAATAAGAACGTCAAGAAGGGGCAGAAGTTAACGAATAAGACTAAAAAATTAGCCCTATACAAGAAGACCTTGAAGCATTTTAGAAATTATAAGACTAAGTATGCCAAGACTTTCAAGAATTATCTTAATGCTGAAATTAAGTGGCTAAAGAGACAAATTAAGAAAGATGTTCCTACTACTAAACCATCAGGTGATTTGAAGCCACAACCTGTAAACCCTCCTAAAAAAGAACCTAAGCATCATGAAGGATGGGGTAATACAATTTTATATGATAATTATTTAAATGATTATAAATATTATAAGAAAAATCCTAAAGTAAATACACCGTTAATGAAGCAAGATATTAAGGCTTTGAAGAAACGTGGGTATAAATTTAATGCTGATATGTCTGATAAAGGTTATGAAGCACATAACAAGAAACTAGCAAAACGTGACGATAAACTTATTGATGAAGGCAAATTAAAATAATTTTCTATTTCTTTACCAATAAAAAGGCTAATTCGTAATTAAAAACGAATTAGTCTTTTTGTCTTGTCTATTTAAGCTTGAACCCTTTAGGAAGTTTGGGCCTTTTGCCATTATACATGACATAAGTTTCCTTGGGACTCTTTTTAGCCGAATGGTTATATAGTTTTAGCAATTGTTTTTCTGTATATTTCTTGCCTCTCGGCTTTCTAATTGTGCCTTTGCCAACTGCTTGGATATGCTTAAAGCCCTTGCCTACTCCCGAACTCTTACGTAAGCGGTAATGCCCGAGCTTGACAACAAAGCCTTTAGGATTACCAGCGTTGAGCAAAATCTGACTGTTATGAATATTAAAATGGCTTAAATCAACTCCAACTAATTTTTTATCGTTTTCAAACATTATAGTTGAAGATTTTAATTTTGGTAAATGCCAGCCACTTAAATTCACATACATCAGATTAGTACAATCATTAAACATCCCAGTTGTACTAGTAACATTAGTCATTCTGAAATGCGAAAGATCTATGCTAACCAAACTCTTATTATCAGCAAACATATAAGTCATGTCTTTAACATTCTCAGTATTCCAGCCATCCAGGTTCAAATTGGTTAAAGAATAATCTCCAGTAAACATCCCCCACACGGTGGTAACTTTAGCAGTATTTAAATGACTTAAATCTAAACTTTCTATATTAGGATCTTCCGCAAACATTTCCCGCATATTGGTTACATTTGATGTATCTAAATGATTTAAATTTATGCTTTTTATATTAGGATTTTTCGCAAACATTTCCCGCATATTGGTTACATTTGATGTATCTAAATGATTCAAATTTATGCTTTTTAAATTAGGATTTTTAGCAAACATTCCTCTCATGTTTTTAACATTATGAGTATCAAGTTTGGCTAGATTTAATTGCTCTAGCTGTGAAAAGCCTTCGAACATGTATGACATGTTTGTGACATTCGCCGTATGCAATTTGCTCAAGTCAACATCCGTTAAATTAGGACAGTCAGCAAACATATACGACATATCTGTTACCTTATTGGTGTTCCAATTGTCTAAAACTAATTTTGTTATTTTGCTTGAAGCAAACATATTTGACATCTTAATAACATTACTGGTATCTAATGAGCTAAGATCCAGGGCCTTTACCCCGGTTGTTCCTGAGAACATGTATTCCATGTCTGTAACTTTACTAGTATTGAGTTTGGCAAAATCTAAATTAGAAATATCAGCCCGCTCAAACATTCCTGACATATTAGTCACATTGCTTGTATCAAGGTCAGCAAAATTAAGATTTTGAAGTTTGGTTAGACTAAACATATTACTCATTTCAGTAACGCGACTGGTATTAAAACTACTCAAGTTAATGCTTTTGGCAGTGCAACCATTAAACATATAATCCATTTTAGTGACATTGCTAGTATTAAAACTGGTCAGGTTGATGTTTTCAGCAGTGCAATTACTAAACATATAATTCATGTTAGTGACATTGCTAGTATTAAAACTGCTCAAATCTAGCTTTGATAGTCCCGTAGACTCAAACATCCTACTCATATCAGTTACTTTATCAGTTTGAAAGTGACTTAAATCAAGTTCAGTCAGAGCCTGATCCATATCAAACAAGCCACTCATGTCAGTGACTTCACTAGTGTCAACTAAGTCCAGTCCCTTAATGTCTTTCAAATTATTTAGCTCGCTAAACTTATATTTTGAATCTGCAGGAAGTTTTACGGGGGAGGCAAAAACAATATGGGTAATATTATTCCCCCAACTCCATTCTTCATTAAACGGGCGACTCGAAAGAGTGCTATTTTTCTGAGTTCCTTTAATTGTCAGAGTTCTGGTAACAATATCATAATTCCAGTTGCAGTCACCATCTTTGCCCGACCAAATACCTGGTATTTCCTGAATATCATTATTCACTTGGTCGCTAGCATCAGGTTTATTAGTTGTAGCAGAAACCGGCTTAACAGCAGCTGCCATTAAGTTCAGACCACAAAAAGCAAGACTGCTGCTAATACCAACTTTTTTAACTAAACCTAAAATTTGTTTTGAATGGTTGTGATTCATTATCATGACCTCCTTTTCATTAACTTAATTATAAGCCGTTTCAAATCCAAAATATTGCAAAATATAGTTTTCCTGGTTGTAAAAAATAATGAAAGCCAGACAAAATCCATTAAATTTACCAGATAAAATAAATTTGAGTTTCATTTTGGGTTACGATAACATTAAATTATAAGCTCATCTTTGTAAGGTCATAATTTGTGAGGTCATAATATGAAACGTTTTAAGAAAATTTATATTGGACTAACAGCCTTATTATTAACTGCTGGTCCATTATTGCCAAATATCACCAATTTCCAAACAGTAGAAGCTGCTCAGAAAGCCAAAGGAGAAGTTACGCTGCTTAAAAACGATTATGTTTACAATCCGTCAGGTCATAAAATAAAATTGAATATTTCTCACGGCTTTACTGTTCCTGAAGGTTTTAGCGCTGATTCCAAGGGCTACGTGATTACTGACATGGAAATTGATGAATACAGCGATGGCAGAACCAGTTATTCCTACTACGGCACTAAAAAAATTAACGGGCAAAAATTTTACAACCTTGGTCATAACTATTACGTTAAAAATGCCGATATTTTAGAAGTAAAAGGCCATAATATTAAAAAAGGCAAACTAGTATTAAGTCACAATTCATTGATTTACACCAAGACTGGCAAAGCAACTGGTAAGAAATTAAGAACTGATGCAATTGTCAAGTATCAAGGAAAAGCTAAGACTGCTACTAAAACACCCAAATACTTTTATTATCTTAACGATTTAGACAGATACTTCAAGCCCAGATATATACCTACTCATAAAATTAAAGGGAAATATTATTACTCTTTAGGACATAAGCGCTACATTAAGGCAGCTAATGTCGGCTACATTAATGGTCACATTGCTCGCTACAATGGTGTTTCGTCAGCGACTGTCCTTAGGAACACCTCCAGCACAACGGTAAATTATTCTGCTGCAAAGCGGAAACTGAAAAAAGGACAAAAGATTAAACTTGATTTAACTGTTATTCCATACGAAATTGATGGCTTTGAGGGTTATATATACAGATTGCACGATCACCCAGATGAATATGTTTCAGAATACGAAGTTAAACTGAAAAGGAACCTGCCTATCATTGACTATAGCGACTTAGTCTACACTTATGTCACCCCATTAGCAGGCAACAGCGTTGAACTTTATGATACTTTTGGCAAGGCAACTGGCAAGCATATCATGAAGCCGACACATAGTAATCTGACGGTTGATGGCTTAATGTACTTGTGGATTCCTGAGAAAAACAAGGCGGAACTGTTTTATCACTGTCTAAATTACAGCGATACTAATGTGATTGATGACAAGCAACCAAATCCGATACCAGATCAAGATTCAGTAACCCACAGTAATAACCAAAAATTAAACTATGGCAATAACTTTATCAAAGTTAGCGATGTTAAATACGTCAGCGGGTTAAAGCTGAAAGCACTTAATACGGTTGAGCAGGCCAAAAATGGTCAAAGAATTGCAACGACTGCTGACAAGCAAGAATTACTAGCACTTTTTAATGAGGGCAAAGATTTAGATCAAAATGCTAAATACGATACAGACCTAATGAATAATTATGACAGCTCCTTAAGTAATGCCTCTGCCATAATAAGATCTGATAAAGCAACTGTCGCCCAAGTTGCTGAAGCTGTCTGGTATGTTAAAACTGCTAAAGAGCAACTGACAACTATGTCTGTTCCTCAGGGCGATTAAATCTTTTAGACTTATAGAAAAAGGCTAATTCGTAATTAAAACGAATTAGCTTTTTTGTCTTATCTATTTAAGTTTAAACCCTTCAGGCAGCTGGGGCTTTTTGCCATTATACATAACATAAGTTTCTTTAGGACTCTTTTTAGCCGAATGGTTATACAGTTTTAGCAATTGTTTTGCAGTATATTTCTTGCCTTTAGGTTTGCTAATTGTTCCCTTGCCAACAGCTTGAATATATTTAAATCCTTGACCTACTCCTGAACTCTTACGCAAGCGGTAATGCCCGAGCTTGACAACAAAGCCTTTGCGATTACCGGCGTTGAGTAAAATCTGACTATTATGAATATTAAAATGGCTTAAATCAACTCCAGCTAGCTTCTGATCATTAGTAAACATTTCCGTTGAATCATACATTTTTGGTAACCGCCAGCCACGCAAATCAACAAAAACAAGATTATCACAGTCCATAAACATTTGGCTGACCCTGGTAACCTGACGTGTATCCCAAGTATGCAGGTCAAGCTGTTCAAGACTTTTTGCACCTTTAAACATCCTAAGCATATCAGTAACTTGGGCAGTATTAAAGTGTCTCAAGTCAATGTCTTTTAGACTGCTGTCACCACTGAACATTGAATTCATCCAGCGTACGTTCTTGGTATTCCAGCCCGTTAAATTGAGCTTAGCCAAAGAGCTGTCTCCAGAAAACAGCGAGATCATATTAGTAACGTTGCTGGTATCAAAACTGCTTAAATCCAAACTAGTAACAGCTGGATTGTCTGCGAACATTTCTCTCATATCTTTAACTTTACTCGTATCAAAGTGACTGAAATTTAGCTGATCCAAATGAGCAAATTTTGCAAACATACCCGACATGTCTGTAACATTACCGGTATTAAAGCCACTTAAGTCAAGTTTAGTTAAGTTAGAACACGCTTGGAACATATTTTTCATACTGGTGACGTTTTTGGTGTTCCAATTAGCCAAATTTAAGTGAGTAACAGTACTACCCCTAAACATTTCCTCCATATCGGTCACTTGACTAGTAGCAAAATTACTCAAATCAAGACTTGACAGATTTTGGGTACTGGAAAACATACCAGACATATTATTAACTTTACTAGTGTTAAAGTGCTCAAGATTTAGTTCAGGAACTTTTATTCCAGCAAACATACCAGACATGTTAGTGACATTACCGGTATCAAAATTAGCCAGATCAAGCTCTGCCACATCGCTATCCGCAAACATCTCTGCCATATCGGTCACATGGCTGGTAGCAAAACTTTTCAAATTAAGATGTTTCATCGGGCTGTTTCTAAACATACCGCTCATATTTGTGACTTTGTTTGTATTAAAACTGCTCAAATCTACTTCTGTTAAGGCTGTGTTGTCAAACATTCGTTCCATGCTAGTCACTTGGCTGGTATCAAAGTGACTCACATCAGCTTTAGTTAGAGCTTTGTCATTAGTAAAAAGCAAAGCCATATTTGTCACTTGACTAGTATCAACTTTGTCGAGGCCCGTAATATCCTCCAAATACTCAAGACCGGAAAACTTTTCTGCCGAATTCGGAGCCATTTGAACTGGTGTTTCAAACACAATATGCTCAATATTGCCAGACCATTTAAACTGCTTTAAAAATGGTGTGCTGGATAATTGACTGCTTTTTTGCGCGCCACTAATCCGCAGAGTTCTACTAATAACATCGTATTGCCATGTGCAACTGCCATCAGTGCCAGTCCACAGTCCGGCATCAGATGGCAAACCTGTCGCACTAATTGGGACAACAGCAGGAGTTTCCGTTGCAGCAGCTACATTTTCGTTTGTTTGCACCGTTACGACTAAACCTAATGCCATTGTTGCAATCCCTATCCCAGTTTTTTCAAACTTGATTAAATTTGGAAGCTTCATCTTGATACCTCTTTTCTCTTACCCTAATTATACGGGTTTTTTGCTTAAAACTTATTAATGATTTGAAACTTAAGTTAAACTTTGTCAGCCTTTTATTCATTTATCGTAAGACATGTATTGCTGCACCTATATTAGGTTATAATAAATTTAGTAGAAAGGATTAGTAAGGAGGTAAATCATGAAATTAACCAAAAAAATCTGTTTGGCGATCACGGCTTTGGCATTAGTCGTCACACCTTTTTTAGTAAATTGCAATCAAATACAGACAGTTGCAGCTGCCAAAAGCAGTAAAAAGACCGCAAAGGGTAAAATCACGTTAATCTATGATGCCCATCTTTATAATAAATATGGTCACAAAATTAAAAACAAGAACAAATATGTGCCTTATGCTGAAGATGATGCCAATGGCTATAAGTACATTCCAGGATTTAATGCAGATGTTATGCAATATTACGCCACCAAAATAATTAATGGACAAAAATTCTATAATATTGGTGATGGTTGCTACATTAGTACGGCGGATATTAAAGAAGTCAATGGTAAGAACAGCAAAAAGGGCAAATTGGTTTTATTACAGAAATCAGCTATTTATACTAAAGCCGGTAACAAGACTGGCCATACTTTACCTAAGCGCGCTATTGTTAAGTATCAGGGCAAAGTTAAACAAGTTAAGTCAAGACCAAAATACTATTATAGTAAATACTTTAAATCAGATAATAATGAGCATATTTACTATCTGCCACTCACAAAAATTAAAGGAAAAAATTATTATGCTATTGGTCAAAATCGCTATGTCAAAGCCTATAATGTTGCAAGTTTAGATGGTTATCCTTTAACTTACAATGGGGTTACAACGGCCATCGTTCTTAAAAAGACAGCAACTCAGACTTTAAACGAAATGAAAACCAAACATATTTTAAAAAAGGGTCAGAAAATAAAAGTTGATTTGGCTGTTGAACCTTGGGCAGAAGATTTTGAAGGCTATATTTTCCGCCTGCATAATCATCATGATGAATACATAGATGAAAACTGTATCAACCTGAGAAATTACTTACCAACGACCGACTACTCTGATTTAACCTATAGTTTTGTTACTGCAAAGACTACTGCAAACGTTAAGCTTTATGACGCCACAGGAAAACCCGTTGGAATTAGTTTTAATACTGCAAAGCAGTCTGACTTTAATGTTGACGGCTTATTCTATATTTGGAATGCGGCTACAAACAAAACGGAGTTGTATTATCACCTTCTGAGTAACAATTTAGACAGAAAAGCCCTTATCAATAATGATGGCACACAACTAAAGGCTCCAGCGACTGACAAAAAATATGGTCCAATCACTCTAACCACCAGTGAAAAAATAATAGCAGTTAACAGTTTCGTTAAAGCAAGTGATGTGAAATTTAGCAGGGGCATAAAACTTTCTCCTGTAAACACTTCGTTAGCAGCTGAGCAGAAACAAAAAGTAGCAACCGACAGCGATAAAGTGAAGCTCCAGAAAGACTTTGACTCTGGACAGCAAACTATTAACGAGAGTGTCCATTATGATGCACTTATGCAGAGCTATGACTATGCTTTAGCTAATGCTGCTGTTGTCTTACGGTCGAGCAAAGCGACACTGGCGCAAGTAGACCAGGCAATCTGGTTGTTAAAAACCACTAAAACACAGATAAAAACTTTAAACTTCCCTGAATTTGCCTAAAGTTTACTAAAAAGACAAACTAAAAAGGATTAGTTCTGAAATGTGATGTGAACTCTCAAATTTGTCCTAAATTTGGAGGTCATATCAATGAGCTAATCCTTTTATTTTACTAAAAATCAAAAATGAAATGATTTTGGTAACTGTGGTTTTTTACCGTTATACATGACATAGGTTTCTCTAGGGCTCTTTTTGGCAGAGTGATTATACAGCTTAAATAATTGCTTTGTAGTATATTTTTTGCCTTTCGGTTTTCTAATTGTTCCTTTGCCTACAGCTTGAATGTGCTTAAATCCTTGACCTACACCTGAACTTTTACGCAAACGGTAGTGGCCCAGCTTCACAGCAAACCCTTTTGGATTGCCTGCCTGATTTAAAATCCTGCTGTTATGAATATTAAAATTAGTCAGATCAACCCCTGCTAATTTCTTGTCCTGCATAAACATATCTGTCGAATCAGTTAGTTTAGGCATGTGCCAGCCGTGTAAATTAACATTAGTAAGATTAGGACATTGAGCAAACATCTCACTTACTTCAGTTAATTTGCGGGTGTTCCAATTATGTAAATCAACAGTTTTGAGATTCCGATCATTTTTAAACATCTCATATGCTTCAGTGAGACTATTAGTTTTAAGATGACTTAAATTAATATTGACCAGCTGCGGGTCGTTTTTAAACATGCGACTCATACTTCTGACCCGTTTGGTATTCCAGCCTTTCAAATTAACCGTCTTTAAATTGTCATCATCACTAAACATGCCTAACAAGGTCGTATTAGACTTAGTATTAAAATGACTTAAATCTATGCTGGTTATTTTTTTCATACCAGAAAACATATAGCTGGTATTAGTTACCTTGCTGGTATCAAAATGACTAATATCAAAATCAGTTAAATTTTCAGCACCGTTAAACATGCTAAACATATCAGTTACCTTGCTAGTATTAAAGTGCTTAATATTTAAACTGACGATATTCTTTAATCCGGCAAACATAGTGCTCATATCAGTAACATTGGCAGTATTCCAGCCCGTTAAATTAAGTTGTTTTAATGCTGTATCGTTTGAAAACATGCCTGACATATTAGTTACTTTACTAGTATCAAAATTACTCAAATCCAAACTGGTCAGATTTGAATCCCCAAAAAACATAGTTTTCATATTTTGGACATTACTAGTATTAAAATTGTTCAAGTTTAGAGTTGTTATGTTCCTACTATGAGAAAACATGCTGCTCATGTCCGTTACGTTTTTGGTATTAAAGCCTGAGCAGTCGAGCTGTTTAATCATGCAATTATCGAACATTCCGCTCATATTTTGTACTTTACTGGTATCAAAGTTAGCTACATTAATTGTTTCTGCCTTGGAACTGGAAAACATATTTGCCATATCGGTTACTTTGCTAGTATTAAAATTTTTTAAATCCAGCTTTTTAAAATTGGCTGCCGCAAACATGTTGTTCATAGTGGTTACATTTGCGGTATTCAATTTACTCAAATCTATTGCTGTAGCAGTAGCATTATCCATACCTAATCTGTTGAACATGTTACTCATATCTGTAACTTTATCAGTATTAAAATTACTAATATCTAAACTAGTAAGTTTTGTATCACCGGCAAATAAACCAGACATATTGGTTACATCACTAGTATCAGCGTTTTCTAAACCCTTAATATCAGACAAATATCTCAAATTGGCAAATTTTTGTTTTGAATTTGCAGGTAACTTAAACGGACCTTCAAAAACGATATGCTCAATACTTCCAGCCCATTTGAATTCTTTGGTAAAAGGTGTACTTGACAATTGTGCTCCTTTAGCACCACTGATAGTCAGAGTATTAGTAAGGACATCATATTGCCACGTGCAGCTGCCATCCGTGCCAGTCCAAAAGCCCAGCTGATTATTGACAGTACTGGTTGCAGTCGGTGCTTTTTTTGCAGTTTGATTGTTAGCAGCAGGTGCAGCAGAATCTGCCAAAACATTTTGGATCAGATTAGCGCCACTCATCATGCCCAAGACTGCGGCAACCGTACTGATACTCATTTTTGCTAAAATATTTTGCTTGAATTTAGTTGACTTCATTTTTTGACCTCCTTTTCCTCTTAATTTCATTGTAAGCCTTTTAAAAGTTAAATAATATCTTCTTTTGCGTTTACTTGCGCTAGTTTCCAGCCAGTCATAAAGTGCTGCTCGCGTAAAGAACGCAAGTCAGTATAATCACTCTCCAGGCTATCAATTGCATCCTGCAGTTTTTTGTTTTGCTTACGGATCTGGTCAAGTTCAGGATCATTAACAACACCCTTCAGGTGCATTTTAGCGGCTAATTCGCGTCGTCTTTCCTCAAATTCACCCTTCAAAGTAGCAAGAGCGTCTTCATATTTGACCAGTTTTCGGTTAACTTCAGGAATTTCATTATTTAAACTGACAAATAATTTATACGGCATGTTGGACTTGATGCGATTGCATTCCGTGCAGGATAAAATCAGGTTGTCAAAATCATTATTATGTGACAGTGAAACTGGGTCTTTGTGATCGACGCTACGTCCGCGCCTGCCGCAATATTGGCAGCGATAATGGTATTTAGCGCGAATGCGCTCACGGTCAATATAATCCACTTCATTGAGTTTAAAGTCGACGGTTAATCCTAATTTACTCAGATTTTCGGCAAAAGTAAATTCGCTGCTGGGCACAAAGTCAGTTTGACCTGTCTCGCTGTCAATTACTGCCTGGTTAAAATTATGTGCTGATAGTTGTTGCTGGGCTAATTCATTCCCATCATAATCCTGAATAAAGGCTTCATAACGCTTACGCAGGTCATTTTTAGCAACCAAAAATGTTGAATTATCTGCGACTTCATCTTTTCCTACAAAAGTAAACAGTAGGCATTGTGCAAAAACATTAACCGCAATATTGGCAAAGTCTTCCGGCTTTTCTCCTCTTTGAATGCATAGATCGCAAATACTGGTCAGTTTAGGATTAATCAGACCCGTTTGTTTAAAATGTTTGGCATTTATGCGCAATCCACACGCGCTGCATTGAAACTTCACTTTTAAGCATTCTCCTTAGAGCAAAATGTATGTATCATTAATCTAATTCTACTCAATTTAGAGCAATAAAAAAAGGCGGACGAAAGTTTCATCCACCTTTTAGTCTTAATTAAAAACAAACTATTTATTTTCGTCTGCTTTGGCCTTGTTCAAGAAAGCAACAACTGCTGCCACGTGCGCAACACGTTTCTTGCCGTTCTTCTTGTTCTTAGGTCTTTGGTTTGGTTCACAACCAGTGTTGTAATTTTCACCTTTACGCATAGTACTATACTTCCTTTCAAGATTTTCGAAAATCTTATATAGTTTAACACTTAGGACTTTTTGAAGCAAGATTTGCTGATATTGCGCCATTATCTTTTACCATTTAAAATAAAAAGCGCTCCATTTTGGAACGCTAAAAATAAAGTGATTTTTGAGTACATATTATTAGTTAAATACACTAATTATTTTCACTAACTGTCATGGCAGCATCAATTACGCCACTATCATCTGCCAAACTGATTGCAGCATTTTTTTCATCTACTACTAAATCATTGCCTAAATATTGCATTTCTGCTGGACTGGTATATAAGTCTAAGCCGGCATTATTTTCAACTTTAATTGCAAAATCTGGATCTTGCTTATCCAATACTACAAATTGAAAACGAGTCCCGGCAGCACAGCTACCGGCAATGTTAGAATATTTGTTGGAGCCGTCATTTAATGAAAGCAAAACAACTTGTCCGTCTTGCACACTTTTCTTGATTTTCTCAGCAGCACCTGCTTTAATATTCATCTTAACTGATTCGGAATTACTCATTTTAATATTTCCTCCTAATCTTTAGCAATTTTCTCAAGTATAGGATATATTAAGTTATAGTGTCAAAAATTATGTTTATAGTAAAAGTGCTTTTCACCATGAAAAATTTATTATTGCGTATAACAAAAAAAAAGGTCAAAATGTATATAGCGATTATAGATGATTATAACTTGTGAAAGGGGACATTTTATGACCGTCTTGAAAAAGGTTTTTAGTGATAAAATCCTGCAGATTACTTTTGTAATAACGATTATCAGTCTTTTTTTTGCTAGGCCGCGGCTTGAGGATATCAACTTACATACGATTTTTTCAGTCGCCGCGATGCTAATCATTATTCAAATATACGCTTACTTGCACGTGTTAGACGTGCTGGCGTATAAACTGACCAGTATTGCCGATAATATGCAGAAATTAAACATTTTGTTTACGCTTCTAGCGATTATTGCCGGGATGTTTCTTGGCAATGACATAACAGCGCTTACATTGATTCCCCTGTATTTAAATATTGCCAAAAGATGTAACCTTCCGCAAATTTTACCTGTCACTCTAATTGGAATGGGCGCAAACATTGGGGCGGCCTTTACTCCTTGGGGCAATCCCCACAATATCTTTTTGGTCAGTAAATATTCTGTTAGTGCTCTGCAGTTTTTCTCCTGGTCTTTGCCCTATTTATTAATGGCGTTAGTCATTACGTTTATTATTTTCTACTTTATCCCTCGTAAAAAAATTCCCAGACAAGATATTAAACAGATTAATATCAGTTTAAGACCGACAATCATTACTACAGCAGTATTTGCCCTATTTTTCTTAGGGGTATTTAAGGTCATTAATGTGGCAATTCCAATGATTGTTGCGATTATCTTAGCCTTATTAATCAATCCCAGAATTCTGCTCAAAGTTGATTTTGCTTTGCTATTAACCTTTACCTGTTTCTTCATCTTCATTAGTGATATTCAACAGATCCCGATGATTGTCAGCATCATTCATACGATGATTAATTCGGAAAGCTCAACCTACTTCACTTCGATTATCTCCAGTCAGATTATCAGCAATGTTCCTGCGACTATTTTAGTTGGTAAGTTTACTCCTTACGCTGAAGCACTATTTTTAGGTTCTAACATTGGCGGCTTTGGTTCTCCTATCGGTTCAATGGCCAATATGCTGGTCTTAAAAACTTTTACTCAAAATGCGACAGTTTCCAGAAGCGAATTTTTTAAGAAATGGTCTGTAATGCAGTTTATTGGCTTAATTGTTTTAACCGTTGTAGGCTGGGGACTTTTATTAATTTAAGATACAATTTAGTAAAGCTTTGCTAATGAAAGATAGTATAAGCTTCTTTTTTATATTCAAAAGGTCCTTAATCAGTTATAATTAAGAGATACATATAAGGAGGAATACTATGAATAGTTTAACTTGGGTAATTGTAATTATTGTTGTTTTATTAATTGCACTTTATATTACAGTTTACAACAGTTTACAAAAAGCCAAAGTATACACCGATGAATCTTGGAGTCAGATTGATGTACAACTGAAGCGGCGTAACGACTTGATTCCCAACCTAGTCGAAACAACTAAGGGCTATGCCAAACACGAAAAAGAAACATTGGAAAATGTTGTGCAGTTGCGTAATCAGTTAACTAATATTCCCAGCGATGATCACGCTCAAACTTTAAAAGTTTCCAATCAGATTTCTGATGCACTTAAATCAATTTTTGCCTTATCAGAAAACTATCCTGACCTTAAAGCCAACCAAAACTTCTTGAAACTGCAAGAAGAATTGACTAACACAGAAAACAAGATTGCTTATTCGAGACAACTTTACAATTCATCTGCTGCACTTTACGACCAAAAGTTGTTAACTTTCCCGTCTAATATTGTTGCTCACATTCACGGTTTTAAGAAAGTTGACTACTTACAAACTAATGAATCGGAAAAAGAAGTACCTAAAGTTAAATTTTAAATACCAGGTCAGTTTTTATGTTATTTCAACAAATTGCCAGCAATAAACGTAAAACCGTTGGGATTATGGGATTATTTGTCATTATTTTGGCACTTGTAGGGGCAGGACTTGGTTATCTTTTTGGTGATCGTCCTGTTTTAGGATTAATTGTTGCCGTGGTTTTTAGCTTAATCTACATGTTAATTGTCCTGCCTAACCCGGCCAACATGGTTATGAGTCTTAACCACGCTCAAGAAGTCCATGAGCAAGATAATCCGGAACTGTGGCACGTTGTACAAGATATGGCACTGGTCGGCCGGGTCCCAATGCCTCGGGTTTTTATTATTGATGATCCCAGTCCTAATGCTTTTGCGACTGGACGCGATCCCAACCACTCTGCTGTGGCAGTTACCCAAGGTCTGCTGGACATGATGAACCGGGAGGAACTGGAAGGGGTTTTGGGTCACGAGATTTCGCACATTAGGAACTACGACATTTTAGTTTCTACTATTGCCGCGGTATTAGTCGGCGTCATTTCTTATTTATCCGGTATTGCCAGCCGTTATATTTGGTGGATTGATGATGATCGCGACAGCGATAACGATAGTGGTGGTACTATTGTTGTTATTTTTAAGATTGTGGCCATTGTGTTTGTGTTAATTCTGGGACCTATTTGTGCCAGTTTAGCCCAAATGGCATTATCGCGAAATCGTGAATATCTGGCTGATGCCTCTTCAGTAGAATTAACGCGCAACCCGCAAGGATTGATTTCTGCTTTAGAAAAGATTGACGGTTCTGAGCCAATGAAAAAAGCCGACCCTAGCAGCGCCGGCATGTATATTGAAGATCCTGTACGCAAAAAGCGCAGTTTTGCTCATTTATTTGACAGTCATCCGCCAACAGCTGACAGGATTAGTCGCTTAGAAAAAATGTAATAAACTAAAGCAACCTTTTACTCGAGGCTGCTTTTTATTTTAAGTTGATGTTTGCCTGTCTAAAAAGCTCGGCCCGCATTTGGACTGGCGTTTCATGATAATATTCACTAAATTTTTTATAAAAGAAGGACTTGCCACTGTAACCTACCCGCGCAATTATTTCTTTGACGGAAATATCTGGTCGTGCAAGCAAATTGCGCGCCTCCTGCATACGTCTTTCATCAACATGTTCGACGAAACTTTTACCAGTTTTTTGTTTAACCAAACTTGAAAAATAATTAGGATTGAAGCCAAAATGTTTAGCAGTTTCATTAAGCGTTATGTCAGTAAAATGCGCATCAATATAATTTTCTAAATCAGTTTGAACAAATTGATGATTAGTCACAGGTGCTGTCGCTAAATCTTGATTTCTAACTGCAGCAATTAATAGCAAGTTTAACTCTGCCAAAATCACCTGACGAGTATAAAGATCCTGATTAAGATATTCATCAATTACTTTTTTTAGTGCATTTGCAGATTTAGACAGAGATGTACTATTCAAAAATAATAAGCGTCTTTGATTATAAGCGTCAGTAATTGCCTTAAACACCTTTTTTTCACGATGACTCATGGCAGAATAGCTTCCGAGAAAATCCAGCATCTTGAAATTATGGTCAAATTCTAACTTAACTAATATATCGTTTTCTCCCTGCCGCAATATTTCATAATCACTTTTTCTCTGTAAAAACACGATATTGCCAGCTTTAAGCAAAAAGTCCTGATCATTAATTCTGGCTTTTACCGACCCCTGAGCTTCATATAAAATAGTTGAAGCTGTAGTTTGATAGCGGTGAACTCCAGTATTGCGATTTTCCAAAAATACTCTGAATAAATCAAAATTAATATTTTTGGGTTTGATTTTTACTTCATTAGTGTCGGACTTAGTCGAATCCAAAATACTGGCTAAATATTGTTCAAGTTTAACAGCTGCCATTATTTCACCTTCTTATGCAAATTTTAGAATATATAGATTTATTATATAGCAAAATTTCATCTTACTAATAGAATTTTGTTATTTAGATTAAGGAGAGAATACTAGTAAATGTAGACATCTATTTTACTTTTATGTATAATAAATTTAATATCGGGGTGCCCGCAAAGGCTGAGAACAAACCCGTCGAACCTGCTTTGGATAATGCCAGCGAAGGGAAAACGAAAGATTTTACATCGTCAGGCTTTGTCCTGACGATTTTTTTGGTAACTAAATTGATTAAATTAAACAACCTAAATTTTTCATACGATAAGCAAAACAAAATTTTAACAGATATTAATCTCACTATTCCCACTGGAGAACTTTCATTATTAGTTGGTCCAACCGGCTGTGGCAAATCTACGTTATTAAAAATTCTAGCAAATTTATATCCGGAATTTGCGGGCCAATTAAGCGGCAGCGTTAATTTAGGCGGATTAAAATCGGCTATGATGTTTCAAAATGCCAGTGAACAGTTTACGATGACAACACCGCGAGAAGAAATTATTTTTGCACTTGAAAATCTTTGTCTTAATAAAACGCAGTATACAAAACGTTTAAATGAAGCTGTTCAGTTTACACAAATTGATTATTTGCTTGATCAAAAAATTAATACAATGTCTGGCGGCGAGCAGCAAAGAGTTGCTTTAGCTGTACTTGTTGCGATGAATGTCGATCTTTTTTTACTTGATGAACCCTTTGCCAGCTGTGATCCAGCCGCTCGCAAATTCTTAATTGCTAAATTAGCTCACCTGCGCGATCAGGGGAAAACAATTATTTTAAGTGATCATGTATTAACTGACTATGAAGGCCATTGTGATAACCTGTTTCAATTTCAAGGTAAAGATTTGGTGCAACTTTCTGCTAGTGAAAAAGAAAAACTGCTGCAAAAAAATACGGAATCCGTTTCTTATAAATTTGCCTTACCTGAAGAAAATAACGAAATTTGCTTTAAACTCAAAAATACAGAGATTACACAAAATCGTTTGCTTTTAGAGCAGGAACACCTAAATATCTTTTCTGGTAAAACTACTCTTATTACTGGAGCAAACGGGGTTGGCAAAACGTCACTTTTTAACGCACTGACCAAAATGATCCCATATGCAGGCAGTTTAACTTATCACAAGCAGGAAATCAGTAAATTATCAGCTCGCAAGTATCTCCTTAAAGTAGGGCAAATTTTTCAAAATGCGACCGATCAGTTTATCAACGTTTCCGTTGCGGATGAAATCAATTTAAGCAAAAAGCAACGAACCAATAATTATTTCACTGATGACAGGATAAATGAGGCTTTAGCCACCCTTAAGCTTGATTCACTGCTCGATCACGTGGTTTATTCATTATCTGGCGGGCAACAAAAGAAACTGCAAATTTTACTAATGTTGATCTCCGATCAGGATGTATTGCTAATTGATGAGCCCCTTAATGGGTTAGATGCGGACTCCGCTACCAAGGTGATGGCTTTATTAAAAGAAAGTCAGAAAGCACGCAGTCAAACGCTTTTAATTATTAGTCATGAACTAAGGAATCTGGCAGATTGGTGTGACTATCACCTCATCTTTAAAGACCAGCATTTAACCTATGTGAATAAATGAGGTGTGATCATGAATCCCAGTTTTAAATTTTTTCTAGCACTGATTATTTCGATAGAAATATCTCTTAAATCAAGCTTGTTAACCAATCTTTTAATCATCTTTTTTTCCATAATTTATCTAATCTACAAACACATCAAAGTAAAGAATCTGCTTTTAACTTTATTAATGCCTTTAATTGCTGCATTTACGGTTTTTGCTACTTTATATTGGTTTGCACCTCAGCCTAATTTGCAAAATGCACTGAGTTTATCCAGTCGTATTTACGTCTATACGCTGACTATCTACTGTGTAGCAATAGGAACTACTGCCACGGAATTAGCACGTTCTTTTGAGCAGAATTTTCATTTACCCAGTAAGTTTGCCTATGGAGTTTTAGCCGCCCTAAACATCGTCCCCAGAATGAAGGAAGCAGTTAAACAAATACGCACTGCCGGCATGATGAGGGGCGTTTACTTGAGCTTTTGGTCACCTGTTTTATACTTTAAAGCTATTCTTGTTGCGCTTAATTCGGCAGAAAACTTAGCTCAGGGCATGGCATCTCACGGCTACCGTGAGAGTGCCCAGCGCTCAATTATTGCACCCGTTCCTGTTCAAAAAAGTGATTGGCTTAAGTCGATTGTTATCCTGTTTTTAGTTAACCTGGCATTATTCACATTAAAATAAAAAAGTGGACCTCCTGTGTCCACTTTTTCTTTAGCCTAATTTATTTTGCCATAGTATAGCCTGTGACATTTATTTTGACTGACTGATCTGCATTGACGAAAATCTGAGGTTTTTCAGAAGTATAATACCGTTCTGAAAATACCAGCTCACCGTCATTTATGAAAAACTCAATTGAACTGGTATCAATAAATACCTGGATTTTCAAATTTGGCTTTGGTCTTAATCTACCATAACGTCGAGAATCATCTGCCGGCTTATCAGCTCGAGTTAAAACCACTTCGTTATTCCTTTTGTTCCAAGTGAGTGTTACCAAATTTTTCTGCTTATTTTTGAGTACAAAATTAATCTCACTGCCAGACCAATTTTCAGTTTCAGCTGTCAAAAGCAATTCCAGATGCTGCGAATCGGAAACATTAATCTGCTTTAACGCAGTAATTAGCTTTTCCTCAATTACTTTTTCTTGCCGCAGCTGTTTTAATTCTTCAATGGGTTTCATATACAGCTGATTGTTCTTTAAAGTTAATTCTCTGGGCACGGTTAAAGCACCACACCAACCATCAGCCTGTTCGGGAAAATCTGCGTGCCACATATCAAGCCAGCCCAAGACAATGCGCCTATTATCATGCGTTAACATGGTTTGCGCTGCGTAAAAGTCGTGGCCATGATCAAGTTCTTGAAACGCTCCGTGTTCAAACTGGTTTTGGTGATAATCCATCTTGCCGATGAAATATCCCGTTTGGTAAAGATTAAGATACTTTTTACCTTTTGCTGCAATTCCCTGCGGTGAACATAACAGAACATCTTGCCCATTTAGTGAAAAAAGATCCGGACACTCCCAGGTATATCCTTCATTATCTCTTTCCTGAGAAACCGCAATTGGTCCTAAATATTCCCAGTGCAATAAATCAGTTGATTTATAAGTAATTGCACGACCCAAACCTGCCTTATCTTGACTGCCAACAATAATATAATATGAATCCCCATGTTGCCATACTTTCGGATCACGAAAGTGCTGTGAGTTATCAGCCGGTGGTACGGCAATCACTGGATTACCACTGTATTTTGTAAAATGAATACCATCATCACTATATGCAACATTTTGCGTTTGGCAAAAACGGCTGTGATCATTCACATCATAATAATGATTACCAGTATAGATCAGATATAAACGGCCATCTTTTGCAATCGCACTGCCGGAATAACAGCCATTGTCATCTTCAGGGCTGTCTGGTGTCAGCGCAATTGGTAGTTCTTCCCAGTGAATCAAATCTTGACTGCGATAGTGTCCCCAATGCATTGGTCCTCTTTCAGATGAATAGGGATAATACTGGTAAAAAATATGGTAGTAGCCTTGATAATACGAAAAGCCATTAGGATCATTCATCCATCCGGAAGGCGTTGAAACGTGATAATTAAGGCGATAACGCTCGTTGGTAATTTTTGCTGGAACCCGCATTTTTGTTTCTTCCTTATATTTATAAATTTCAGTTCACTTACTTGTTTAATTGCAAAATTAAATTGCCGTGATTTACTTCTGTATCCTTGTTCTTGATGGCAAAGCCATTTTTATATTCGGGGAATAATACCATGACGGTAGTTTGTTTACCAGCTGCTTGAATAGCTTTTAAATCCATCTTAGCCAAGGGATCGCCTGCTGCAATTTCTTGACCATCTTTTACTAAAATTGTGAAACCTTTGCCACCTAAATCAACAGTATCAATCCCCATATGCAATAATATTTGTACACCATTTTCACTCTTTAAGGTAATTGCATGCTTAGTCGGGAAAACAGATACTACTTTTCCATTAACGGGTGCAAAAATGTCACCGGTAGTCGGCTGAATAGCAAAACCATCTCCAACTAATTTTTGGGAAAAAGTTTCATCATTAACTTTTTCAAGGGGTAAATACTCACCATCAACAGGTGCTAAGACAGAATTATCATCAGTAGCAACTAGTATTTTGCTTTCTTTGTGGTCCACTCTTCTTTTGTTTTCCGGTAATATCGGTTTAAATTTATTCCAAACCAGAATAAAAATAATTGGCAAAACAAATGCAATGAGGTTACCAATAACATACGGTCCAATCGGTCTGGCAACCGTTAAACCGGGAAGTACAGTAAGACCCTGTGCTAAACCTTTAACATTTAACAACTTCATGTAAACTCCGCCAAATCCAGCTCCCAGAAACGAACATACGAAAGGCACAATACTGTATTTAAGATTAACAGCAAAGATAGCGGGCTCAGTAATTCCGACTAACGTAGGGATAAAACTGGAAATAGCAATATCACGATCTTTGGATTTTTGCTTTAAAATTAAGTACATCCCAATACAGCCACCACCTTGGGCAATAATGGAAACTGACCAAATAGGTTGAATATAATCAAATCCTGTCTGTACAATTAAATTAGCTTCAATTCCCTGGATAGCTTGATGCGTTCCAGTTACCACTAACGGTTGCAAACCTGCAGCAAAGACAAAGGCACCAAAAGCACTCATTTTCATATAAAGGAAATTAATAATGCCGCCTAAAATATTCCCAATCCAGAGACCAAGAGGTCCAAAAATTAGAAATAGTGATAAATTGGCCGCCAGCAAAGTAACAGCAGGCACGAGTATATACGAAACAACCTGAGGTATATATTTAGTAGCTATTTTTTCAACCTTGGCCTGAAACCACGCAGTTAAAATTGCCGCAAAGACACCGCCTTGAAAACCGACAGCAGCTATTTTTAGACCAAACAAATTCCAGTATGCTGGATGAACTTGTCCCAAGACAAAAGCATTTCTATCGGCCAAATCAGGTGAAATCATGACAAAGCCGACTAGTATCCCCAAAATTGGATTACCACCAAAGCGCTTAGTGGCTGAATACATTACTAAAACGGGCAAAATTTTAAATGTAGTGGCAATAACATTTAAAAATTTACAAAAATCGCCCACATACGCACTCTGCTGGGCCAGTGACTTGGTTATACCAAACATGCCCGGAGTAGCAAGCAGTGATCTTAAGCCTAAGATCATAGCAGCGCCAATAAAAGCTGGAATTATAGGAATAAAGATATCGCCAAAAACTTTAAATGCTTGCTGAAATTTATTTTTGTTTTTGATACCTTCATCTTTAATTTGATCGACTGATACTTCTTTAGTCCCAGAGATTTTTACAAAAGCATCATAAGCTTGTTCTACTGCTCCCGGACCAAATACTATTTGCAGTTGCCCGCTGTTGTATATTACTCCTTTAGTGCCCTCAATGTTATTAAGGGCATCTTGGTCGGCCTTATTAACATCTTTTAAAACTAGCCTTAACCTGGTAACGCAGTGGGTTGCACTAACTACATTATCTGCACCACCAACATTTTTTAAAACTTCTTGTGCAATTTTATTATAATCTGCCATTTATTTTGTTCCTCTTTTATCATTTACGATAATCATTGGAAAATTCAATTTGTTCAAGTCGAAGCGTTCCGTTAGTTACGGTCACACTTAAAGTATGACCGAACTTGTGGTAAACGCGAGCATTTAACGCAGTACCATTTAGATAAATCGTTAGGATATTATCATCCACAATTACTTTTAGATCATATACTTTACCAGCCTTTAAATCGATTGGTCTGTTAAGTCCTTTATTCATCATTTGGTACCATCTGTAACAAGGATTTTTATCCAAAGTTAAGTAGTTCTCATCCAAATTAAATCTAAACTCATAAGATTCATCTGTTACAGGATTTCGGTAAAGTCGAATAGAAAAATCACTAACAGATTTGCTAAAACTGATTTTAGTATGGAGATAAAAGTGTTCTCCCGTATCTTCAATAAGTTCTTTTTCTTCAAGAGTGTCTTTGGTTTGCAATTGCTGCGACGCAATTGCTGTTTTATTTGCAAAAGCTGCACAAATTTCTGCAACAGGACGCACACCCAGCGTATTATCCGCACGTTGGTAAATTTCTTGCGGTACAAAAGTACCGCCCCATTCATAATTGTTCATATCATTCAGGCCAACTTTAGTGGGAACCCAGCCAAAGAGTACTCGGCGCTTGCCGTCAAAAGCTGTTCTGGCAGCATAATAAGCTCGACCGTCAAAAGCTTCATCTTTAGGTTTGAGCCACGGACCATTCAGGCTTTTACTCATCCTGTAAAAGACCTTGTTTTTGACGCTATATTCTGAATAAAGCAGATACCACCAGTCACCCATTTTAAAAAGCTGCGGCATTTCAAACATGGTATATAAATTTGGAGCCCAGAAGTCACCCTCAAAGTGCCAATTTTCGAGGTCTTTTGAAGTATATTTGACAAGTCTTCCAGTCAACTGATGCTTATCTTGACCTTTACGCGCTCCTAAAATCAACAGGTATTCCTTTTTGGTATCATCATAAATGACTGATGGATCACGCCAATTACGGTTATCATAGCCGGGTTGTGGCTCAAGCTTTAAAGCATTCTTTGATTTCGTCCAGTGAATAAAGTCTTTGCTGGTGGCGTGCAGTAAGATTTGCGATGTCTTTCCTTCTTTTAAAAATTCCTTATTAAAACCTGTATAAAAGGCATGAATAGTATCTTTAGCTTTAAAAACAGACCCAGCATAAACAAATTGGTCCCAGTCTTGATTGCTGCCCCGCTTTAATACTTCCCCATAATCTTGGTAGTGCACAAAGTCTGTGGTGGTTGCCAGCGACCAGCCAAACGGATCAGTAATTGGGCCATGAATCCGTTTATCTCGTTGATGGTAAATATAAAACTTACCATCCTGAGCGTAAGGCATAATATCTCCCACCCAAACGTCTTTAGGTTGATAATAAATTTGTTGATTATTAGTCGACTTTAAATCCATCGTTTCCTCCTTGTTAGCACTTACATTTACTATTGAATATACTGCAACCCGTTACATATGTCAACCGGTTACATATATAAAATAAAAAAACCAGTTAAAAAAACTGGCTATTATTACACTGTGTGGCCTATATAAAGGCTTACAGGAAGGTCAAGGCAATCTGATTCTTTTTTACCGTTAATTTTATTTATTAATTTTTCCGTTGCTACTTGTGCTATTTGACCAATTGGTTGTCTGATTGTTGTTAATCTGGGATTATATAATAAAGTTTGCTTTGCCCCATCAAAGCCGATAACTTTGACATCTTCCGGTACTCTTTTACCATGCATCTCTAGATAAAAAATAGCTAGTGAAGCTAATAAGTCATCTCCAGCAAAAATGCCATCGATTTGGGGATGTTTCTGCAAATAATTTTCAATAGTTTCTTTCTTTTTAGCAGCACTCCACACAAATGGGACTTCCAGAACATTTTCAGGTAAATTATTCTTTTTCATCAAATCTAAATATGCAGTTGAGCGATCGTTAGCCGGCAATTTGACCGAACTATCGCCCCTAATATCCAGTATTTGCTTACACCCATGGTCAATTAACAATTGCACCGCCATTTTGCCACCAGCATAATTATCACAGGCAACAGTTGTAGTATTTTCTCCCAAGTCACGATCAATAGCAACTATGGGCAATTTAGAATTTTGATAGCCGGAAACATGCTTATTATGCGTGCCAACAATAATGCCGTCTACTTGATTTTTACGGAGCATTGTCAAATAAGCAATTTCTTTTTGGGGATTATTTAGACTGTTGCAAAGAAGCATTTTGTAGCCCTTTTGAGACAACAAATATTCAATATCCTGTATTAATTCAGCTTGAAAAGGATGAACATTTGACGGAAAAATGACACCGACTGTATATGTTCTTTTTTGATAAAGCGCACGAGCCAAATCGTTGGGATAATACTCTAATTTTTTCATAGCTGCCTGGACTTTATCACGAGTTTCTTTACTAATATAGCCCCTATTATTTAAAACTCGCGAAACCGTGGCAGTAGAAACTTGTGCTTCTTCAGCAACTTCGCGGATTCCAATTTTTTTCATACTAAAATTCCATCCTAAATATAATTTTAAAAATTAATCCTATGCACTTTATAAAATGCCACTTAGTTTACTTATGATAAGGACTGCCACTATTAATCATAAAGCCGCGATAAATTTGTTCAATTAAAACGACCCGCATTAACTGATGTGGCAAAGTCAACTTGCCAAAACTCAGCAGATCATTGGCCCGCTGGTTTACTGCTGGACTAGTACCTAAGCTGCCACCAATTACAAAAGTTAAATCAGAATGCCCATAAGTTGCCAAATCCCTTAGTTCACGAGCAAACTCTTCACTACTGCGCTGTTTACCCTTAATTGCAGTTACAAAAACGTATTCTTTGTCTTTAATTTTATTCAGGATCCTTTGCCCTTCGACTTCTTTGACATTATCCTGTTCTGCTTGACTAAACTTTTCCGGTGTCTTCTCATCGGCCACTTCAACCACCTGCACTTTGGCAAATCTACTCAGCCTTTTTTGGTATTCAGCAATCGCATCTTTAAAATATTTTTCTTTTAACTTGCCTACGCAAACAATTTTAATATTCATAATAGCTATTTTATCCCCCAATTCCCAAAGTTTCCACCTACTTTTTCCACAGCTGTGTAAAGTTCAAAACTACATTTTGTGGTTTTGACCTTTAGTAAGCGAACAAATTGTGTTTTGCAAATTTTTTGGTATTTATCATCCTTAACTTACCCACATACAGATTTTTCATAGTAGCTTTTCACAAACTTTTGGACCTCAAATACTGCTGTTAAGCCTTGAACAACTGTTTGTACTAATTAAATTTCACTATTATTTACACACAATTCACAGGTTGTCCACAATAAGTCCCAACCGTTTTTGCGCAGTTTATGCACAATCCACAAAGTTATCCACAGTTGTCAACAAAATTTTTAGCTATGTTTTTTGCTTGACAGCATTAAATTGCGAACTTTTTTATGTTTCCCATTATTAATGTTAATAAAAAGGCTACACTTATGTTTAGAATCGCATAGTATAGCCTTTTTATCACTTAATTCTAGAATATTATTTGCTTAATCAGATTGTAATTTTACGCGTAAATTAATCTCTTTACCGTTACGGTTAATGGTCAAATTGATGGTATCTCCGACTTTGTGATTATACAAAATGCTGTGTAACGAAGCCACATCTGACACAGACTTGTTGTCAACTTTGATAATCACATCACCAGTTTTAATTCCTGCCGCAGATGCTGCACTGTGCTTAGAAACCGAAGCAATGTAAATGCCATTTTTCAAATTAGACTTAATGTTAAGTTGCTTTCTGTTGCTAGAAGGTATGCCTTGCAAAGCAATCACTTTAACACCTAGCTGCGGACGGACAATCTTGCCTTTTTTAACCAGTTGATTAACTATAGTTACCACTTCATTTGATGGAATAGCAAAGCCCATGCCTTCAACCGATGTGCCGTCACTTGATTGTGAAAGCTTCATTGAGTTGATGCCAATGACTTGGCCTGCAGAATTGACTAGGGCACCACCCGAATTACCCGGATTAATAGCGGCATCCGTTTGAATAACTGTCTGCTGATTAGCAGAAGAAGTAGTGATACTCCGTGCCGGAGCCGAAACTATTCCTTGAGTAACCGTAGAAGCGTATTCGCTACCAAGAGGAGAACCAACTGCAATTACCGTTTGACCGGCCTGTAAACTCTTAGAATCGCCAAATTCAGCTGTTTGGGTTACATAGCTGCTATCAATGGAAAGAACAGCTAAGTCTGTTGTAGCATCCGTACCTACAATACGTGCATTAACTGTTTTGCCATTGGACAGCATGACTTGCACTTTGTCACTGCCAGAAACAACGTGATTATTAGTTACAATATAGCCTTTATTGCCAGATCTCTGGTAGATTACGCCTGAGCCCTCGCTATAGGTCTGCAATTTTCCCTTGCCTTTATTGTCATTATCGTCATCGCCAAAAATATCGAAAATCGAGTTGCTGCTGCTTGATTGCCGTTTCATATTAATAACTGAAACCACAGCACCTTTGACATCATTATAAGCTGGCGTCATTGTTCCGCTGGTTTTGGCACTATTTCTGGAAGTCTTGGCACTATTTGAACTAATACTAGTTTCAGCATTATTATTCATATTAGCGTTATTAATTTGATCTAAGGCCACATATGAAGCACCACCACCGATTAATCCGGCAACAACACCAACAATAGCAGTTTTCATAAAACCATGCTGCTGATGACCAGAGTTTTGATTATTCATCATTTAATCTCCTTTACACATCTTTTTACTATACTAACAAATCTTGAAAAAAGATAAAAAGTTTCCTTAAATTTGTACTAAATTAGTTGGCTGGATCGGATCGGTCAGAACAATTTTAACATCACTCGGCAAGTTAGCATCCCCGTCAACCATTATTTTTTTAGCAGCATTATAAGCCAATTTTGCTGTATTATTATGCTGACTTCTATGTGCTAAAAAAATGTGTTCGGTTTTACTTGTCACTACATCGAGCAAAGCCTGACCGGCATCATCATTTGATAAGTGACCAACATCTGACAGAATACGTTGCTTTAAGCCCCAGGAATACGGGCCATTACGCAACATCATGTCGTCATAATTAAATTCCATGAGATAGGCATCCGCATCCTCGATCACGCTTTTTACTTTACGAGAGACATAGCCGGTATCTGTCAAAAAAGCGATGCGCTTACCACCACTGGTGAAAACGTAATATTGCGGCTGGGCCGCATCGTGACTAGTCGCAAATGCTGTCACATCCAAATCGCCAAAAGTCTTGGTTTGCCCCGGCTCAATAATATTAATTTGTTCAACCGGTATTTGCCCAATTTTTTGTGTTTCAGTTAAATATTCCCAAGTACCACTGTTGGCAAAAGCCGCAATTTGAGGGTAGCGACGCATTAAAACTCCCAGTCCTTTGCTGTGATCTGAATGATCATGACTTAAAAAGACCATATCAATGTCTTTAATGTCAACGCCAACTTCACTCAATAAAGTCTTAATTTTTTTACCTGATAAACCTGCATCCATTAAAATTTTATGCTGACCAGTTTCAATTAAGCTGGTGTTACCAGTCGAACCGCTGGCTAAAACAGAAACTTGCACCGCATTATCCCTTCCTAATTTTTCTGTACATTAACATTATATGAGCTGCCCTGCAAGATTTGTGCTGTAAATGCATTAACTCTTTTAACAGTGATGTTCTTAGTAGTTTTATTTTCAACTTGAATTAACCATGTAGGTAATAAAATTGTGCTGCCACGAACATCTGTCAATCTAGAATAGCCTAAACTAACCCGCATTACCCGTGAATTGTTGGCAATTTCCCTGTCAGTATACATGGCCTTAACAGCATGCCACGCACTGATAATTAACTGCGGTTCTCGAACTGCTTTAATAGGGCCCATATAAGAAATAGTATAGTTAGTAATTTGATTATCGCGCACATTAATTGTTAATTGCGCGTCACTGTCATAAATGCGACCGTAATCGGTATTTTGCACATAACAATAGGTATTGTCACCAGACATGCTGGGTTCAAACTTAAATGTTTTACCATAAGGAACATTTTTAGGATCATTTTTAAAATCCTCCAGCTGCTGCATATTATTTTTACGATTGCCACTGAGCAAAATCATGGATTTGGGTGTACCAGTCAAAGAATTGTCACTTTTGGAATAATGTGTAGTAACTTGTGTGAGACCACTGCTTTTACCAGAAAGATAGTCACGATTTTTAACGGCTAAATAATAGCCGGACTGTTGTTTATGTGAAATATGCAATGGCACATCAATACCATCAGCACGCATCTCAGCACGAATGCTCGTTGCAGTAGAACCGGCAGTATTGCTCAAACTAATAGGCGAACGCCAAATTTCAATTCCTAAATAAATATCGATTAACAAGAAAACAATGAAAAACAACCATTCTATTCTTTTACGGTCCATCTTACTTCCCTTCTTCCGTTAATGTCTGCCTATATTTATTCAGGGCAAGAAAATCTACTTTCTCCCATTCGGCTAAACTCTTCCACTCATCATATGCTTTAACATAATATCCTGGTACTAGGTTAACCAGGTGGTCATGTGATTTGTCCTTTTCAACATTAAAGGCTACTATTATACGTTGAATTTCATTTTTTCTCATACCAGCATTTACTAATCTTTGCATCACTGCTGCGCTTGTCGGCAAAGTTTTCGTCTGCCCATCAAAAGGTATTGGAATTTGCAAATCTGTATTATTAAAATCAACTTTTACTGCATCTTCCGTGAAAGTTGTTGCAACCTGTGGACTGCTTTTATCCCAAAAGACTGGTATGCCTTCAATATAGTTAATGTAGCTTATAGAATCATTTATAGTATCAAAGTAACGCAAATCCTGCTCGCTTAAACCTAGTTTATGAACAAAATCTACGCTCTCTAGAAGCTGATCATTAAGTGATATGTCTTTGCGTTTCTCATAACGAGTATAGTGAAAATCGTGTCGTTCAGTTTTAGCCTTAGGGACACGCAAATTGGTATAGTAATTTAGCGAGTATGTAGTCCAACCCTTTTTATTGGAGCGGGTTGTCACGTTAGTAGTACCAAGGAGCCGAGATACAAAATATGAATCAGTTTGGGTATTAGTAAGGTAGCTGTATATTTTCCAATGGTCTTGCTTAGTAAAGAACACTTCATAACAATTTTTTAAACGTACAAACTCCACCGGAACTCTGCCTTGAGCCCTGCTGGCATAATTGCGTAGTTTAGAAAAATTGCCTTTAATTAAATGAACCCGGTAAACGGTGAAAGTCTTATCGTTTCCTAGATAAAGGTAATTATTGCTGTCTGTCACAAAAACGCGTCGAAATTGCACATCATCCTTTTTTACGTTTTTCCTAGTAAACAAGTTGATGCTAACCTCTTTAGGAAAGCTTAACTGAATACAATTTTCATCATGCAGCATTTTTTCATACTGCGTTTTACCCGTACTGATTTTATTAATACTGCGATATTTTACCCCTTTTACTTCTTTGACAAACTCCAGTGGCAAATTCTTTTTAGCATCATATAAACGATATAGCTGACCATTTCTAAAGCCATAAGAATTAGTAGGGATATACAGATTGGAAACAATGCGGTCACGCTTATTTTTTGCCTGTTCAGTTACTCTGCCCGTTTGATTAATATGATTAAAATACTGGTCATTAGTCATGATAAAAATCCAAAGAACAATTGAGAGAACGAAAACTGCTAACGTTCCCAGTAAAAGCAGCGCGTCACCGAGCTTAAATTTAGACTTCATCCCACTCATCCCCTTCGCTCATCGGTTCATAAGGCAGTGCAATATAAAAAGTAGAGCCATTGCCTTCACTACTATTTGCCCAAATATGACCATGATGTTCTTCCACAATTTCTTTAGCAATCGCAAGACCTAAACCGGTGCCTCCTTGAGCCCTTGAACGGGCTTTGTCAACACGGTAAAAGCGATCAAATATTTTAGTCAGATCTTCACGAGGAATACCTAGACCTTGATCAGCAATACTGAGAACAATCTGCTTTTGTTCAGAATGAAGTTTAACTGTGATTGTCCCACCATTAGGTGAATACTTAATTGCATTATTCATAATATTATCAATTACTTGAGCAAACTTATCAGTATCGATTTCTACCCACAATGCCTGCGTACCTAGTTCACGCTTAATAGTGTACTTTTTGTTTTCTTTTTTATCCGTTTTGACAATCATGTCAAAACGATCAAGGATATGAGCTACAAAGTCATTAAAATTAACCCATTCCACATCAACTTTAGAAACTCCTCTGTCCATGCGCGACAAGCTGAGCAGCTCGCTAATCATTCTAATCATGCGCTCGGTTTCTTCTTGTGTAACTTGCAAAAATTTAGGAGCAACATTGGGATCTTTCCAGGCCCCTTCATTTAAAGTTTCAATATAAGCATGCAGACTGGTAAGCGGGGTACGCAACTCGTGGGAGACATTAGAAACAAATTGCTTTTGCGAATTTTCATTTTTCTGTTGTTCGGTAATATCGTGCAAAACGCAAACACTACCGGAAACAAAGCCTGTCACCCTTTTAATAAGAGAAAAACTGGCATGTAAAATGACCTCGTCACGTGTTCCCTGGCCAATTGTAATCACAATTCCCTTTTGGCTGCCAATCAGATCCTGCGAGGATTCTTTCAAACCTAAAACTTCAGCAATTGGCTTATTAATAATTTCTTCTTCTGTTTGGTTTAAAAAGTTGAGCGCCATTTGGTTGACAACGTTAACATTGCCGTGCCTGTCAGTGGCAAGGACCCCATCACTCATATGGGACAGGACGCTGTCTAGTCTGCGCTGTTCACTTTCAGATTCTTCTTGCGAGCGTTCAATTCTGACAGACAATGTGTTAAAAGCCTGTCCCAATTGACCCAGCTCATCATTTGAATAGATTTTTACTTGACTTGAATAGTCACCGTCAGCAATACTAAGAGCCTGCCTTTGCATTTCCTCAATCGGTTTAGTAATCGCATGGGAGACAACTAGCGACAAAATGGCACCCATTACCGCCGCAATTAAAGAAGTAACCAAGAACATCAGTGAAATATTACGCAAATCATTGAAAACTCCCTGCATTGACGCTCGTACGTATATTGCGCCAACTATATTAGCAGAACCATTACCGGCACTTAATGGGGTAACCTGCACCATGTAGTCTCCATGATCATTAATTACTTTAGTTGCCTGTCTGCCGGTGGAAGTTACCTGCTTCACTAAAGTATTATTAACTCGTTGGCCAATACGATTTTTATCATTTAAATTTGATACTGCACGAATAATATCTTTATTATCCACCACAATAATTTCACTAATTGTGCCAATACCACTGCTATAATCGTTAACAATTCTGCTCAAGTTGCTGTCAGTATGTTTATTATCCTTTACTAACTGTGTCGACAACTGATTAGATACAATAGGCAAAACCTGAATCGAAGATTGAAAATTGTCAATACTGTTTTGCTCTAATTGACGGGTAAAATAGGCACCGATAACTTCAATTGTGGCAATAATCATCGCCATAAACACGATAGCTAAAGTGGTATTAATAGAAATAGTTAAATGTTTAAACTTATTCTTGATTTTTTTCATAGCTTTACAAAATTAAATAAAAAGAAAGCCGCGCTTGTTAAACATTGCGGGGCTTTCTTTGCTAGTCTTCATTAGGCTGTTTCACATAATAGCCAACACCGCGCCGAGTTACTAAAATCTGCGGCTGGATTGGATTATCTTCAATTTTTTCACGCAAACGGTGTACAGTAACATCGACTGTCCGGACATCGCCAAAATAGTCATAACCCCAAACAGTCTGCAAAAGATGCTCTCTGGTCATCACTTGGTCCATGTGCTGGGCTAAATAATAGAGCAACTCAAATTCACGGTGAGTCAGTTCGATTTTTTTGCCCTCTTTTTCGACAATATAAGCATCTGGCATAATGACTAAATTGCCAATAGTAATGTTTTTAGTTGAACTATCTTCACTGGCACTTTCATCTTTTTTAACGATATTGCGCCGACGCAAATTAGCCTTTACCCGCGCTACTAATTCACGGTTAGAAAAAGGCTTAGTCACATAATCATCTGCGCCCATTTCCAGACCCAAAACTTTATCAATTTCAGTATCTTTTGCTGTCACCATAATGATAGGCATATCATGAGTTTGCCTTACTTCACGTGCTACATCCAAACCGTCTTTTTTGGGTAGCATCAAGTCTAAAATCATTAAGTCAGGATTATATTCGTCAACTTTTTTGATAGCTTCTTCGCCATCATACGCAGTGTCGACGTCAAACCCTTCTTTTGTCAAATTAAATTTAATAATATCAGAAATTGGTTTTTCATCATCAACAACGAGAATTCTCTTTGACATCGAAAAGCCCCCTTTTGTGATCATTATACTGGTTTTTAGTTTATTAGCCAAAAAAGTCACCAAAATTTAATAAAAAAACTTGCATTTCAGTGAAAATAATAGCATAATAGTCTCCGTTGGTTATTTGTAATAACGCTTATGGGTGGCTAGCTCAGCTGGCAGAGCAACGGACTCTTAATCCGTGGGTCCAGGGTTCGAACCCCTGGCCACCCATTGATAATTAAAGGTAGTAATCACTTGGTTGCTACCTTTTTTGTTTGTCAAAAGACATTAAACCTTTATATAATATCAGATCATTTTTAGTTGTCAATTCGTGTTGATTTACTTTTGTTGCTGTTGAATAGTTTGATGATTTTCAATAGAAATACTGCCTTAACAGTATTTTAACTACTTATTTTATTTTGGGCTTACTTTTGCAAAATTTCAGGAAATTAGCATACAAAAGGGCAAGACTATAGCCTCTTAACCGCAAACTTTGCTTTAAGCAAAAGCTGAGTAGAATTCTTTATACTTTTTTATCCAAAAGCCTTGTCAAAAGCCAAATTAATTGTTATTATAATTAACTGTCAACAGAAATGGTGACGGGTGGCTAGCTCAGTTGGCAGAGCAACGGACTCTTAATCCGTGGGTCCAGGGTTCGAGCCCCTGGCCACCCACCATAATAAAAATAGCACTGCAAGTAGTCGGTGCTTTTTTTATTGCTTTTAAGGAGACTTTCTAGTCTCCTTTTTTGTTTTCATAATCTGCAATATCCGTCAAAATCTGTTCTGCCAGATCTTTAACACTAGCATTGGTCAGCTTGCGTTCCTGTTCACCAAGTGTATCCTGTTCAAGCCACCATTTTTCGAGATTAGCAAGTGAAAAGGGTTTTTCCTTTTCTTCATTATATTTTACGGTTTGCGCGAAAGGAACATCTAAGTAATAAACAAATGCTCCTGCACCAAATTCATGAATTATTTTAGTTAAAGCCGCGCCATAAATTCTTTTAGGCAAGATCCCTTCCAATATAATTATAGGATAGTATTGTTTGCCCCACTCAACCATTAATTCTATCAGACTGGCAGTTGGTGCCGTCTTTTTTTCCTTAACATGCAAAATATCAAGACGCAATAAGTCTTCATGCAAAAGTAAACATCTCTGGCGGCCGAAATGATTTTGCAAATAATTGGCTAAGACAGTTTTGCCACTGCCTGAATTTCCTCTAATTAAAATCAATATTGGTGTCATTGAATCTTTTTCCTTTCAATACTGGTGCTTAAAAGCTAACGCTATTATTTAAATTATATTATTAAGCTTTTACGTTTTTAATATTAGAATAATATATATAAGATATAATTAATACATCAAATTATCAAAGTAGGCAATATTAATGAAGAAAAAATGGTTAATAGGATTAAGCAGCATTTTTGTTTTATTATTAATAATAACCGTTCTGTTTCATACTTATGAACAAAAAAATTCGCATACGGCTACGGAAGAAGTCAGTTCTGGTAACATGAAAAAAACTCATTTTATAGCTACGCCTACCATTTATTTGCATGGCTATGGTGCTGGTGCTCATTCAAGTGCCGGGATGATCGCTTATGCCGAACGCCATAATGGTGCACACAAAGTTTTAACAGCTAAAATTTCCCCTGCCGGTAAGGTTGAATTACAGGGAAATTGGCCCCGTAAAACTAAAAGACCGCTTATCCAGGTAATTTTGCAAGATAACAAAAACAGTAACTATTATACAACGCGAGAGTGGTTTCACAACCTGATATTATGTTTAAAACAAAAATACCATATTAAGCAATATAATACCGTAGCTCATTCTATGGGAAATATCATGACTCTTTCTTATCAACTAAAATACGGGCAGGAGCGCAATTTGCCTCGACTAAAAAAGCAGGTCAATCTTGGTGCACCATTTAATGGTATTATTGGTTTAGATGAAAAGCCTAATCATAATTACCTGCTTAAAAATGGCAAACCAAAATACATGACCCAATCCTACCGGTATTTTTTAGCGCATCGTCATAACTTTCCAAACAATGTATCAGTATTAAATATCTTTGGCAATAAAGAAAATGGTACTAATTCTGATGATGACGTCAGTTGCGTTTCAGCCCAATCTTTACGATACTTGTTGCGCGGTAAAGTAAATTACCATGAAGTTGAAATTAAAGGTGCAGGTGGACAACACAGCAAGTTGCATGACAACTACAAAGTAGATCAGATTATTGGTCAATTTCTATGGCCTAAATAGTTGTTAATTCTATAAATAATTTTAATATTTTTTTCATAAATTATAGCGTATAATAAAAAGAAAAAGGATATATTTTAGTGACAGGAGAAACACGATGACTCCATTAATCGAAAATTTCATCTCCAAATTGGCTCTGAACTTGACATCTTTATCTCCATCAGAACAAAAATCTACGCTTGATTTCTACCGTGATTTTCTGCTCGACGGTGATTTTCAAACAAAAGAAGAAATAGTTAGAGAACTAGGAACCCCAGATGATTTGGCAAAAGAAATCAAGCAGGATTATGTTAAATTCCTAACAGCAGTTACTGCCTCTGCTAATGACCCTAATGCCAGTGATAATTATTTTAATGGATTGTGGGTTAAAAGATACCCTCGCAGAAAACGTACTATTACCCTAGAAAACTTTAATCAAGTAAAGCTGGCTGTTCACAACACCGATGTCGTCATCTATCAAGGCAGTCAGTTTCAAATAACAGTAGCAGACTACAGCAGCAGACCTGTAGAGGTAAATTTAGTCAAGCAAACGTTAGTTGTTAAAGAGGCTCCTGTTGAGGAAAAAAGCCATGTGATCATGTTCAACAGGCTCACTAATGCCAGTCGCGTGGAAATTACTGTTCCTAAAATAGATTCTTTAACTAAAATTAGCGGACATAACCACAATGGCAATATTATGTTGCAAAATCTAAGACTTAAAAGTATCGTACTTAATCTCCATAATGGTGACATATATATCAATAATGTTAGTGTCTCAGATGAATTTATTTTTTCCAGCAAAAATGCTGACTGCTTTGTTACTCAGTCAAAAATTGCTCAATTATCCAGTAAAGTTCAAAACGGAGATGGCAGTTTTAAACGCAGTATCCTTAAGCAAATAATTGCCCAAACAGATGATGGGGACATAGAAATTAACCAGTGCCATGCTAACATCAGTCTACAAGCACAAAATGGAGATATTCTGATCAGGAAAAGCCAGCTAACCGGTCAAAATAATGTTAAAAGTACGAATGGTGACTTGAAGTTAAGTCAACTTGCCCACGACATTAGCGTGCAGCTAAAGGCCAATGAAGGCGACATTATTTATCGCAATTCCAGTATTGGCAGTAGTTTTAATAGTCAAAGCATGCAAAGCGACTCGTTAAAAGCAACTCTAAGAGATGGGGATATAATCATCAAATAAAAATAAGACTCCACGGTGAGTCTTATTTTTTTGTATTATTCATCAAAAATTTTCACTTTAAGACTTGCTAATATTTTAAAGCTAAATTAAAATATTATATATCATATAATATTAGGGGAGGCAAAGCATGGCAATCCAAATACCAACTCGTTTGTTAGACGGTGCGGTTTTAGCTTTTCTAAAGCAAGAAGATCTGTATGGCTACGCTTTGACACAAAATGTGCAAAAGATTTTTTCTATCTCCGAGTCAACTATCTATCCTGTTTTACGCAGATTAAAAAAGAATAACTGCTTAACAACTTATGATGAGCCTTATCAAGGACGTAACCGGCGCTATTATCACATTACTGACGAAGGGATAAGGTTGCTAAATACAATTCAAGATGAATGGCAAGATTTTAGTGCAAGAGTTAATCAAGTATTAGGAGGGCAAAATGACCAAAGTAATTGATGATTATATTTCCGAACTAGAACAAAACTTAGCTGATTTACCTGCCAAAGATCGCGAAGATGTTGTCGAATTTTACCACGAATTTTTATTGGACGGCGACTTCATCAGACGTTCTACCATCGAAGCTGAACTAGGAACACCTAAACAATTAGCAATCAATATATTAGCCGATTATTCAAGCAAAGATGATTCTATTTCTCTAGCAAAGGAGACTCCGAAGTCAAACCTAAAGGCCAGCTGGTACATTTTATTAGGAATTTGTGCTGCTCCAATTGGCATCCCGCTCGCTTTAGCAATTTTATTCGTGCTCTTCTTTATACTAGCAGTTTTCTTTGGCTTATTTTTTACGATAATAGCCTTTTTGTTTAAATTCTTTGTCGGTGGTGGCTTAAACTTTCTTAAGTCATTAACCCTGCTATTCACTCACAACTGGCCAGTCGGCTGTCTTTATTTGGGTAAATCCTTAATTTGCATTGGCATTATTCTTTTATTACTCCCATTTATTATCAAATTAGGGAAAATTTTAATTGCCAAGTGTACCCAGTTTATGCGTAACCTTGGTAAAAATATTTTAAAGAAAAATTATTTTCAAACTAATACCGGAAAAAATACAGATAAGGAAAAATAAAAATGAAAAAGTTTTATAAAATTTGTGGACTAATCTTTGGACTGGTAGTGCTTATCGGGCTGATTCTACTAGTCGTATTTAGATTAAACGATAACCCATCACATGATTATAATGGTAAACACGCTCATTATAATGAAAGCAAGACTTTTTACGTGAATAAGTTCGACAATATTAAGTTAGCCTGTTACAGACCCGATATCCGAATTTCACTTAAGGATATTAACAAGTTTAAAGTGGTGGTTAGAGGTGGTCACGGAGCAGACATCAAAAAAATAAAAACTAATGTCTCTAACAATCAGCTCACTATTTCGGATCAGCCAGAACATCATTATAACGATGGTTATTATAGCGTTGATGTATATGTTCCTGCTAAAAGCGCCATAAAAAAGATAACTGGTTTCTGTGAAGAAGGCGATTTTTATATCAACAGTTTAATTGTTCCCCACATCAATTTGACAATAGAAGATGGCGACGTTTTGCTTAATAAGCTTACTGCGAAAAGCCTTGACCTAAAATCAAATGACGGTGACCTCAAAGTAAATCAGTCGACTTTTTCACGTAGTTCACTTAGCTTAAACGATGGCGATGCCAAAATTAGCGACTCACAAATACTAGGTAACAGCTCGGTTATGTTGAATGACGGTGACTTTTTAATGTCAAACGCCCCTAAAATCAACTATGTATTGACAAACCATTCGGATGATAAAATCATGTTTAAAGGCTCTCACCATTCGAATCATTTTGCAAAAAAAGTTAAAAATAAACCCGTACTAAAAGTTACCAGCATGGATGGCGATATTCTAATTAATTAGTAGGTAATAAAATTTTACTTAGATGTTTTCTTGGTTAGTAATACCCATTTTAAAATTAAAAACTTATCTAAAATAAGGAGATTCAAAATGAAAAAGTTTTACCTAATCAGTATTGCCATCATTACTATCGGTATAATTTTGCTTGGTATTGGTGAAACAAATGGCGGCAGAGAAGATATCAATAATATCCATTCAGGCATAACAACCAATATTGAAAACTTTTTTAATCGTAATCAAACTCACGCAGACTCACATCATGTACCAGCAAAATCCCGTACCTTCAATGTAGGCAAATTCTCTAAAATTAATATTGACGCTGAAGAACCCAACATCCAAATTGCTAAAGGAGACAACTTCCAAGTTAAAGTTAGCGGTCCTAATGTAAAAAAGATCAGTGCCAAGGTTCATGATGAGAAACTGACCATTTCAGACAATGGTGCTTATGAGGATGGTAATTATAAGGTAATTGTCACTGTTCCAGAAGCAAGCTCGCTAAAAGAAATAACTGGATCATCTTCTGAGGGCAATGTTCATTTAGCTGATTTGACAGTTACTGACCTCGACTTGCAGGTTGAAGACGGTAATGTCAGTGCTGAAAACGTTACAACTCACAAAGCCAATTTTGACCTGGTAAACGGTGACTTAAAAATTACTAATTCAACTTTAACAAGTGGTATCTTGAACTTGAGTGAAGGTAATTTAACTGTTACAAATAGTCAATTTAAAATTAAGGCAACTTTGGGTGACGGTGATGTCAGAGTCAATGATTCAAAATTACTGGCTGACAGTTCCTTTAATTTGAGTGAAGGAGATTTCCAAATGAGCAGGTCTCCCAAGATCAGTTACCAGCTTTCAACCGCTTCAGATGATGATCTTGTCTTTCATGGCAATAATCATCGCAAACACTTTTCTAAAAAATTAAAGGGTTTGCCTTTGCTTAAAGTTACAAGCGGGGATGGGGATATAGTTATTAATTAAAAATTCCAAAAGACTTGAGTTGGGAAGCTTTTGTCACATTAAAATAAATATAAGAATAAAAAAGGCATTATTTTTTATTTCTATATTGTCTAAATCAAGTTGTGGTGCTAATATTTACTAAATATAATATTAGATCTAGATTAAAGAAAGAAAATTACAATGAAAATTCATTTTAACGGGTCGCTTGACTTTCAAAATAAACCGGATCCTGAACCACATGAAATTGACCTATCTTCATTTACCAACATCATAACGGATCTTTATGCCTTTAGCATTGATATTCATTCTGGAACAAATTATCATGTAACAATTTGTGGTAATGACAAAGACTATGTAACTGCTGAAGTTAAAGAGCAAACTTTATTTATTCGTGAAAAAGGACATAATTCTCATAGTTTTACTTTTGATACTTCTTTCAAAATAAATAAAATAATAGTTACTGTTCCAGAGGATGCACCGCTTAACACACTGCAAGCAAACGAACATGCTGGAAGCGTTTTTTTATCTGGCCTTAATCTGCGACAGTTTAAATTAAAAAATGAAGCCGGTTCAACCAAATTGCTCAACGTTACTATAACTGAAGAGGCAAAACTTAATTTAGAAGCAGGCAGTTTGTCAATCAGCCACTGCAGTATAAACCTAAAAGCAAAACTTTCTGCTGGTTCGGTTAAAATTGATAATTTGCAAGGAAAAAGTCAATTTATACTCTCTAGCGGATCATTTAAAATGAATGACAACAATAATACTAAGACTGGTTATGATTTATCTGCTAATATCGGGACAATATATTTTCATGGTAATAGAGAAGGCCAGAGCTTTTATTGCCCAGGGGATGAGCAAAACCAAGTGACTGTTCAATGCGAAGTGGGCTCAATCAAAATTATATAAAAAGTCTTACCCTAACCTATTCAGGCAAAGGTAAGACTTTTTTGATACCAAAATTAGCGCTGGACATCAATGACAAACGAATTAATATCACCGCGGTATTCCGCAATTGAATATTCAATAGGTCGTTCATCGGCAGTTAGGCCTTGAGTATGAAAGTAAAAGATCGGCTTGTTAACTGCAATGTTAAGCAAGTTAGCAGTAGTTTCATCTGCTTGCATTACTTCCAGCTTTCTAATTACCCGTGTGACTTTTAAATGGTATTTTTCTAGAGTACTATATAAAGAATCCTGGGCAAAATTATAATTGATTAATTCCGGTATCCGCTGCTTGGGCACATAGGTTGCAACCAAAACAATCGGTTGGTCATTAGCATAGCGCAATCGTACCAACTTAAAGACCGGTGCTTTTTCAGGCAACTTTAAATTCTTGCTCACTTCAGGCGTGGCTTTTTCTTCATCAAAATAAAGCAAATTAGTTTTAGGGTATATTCCCTTGGCACTCATTTCTTCGCTATAACTTTCAATCAAATGAGTGAATTCTTGCTCAATTTTAACCTTTTTAACTAATGTCCCTCGTTTACGTCGACGTTCCAGATAGCCTTGATTAACTAACAATGAGATTGCTTGTCGCATTGTTGGCCTGCTCACTTGATATTTATCCGCTAATTCAGTTTCTGCTGGAATAATAGTATTTTGCGGATAAAAACCAGTTTGTATTTTGTTCAAAAGATCACTGGCAATTACTTGGTATTTAGGGAGTTCTTTTTCTGCCAATTAACCCCACCACTTTCATTCTGTTAATTATACCATTATAAAAATACTATACCATGCAAAAAATCAGTGTAAAGATCTGCAATCTACTACTTTACACTGACTTTTTATTTACGCTTAAATTTCAATTGCACTGATACCGTCTTTTTCAAACCTTTGCTTAAAGGTTTCAATGATTTTGACGCCAGAGCTTGTGCCTATCCGTTCGGCCCCAGCTGCAATCATTGCCAGGAAATCATCAGTATTACGGATTCCTCCTGCTGCTTTGACTTTAACATTCGGGCCAACATTTTCCTTCATCAGCTTAACATCTTCTACTTTTGCACCAGCAGTACCAAAGCCAGTTGAAGTCTTGACAAAATCAGGCTTCACCTCTTTTGCAATTACAGCTAGCTGCTTAATTTCAGCTTTAGTTAAGTAACAGGTCTCAAAAATAACCTTACATGGTACATCGTGATCATGGCAAAGCTTAACCATTTGAGTCATTTCATCTTCAATATAAGACCAATTATGAGCCCTCACTTGCGTTAAGTTAACAACATAATCAATCTCATTAGCACCATTTTGTAACGCATCTTTAGTTTCTGCCAATTTGCAGGCTACCGTTGTTTGACCCAAAGGGAAACTAATTGCAGCTCCGGTATCAATATCAGTCCCCTTTAACTGTTGGGCGCAAAATTCTGACTGGACCTCATTAATTGCTACCATCTTGAAATGATATTTTTTAGCTTCATCGCACAACTTTTTCATGTCGTCTTCAGTAGCATCCGCATGTAAGTTAGTATGATCAATTAATCGTGCAAAGTCATCTATTGTATATTTCATTGTTATTCTCCTTTTTGTAATTACATAAACTGATTTTAACCACAGAAATTTATAATGTCAACCGCCTGATTTTTTTATAAAAAATAGTGTTTGACTTATATAAAGCGATTACATATAATTGTGTTGTAAATTAATATGTATTTACAAAAGGAGTGATTTTAGTGAAAATATTATTAACTTCACATGGACATCTAGCACAAGGCATCGCTTCTGGTTTTGAATTTATTGCCGGCAAATCAGACCATATCATGACACTTGAATTAGATGAAAGAGGAATTGGCTCATACCGTGATCGTCTGCAAGAGCTGCTTGACAATGAAACAGAGTTAGTCTTAATTCTGGCAGATTTAAAAGGTGGAACTCCATACAATGAATCCTTTAAGTACTACTTAGCTCATACAGAAAGAATACGAGTAGTCAGTGGGTTAAATTTACCAATGCTTTTAGAACTTATCCCTCAGCTTTCTGACAACACAACGCTTGATGAAGCCGTGCAGACAGTTTTGCAGGCAGGAACCAATGGCATTGAAGTTGCTCAAGACCAGCAAGATGATGATGACGAGATTGAATTTTAAGTAAATAAGAAAGGTGTATTAATAATGAGTATTTCAGTAGTAAGAATTGATGATCGGGTAATTCACGGTCAAACTATGACCCGGTGGACAAAGGCACGTCCAGTGAATGGCATCTTAGTTGTCGGTGATAATATTGCCCACGACAAGCTGCGCCGCAAGGTCTTAAAAGCAGCTGCTAACGATTTAAAAGTTGGAATTTACACGGTTGCTGAGGCTGGCGACAAAATTAAAAAAGGAATTGAGTCTAAGAAGAAATTTTTCTTAATCAGTGACTCTCCCAAGACTTTTGCCCAAATGGCAGACATGGGAATTGATTTTGGCAAAGTATTAAATGTTGGTCCGATGAATACCCGTCCAGGAACTAAGGTGCTCGGACGAACCGTAGCTATTGATCAAGATGACTATAACGCTTTTGAAGATATTGCCAAGCATGGCATTGATATTCAATTTCAGCTATTACCTGATGATGAAATTAAGCCTTGGTCAACCATGAAAAAGAAATATGATTCTATGTCCTAATTTTTGGAGGCAATAAAAATGAATAATTTATTTTTTCCCGCACTTTTAACAGGAATTTTCTGTTACCTGGGAGCGATTGAAACACCTTGGCTATTTGGTATGTCCGGAGGTTTCTACATTGTTGGTAGGCCCTTGGTAGCCGGTTTACTAGTCGGCCTGGCCTTTGGTGACATTAAAAATGGTATTTTGTGCGGCTTAGCTGTCCAAGCGGTTTTCATTGCCAACCTGTCAACTGGAGGCGCCACTAACAGTGAAATTACTTATGCAGCTTATGGTGGCATTGGCTTAGCTATGGCGACCACTAAAAATCCTGCAATCGCTGTTACCTTAGCCATTCTTATTGGTCAGACATTTGGCTTAATTTTCTATAACGGCAGAATGGCTCTCTACTCTTTCTGGAATACCCGCGCAGAAAACGCTGCTCATAATAATGATGATCGCGGTATTGTTCTGAACCATCTAGTTTATCCACAAATCACTACCTTCCTTTTACGTGCTGTACCAGTTTTTCTGGCAATTTATTATGGCAAGGGTTTAGTCAATTGGTTAATTGACAGCATTCCCGCTATTGTAACCCACATTATTCAGGTTTTGGGCGGTGTTTTACCAGCCTTAGGTATTGCCATGTTAATGAGCATAGTAATCAAAAACAAATCACACTTTATTTTCTTCTTTGTCGGCTTTGTTTTACTTGCTTTTGCCAAATTAAGCATGATTGCAATTGTCTTTATTTCTGCTTTAGTCGCATATCTGTATTACATGTCAACTGGTAAAAGCAGTACTCCGACTGCTACCAGCTCTGCCAATAATGCAGAACAGGCGGTTGATAATGATGACGAATATGAAGATGAAGATCTATTTTAATGAGAGGTGTTAAAGATGGCTACAAAAGAAAATAATACTGAACCACAAAAGCTACTATCAAAGCATGAACTTAATCAAATTTGGTACCGGTGGGGGTTTACACACCTCAGTTCAATGAGTTATGAAAAGTTGCAGGGACATGCTTGGGCATATTCTTATTTACCATTTGCGCGCAAATATTATAAAAATGATCCTGAGAAAAAAAGACGCTTGCTTGAGCGTCATTCCATGTTTTACAATACCGAACCGCAAACAGGTCAAATTATTAATGGGATTGTTGCTTCCCTTGAAGAACAAATTGCTTTGGGTAACGATGTTTCTGAAGAAATGCCCGTTAACATTAAAGCCACTTTAATGGGTCCTTTAGCTGGCATTGGGGATTCAATTATTCAAGGCATTATCGTTCCTATTTTGTTATCAATTGCAATGAGCTTGGCTAAAGGCGGCAGTCCCGTCGGACCATTATTTTACATTATTGCTTATGGCATAATTGGGCCTACAATTTCCTACATTGCTTTTCACAGTGGCTATAAATTAGGTGTTGGCGCAATTGACACTATTGTAGGTGAAAATTCCAAGAGAATTACTGATGCGTTTAACATCTTAGGCGTAATGGTTGTAGGAGCCTTAGCCGCAAATACAATTGTCTTAAAAACTGTGGCTAAAATTCCTTTAGGAGGCAAATCACAGCCTTTACAAACAGTCCTTGACGGTATTTTCCCTGGACTCTTACCATTAGCTATGGTTATTTTAGGCTGGTGGCTTGTTTCCAGTAAACAAATGACAGCTACTAAAGTAATTATCATCATGGTTGTGATTGTAACTATCGGTTGTTTGATTGGGTTATTTTAATAAAAGTTCATTTTTACACTGCTTTTTGGCAGATAATAGAGTACACTTTGATTAGTGTGCTCTTTTTATATATAATATTTAAAATTACAAAAAATATTTTTTATTTCTATATATGTTGATAGATTAAATGGTAGTTTAAACTGGTTTAGCAATCTTTTTAATCTTGGACAATTCATGATAAAATTACTTAATGGCGTTATTGAAAGAAGGGTTCGATGGGCAAGCGAAAATTCTTCTATCATCATTTAACAGATGATTTGGTAGTTAGCCTGAACCAAGATTATCATTTACCAAATAGTTATGCTATTTTTCCGAAATCATTAGGTGGAAAAGTTTGGTCTAAGATTGTACGTCCTTTAGGACATCTAATTAGTATAGTCTATATTAATTTGATCCTAAGAGTACGAATAGTTGGCAAAGAAAAATTGCAAGCTATAAATGATCAGGGATTTTTTATCTATGGTAATCATACCCAAACTTTTGGTGATGTGGTTTTGCCACTCAGTATTGTTCCTGCAAAAAACTATTACGCTATTGCAGCACAATCCAATTGGGGTATTCCTATTTTAGGAAAACTAGTTTTACCATATTTTGGACTTCCTGTTGGTCAAAACATAGAACAATCTGCCAAATTGATTAAAGCAATCACTGCGGTTATTAAAGCCAAAAAGGTAGTTGTCATTTATCCTGAATCACATGTTTGGCCTTATTACACTAAAATCAGGCCCTTTCCAGTGAACAGCATGCATTTTCCTGTTGCACTTGATTCTGCCAGCTTTACTATGACTACAACTTATTCTAAGCCCAGATGGGGTAAGAAACCGCAGATAACTGTCTATATCGACGGACCCTTCTATCCAGATAAACGTCTTACTAAAAAGCAGGCGCAAGAAAAGCTGCATCAGCAGGTTTATCAGACAATGCAAAAACGAGCCTTAACAAGTGATTTCGAATATTGCATGTATCAAAAAATAAATTAAGGAGTTCTCAATGAATATTCTTTTTTGCGGTGATCATAACGCCGAAGATGGCATTCTTATCGCTACACTTTCATTAATAAAAAATAGCAGTGCAAAGGAACTCCATATCTATATCCTAACAATGTACACTCAAAGCTATCACAAGAAATTTAAGCCTTTCAGCAAGCATGCTGCCGACTATTTAAAAGAACTTTTGGTAAAACAAAATCCGCACAATACGTTAAAATTAATGGACTGCACGGGACTATTCGTCAGAGAGCCGCTAATAGCTAACATGAGTACCCATTTTACTCCTTATGCTATGCTCAGGCTCTTCGCTGACGAAATACCCCAGTTGCCAAATAAAATACTGTACCTCGACGCTGATGTAATAGTCAGGCGAAGTCTCGTTAGTTTTTACCAACAAGATCTAACTAATTATGAATTTGCTGGTGTTCTTGATTACTGGGGACGGTTCTTTTTCCACAATCTGCACGAGCATAAAGTATTTGACTACATTAATTCCGGCGTCTTGCTGCTTAATCTCCCAGAAATTAGAAAAACTAAATTATTCGCTAGAATCAGGCATCTTCTGCAAACCCGAACCGTATTAATGCCTGATCAAACTGCAATTAACCGTTATGCCAGAAATAAGAAAATTGCCCCGCGTCGTTATAATGAACAGTATAAATTACAGTCGGACACCGTAATTCAGCATTTTACTACCAGTTTCCGTTTCTGGCCCGTTTTTCATACTCTGACTGTTAAGCCCTGGGATGTTAAGCGGGTACATACAGTACTAAAATTGCACGAATATGATGACATTCTGAATTACTATCTCAATGTGAAAAGCAATTTAGTACAAAAATAATGTTTGGAGAAAATAAATATATGACAATTCCAGTTTTTTATGCAATTAGTGATGATTTTACAAAATACGCAGCAGTTTCGCTGAACTCTTTAGTAAAGAATGCTGCTGAGGATAAAGATTATACTATCTATTTTTTAAGTCAGGACTTATCAGCGCAGCACAAACAAGATCTATTAGAAATAGGTTCTTCTAATGTTCATGTTAAATTCTTTAAGATTAACGATGAAATAGTTGCACCAATTCAAAATCGTACCGAAAACTATTTACGGGCTGACTTCTTTACAATGTCAATTTTTTACCGCTTATTTATTCCTGATCTGTTTCCCCAATATGATAAGGCAATTTATATCGACAGTGACACAATCGTAAATGACGATATTGGTAAATTGTATGATACAGAACTTGGCAATAACCTCTTTGCAGCTTGTACCGATTCCTCCATTCAATTTGTAACAAAAATGGTTGCCTATATTAAAGAAGTATTAGTTCTTGATCCTAAAAAATACATTAATTCCGGCATGCTGGTTTTAAACTGTAAAGCCTTTCGCGATGAGAATTTCATTGATCATTTCATGCGTTTACTCAGTAAATATCATTTTGACTGTATTGCCCCAGATCAAGATTATTTAAACGAAATTGGCGATAAAAGAATTTTACACTTAGATCCCAAATGGGATGCCATGCCAAATGATAATACTGAGCCCTTAACTAATCCCAGTTTGATCCACTACAACCTCTTCTTTAAACCATGGCATTTTAAAAATGTTCAATATGAAGAATATTTCTGGAAGAGCGCAAAAGAAACAAAGTTTTATAATGAATTGCTAACTGGACTAAATAATTATACTGATAAGCAACGTGATGAAGATCGGCATAAATTAGATCACATGCTGGCTAAAGAAGATAAAACTATTAATGACCCACACAACTGGGCTAATGTGAAAAAGCAAGGACCTGTCAGTTTATGATTATTGGCGACAATCGTGAACAAGTTATTCAAAATATTAAAGAAGCCGTTAATAACGGCAAATGGGATGCTAAAGTCGAAGTTGGTGATCCTGTTCTTTCTATAAAGGAAAGTAAAAAACTAGTCAATGCTTTTTGGCAAGAGCAAAAAACTATTAAGGGAAAAGTTAACAATCGGATTGGTCATTTACTTTTCAATTCTTTGATGCACATTCTCACATCGTCCACGACATTTACCGGACTGGAAAATTTGGCTAATTTGCCACAAGGCGGAGCAATTATTACTGCTAATCATTTTAATCAAATTGATTCCCTACCTATTAAGCACCTAGCAAATAAAACCCACCATTCTTTAACTATTGCTATTGAAGATACCAACTTAAAATTGCCAGGTATATTATGTTACCTAATGAACTACGTTGGCACAATTCCTTTAATAGAAACTCCCAGCTATATCGGTAACGAATTTCCGCGTCACCTGCATGATGCGCTAGAACAAAACAGTTGGGTTTTAATTTATCCTGAACAAGAAATGTGGTGGAATTACCGCAAGCCCCGCGAATTAAAACGAGGCGCCTATTACTTTGCTGCCAAGCAAAATGTGCCGGTTATTTCAACTTTTATTGAAATTCAAACAACTGACAAATTAGAAAAGGACCACCCTAATTTTTACCAAACTAAATATGTAGTTCACGTTTTGCCACCTATCTTTCCTGATGTTAAACTGAATGCCAATGAAAATTCCAAGCTAATGATGAAGCGCGATTACCAACAAAAAGTAGCAGCCTATGAAAAGGCTTACCAGCGTAAGTTAGATTCAGCTTTTACCCCCTGGGATATTGCTGGCTGGCGTTTTAACTATAAAAAAAAATCAAAGTAAAAGTTAGACTTGTTGATTCTTTGAGCTATAATATAGGTGACAATAAGTAAGTGTATTTGGAAAGGGGATATCTCCAATGGAGAAGTTTACAAAAGAATCTTTAGCAAAATATGATGGTAAAAATGGTAATCCAGCTTATGTTGCTATTAAAGGTGTTGTTTATGATGTCACTGGTAATCCACACTGGACTAATGGTGAACACCATGGTAACTTGGCAGGACGCGATTTGACTGTTGCAATAGGACAATCACCTCATGGTGAAAGTGTCTTAGGCAACCTGAAAAAGGTCGGTACCTACGAAGATTAATTAGATAATATAAATAAAAAAACAGGCACATCAATGTGATGATATGCCTGTTTTTTTGATAATTAATAATTTAAGTCTTTTTCTGATAAATTATTGCCGTTACTTTGGATCACCCTCTTGTACCAATAAAATGATTTCTTTTTTAACCTTTTGCATGAGCCACTGCCATCATCATGCAGATCAACATAAATAAGCCCGTATCGTTTACTCATTTCTCCTGTTGATGAACTTACTAGATCAATGCAGCCCCAAGGGGTATAACCAATTACTTGGGCACCATCATAAATAGCACCACTAATTGCTTCAATATGCTTTTTGAGATAATCGATTCTGTAATCGTCATAAATTTTATTTAGGGCAGTTATTTTATCTTTAGCTCCGACACCATTTTCAACGATAAAGAGCGGTTTTTGGTACCGGTCATATAATTTGTCTAAAATTACGCGCAAGCCTATTGGATCTATTTGCCAGCCCCATTGAGTAACAGTTAAAAACGGGTTTTTAACACTTTGGGTTAGATTTCCTGGCACAATTTCTCGCTTGTTAATCTTATCGATAGTATTAGACTGGTAGTAGCTTAAAGAAATAAAATCAACAGTCCCCTCAGCAATTTCTTTAAATTCGGCTTTTGTCCAGTCAATACTTTTCTCTGTCAAACCATAATCCTGTAAAAACCTGTGCGTATAACTAGGATAATACCCTCTTACCTGAACATCTGAACAAAAGAAATTAAAATCTTGCTCTCTGTGTAAAGTTGCCAGCTGATTTTCTGGATTGCAGTCATAAGAATAATTGGCCGTAGAAAGAATCATGCAGCCCATTTTAATTTCTGGAGCCAATTGGTGCGCAAACTTAACTATTCTGGCACTTGCGACAAATTGATTATGCCATGCTTGAAAAACATTCTTAAAGTTTTTAGACCCAGTGCGAGGTATTAAAGCCTGAGAAAGAACTGGAAAATGCAATGCAGAATTAATTTCATTAAATGTAATAAAATACTTTACTTTATTTGCATACCTAGACAAAATCACCTGTGCGAACTTGACAAAATAGTCAATCATCTTTTTGTTTGCCCAGCTATTTAACTTCTTAATCAAATTTAAAGGAACCTCATAATGAGAAAGTGTAATAACCGGCTCAATCTGATATTTTAAACATTCATCTATTAAATTATCATAAAACTGCAACCCTGCATTATTAGGTTTTTCTTCATCACCATTAGGAAAAACGCGACTCCATGAAATAGAAAAACGGTAACATTTAAAGCCCATTTCTTTAAATAAACGAATGTCTTCTTGATATCTGTGATAGTGGTCAATACCAAAATGATTGGGATATTGATACTTCTTTTCATCTATTTGCCAGTTAAAATCGTTACGATTAACTATTTTTAATCTATCTTTTCCTCCAGGCATTGCATCAACCGTTGAAGGCTTTCTACCGTCCTCTAAATATGCACCTTCAATCTGAGATGCTGCAGTAGCACCGCCCCAAAGAAAGTTTTCAGGAAAGTTGTCATAATTCATTATCTTTATACTCCGTTTGTTGATTCAAAAAATTATATAATCCTCCATATAAGTTAGCATCGCTCAAAAAAGTGGTAGTTACGATTTCCGGTAGTTCGATGTTTTTAGCGATTTTGGGAGATTTTTCAACAGCAGTGAATAATTCCAATTTTATTTGCCTAAGCAAAACTGGCTGATTACTAATACCTCCACCAATTGCTACTCTTTGAATATCAATCACACTATGTATATTTAAGATGGTAGTCGCAATGGCCGCACAATAGTCTTTAAATATTGTCCAAATCGCTGGATCCTCGTTATTGATAGCCTCAAAAACTTTTTTACCATCATCAATATTGGATAAATTTTTATGTTTTGCACATTTTTCAATCATATTTAAAGCAGAACATAACTTACCGACAATATTATTTTGGTCAATAGTTTTTCCTAAAGTGATAAAACTAATTTCTCCAGCCTGATCATGAAAGCCACGCAAAATTTTACCATTTACTATTATTCCGCCACCTACGCCAGTGCCTAGAATAATTACTGCACCATTAGCAATATTATGCATACTACCGCGCCATATTTCAGCTAAAGTTGCAGCTCGACCATCGTTTTCTACTTCAACTGGAACATGATATTTATTTCCTAATATGTGTTTAAAATTAAATTGATCAAGATAGTGTAGCGAGCCCCCGTGATATACAATTCCAGTTTTAGAATCAACTTTACCTGGGACACTGACGGCAATTCCTTTTATATTAACCAAATATTTTTTTACGATCTTATCAATCGTTTTGCCAAAATCAGAAATATTATTAGGTGTGCTAGTATAATCTTTTGTTATTAAGTTTCCTGACTTATCAAATAAGCCAAATTTAATATTCGTGCCGCCTATATCTATACTAAGATATTTACACATATTACCTTTCCCATCTTTTATCTTACTTATAATACTTCTTTAACAAGTAAATTGGTGTGCAACTCCATGCATGACAATAACTATTTATTGCTAAATTATTATATGGCGAAAAGTCTAGATCATCTGGCTTAAAGGCTTCCCAAAAAGTATCAGCACCTAAGTCAAGCATACTTCCCCAATATTTTTTAATTAATTTTATAGCCAGCTCATTATTACCCGATTCAAAAAGCGCTGCGGCAATATGATGATACATATATGGTGTAGTAATATCTTTAAACGGATAAAACTTTTTCATACTTACAGCCATAAGTTGCTGATTTTCTTCATCTGTTAAAATGTGGGCTAACACCATCCAAACTTGGCTTGCTACGTTAATTTCTTTGCTTTTTCCACTAACAAAAAAGCCAGTTTTTTTATCATATAAATTATTAAGAGCAGCTTCTACGATATCTTGTAATTTATTAGTATAGTCTGTCATATCTTCATTAACAACCTGACCCAAAGAAATGAACTGCTTAAGTGCATAAATTAAAATAGCAGTTGCACATGTTGATTTATCAAAGTTATTACCAGAATCAACATATATTGGCCAATCCGATTTTAGCTCAACTAAATTTTGCTTATTTAAGTAAAGCAGTGCTTGTGCCAATTCTCGTTTAGCCGGAAGAAACAAATCTTTTACAGTCTCTTTGTCATGGTATTGTTGATAATAATCATACAAAGTTGAAATGAAAAATAAACCATAATCATATAAGAAAGTATCATCAGGAATAGGTTCTGAACCTGTAAATAAATTGCTGGTAATTCTGCCACTACTGGTCGGCAAAGCTCCAAATAAATATAAACACCGCTTTACTAAGTTCTGATCGTTAAAGGAAGCATAATTTGCTAATGCCTGCAAGCGCAAATCACCTAGCCACAGTCTTCGATCTCTTTTTGGCCCATCTTCAAAAACATCTTGCATACAGTCCTGCAAAGTTTTTGCACTTACTGCAATAATTTTATTTAATTGATCATCATCTGTTTTAAAAGTTGTTACATTGGCTAACGAAACTGCACTCTTAGCTTCAAAAGTGGGATTATGGAATACAACTTTCCATTTAGGCGAAGTATCGATTACTTCTAGTTTGATGTACCTGCATGAATATCTTCTATTTAATTTTAAAACTGTAGGGAGTTGGTCAACATGGACGTAGTCTTCTTGAAGCCAAGACTTACTGAGTGCGCCATCATATGGTTCTGTTATTTTTACAAACTCAACTGGTTGTTCAGCAAAAACCAAATGTAAAAATAAAGGTGCATCCATTGGCGAGCCTACAGAAGAAATTTCGACACTAAAATAGCCCACATGATGATTGCCTAAATCTAAAATAATAGAATCGCCTTTACCCAATTTAATGTGACTAAGGTTCTCCAACTTTTGATTTGAAGCTTTAATGGTTATATCGTCTATTCCCTTGCCTTTAGTAACGGTTACCAGTTTTTGCGGCACCACTGTTTCTGTTAACAAAGGTTTTTGTGCATCTTTAGCTTTTTCCAAAAACTTGTTATTTCTGACAAAATCTATTTTTTTACCTGTTTGAAAATGCATGAAATTACCTCCTTATACTTAATTTACAGTTTTTACTTTTCTAAAAGCTGCTACTAATGTAATTACTGCCAAAATAACTAAAATTATTCCAGCGTTAATAATAGCAAACTTGCCAGTTTTACCAATGAAACTACCGGCATATGGCGAAATGAATGAGCCAAAATTAGATCCAACTAAAGCTAAGGATGTATAAAATGGCGCATTTTGTGGTAAAGCAACTTCACTTATACGGTTAAAAATATACGGAGTTACATTAGAAGCAGCAAAACCAGTTAAAATATTTAACAAATAAATTATGCCCATTACCTTAGTAAAACCAATCATTATGAAACCTAGTCCTACTAATGCTAAACCGGCTGGTAATAAATATTGCCTTAAATGTTTGTATAAATAGCCAAAACACATTCCACCTAATAATCCGGCTAAATTATGGATACTCCAAGCTGTTGCTGCTTGAGGAGCAGTACCAATTTTGTTTTGAACTAGAAAAGTTGGTAATTTGACTGAAAGAATCATAAAGCAAACCATTGCCATAAACATGAGGAACATTAAAGTAATAAGTAGCCCTTTCCCTGTTTGACTTTGACCTGATTTCTTACCATCTGTTTCAGTATTACTTTCTTCATCTATGTAACCTTCCTTTTCAGGAACAGGTACGAAAATGACAAACAGAATAACGGCTGGAATAAACAATAAATAAACTAAATACGAAGCATGCCAACTAATTTTTAACAATTGTCCAGCAAAATAAGTCATAAGAGAGGTACCGACACCGGCAACGGCTGAACGCCAGCCCATTAGTTTTGCTCGTTCATCACCTTTGAAAAAGGTCCCGATTAAACTAATTGCTAAAGGGTTAGCTAAACCAATACCTATACCCAAAACTGCACGAGAAATTAAAACTACCATGTATGAATCAGAAAAAGCAGGAACAATTGAGCTCACGGCTGCTATTACCATCCCTAACAGAGCTGTTTGCTTTTGCCCTATTTTTTTAACAATTACTCCACTGACTAGTACAAATACTGTTACAAACATTGAGACAATAGTCGTTAACATTTCTACATTTGTTAGAGAAACATTACTAAAAGTCTTCGCCATGCCTGGTATAGTAGCAGTAATAACACTAGCTGCCTGTTCAACAATATTTAAAAACAATAATGCAATAATCAACATTATTTTTCTTGTTTTACTCAATATCTTCACCTTCCTATAAATATTAATTCTGATCAATCCCAGTGCACTTAGATTCTGCAATAACTATAGTCAAAATTTCACAGAAATATTTGCTCAATATTAATATTTTTTGTATTATATTATTATTAAAGAAGGCGCTTTCAAAAAATGGATGATTTAAAGTACGTATTAAAGCATTTTAGTTCAGCTTTTAAACTGCCAATACTCTTATTTGACAATAAAAAACATATCATTAAAAAATTTCAAAATAGTTTGACTCCAGTTTTTCCGAGATTATATTTGAATCGCATTAATCCGTTAGGTCAAACAAATACTATTTATTTATATGTTACACAAGAGCAGGACAGCTTCAGCGTCATTTATCTAGATAATCCCCAAAATGATATCATTGTGCTTTGGTCTAGTTCTCACAACTTGAACAACATGAAAACACCGATCTCTAATTTCACGGAAGTAAATATCGAATTGTTGATCGAGTATAGTACAATACTTTATTTTAGTATTTATCAGAAGAAGCCTATTATTAACCAGCCAATAAGCATCTTGAAACATGCATATCTTAGTAGTAATAAAAACAATAAAATAGTGCAAAATGAAATTAATACTGATCATGGAAATTATTTAAAAGAGCAGTCAATGATGAATGCTATTAAACTGGGCAATCCTGCTTTATTTGAAAGACAATTAAAAACTTTTATTCCGAGCGGATCACCTGGAAAAATGATTAAAGGTAATGATTTACGAGAAAAGAAAGACCTATTGATAGTATCAATAACTCTTTTTACCAGAGCTGCAATTCACGGAGGGATGCGCCCTGAAGCCGCATATGACTTAAGTGACTTATGTATTCAAAAAGTAGAGGCTTTAAGTACAATTGGAAATCATTATGAAATAATGCTTGATATAGGTAAACTTTTTATCAAACATATTAGAATTAACCAAGGCTATCCGCACTTTAAGCTAATCTACAGCATTCAAGACTTTGTATACCATCATTTAAATTCCAGAACCAACTTAACTGACTTGGCCCTACAATTAAATTATTCCAAAAATTATTTATGTGCGACTTTTAAAAAAGAAACTGGTAAAACCATTGTTCAATACATAAACGAATTAAGAATCACTGAAGCACAAAATCAGATTATTTTTTCGAAAAAGAACTTATCTGATATTGCTAATTCATTAGGTTTTACCAGTGAAAGCTATTTTTCTAAAACATTTAAAAAATATACGCACTTATCTCCTAAACAATACCGCAGTAAATTTCAAGCATAAAAAAACTCCGAAATATATTTAAGAGCATTCCGTATATTTCAATATTATACAAATTACAAAATCCTATACTCTAAAAACTAGTTAGTGTCTCTACTATAAAGTAGTGAGAAATTAAAAAACAACATTATTGTTTATACTGTAAATTTTTAGAAAAATAATGTACAATATTTGTCAAAGGAAGTGATGCTCATGTTACAAATTCGACCTGTTTCAGAATTAAGAAATTACAATAAAGTCCTTGATAAAGTTAAAAAAGATAATCCAGTTTTTCTTACCAAAAACGGCTATGGCAAATTTGCGCTCATAGATATTGAGGACTATGATGAATTTACTACTGCTCTTGAGCTGGTAACTAAGCTGAAAAAAGCTGAAAAATCAAAGCATTATAATTTTGATGAAATTAAAGGAAAACTATTCAGCTAATGTTCTCATTAAAATTATCTAGCCCTTCTAAAGAATATTTTGAAAACCTAAAAACATACTTATTGGCTAAGTTTGGTGAAAAAGTAAAAAAAGAAGTTTTGGCTAGGGAAGAAGAAAAACTGGAGAATTTAAAGTCATTTCCATATCTGGGCATTAAAGCTGCTAAGTTTTCTGAATTACTTAATGGTTATTATGTTCTAATTGATAAATATGAATATATCTTCTACCGTGTAGATGAAAAAGAGAAAATAATTTATATCGAACTTATATTAAGTACCAAAGAAGACCTCATTAAAAAAATCCAAAATTACTTTCATTAATTAAGGCGCATCCTAAATGGATGCGCCTCTTTTGTAGTGTTAAACCACAATATTCCAATTTTTATTATTTCTCAGCCAATTTTGCTGCCGCTGCAATATTTTGCTGTGCGGGCAAGGGGATCCTTCCTAAACCATCAAGCCCAATATTTAATAAATAATTGATTCCTAAGCTGTTTAAATATTTACGGTTGTAATAAATAGTTTCAGGGGATTTCCAATTTTGATCACGGTAAGAAAAGCCCCAAGAATCATTGGTGGTACCGGCTGACTCATATAACCCATATGGTGAAGGTTTAAGGCCATTGAGTGAGTTAAAATTATTATTTTTAGTTACCTTTTCTTTTTCACTTGGAATTTCATTATCGCCAAGGGAAACATAATCATATTTGCCGTTACCAAGACGTGAATTTATTAGGCAATTTGGTTGCAATTTTTTCACTGCCTCATAAATTTCCTGACTTTGGCTTGCAGTTAATGTCATCGGCACATCAAACCAAGCAGCAGCTATCTCCCCAAAATCACTCATTATTTCTTTAATCTGGGGCAGAATTTTGTCTGTAAAGCATTGATCATAATTCTTATTTTTCTGCGGAAAATCCCAGCTATTGTCCCAAGTAGTGCCAGAGGATTCAATATCATTTGAAAGGTAGCCTCCCCCATTTGGTTCATGCCAATCTAAATCTTGGGAATAATAAAGGCCCAGCTTTAAGCCGAATTTTTGGCAAGCTGTTGCAAATTCACCGATTACATCCCGCTGAAATGGTGTTGCATCATACACATTATATGAATCTACTTGTGAATGGTACATTGCAAAGCCATCATGGTGTTTAGTTGTAACTACCAGATATTTCATACCACATTTTTTAGCAAAAGATACGATTTTGTCAGCATCAAAATATATGGGGTTAAAAGCGGTAGCAAGCTGGCGGTACTTTGCAACAGGTATTTGCAGTTTAGACTGAATCCATTCAGCGTAATTGCTTGCAGATTTTCCTTCATATTCACCAGCAAGAAGTGAATATAAACCCCAGTGAATCATCATGCCGTATTTAGCATTTTTAAACCATTCAATATTCTCGTTTGCAGTCATACATTTCTCCATTACTAAAGTTACCCTAGAAATACATAGTGTTGTCATTAAAAGTTTAACACGTATTTTTCGTATAAATTTGATTTCATCAAAAAAGAGTTAGTCTCAATACTTAAAGCTAACTCAAAATATCTATTATCTTAATAAAATTTACTGTAATGCTAAGTAGTTTTCCGCATTACGCAGATCCTCAATTGATAACTGACCGGGTGCAGAAGTTTGACCAACAGCGCCAAAGGACAGACTTGAGCCGAAAACCTGGCCTGCTACTCTAGTGACTTTACCGATATCGCCCATAGCCATAGTAATCAAGGGATTAGCAATCTCTTTGTTCATTTCTGTCGTTGCTGTTAAAAGAGTTAAAACGTCAGAGGCACTTTGAGGCATGCAAGCTAACTTTGGCACATCAGCACCAAGTTGTGCCATTTTTCGTAAGCGAAATTCAATTACATCTTTAGCTGGCACCTTTTCAAAATCATGGTTACTCATAATTACAACAACATTGTAGTTATGAGCTAAAGTCACCAAAGACTTTATTCTTTTTTCATCATGAAAAAGTTCAATATCAACAGCATCACCCAGCCTGTTAATAATTACATATTCTACTAAATTTAAATACTGGTCCTCGTCGAGCTGACAAACTCCACCTTCATTTTTGGTACGAAAAGTAACTAAAACGGGTAACTCGCCGACTTCTTGGCGCAATTTCTTGGCTGTAGTATTTAATATATTAAAATCCTTAATCCCTGCAGCATAATAATCAATACGCCATTCCATTAAATCTGGTTTGGCAGCCTTAATCTTCTTAGCTGAAGCCATAATCTCTTTTTCAGTTGAACCGACATTTGGCACAGCAATCTTAGGCAGACCTTCACCTAAAACAATATTTCTAATCTTGACAGTAGCCATTATTTAATACCTCAACTAATTATTGTCTGAAAACATAATTTCACGAATATAATCAGTTGGCATCTCTTTACCGGTCCACAGCTTAAAGGAGGCTGCACCCTGATCAATCATCATGCCAATACCATCAAAAACATGCTTAACTCCAGCTTTTTGAGCCACTTTCATTAATTTGGTAGTTCTAGGAGCATAAACTGTGTCAAACACCACCATATCTTGATGGAACCAGGAAGGATCTGAAACTAGTGTCTTATCCTCAAGTGGCTTCATACCAACGCTTGTCGCATCACAATAAATATCACTTTCTGCAATTGATTGTTTAAATGCTTCCTGATCAGTCAATTCAGTTAAAGAAACTTGGCAATCAGTTTTTTCTTGAATAGTTTTGACGTTCTTTTCAGCCTGAGCCCACTTATCATCTTTAATGTTAAAAATTCTGATTTCTTTAGCACCATCTAAAGCCGATTGAACAGCTATCGGGGTTGCGGCACCGCCCGCACCAGTTAAAGTCATCACTTTGCCTTTAATGTCAATGCCTTCATCCTTAAGCGACTGGACAAAGCCGATGCCGTCGGTAGTGTAGCCCGTCAAAACGCCATGGTCGTTCACAATAGTATTAACCGCATCACACATTTCAGAAGCTGGCGACAATTTATCAAGGTACTGGATTACCTCTTTTTTATTAGGCATCGAAACGTTGGAGCCCCGCATATCTAAAGTGCGGATAGCGTCAACTGCACCTTTTAATTTATCATTGCCAATTTCAAAACAGAGATAAGTATAATTCAAGCCCAATTTAGCAAAAGCATTATTGTGCATTGTAGGTGACATTGAATGCCGAATAGGATATGCCATTAAGCCAATTAAGTAGGTATGACCATCTAGCCAGCCAGTAATCGGACCATTAACACCAGTAATTTTATTAGCCATCATTTTTCTCCTTTATTAAATTTAAAAATAAAATAATTAATCAACATTAATTTTTAGAAGCACCAGACACTGTATCAGTTGAATTGGACGCAGTTTTTGCCAGCTTTTGATAGTTAGCATTATCAGCAGCCTCTGTTCCGGCCACAAAACCTGAAGCATAGGACCAAGAATTCATCATACTTGGCATTGAATCATGACCATTAGCACCGCCAACAATCTCACCAGCGGCATAGAAATTGTCTAGTGCTTCAAAGTTTTGGTCTAAAAGCTGCATATGCCGGTTAGTCTCATAGCCACCAAGAGTAGTACAAAAGCGTAATTTCTGTTCAATCACAAAGTAGTTATCACCTTCATATTTATGCATAAACTGAGAAGGGCGACCAAACTCAGGATCATTACCTGAGGCAACATATTTTTCGTAGTCAGTTAAAGTCTTCTTTAGGTTTTCATAATCAATGCCAGCTTTTTGAGCCACTGTTTGCAAATCTCCGCTTACTAAAATCGGACTCTTCTTGCCGTCAAGATCAAAGAAACCTTGAACTTCATCTTTGGTAAAACCATATTTAAGAAGCAATTCATAGAATCTGTTCCATGTTCTTTCATCCATTACTACAAAAGCAATTTTATCCTTTTGCTCAGCAATAGCATCCCGAAAATGAGTGTATGGGGCAGATTCATTTACAATTCGCTTACCACTGGTATTGACAAAAATAGCACCCATGTCTGTAGCTTCTTTTGTTGAATAGGTGGTTAGTTTGGCGATACCAGGTTCAACTTCTAAACCATGAGGGTATACTTTATACCAGTCAAGATTGCGTGTAGCCAGATTCATATTTTTAGCAAAATCGAAATAATCACCAGTAGAAGTCATCGGACCGTAATAAGGAATATTAGTCTTATGCTGCCGATAATCACGAGCGCCCCAGCCACCAGCTGCCATAACTAGGGACTTAAAGTTTACAGTAACAGTTTCGTGCTTACCTTCAGCAACTAATGAAACAAGCTGACCCTGTTTGTTTTTATTAAGTTGTTCCACCCGAGTTTCAAGTAAAATTTTGCCACCCTTTTTGGTAAAGGCATTTGCCACTTTAGAAACTACTTCATAAGAACTCTCTGAGGGCATTTCAATTTGCCTGTCAACAGAATGCTCAATAGTCTGTGTTTCAGCTTTTTGATAAGTAAGGTCTGCAAATTCAGTGATAAAATCAACTGCTTTACCAATATTTTGAGCAAGTATATTTGAAAGTAGTGGATAATTAGTCCCCCGACATTCACGAACAATATCTTGAACCAGGAGCTGTGGAGAATCTTTTTTAGCTTCCTTGCCAAATAAAGCAGCTGCTAGTTTTGAACCAGTACCAACCACATTGGAACCATTAAGAATTGTAGCTCCACCGAGATAGCCATTCTTTTCAATTAAAAGAACGTTTTTACCCATTGATAGTGCCCGAGAAGCTGCCATCAAGCCTGCCATACCTGAACCAATTACAGCTACATCCACATCATAAGTTACATCTTGATGCGACTTATCACTAGACTTAGCAACAATATCTACACCATTTGCTTTTAACGCTTTCTTTCCAGAATCAAGCATGGCTTGTGTCATAATCGAAGCACCAGAAATGGCATCGACATTGAAACTTTGACTATTAATAATATTCTTTTTTAATTTACCTACAACCTGATTGAAGATACCCGGGGTTTCTGCAGTTTTGGTTACATTAATATCTGCAATTTGATTATTTTCAACTTTGATGTCAAAGTCAATTTGACCATTTCTTCCTTCTGCCGTTGCTTTAATTATTTTTTCTGTCATAACTTCACCTTCTACTTTATATTAATTTTTGATGTTGAAATTTTTACCACGACTAATTAAGACAACACACAGAACTACAGAAATAATCGTTATCACTGTAGTTATCCAAAATACCATGAGTGTACTTGCAGCATTGGCCTTTAATACAAATGCAGCTACAAGTGGTGCTACGAAGTAAACTACTGCTGGTGCAAAACTGTAGTATGATGTAATCTTTCCGTGACTTTGGGGGAAATAAGAAGTTAAAACTGAAAGTCCAACTTGCCATACTCCTCCTGCAGTAAAGAAACCAACAGCTAATGCGCCTATTTCCCCAGCTAATAGGGATGGCTTTAAGACCATAAACAGCAGACCAAGAGCAGTAATAGCTGAATAAACCATAATTAAATTCAATCTCTTTACCTTAGTAACTAGAGCTGATGTAACAAATACAGATATTAAGGAAGCAATTGAATACCATGATACAAGCTGATTGGCATTAGCAGCAGATTCATTTAAAACATACTGTCCGTAATAAGGAGCATAGAGTGAAAAAATATAAAATGTGAAGCAAAGCGTAAAGCCCAACCCAATGATCATTAGACCATCAACGGCTAACTTAGGTTGGTTTTGACTACTTAAACTGGTTTCTTTTTCTTCTTCTGTTTCAGTAGTCTCTTTTGCCTCAGCTTGGGGAGCAAAGGCAGTCTTCATTGTAAATACAACATCCAATAAAATAATAATAACTAAAATAAATGCTGTAATCTTTGGATTTTTAATTAGTTTCACACAAAAAGGAAACAGCATCTGCATCACTTGCATTGCAGCCTTAACAAATGAGTTCATTGTAGCTGTTTTATCTGGAAAAGCGTCTGCAAGTGCAGGGTAACCTGCTGTATCACCAAATGAATTAGTTGCCCCGAAAAACATAGCCGCTAGGCCAGCAACCCAGATATTGTTAGCAAAAACAGCGCCGAGAAGGAAAACTGCGTCACTGAGCAATGCAATTAACAAAGTTCTTTTCCGGCCTATCTTATCTGAAATAGCGCCGGCAAATAAAATTGTAATAATTCTGCCTAAGCCCACCATTGCGATTACTAGCGAGACTTGGGTTTCATTGGCATTCCAAGAGTGTGCCAGGATTTCTCTATATTGACTAATAAATAAGGTAGCTGCTCCAACAACCGCAAAATGGATGTACACAGAGGCAGCAACGCCAACATAATTTTTTTCTTTTTTCATAGCTTTACCTTTCAAAATTAAGATTTGCTAATAATTTCATAAATAAATATATCTTATTACAAAGAATATGAATAATTATTTATGATTACCAAATTATAAAAAATAACTATAACCACAAGCATTGGTATATCAATGCTTTCTTGCTTTATCAAAAAGTTAGTGTCTTGAATTTGGTGTTTATTGGGTAATTAATCGCTATAACTTGGTCCATAATTTATTAAATAATTTAATACTTAAATAGTTATAATTAATAGTTTTACTAATAAACAAATTAAACCAGGACCTCAACTCAAAATGACTCTATTTAATGCCAAATCTCTTTTTGACTGATTCAATATATTCTTTTTCTTCTGCATCAGTAACATGGTATTGCTCAATAGAACCTGAGATCGGCTCCAAGTTTGCATTAACTGCAACATAGGTAAATACCGCTTCACCGATTAATTCCGAACATGAATTATCAAGAGAAATTCTGTTCACTTCCGCATAAATAGTCATTGTTTTTGCTGTCGTTTTTAATAAAGTTACGCAAAAGCAAATATGATCACCAGCATAACTTTTTTTATGAAAAATAAATTTATCTATTCGACCAGTTAACGTACGCTTATGGCAATATGAATTTGCAAACAAGCCCATTGCTGAGTCTGCATTATCTAAGAGCGTTCCACCATGAGTAATTTCCATATGGTTAAGCATCCTTGGAGTTACAAAATAATCTGCCATTTGACGTTTAAAAAATTTATTCTTCATTTACTTTTTTACCTTCCAGCCAATTTTTTAAAAGATACTTCTTTATTTTGCCATTTGACGTTTTTGGTAATGAATCAACAACCCATAGCTTTTCAGGCCATAATTTTTTATCAACATGCTGCTTTTTTAATTCTGAAATTAACTCAGCTTTGGTTAATACTTTTTGGCCATGATTTAGAACAATAAAGGCACCAATTCTCTGTCCTAAACGGACGTCTGGGACTCCTAAAACTGCTACTTCCTCAATATTTTGGCAGCCCTTAATCTTATCTTCAACCATATGAGCGGAAATATTTTCACCACCACGAATAATTTTATCGCTATTGCGGCCATCTATTTCCAATAAGTTATCTTCATTATAGTGACCAACATCTCCAGTAACAAACCAGTCACCGTCAAATGCTTTAGCCGTTTTTTCAGGATCATCCAAGTAACATTTAAAAATGATCGGTCCAGCAACTTCAATTTGACCTTGTTTATTACTATCTGTAATTATATTTTTGTTCTTCACAAGTCTGACTTTAATATTGGCCATTGGCTTGACTGCCGTGGTCATTGCACCTTTACTTAAATAATAATCTTGAGGAGTATAACTAAATGGCACTGCTTCTGTCAGACCATAACAGTTGTAAAGGGGAATATTTCTTTTTTTAGCTTGAACCAAAATGCTTTCTTTAATTTTGTCACCTCCACAAATGAGCATCCGTAGCTTACCCAAATTTTGAACTTTAAATAGCAGATCATACATAATTGTAGGCAAACTATCAATATATGTAATTGGTTCTTCTTCAAGCATTTTTACCACTTGTTCAATATTATAATGTTTAATTATTGCCAAATGACTTCCTGCCATAATCGTTGAAATTAAGCCATGATGAAATCCAATTGCATGATACATCCCCGAAAGAATTAAAGTCATGTCATCTTTAGTGATGCCAAAAGCGTCGTTATATGCACTTTCTGCACTAATAATATTTTTATTGGTTAAAACTACGCCTTTATAAAGTCCACTAGTACCCGAAGTATTGAGAACCAGTGCAGGAGTATCTGATCCGTCACCTCCAATAAATTCAGATGGTAAATGCTTTTTTCTGGTAAATAATACCAGGTCCGCTATTTTTTTAGTCTGATAATTATCTAAATTAGCAATATTACTAAGAGTGTCACGACCACGCACGGATTTTTGCGAAATGATAGCATATGGCTTAAACCTGTTAATCATGCTATTAATCTCATCAATATCAAAATGCGGATTTAATGGATTAATAACCACTCCCATTTTGATACAGGCAATAATCGTTACAATATTTGCTAGATCCAGTTCGAACTGAATTGCAATTAAATCACCTTTCTTAATGCCATTATTCCGGAGCAAGTCCATCTGCTTATTGGCTAAAAAATCTATTTCTTGATAACTGTATTTACAACCATCTTCAGTGACAAAAGTACTTTGACCACTTTGCTTTAAGCGCTTTTGCCATAAATCATTTAAGGTTTGCACCTTTTTACTGGAAATCATTTTTATACCTTACAAAAGCTCATTTAATTGCTTTATTACTTGGTTGGCATCCCCGATAATACCGTAATTCGCTAATTTAAAAATTGGTGCTGCTTCATCGGTATTGACAGCAATGACACATTTTGATTTTGTCATTCCTGCAGTGTGCTGGACAGCTCCTGAAATGCCAAAAGCATAGTAAACATCTGGTGCAACAGACAAATTCGATATTCCAATCATGCGGTTCTTATCAATCCAGCCTTGATCTGTAACTGCCTTAGTTGCTCCCACGCTGGCATTTAATTTTTGGGCTAAAGTAGCTAACGGTTTAAATTTATCTGGGGAACCCAGGCCTTTACCACCAGCTACAATCACTTTTGCATATGCCAAATCATTATCAGAATTAGCTTCGGGTACATATGCGGCTCCATTAGTTTCTGTACATTCCCAGTCAATTATGTCAACTTCATTCTTACTATGGCTTACGACACCATTGCAAGAAAGAGATATTACCGCCTTGTCATCAAGAGTGACTTTTCTTAAGGCTTGTGTTTTGCCGATATCCTGATTAACTATTATATGATCTTGATCACAGCAAATATCTTTGGCATTATAAATAAATGGGACATTCAGTACAGCAGCTAATTGACTGCCAAGACTGTTACCTAAATTACTCTTATCAAATACTATTAAACTATTTTCCTTATCGACAAAAATTTTTCTAAGGGTATTAGTCACAGCTGGCAAGTTTGTCACACTAAAATTCTCATTTTGGTATATGGTAGTCTTGACTCCTGAAGAAGCATATTTATCTTTAATTTCACTAGCGTGATTACTGAAAACTAGTACTTCTTTCTTACCTTTAAAATTGCTGTCAAGACCCGCTAAGTTATTACTGTTATGACCTTCATCAATATTCTTATCTTCTAACTGAATATAATAAATTGGTACCATTTTTCTACCTCAACATCCCGTTTTGCTTAAGTATTTCAACCAGTTTTTGCGTAGCTTTAGGATCTTGATCCAGATTGAAAATAGTTTTTTCATTTTTAACTGGTTTAGCTACAATTTCACTTGTAACGCCTTCATCACTAGTTTTAAAACTTACGTTATTAATACTTGAATTTATTGCTGTACTTAACGACGTGAAACTAGCAAGGCGTGGCACATTGATTGAATCTAACGTGGCAATTACAGCTGGCAAGACACATTGCCCAGTAATTTTGCCTTTTTCAAGTTTCATTTCATAATTGAGGGAAGTATCAATCATAGAAACATAGTCATAAAATGCTATCCCTAATCCTGCAGCAATAGCAGCCGGAAAAGCTGAAGATGTTGTTTTTCCCGTTAAAATCAAGTCATAATTTTCATTATTTTCTTTTAAGTAATGGACAAATTCACTTGCAATTTGATTTTGCAGTAAAGGATCATTGATATTACCTGCTGAAATTTTAGTAGCTGTTGTTGCTCCCATAGCCAGTGCTTCATGCAAAATCCGTTCAGCTACTTCACTTTGTTCAAAAGTAAAGACATCAATAGCACCTTTTTTTAACTCTGTTAATTGCAGGGCAAACTCAAGGGCATTTTTGTCTTCTTCACTCAGAAATAAATTTTCTGGATGATAAGTTACTTTGTTCTTATGAGAAGTATAAGTTTTAGGATTATCTGCTTCAGCCTTGGCAATTAATGCAATTTTCATTATGGTACCCTCCTAGTCCTGATATTTTTTGCTAACTTCACGTGCAATTGTCATTCTCTGAATTTCATTAGTTCCTTCCAGAATTTGAAATCCTTTGACATCACGCATTAGCTTTTCAACCGGATAAGCTCGGGTATAACCATAACCACCAAGAATCTGAACCGCATCAGAAGTTACTTTTTGTGCCACATCAGTGACATAAAGCTTGGTCATTGCTCCTTCTTGACGTACAGACAAATCTTTATCCATCATTTTCATTGTGTTATTGACTAATAAGCGGGCTGTTTCAACTGCCGTTGCCATATTAGCAAGTATATTTTGCACAGATTCAAATTGAGAAATCGGTTGATTAAATTGTTCACGTTGATTGGCATATTTGGCAGCTTCATTAAGTGCCCGTTGCATAACACCAACGGTCAAAGTAGAAACGTACGCACGTGAGAGGTTAAGGCTGTTTAACGCAATATTAATTCCTCTTCCTTCTTGGCCAATCAGATTTTCAGCTGGCACGTGTACATTTTTAAATCCTAACGGTACTGTATTTGATAAACGCAGTCCCATTTTATCTTCATGCTTTCCTACCCAAATACCTGGCGTATTTTTATCAATCATGAAAGCTGATAAGCCGTGATTACCATTATTAGAGGTTCTAAAAATCCCAATAAAAATATCAGCAATTCCACCATTAGTAGCAAAAGCTTTATTTCCGTTTAAAATATATTCATTGCCTTGCCGAACAGCTGTTGCTTTCACAGAACCTGCGTCAGAGCCAGCATCTGCTTCTGACATTGTAAAGGCAGCGAAACGGCCTGGTCTGATGACATCGGCAAATCTTTGTGCTTGTTCTTCAGTACCAGCTAACATTACGCACCGCAATGCAACAAATGAGGTAATTAAAGTAAGTGCATAACCTGCATCATATTCAGCCAGTTTTTCAAAAACGAGGGCAGAATCTTCATAAGAAAGGCCAGCACCACCATATTCTCTGGGGATCTCAAGCATATGAAGGCCAATTTTAATTGCAGGCTCAAACAAGCTGGAAGGACAATCACCTTTTAAATCATATTTCTTAATAATTTCAGGGGTTAGATACCGATCTCCAAATTCTTGTGCTAAATGAATATATTCTTTTTGTTCTTGTGTATAAAGTAATGTCATTTTAATACCTATTTAATTGGGTCTCCTATATGACGCAGGCCACTGGCAGCACCACTGGCAAACATCTCACTGATTTTTTCATCGCTGTAGCCTAACTCATCTTTGAGTACTTCGCGTGTATCAGATCCCTGAGCACGAGAAGGAGTTAGCGTAGGCTTGCCTTGAGATGAAAAGCGTACTGGATTAGTGGGAATAAATCTCTTATTTCCAGATGGAAATTCCATCAGTCTAATTTCATCATTATCCAAAGCCTCAGGATCCTGGTATATTTCCGTTGGTATCTGACAAGCCTCAAGCGGTAAGTCTTCCTTATTAAAGAGGTCTATCCAATACTGCAACGGTTTTTTCTTAAAAGCATCTTCTAAAATGGCAATTACTTCATTGCTGGTACCATTAGCATTCAAAGTGTCCATTTTGTTATATCTTTCATCGCCTTTGACATCATCACGACCAATGTCATGCATTACTTTGTCAAAATCACGGTCATATTCGGGAACGCATAGTACAAACCAGCGATCATCAGAGGTTTTATAAGTGTCATTAAAAGGATTAGTAACTTCTTTACGACTCTTAGGATATACATTGCCATATTGTGCAGAAACCATAGCGATATTTTGCATAAATATCGCTGCGTGATTCAAGTTAACGACAACCTTATCACCCTTCCCGGTTCTTTGAGCTCTCAGTAAGGCTGCACAAATACCTGCGGCTAAGGTCATTGATACTTGGAAATCACCATAGCCATTTACTGGATTATATGGATTCCCTCCTTTATCTACCGTTGTTCCCTGAACTCCGCCACGTGCTTGATAAGCAGTTGCGTCATAGCCGGCAGAATCTTTTTTAGGACCAAATTCACCATATCCGCGATCTTGTGCAAACACTAATTTAGGAAATTCTTTATGCAGCTCTTCCCAAGTGATTCCCATATGAGCTAAACTCTTTGTTCTCACTGATGTTAAAAATACATCTGCGGTTTTTAATAGGTCTTTAAAAGCTTGCATCCCTTCAGGAGTTTTCATGTTTAAAGTAATGAATCTTTTATTCATATTAGAAACATCAAAGCCCAAATTCTCATCATCTTCATACTTCATGCCAAAAACTGCACCTTGGGTTCTTCCAGCATCACCCTTAGGAGCTTCAACTTTAATAACATCAGCTCCCCATTCTCCAAGGACTCGTCCTACGGTTGGGGCTGCCAAAAATTGTGTGAGATCAATAACTCTTATTCCTGATAATATTTCGTTAGCCATTTTTTTCTCCAAAACTATATACAACAAAGAGGATTGAACCTTGCAAAGTAAGTTTTAGATTCAGCCCTCCTTGATTTATTTACTCAAATTAATTTAATTGATTACTTTAAAGACTTGTTATTGGTGTATTGCCACCGTCTTTAATTAATAAACGACCTGCAGTTAGTCTTTGAACGGAACGAGGTCCTTCTTCTAACCACATAGCACGACAATCACGGTAAAGTCTTTCAGCAGGTCCATAAGGATTGTCCTGGAAGTAGCCAATACCACCAAAGATTTCAAGCATGTAATCAGAAACTAATTTGACAGTATTGATGCTTTCCAGTTTGGCTAGAGAAGCTTTCTTGGTAATATCCTTTCCTTCGTCATAATCTTTTGCCAAGTCCCACAACATTAACCTAAGGGCATGAATGCGTGCACCCATGTCAGCAATTTCAAAAATGATTGATTGCCGTTTACACAGTGGCTTACCAAAAGTTACTCGGTCTTTAGAATAAGCAATGGACATTTCTAACATCCGTTGCGCCATACCTAAATTGGAGTCAGCAATATGAGCACGAGAAAGTGAAAGTGAAGAAATAGCTACTTTCATACCCTCTCCTCTCTTGCCAAGCATGTACTTATCAGGTACTCTCATATTAGTGAATTTCAAATCGGCATGTCCAGCACCACGACAACCCATCATTAAAGGCATCTCGTTGGATTCAAATCCCGGTGTATTTGTTGGGACAAAGAAAGCTGATAACCTTTCATCCCCTTCTTTATCTGGGTCAGTAACCACAATTAAGTAGGTAAAGTCTGCAACATCTGCATGAGAAATCAGTGTTTTTTCACCGTTTATTACCCAGTCTTCACCGTCCTTAACAGCTAAAGTATGAAGGTCTGCTCCAGTACCACCGCTCTTTTCGGTTAAAGCAAAATTGGCATAAATTGATTTGTCTTGGAACTTGTTCATGTACTTATCTTTAAGTTCTTGACTACCAAAATTATCCAAAATCCGCCAGTTCATATCTGAAGCATGGTGCAAGTGCATTCTAATTCCACCCTGAGTTCTTGAAAATTCTTCTTGAACTTGCAGAATTTGTTTTTCACTAAGACCCCAGCCGCCGTATTCTTTAGGCAGTGCAAAACGATATAAATCATGCTTAATTGCAATTGGGAAAAAGTCTTGCGGAAACTTGCGATTTTCCTCTATGTATGGGGTCATTCTGTCAAACTCGTTTTGTGCCAAGTGACGAATTTCTTTTAAGTAGTTTTCAAAGTCTTCTTCAGGCATTGATTCACCTGGTTTAGTTTTGTGCATAATCGGAGTTTCTTCATATGGTGGTAATACATGTAATTTCTTTTGTTCTGTCATAATACAATCTCCTTTTAAACTTTCAGTAAATGCTTTTGAAAGCGTTTTTCTATCAACAGCTGTATTATGTTTTAAAAAGTTTAGATTGTAAAATTGATAACAAAGTCAGAACTATTAATTTTATAAATACCTTTATGGCTAAATATATTGAAAAAGGTGGAATTCTATTATTATTACCTGCACAAATTAAAAAGACTCACCAAATTTAGGGAGTCAAATCACAATAAAATCAACATTAATAACCTAATATTAATTTTATCAATATTATTATAAATAATTTTTGTAAGCGTTTTATAAAAAATAGGTATAGCATTTATTTATATAGGTATTGAATATTAAAATAATTTTTGAGGTAATATCATGAATTTAAATCAACTTTACTATTTTCGTGAATTGGCAGATCAAAAACAATACACTAAAGCAGCAGACAGCTTATTTATCAGTCAGCCTACCCTCTCAGTATCGATTAAACAACTTGAAAAAGAATTACACTGCCAACTGTTTAAACACAATGGTCATTACGTGCAGTTAACTGAATATGGACGTATTTTTTACGATACTGTAACCAAATCTTTAGACTCTTTAGATCGCGGCAAAAAGAAAATTGAACAGCGTATCAGTCAGGATCAAGGCAATATACATATTGCTGGTATACCCACTGCAATTGGAACCATTTTGCCTAACTTAACTAAGCAATATCAACAAGAAAGTAATATTTCACCTCATTTTATATACCACGATAACCCTTCATATCAGATTTGCGAAGGTATCAAAAATGGCTGGTATGATATCGGAATTTCTTCTTTCGTACCTGAATTTAGTTATTTTACTTACATTCCCCTTTACACTGAAGAAATCATTGCCATTGTTTCAAAGGAAAATGATCTAGCAAAAATAAATGAAATCTCTCCCGAAGAATTACAGGGTGAGTCAATTATTACCTATTCTAAAAAAATTCAAATTGGAAAAGACATCACTAATGCTTTACTGGCTAATGCCTCTGATCTGAATATTACGAACAGGCTTCATGATGAGCTAGCAATTGCAGGACAAGTTTTGACCAACGATATCGTTGGTGTAGTAGCAAAAACTATTTATTTGAGCGGTTTCGACATCCACATCATCAAACTGGATTTGCCCAAAAATACTCGTCAGGTTTACCTGGTATATGATTCAAGTCAAAACTTTTCACCAGAAATAGTTGATTTCATTGACTTTCTTAAAGGCCATAAACCAGATATTCAGAAAATCGTCGATAATATTCCTGTCAAATAAGATTTTAAAAGGTATAAAACTAATGAATAAAATTTGTCAATTATTGGGAACAAATTACCCTATTGTTCACGAACCTATCCACACCTTAACAGATGGCAAACTAGTTGCTGCTATTTCAGAATCTGGTGCACTGGGCATTTTAGGTATTAATGCAGGCTATAAGGTTAGAAGCGACGCGACATCAAGCGCTTCTATTTCTAATTCAAATAAAATAGGTACCATTAGCAACAATTCTTTGCTTGATGCCATGACAGAAAGAAACTTGATGAATGAGCAAATTGATCAAACTCTATCTAATACCTTTAGGTCTTTTGGAGTGGAAATTGCTAGCACCTCATCTAACCCGGAAGATGATCATAGAGCAACCGAATTAGTAGAATTAATGCAAAAAAGAAGGTTAACTATTGCACTGTTTGAAGGTTTTGGAAGAGTTGCATCTAAAGCATGGGTAAATCTACTACATAATAGTGGCATTAAAATTATGCAAGTTATTAATAATATTAATAATATTCGTGCAGCTCAAAGTAATGGTATTGACATTTTAATCTGCAAAAGTAACATCGAGCTGGCAAATTTCGTTCATCAAGCAGGAAAAACACCTGTTTTAGCTGGGTATGATACTACTGACTCGCATGTTTTGAAAGACGCATTGACAAAAGGTGCACAAGGGGTTTTTCTTAAGACAGTTTTTGCACTTGCTAAAGAAGCTCCAACTTCACCAATAATCAAAGGCAAAATCATAAATGCACAAAAACATGAACTAATTAGTTTTAAAATGAACTCGCGGACTATCTATTCTTTACCTGGAAAATTGCCCCAGAAACTGGCAAAATTAACACAGGATAACGAAGACGAAAAGCAAATTTTTACTGCTGCAGACGGTTATCAGGGATTAATAAACGGTATGGCAAAAGGTGATCTTGAAATGGGGTATACTGATATTGCAGCAGACAGTTATAACATCAAAACTATTAAAACTGCTCATGAAACTATTGCAGAATTAACTAATAACAATTAAATTTATACATATGACTAATTCAATTACAAAAAATGCTCTACGCTCACTCTTATATGAAGTTGTTACCGCGCCAAAACCTGGTTTAGTAGATCCTATCAGCCAAGGGCCGCATCCCGATATGAATATTTATACTTTTATTGACAGCAGTTTAAGCTTGGAAACATATTTTGCTACTGCTGTTGAAATTGGGCAAACCTTTCAGTCGACTGATTTAACGCAAATGTTTCAGCAATTAAGGAAAAGAGGCATCACTGCTGAAAAAGAAATGTTTGCTGCAACGCACGGCGCTAATACACATAAAGGGGCAATTTTTGCTCTAGGCATTTTTGTTTGTGCTGAAAGCTACAGTATGACAAACAATACTGAACTATTTCTGACTATCAGCAAGATGTGTAAAGGACTTGTACAGCATGATCTGATTCAAAATAATGAGTTACAAACAGCAGGTGAAAAAGAATTTGAACAGTATCATATTGGTGGGGCTCGTGCTCAGGCGGAACAAGGCTATCCCATTGTACGTGAAGTAGCTTTACCTTTTTTAAAAAACAGTAAGGGAACGCTCCAAACGAGACTCCTTGATACCCTAATGAAAATAGCAACAGTTACAGTTGACAGTAATCTGATCAAGCGAGCTGGAAATTATAATGTAATTGATTGGCTACATCAAGCAGCCAACAAATATTTAGAGCTAGGTGGTTATGTTTCTCCAGCTGGGAAAAAATGTCTGCAAAAATTAAATGATGACTGTCTAGAACAGAATTATAGTTTAGGCGGCTGTGCAGATTTGTTAATTGTTACCATTTTTGTAGCTCTAGAACGTGGATACATATAAAAAAGGAAGGCTCGAGCCTTCCTTTTTTAAAATCAAGATAATTTTTATTCCTTTGATGCACCTGTCACCACATCATTATCTGCAATTTCACTACAGGCAGTGTCAGCAGCAATGCGACCAAAGGTAAAGATATCAGCTAGTGAATTACCACCTAGACGATTACCGGCATGTAAGCCACCAGCGACTTCCCCTGCTGCATAAAGACCAGTAATTACTTGTCCATCTTTATTTAATACTTGTGCTTTCGGGTTGATCTTTAAGCCACCCATTGTATGGTGAATAGCCGGCTTACGCGGAGTGGCATAAAACGGTGCAACTTCACATTTAAGGTTAAACGCGCTTTTACCAAATTCTGGATCATTACCTGCGTCAACATATGAATTATATTTTTTAATAGTATTGACCAAAGTAGCTGGATCCATACCGGCTTTTTCAGCTAATTCCTCCAAAGTGTCTGCCTTTAACAAAGTACCCGCTTTTACCTGAGCCTCAAGTGATTCTTCGGTTGTGTTATAAGCTGTAGCTTTTATTTTTTCATCAGCTATTAAGTAGAACAAAGTGCCATTGGCAATAGCGGCCTTAGCCAAAGTATCGCGTTCAGCAAATTCATTTACAAAACGTTCACCTTTTTGATTGACCATAATAAAGTTTTCGGGCGGAGTTTGAATACCAGTAAATAATTCACCAGTCTTTGGATCAGAGACAGGCATTAATTGAATAAATCCCATCCCCACTAAATCAGCACCAGCCTCTTGACCTAAGGCAATACCGTCACCAGTAATTGCAGGTGAATTAGTAGTAGCAATATCGTCATCAATGTGTTTCCAGTAAGTGTTATATTTTTGCACCATTTTAGTGTTGGCACCAAAACCGCCAGAAGTTAAAATTACTTTTTGCGCATGAATGGTAACTTTACTACCCTCACTGCTTTGAGCTACAACTCCTGTAACTTTACCGTCTTCAATAATTAAGTGTTGGGCCCGGGTTTCTGTTAAAACTGTAGCACCATGTTCTTTTACCCAATCACCCAAAACGTGAATAAAGGCATAGCCCATAGGTTCAACTGGCTTGTGACCGCGCCGCCACAAAGCTCCAACCGGCATGGTGACATCAGAGCGGTCAAACTTCACTCCTAAATCAGTTAGCCACTTAACTGAATCAAGTACATTATTAACAAGTTCAGTAACTAGAGCATAATTGCCGTGAATTTCATTACCATTTAAGTCAGTTCTTTTACCACCTAAATAAGTCTGTATTTCATGTAGTAAAACCGAGTCAAACAGATAATTTTTACCAGAATCTACATAAGCCTTAATTTGCTTTTGCAATTCTTTAAAGTCATCACGATATTCTGGATCAATTTCAGCAATTGGCGTAGCGGCTAATTTTTCCAAGCTTTCTTTTTCACCAGGTAAGGCTTTAAATTTATTTTGCCACTCTGGTTCAGCAGCGTTCAAAGGGCCACCAGCCCTTGTAGTATTACCACCAATTTGAGGGAATTTTTCTAATACAATTACTTTTTTACCATTTTGAATGGTTCTGGCGGCTGCAGTGAGGCCCGCACCACCTGCTCCAACAACTACAACGTCAGTTTGGTATTCTCTGTCAGAATCATTAGCAGCCTGAGGCTTTGGTCTGTTAAGCCATTCTTGTGCATTTCCACCAGCTTTTGTAATCGCCTGAGCCACACCATCTATCACGCCATGACTGGAAATTGTAGCTCCACTAACAGCATCAACATTTAAAGTTTGATTAGCAATAATTTGCTTGGGCAGACGTTTAAAGACTTCATCTGCTACACCTGCAGTTTCACCACTGGAATCAATATCTATTTCTTTGATTTTATCTTCAGAAAGTGACACCTTCATAGGCATAAAACTAGAGCCATGACCTTTAGCTTTTACTTCATAAGTTCCTGATTTCATCATTAATATACTTCCTTTCTTTTAATGCTCATTAGTTAAATTTTACTAACTTTTCTGATTAAAAGGAAATAGTTTTCTAGCAAGCAGGCTATAATAAAATTGTTATCGGAGGCAAAATATGAACAATCCTGAAACCGTCCTACATTTTATTGATGTGCTATTAAAAGAAAGTAATTTTACTAGAGCTGCCAGCGAATTATATATATCGCAGCCCTATTTAACGCAACTAATTAAACGAATCGAACGTAAATTGGGAACTGAAATAATTGATCGCGAAACAATACCATTTACGTTAACTCAGGCAGGAGTAATTTACTATAACTACTTAGAAACTAAAATCACTAATAAGCAAAAGTTAGAAGAGCAGTTAACCCCATATGTATCACCTGATCAAGAATTAATCCGAATCGGAGTATTGGAAAGTTTGGGAACGTTTTTACTGCCAGAGCTTTTACCCAACTTTATGCTGGAAAATCCTAATATCAAAATTCAGCTTGCAGAAAATTCACCTCGTGTGAGTGAAGCGCATCTTTTACATGAACAAATTGATTGTTATTTGGGGCAAACTCCTGAATCTCTTAACCAAGGATTAGATTTTTACGTTAATGGTGGAGAAAACTATTTTGTAATCATTTCACCAAGATCAAAGTACTTTAAAAACGGGCGATTCATACTTGAGCCAAATGAATATAACATTGAAGATATTTTACAAGAACCATTTGTTGTTAGTTCAAACAGCTCCGCAATTCGCCATCAAGTTAACGGAATATTTCAGAAGTTCCATATCAAACCTAATATTATTTTAGAAAGCAGCAGCATTATTACTGCAACCAACTTAGCAATAAAAGGAGTAGGCTTAACTATTTCAGCTGCAAGCATTATTAAACGAATGGCGCAAACACCTATTAACTTACTTCCAGTTGATCATAATTTGATTCAAATTAAATATTTTATTGCAGTTAAACATGGACAAAAAATAAATCCCGGACTTCAAAACTTAATTTCAGCGTTTAAGAAACTTAAGATAGAACCAAATATAAGTTAAATATCAAATTTATACACAAAAAAGAGGACCAAATGGTCCTCTTCTCTTTGCTCGCTCCGGCTGTCAGACTCGAACTGACGACATCTTGATTAACAGTCAAGCGCTCTACCAACTGAGCTAAGCCGGAATACTAAAAAGC
>NZ_JACFRN010000014.1 GCF_016100975.1 Lactobacillus sp. W8174 | reverse complement strand
AGGGCGCACGGTGAATGCCTAGGCACAATGAGGCGAAGAAGGACGTGACGAACCACGAAAGGCTTCGGGGAGCGGTAAGTACGCAATGATCCGGAGACATCCGAATGGGGGAACCCAATGCATGCAGATGCATTACCAGGCGGTGAATAGATAGCCGGCTGGGGCAAGACGCAGTGAACTGAAACATCTAAGTAGCTGCAGGAAGAGAAAGAAAAATCGATTTCCCTAGTAGCGGCGAGCGAAAAGGAAAGAGCCCAAACCAGATGATTTATCATTTGGGGTTGTAGGACTGCGACAAGGCAGCGCAAAGGATAGCAGAATTATCTGGGAAGGTAAGCCAGAGAGGGTGAGAGCCCCGTAAGCGAAATCCGGAGCGCGCTGAGCAGGATCCTGAGTAGGTCGGGACACGAGGAATCCCGATTGAAGCAGCGAGGACCATCTCGCAAGGCTAAATAC
>NZ_JACFRN010000020.1 GCF_016100975.1 Lactobacillus sp. W8174 | reverse complement strand
CTGACAGCTCTAATGGTTCCAACAGCTCTGAGAGTTCAAATGGCTCTAACAGCTCCGATAGCTCTAATGGTTCCAACAGCTCTGATAGTTCTAACAGTTCTGACAGCTCCGATAGTTCTAATGGTTCTAACAACTCCGATAGCTCAAATGGTTCCAACAGCTCTGAGAGTTCTAATGGTTCTAACAACTCCGATAGCTCAAATGGCTCTAACGGCTCTGAAAGTTCCAACGGTTCTGAGAGTTCTGACAGCTC